>JAJEIE010000027.1 GCA_022827625.1 Candidatus Poribacteria bacterium | reverse complement strand
GGATACCAGCAATACCCTCACCTATACGCTCGGTGGCACGGATGAAAGTTCATTTAGCATTGTTGACACCAACGGTCAACTCCAAACCAAAGCCGCCTTAGACTATGAAACCAAGGCCTCCTATTCGGTGAAGGTCTCTGTCTCCGATGGCAATGGAAGCAGTGATAGCATTGATGTCACGATCACTGTGACGAACGTCAACGAGGCACCGAGTTTCGCAAACAGCACGGCGACGCGTTCCATAGCAGAAAACACCGCAGCCAACACAAACATAGGCACGGCTATATCTGCGACAGACCCCGATACGGGTGATACCTTGACCTACACGCTGGGTGGCGCGGACGCAGCAGCCTTTCGTATCAATAGCACCAACGGGCGATTGAAAACCCGCGCAGCGTTAGATTATGAAACCAAGACCTCTTACAGCGTGAGGATTACCGTCTCTGATAGTGAACTCACAGATACCATTGATGTCACGATCAACGTCACAGATGTAGATGAGAATCGCGCCCCGTCCTTCGCCGAAGGAACAAGCACGACGCGTTCTGTCGCCGAGAATACCGCCGCAAATACAAATATCGGGAGTGCTGTCGCTGCGACCGACCCCGACGATGACACCTTGACCTACACCCTTGGTGGCACAGACGCCGCATCATTTAGCATCGTTTCTACCTCTGGGCAGCTCCAAACCAATGCTGCGTTAGATTATGAAAGCAAGTCGTCTTATTCTGTGAGGATTACCGTCTCTGATTCCAAACTCACAGACACGATTGATGTTACAATTAACGTTACGGATGTAGATGAGAATCGCGCACCCGCATTCACCGATGGAGACAACACCACACGATCCGTCGTAGAAAATACCGACCCCGGTGTCAACATCGGCAGTCCCGTCTCTGCTACCGATCCAGACAATGATACATTAACCTACACGCTGGGTGGCACAAATGCCGCAGCGTTTAGCATTGTCAGTTTCTCTGGGCAGCTCCGCACCCGTGCAGCGTTAGACTATGAAACAAAGTCTTCTTACGCGGTCACTGTCTCTGTCTCAGATAGCAATAGTGGTAGTGATAACATCAGCGTCACCATCAATGTTATAGATGCACCCGAAGCGATCAACAGGATCACACCTCTTCGTCAACGCACACCGCAGGTGCGTAACGCGATTGTCGCCGCTGCAGGCGTTAGGTCTCCTGAAGATGTCTCTGAAGCGCACCTTGCTGCAATTACCTTACTCGACCTAAGAAGCAAAGACATTACCTCACTGAAATCTGGTGATTTCGATGGACTCACGGCACTGACAACGCTCTATCTGCATAAGAATTCCATTAGCGATGTATCACCCCTTGAACATTTGACTTCGCTGGAAACACTTTATCTGTATGAGAATTCCATTAGTGATATATCACCACTCGAAAATTTGACCGCCTTGATAAAACTCACGCTGAGTGACAATTCCATCAAGGATATACCACGATTTGAGGATTTGACGAATCTGACAGACCTCTATCTGAAGAATAATTCTATTAGTGATATATCACCTCTTGAAAACTTGACTTCGCTGAAATTCCTCATACTGGATAGCAATTCCATTAGTGATATATCACCTCTTGAAAACTTGACGAATCTGGATAACCTCTATCTGAGTGAAAATTCCATCAAGGATATATCACCTCTTGAAAACTTGACGAATCTGACAGACCTCTATCTGAATAGCAATTCCATTAGTGATATATCATCTCTTGAAAACTTGACGAATCTGGATGACCTCCATCTGTATAGCAATTCCATTAGTGATATATCACCTCTTGAAAACTTGACTTCGCTGGTAGTACTCGGCTTGGACAAGAATTCCATCAAGGATATATCACCTCTTGAAAATATGACTTCGCTGGTAGCACTTGGGCTGGCTTCCAATTCCATCAGTGATATATTACCTCTTGAAAATATGACCGCACTGGTATGGCTCTCTCTGAAGGACAATCCGATTTCAGATTACGAGCCCCTCCAGAGACTCAAGACAGCGAATCCTGGTGTATTTATAGACATAACTCTTAATAACAACCCGCCCCAGTTTATAGAGGGTAATAGCACCACGCGCACTATCGCAGAGAACACCGCAGCCGGTACCAACATCGGCGAGGCTGTCACTGCTACAGATGCAGACAATCATCCCCTCACCTATAGTCTGAGCGGCACGGATGCCGATGCGTTTGATATTGTCAGCACATCAGGACAGTTAAAAACAAAAGCAGCACTTGACTATGAAACAAAGAACGCTTATATGGTAACGGTGACTGTCTATGATGGGAATAGTGGTGGGGACAGAATTACCGTTACAATTGATGTTTTGGATGATGTTACGGAGGCCGTTGATGAGAATGGCCGTGCTGCGCCATCTATTGAAACATCGCCTATAATTCCTGATAAGACCGTCCTGCTCAGCAACTTCCCCAATCCCTTCAACCCAGAGACGTGGATACCATATCAGCTCGCCGAACCTGCTGAAGTTACGCTAACGATCTACGATATACGGGGTGTTGTGGTGCGGGAACTGAAGTTAGGGTATCAAACCGCGGGTATGTATGAGAGTCGTAGCCGTGCGATCCATTGGGATGGCAGCAATGCCTTGGGTGAGAAAGTTGCAACGGGTGTCTATTTCTACACACTCAAAGCAGGCGATTTCACTGCGACACGCACGCTATTGATACGGAAATAACTCGGCGGGGCTGGATTTCTGAATCGCGGATTGACACAGCTGCCGCGTCGGAACGTGCGATAATGTCCTTCGTTTGGTGGTAAGGGTCTTTATCATCCGAAGATACGTGTTTCAACTTAATCTTGCGTAAGTCCTGAATGGATAATTTTATTTTTTGGGAGGGGTTGAAGTGCTTTCAAGCGAGAGGTAACCGTTGAAGGTGCCTCTCGCGTTGAATTGCACTTGTAGCGTTGATAGATGAATTGGTTTGCACTAAGGAAATTCTATTCCCTGTTTTCGGCACATCTTGCGGATCTTGTTAATCGCGCCGCCTATCTGTTTCCCGTTTCGCGTGATACCGAAGAGGTGTTGGCTCACAACACGCCGGGAGATGCCGAGGATATAGCCAATCTCTTCTTGGGTTTTGCCTTGGTAGAAGTAAAGTTGGACGCACTCGGCTTGGCGGTGGGTTAGGTCGTTTGCGATAATCTGATGAATTTGTTCTAAGACCGCTTGACGTTTGAGACGACGGGCTATGGTATATCCGTCATCAGGTGCTCGATACCAAAGATAATCTTCTGTCGTAAACTGATCGAAATATTCCGGTGGAACCGGAATTTCCCAAAATTCAGGATTAAATTTGGGCATAGATAGAGCGACTCCTCACGTATGAGGCGACTGCGCCTATGCCATTTCAATCAAACCGTCGATAATGGGCAGAGGCACCATCGCCGTGGACTGCATGTTTTCAGACGAAGGGTAGCGTGGTTCAAACGTAGCATAATAGGTACCTCCTCCTTTTTTGTCTCTGTTTGTAGTTTAGAAGCGTAAAAAAAATTAACAACACGTTGGCAAAGATTACACTTTGCTAATTGTACGGGATAGTATACCAAAAGATAGAAAAATATGCCATAAAAATTTGGTGCGTACTGCTTCTATCAGAAAAAAGAGTATACATCGAAAATGGGGGACAGAGGGGTTTCAACCCCCCGTCCCCTTCCAAAGTGTGCGACACTTAGTGCCACACCCACAAGGGCGTAACACTTAAGTGTCACACCTCCTCTGGTTTACTAACATAATAAATTCCTCCTTTTTTTCGTTTGCCACAATACAGCGGCAATAGGATACCATCGCCATTTAAAAAACGACAATGATTCGTTTATACACATTTTCGGATGCACTTTCGTCAATTATTTTGAAAAAAATCAGGGTTATTTATTGGGGATAGAAGTATTGGCGAGGCAAAACCTCGCCTACCTATTTTGGGGAATATTATAGAAAATCAGAAAATTTACTCTTCTTCATCAAAGAATGCACCAAGAGGTGTGCTGAGTCGTGGGGATGCCACTGCCTCGTCGATCGGCGCGTCGCCTTCCCATTCGCTGCGATCAATGCCCATGGTGTAGGTCTGTCCTGCAGTATCTGTGTAACCGAGATAGCGGAACCCTGCATTCTCAAAACAGATGAGCGCGGGTCCATTGTCAACGGACACCTGCAGCGTAATGTGTTCCGCGCCGAGTTGCTCAAAAGCGTAGTGAGCGGCTTCAACGAGGGTATCCGTGCCGTATCCACGGGCGCGGTAATCCGGTCGAATGACGACGAATCTGATCGTAACGGTATCTTCGTCGTGCTGGAGAAGGACAAATCCGATGAGAAGCCGCGTTGTACGGAGTTCAATAGCGAGGGCGTGTGTTTGCTCTTGCGCCGTCCAACGGTGCCAATCTTCGAGGAAAGTTTCAAACGATACGCGCGCTGTGTAGAGATGTCTTCTGATGGCAGGTCGGTTTATCCACCCCCAAATTTGGCGGATTTCATTCTCCGTAGTGTGCCTAAAATGGATACCACCGCTATAAAGACGTTCCAAGCGATACAGTTCACTACGTAAGCCTTCTAACTGTGCTGAGTGCGCACCGACTTGAGCACCCGCAGCACGAACCTTACGCTGATTCGGACGATCCATGAATTTTGCCTGTTTCACGCGGTTTTGGAAGTATTCAAGCTTCTGTTCACTTCTCTCAATAATACGGTGCAAGTTCTGGATAGCCTCCGCCCACTTTCGCGGATCAGCGTTTACGTCGTCGCGTCTTTCGGTCGGTTCGTTTCTTATCTGAGTTTCGTTCATATCTCCCTTCCTTAAATCCGGAGATCCGGAGATAGCTTTCATATCGGATAGGGTTGATGTCCCCGGTTTCGACTGCCTGCTTAACGGCGCAAGCAGGTTCGTGTTGGTGTGTACAAGCGGCAAACTTGCACTCCGGTATATAAGCCCGCATCTCTGGGAAATAGATATCGAGTCCCTGTTCGTCATCGATTTCAAGCAAACCGAGGGTTCGGACGCCGGGTGTATCGGCGACGAATCCACCGAATTCGAGTGGTAAGAGTACGACTTCAGTCGTTGTATGTTGTCCTTTGTGTATGCGCTCATCAACCTCGCCTATCCGGAGTTGTAATCCGGGCTGCAATGCGTTCAGCAGCGAGGATTTCCCAACGCCTGATGAACCCACAATCGCTGAAATCCTATTCTGCATCACTTCGCGTAATTTGTCAATACCTATACCGGTCACGGTACTTGTATAAACCACTTTATAGCCTAATTCTTCATATAATTTGAGCTGGCGTTGTACAGTCTCGAATTTCGCCAAATCAATTTTGTTAATACAGATGACGGGCTCAACATCAGATGCCTCGGCAGTAACGAGGAATCTGTCAAGCATGCGAAGTTTGAGGGTCGGATGGCGTGCGGCGAAGATGATAAGTAACATATCAAGGTTGGCGACGATGATTTGCCGCCAACCGTCCATACGGGTGCGTCCGAATTGCGTGTCGCGTGGAAGGCATTCCTCAATATATCCGCTCTCTTTTGTAACTGGTGTTGTCGAGATACGGACGCGGTCGCCGACAGCGACTAAATCGACATAGGGCATCTCTTTCGTCTCATCAAGTCTTCGTTTTTCATCCTCAATGAGTTGGTGACGCAAGACGCAGGTATAGCATTGATTGCCGACCTGTACCTCGTATGCGCCACCGCGCGCTTTTATTACAATGCCTTCCATAATTAGATTTGCCTGTCGGCGGTGCGTTGCCTATGTGCGCAATCAGAAAAACAGGCTGTTACTCCTTTTTATTTTTGCCCGGACGCGATTGCATGAAACGCAGCGTTCTCCATGAAACGGGGTGCGTAGCGGCAGGTGCTAATTGCCCGGATTCCGCCAAACGATGCGTCCACGCGTGAGATCATACGGAGAAAGTTCAAGGGTAACCTGGTCGCCGGGAAGAACCCAGATTTTGTGCTGCATCAACTTACCGGCAAGGTAGGCGACAACCTTGTAATCGTTATCCTCTAACTTCACGTGAAAGAGATTGCCGGGCAAAGATTCCAACACTGTGCCAAGCACACGGATCGCTGCATCTTTAGTCGTAGATTCAGAAGTTTCGGGTGTTACGTGTTCATTTTTCATTTTTCTTTCTCCTTTTTTGATAATACTTTGTTACTTTTAACATTAATTTGGATGTACTTTGTCAACGAATTGTTCGGAAAAAAGTTGACATAGGCATCTAAAAGTTATAAAATACCGAAGTGAGAGATTGAACTTTCCAAGTTTCGCTTTAGAAAAAGGAGAAACAGACAATGAGCCAATCCCTACCTCTTGTCGCCTATCCTGACCTCGAAAGCCAAGTCAGGGCAATGGAGGAGGACGGATACGCCTATCTACCAAAGGTGATCGAAGGGGCACAACTGGTGGAACTCCGCGCCGCGATGGACAGGTTAACCGCTATTCCTGAGAGTTTTGACAGGCACGGCACGCCAGAAAACGGAAACGGTTTCCTCAACAAACACATTAATAATGCCTTCAATCGCGATCCGGTCTTCCTCCAATATCTCGACATGTCTCCTGTTATTGCGTTAGCAGAGGCAGTGCACGGCGAAGACTGCCATGTCATCGGTATGACGGCATGGGTAACAGGTCCGGGTCGTCCTGATCAAGGTTTACACACAGATTGGTTGCCGATTCCACTACCAACGGATATTTTAGAGGATCCGCGCGTCAAGGTCCCGATTTTCATCACGACTGCACACTACTATCTGGATGACCTTTACGAAGACTTGGGTCCAACAAAGTTTGTGCCGGGCAGCCACCTTTCCGGACGGCGACCGGATGGCGAAACGGAATGGAAAGGGAACCAAGAGAAGAGCATTCTCTGTAATGGTGGTGATGTCGTGCTTTTCCGAAGTGAGGTCTGGCATCGAGGGACAGCAAATCGGAGCGATCAGACCCGGTATCTCCTACAGGTGCATTACGCGAATCGGATGATAACCCAGAAATTCCCGCCCTACTTGAATCGGTTCCAATTCAACGACAACATCTTGGAACTGGCAACGGAACGTCAACAACGCCTAATGGGGAACCACCGTCCGGGTGCCTACGATTAATGCAATCGGGGTTGCAAACCCCTTCCTACTGTAGGAAACGGAACCTTCTACTGAGGACATCAACTTCTTTTGAATAAAAAAGAGACTATCGGGACATCGTCAAGACCAGCAGTGATTAGCGAGGAGCCGCGGGGGAAGATTATCGCCCTCGCTTTGCTCCTCGCATTTCTTTGGGGCGGGAATTCGCCGTCAATCAAAGTTGGGCTGCAAGATTTCCCACCCATGGCACTGGCGTTTTTCCGATTTGTGATTGGACTCGTTATTATTGGAGGGTGGTCCCTCTTCAGACGTGTCTCGCTTGGTTTGCGTCCCGGTGAACTTCCGCGACTACTCTTACTCACGGCTATCTTCATACTCCAAATTATCACATTGAACACAGGGACGCTCTTCACAACGGCATCGCGCTCAACTATCTTCATCAACGTATATCCCTTTTTTACAGCGATATTTGCGCATCTCTGGATTCCGGCGGAACGCCTCTCTATTCCAAAGACTTTGGGGATTATCGTTGCCTTCAGTGGTGTTTTCGTAACAGTCGCCCCGAACCTTGGTAATGGTGAAACGAGTATTCTCGGCGATATCCTTGTACTCGTCAGTGGGTGTTTCTTGGGACTACGCGTTGTCGTGACAAAACTGCTCGTCCAATCGATTCATCCGTACCGACTGCTCGTGTGGTATTTAAGTTTGAGTCTTCCGTGTTATGGTATAATAAGTTTCCTATTGGAACGCGGTGAACCGATGCAGCTCACACTTTCAAGTGCGGCTGCGCTCCTTTATCAAGGTGGTGTTATCGCGGGCTTCTGCTTTTTGGCGTGGACATCTATACTTGAGAGGTATAGTGCGAGTAAACTCGTTGTGCTGTTCTTTGCAACACCTTTATCGGGTGTGCTGTTTAGTCATCTGTTTTTAGGGGATGAGTTGACGATTAGTCTGCTGGGGGGTGCTGCGCTGGTGGCGGCTGGGATTTATTTGGTGAATATGCGAGGTTGACAAAAATTACTTACGCAGCTTCTCCCGTTCTTCAATGATGGCACTACTCAAAAGATTATCCTCTGGGTTTATGCCCTCCTCAAGAGAAAGCTGCTGAAGTTCCTCTGCCGTGAGGGTTTTCGCTGCGGGATCGCGTTTTTTGCGTAAAGAACGTAGTCTTGCATTTTGTGCCCGGACTCTTGCAGACCGCGCAGCCAAACGTTCCTCAGGTGTGAGTGATTTCATGAAAGGCCCTTGAAGTTTTTCTAGCTCCTTCTTGACCTCTGCTAAGTCCCATTCAAGTTGTTCAATTTTTATGAGCAGTTTTGTGATTGGCGGTATCATAAACTTTCTCCTCTCTATTCACGACTTATGTAACTGTAGGTTTTTCTGTTGTAGCCCCAGCAAATTCATTTGCCAATGCTGTTTGATAATATTTTAACCTATGTCAAAGTGAGTGTCAAATCGTTTTTGATTCCTTAGGTGAGAAGTAAGTTCCACGTCTGCTGCTCACAAGCCCAGTTTTAACCGCTCCTTCTCCAAATCACACCGAGATTTTTTGCCTCCGTGGATGCTTGGCTCCGCACATAACTTTTCACGGAGACGATGCATTGCCTTATGCACATCCTCAGAAGTGATGCCCAAAACATCTGTCAAGAAACGTCGATCTAACTCGTGACGTACTACATCTTGGTCTGATTCATTAAATGGTAACATCCGCTTGTGGTTCATCTCATCAAAAATCTGGTCAGCATTCGCTAACGCCTCTGCAGAAAGACACCGCACATCTAATTTCGGTAAAGTGTTCTGCTGCTTGTGCCTCTCCACGAGTGTTAGGACTTTTGCCATCAAGTTTCACTTCAATAGCAACAGGTTCACGTCCGAGCTCGGTTACAAAAACATCAGGGCATTTATGATTGTTTTTGAAAGGACGTGTCTGCTCTGCAAGGGACCAAGTGCTACGCATCCCGTTAAGGATGTCTACAAGTTTCGTTGTGATTGTGTTTTCGTGCTGTTTTGACATGTGGCTTTTGGTGTTAAAATGTTACACCAATGTAACATTTGGCATCCAGTGCTTACTGGCTGAAAACCCAGTGGCCGTAAGGGTTTATAGACAATTTATTTTTAACTTTCCCTGCTGCGAAAAAAATAATTTTCGTGGAAAACATAACATTTTAGGATTGTGAACTTTTCAGACACATCCAACTTATTTTCAGTATAGTATAATTATATCATGTTTTCGGAGGGATGTCAAGTTTTTTATGATATGGGACATTTATAGAATAGGGCGCGGAAATATCGGGGTTACAAACCCTCCCACAAAGAATAAGCATTTATTGCCCCGGGGAAACGGGCAATGAATTGCCCTACTACGAACGCGGAGACCGCGTTAGCGATAGGGAACATGGGTTTGGATAAGGAAAACCGGCGCGGTTAGGAAACCGCGCCTACCTATTTTGTGGAACACTGGGGTTCGCCGATATCACGCTTTCGGCAGCGTTGGCAAAGTTAAACGCGGACGGTCACCAAAATCAGGAACTTCGGGTGGGTTCTCTTCCATCTGTCGGAGGAGCTCCTCTATCGCCCGATCTAACTGTGGGTCGCCTTCAGTGGGGTAGTCCTGCGGACGATAGTCTACCTCAATATCTGGGTCGGTGCCGTAGTTCTCAACGCTCCAACCGACATCAACGAACCAGAAAGAATACTCGGGTTGCGTCGTTCCGCCACGATCCACAAACATCTGATGTGGTGAAATACCGATAACACCACCCCACGTGCGCTTCCCGATAAGCAGTCCCAATTCCATGAGCTTGAAACAGTGAGAGAAGATGTCGCCATCGGAGCCTGCATTTTCATTAGTGACGGCTACCATCGGACCGAGAACGGAAGCATCTGGGTACGGATGCGGGGTTCCCCAACGCGGAATGTCATACCCAATCCGCCGACGCGATAACTTCTCTAACAGGAGCTGCGACACATGCCCCCCGCCATTATAACGCACATCAACGAGTAAACCCGGATAACTCACCTCGGCGAGATAACCGCGGTGAAACTCCGCATACCCGCGTCGCGACATGTCCGGGATATGGACGTATCCAACTTTCCCGTCCGTTTTGTCGTGGACGTACTGCCGATTTCGGGAGACCCACTCGCGATACCGTAACTCCCTTTCACTCCGTAGGACTTTGAGCGTGACAGGGCGTTTTTCGCCATCGTCGGCGTTTTGGAAGGTGGCTTGTACCTCCTGACTTGCGAGGTTCACAAGCAGTTCACCCGGTGAGACGGTTTCGCTGACGCTTTGTCCACCGATAGCGAGCAAAATATCTCCTTTTCGGACGTTTATCCCCGGTGCATTTAGGGGTGAATCTTTCGTCGCCTCCCATGCGTCGCCTTGCGGAATATGTGTAATCCGGTATCCACCGCTCTCAGCGTCATAAACGAAGTCGGCACCGAGGAATCCTTGTGCGTAATTCGGTGAACTGCGATAATCGCCGCCGAATTCATAGGCGTGTGAGGTGCCGAGCTCACCCTGCATCTCCCACATCAGGTCAGAAAATTCGCCACGCGTGGCAATCCGGTCGAGTAGCGGGAGGTAGCGTTGATAGACATGTTCCCAATCCACGCCCGACATATCCGCCGTCCAGAAGTAATCCCGCTGCAGCCGCCACGCCTCTCGATACATCTGATGCCACTCGGCTGTCGGGATGACAGAGGCTTTGATACGACTGAGATTAATCCAGCCGTTCTGGCGACTTGGACTGGCTCTACTCCCAGATTTCGAGTCGCCCTCCGCTTTCTTTCCAGCCTTTATAACGCGCAACCGACTCCCACTGGCATACACAAGCGTTTTTCCGTCGCGAGAGAGTTGGAAATCGTCAATACCCGAAATGAGCCTCTCCTTTTTCTGCTCCTTGAAATCGTAGGCGTGGAGCGTGCCTCTTGCCGTATTGCCGTCGTCATCAAAAGGCCCCGACACCTCTCGCGAAGGATAAGACGTAAAGATTGCTTTGCCCTCAATACCAGCAATTTGTCCATAATGGCCCCGCGGATACGGAAAGGCGACGACGCGTTGTGAAATTCCTTCCAGATCTATGGTGATCGGTGGACTCTCTTTCTTAGACTTTTCGTCCTTCTCATCAGATGCTTCCTCTTGCTCTTTTTGGTTCTCCTTGTCCTTATCTTCCTTCTCCTCTTCAAGCGGACGCGGTTCCGGCACAAACGGATTGCCTAAAGTCTTCTGCAAGGTTATCAGCAAGGGTCGCATCGCTGAAGGAAAACCGAGATCAAAGTGGAGTGCATCGTAGACTGGATTAAACTCGCGGTAAGACAGGAAATAGAGGTATTTTCCATCGGGATCCCATGCGGGTGAGAAATCGCTGAATTCGGGTTGGGTGACAAGCCACGTCTCACCTGTTTCGATTTTGCAGAGTTTGATGGATCGCGTGGTCTCTGTCGATGGAAAACTATAGGCGCACCATTCGCCATCAGGGGACCACACTGCGCCTTGGATGTTCTGATAGTGACTTTTATCAAGCACCCGCATCTCCTGGGTTTCAAGGTCGATGTGCAGCAGCTCAAAACGGTTGTTGATTAGCAGCAAACAGTCGTTTTTCTCGTCTTTTGTTTGCGGAGAGACTTCAAGCGCGCGTATATGTCCGAGGTCAAATGCGTCAAGTCGAACAATGTCTGCGCTCCCATCGCGGGTGTGGATTTCAAGTACTTCTTCCCCGCCAACATCGGAGAGGGTAACGAGACGTTTTCCGTCGTTGAACCACTTTGTAAAGCGGTAACGGGCACCACTCCGCTCGCCGTGCTGGAGGACGGCACCTTCCCAATTCGCCATTGTGAAAGGTTTGCCTCGGACTGTCAAAGCCAATGCGTGTCCGTCTGGCGTGAGTGCGTACTCCCGCAGGTATCTTGATGCACTCACGAACTTTCGTTGTCTCTGAATACGAGGGCTGCGGAAGTCCACATCAACACGGGTATCAGTCTTGTTTTCGATGTTATAAACAAACAGGTCTGCACCGGCATGGTAGACGATATGGGTGCCATCCGTTTGCGCCGAACGGGCGTAGTAGGTATCCTGATGCGTGTGGCGTTGAACGTCTTCGCCGTTCGGAAGGCAGGAATAGATGTTCCCAACCCCTTCGTGGTCAGAGATAAAATAGATACGCTCGCCAATCCACATGGGTGTCGTGAAATTGCTATCAACAGGTGAAAGCGATTGGAATTGCCCATCCCCTTCAATGTCCACCCAAAGCTGCCCGGCTGTACCGCCTCTGTAGCGTTTCCAGCGTGCCGGTTCCCGTGTCAATCGACCGATGATCACACCGTCTGCGTCGCTGAAGTCGATGTGGTTGGCGGGACCGTACGAGAGACGTTGCGGTTCGCCGCCATCTGCGGAAATTTTCCATATCCATGGATCAAACGCCAAACCGGCACCGCTCGCATAGAGGATATGTTTGCCATCGGCATCCCAGTTGACGATGGTGGCGTTGCTGCCTTGATAGGTGAGCCGCTTCGCTTCGCCACCGAGGGCTGGCATCACATAAACCTCTGACGGACCTTCTTCACGTCCAGAAAAAGCGAGCAGCTCGCCATCCGGCGATAAGCATGGAGAATTCGCCGCACCGAGATTTGAGGTAAGGCGGCGGGCAACGCCACCGTCAATTGAGACTGTCCATAAATCATCTTCACATACAAAAACAATGGTATTTTGACAAATTGTTGGAAATCTGTAATATCCTGACATTAACCCCTCCCTAACTAATTTAAGCATAGATTCAGTATTAAGCGTCTACCCACTTCTTTTAAGTCTACCGACGCGCTTGGCATACTTTTCACCGAGATGGAAAACCCAAAACCCGAATGGGATGAGTAGCACACCAATAATGAACAGCAACAATAAATTGCCCATCTGGCTCCCAAGCGATGCATTATCAAGAATTGCTGCACGAATCGATCTAAGTGTATAGGTAGCAGGCGATATTTTGGAAATCGGTTGCAGCCACTCCGGTAATACCTCAATTTCATAGTAGATACCGGAGACTAAGAGTAATACGGATTGGATAATGCCGGTTGCCGCCTGTCCTTTTTCTGGTGAAAGTAAAGGGAAAATTGCCGCCATTAGACCGATGCCGATGAAAGAAAGACTGGAGATAAGGACAGTCACAGACATAGTCAACCAATTCGCGTTTCCCAAGTTGATATGTTCACCAAAAAAGAATGGCATGATCGCCAGCACTAAACCGGTTCGGATCAATCCGTATAGAATCGCAAAAAGACACGAACCGACCAAGTGTGTGATCCGGTAAATCGGTGCCATAAAGGTATATTCGATTGTGCCTTCCCATCGCTCCCACGTAATAGCATCGCTCACCTCGCGCATCATAATAGAGAGAAATCCCCAGATTAATGCCCCGATGACGAGATAAAGCACATCTTCACTGCTACCACGTCCGACCATAATCAAGCCGATGGTTAGGGCGTTGACGATAGAGTAACTAAAAAAGAGGATTTCCCAACTGAGATACCGCTTTACGAGATTAAAGTTGCGTTCAATGAAGGCGTAAGAGACAACAGTCTCCCGGACGAGATTCAGCACGACTTTATTCCTCCTCCTCAATCGCTTTGCCGGTCAGCGCAATAAAGACATCTTCCAATGTTGCGGGAGCACCGTTCTGCGAGGGTGTGTTGGTGGTGAGCTCCGCAACGGTCCCCTCTGCGATAAACTTCCCCTTGTCAATGATCGCGATTTTATCACACAATCTCTCAGCCTCTGCCATATCGTGTGTCGTTAGGACAATGACGGCATTCCGTTCTTGACGGATCTCCTCAATAAAGGCTTGGACATCGCGCTTAGATTTGGGGTCAAGTCCTGTCGTGGGTTCATCAAGCAGCAGGAGCATAGGCGTCGTGAGTAGGGCACGGGCAATAGCGACTTTCTGTTGCATGCCGCGCGATAGATGCTCCATTTCTTCGTTCATCCGATTCGCGTCAAAACCGAGTCTTTCCAAAATTTGCTTCGCCTTCCGCTCGGCTTCGGCAGCAGGAATCCCATAGAGACGGGCGGCGTAAATCAGGTTTTCTGCTGAAGAGAGGCGTTTGAAGAACGAGGCTTCAACGGAGACACGGTTCATGACGCGTCGGACCTTCAGGCTATCTGTTACAACGTCATCTCCGAAGACTTGAATACTCCCAGCATCGGGAATCAGGAGCGTTGAAATGAGACGAATTAAGGTCGATTTCCCAGAGCCGTTTGCACCAAGAATCCCATAGATTTCTCCGATGTTCACCGCTAAGGAGATGTCGTCAACTGCCCGGACAATCTCTTTCTCTGGCTTGAATATCTGGCGAATCTTCTGATAGAAATGTATTTTATTGTTCGTCCGCTTGTTCCGGTGGAAATGTTTTGTGACCCCGCGAACAGCTAACCCGTAGATAGGTTGTTCCACACCTTTTCTTTTCACTAAACTGAACCCCTCCAAAATCCTTGACATTTCACAATGGCTTTTATATATTATACCTAAAATTTGGGAAGATTTGGTAATTTATTTTTTCTGGATTTGAAAAGGAGGAACGATGCCGAAAATCAAAGGTCCAGCTATCTTTCTCGCGCAATTCATGCGGGATGAAGCACCATACAATACGCTGGAAAATATTGGGGGATGGGTTGCGAGTTTAGGATACAAAGGTGTTCAACTTCCGAATTGGGATGCGCGCGTCCTTGACATCGGAAAAGCCGCCGAATCCAAAACCTATTGCGACGAACTAAAAGGAACACTCAATGAGATAGGACTCGAAGCGACGGAGGTGGCGGGCTATCTCGCTGGTCAGGTCTTGGCGGTGCATCCGGCATACGAAGTTATGTTTGAGGCGTTCCATCCACCCGGCTTACGCGGTGCTGAAAGGACGGCGTGGGCGGTAGATGAATTGACGAAATGTATCCACGCCTCAGTGAATATGGGTCTGGATGTTATCCCCGTGCTTTCAGGCGGCTTTGCGTGGCACACCGTTTACCCGTGGCCACAACGTCCCGATGGGATTATCGAAGAAGCCTTCAAAGAACTCGCCGCTCGATGGGCACCGTTGCTGGATCTCGCACACGACAACGGTCAGGTGTTCGCCTACGAACTCCACCCAGGTTCGGACATTTACGACGGTGCGACTTATGAGATGTTCCTCGATTACACAAACGACCATCCCGCTGCCTGTCTCAACTACGATCCGAGCCATTTTCTCCTTCAACAACTCGATTATATCGACTTTATCCGACTTTACAGCGAACGGATCAAGGGATTCCACGTTAAGGATGCCGAATTCCGTCCGACAGGTCGCGTTGGGGTTTATGGGGGTTACCAACCTTGGACTGGACGCGCAGGGCGATTCCGTTCGCTCGGCGATGGACAGGTGGACTTCACACAGGTGTTCACGCTGCTCACTGAAGCAGGCTACGATAGTTGGGCGGTGCTGGAATGGGAATGCTGCGTCAAAAGTCCAGAGCAAGGTGCAGCGGAAGGTGCGCCGTTTATCGCGAAACATATCATTGAAACAACAGATGTCGCCTTCGATGATTTTGCAGGCGGCGAGACCGATACGGCACGGAATCGAGATATTCTCGGCTTGCGTTAGTCGAATTGGACAGGACTTACGCAAATTTGGCATATCGGTCGAGAATTTGCTGTTTTTAACCCCCTAAATCCCCCTTATCAGGGGGACTTTAAGAGGAAATACGTAAGTCCGATTGGAGGAACGCACTATGGAATCTTGGAAACGGAAATTACGGATGGGTATGGTCGGTGGTGGACAGGGCGCGTTTATTGGGGGTGTTCATCGCATTGCCGCTACACTCGATCAGCAAATTGAGGTCGTCGCTGGGTGTTTCTCTCGGGACCCGGAAAACACACGCATCACGGGTGCAGAATTGTATCTCGACCCCAATCGTTGCTACGACAGTTACGCAGAAATGGCAGCAGCAGAAGCAAGGCTTCCTGAAGATGAACGTATTGATTTTGTGAGCATCGTCACACCAAATATCTCACATTTCGAGATTGCAAAGACTTTTTTGGATGCAGGTTTCCACATTGTTTGCGATAAACCGATGACTTACAGTCTTGACGAAGCCGAGGCACTCGTCCAACGCGTCGAAGCATCCGGACTTGTCTTTGCACTGACCCACAATTATACAGGGCATCCGCTCGTACGACACGCCCGTTCACTTTTTGCTGAAGGTTCAATGGGACAAATTCGTAAGGTGATCGTTGAATACCTTCAAGATTTTCTGATGGTCCCACACGAGAAACTCGGTCAAAAGCAAGCGGCGTGGCGGGTTGACCCAGCACAGTCAGGTATCGGCGGCACGATGGGCGATGTCGGTACGCACTGTGTGAACCTACTTGAATACGTCACGGGGGATCCGATTGTCGAACTCTGTGCTGACAAAAGCACTTTCCTTCCTGATAGGGTACTGGATGAGGATGTCAACGCTTTATTGCGTCTCAGAGGCGGTGGCAAAGGTGTTCTAAGCATAAGTCAGGTCGCCACTGGAGAAGAAAACGGACTCACGCTCCGTGTCTACGCCGAACAGGGCGCGGTGAAATGGGCACAAGAGAACCCGAACTATCTTGAACTTTATCGTTACGGTGAACCGAGACAGACGCTGACGCGCGGTCAGGGGTACCTCTCCGAGATCGCGGCGGCGGGTGCCCGCATTCCGACTGGGCATCCTGAAGGTTACTTGGAGGCGTTTGCGACTATCTACGTTGGCGTTGTCGAGGCGATCCGACGCTATATTGACGGGGATCCGATGGAAACGGAAGCCTATGATTTTCCGACGGTCTATGACGGGTTGCGGGGGATGCAGTTCATTTACAAAGCGGTTGAGTCGTGTGAGAAGGGTTCGACTTGGGTTTCAATGTAGATGGCTGTTAGCAGTCAGCAATCGGCTGTCAGCGATCAGCCATCAGAAAAGAGGGATGGGACGCGCATTTGTGCGAGGTTAGGAATGCACGTCGCATTTAGGCGGGTACGCTGCAAAACCTCGCCAGCGGTTGTCTGGGTATCTATAGACCGAAGGAACGGGCAATGAATTGCCCTACTACAAACCGGGAATTCATAAAGGGAGAGAACTATGCAAGCATCTAACGCTGAGCCTTTCCGTGTCGGGTTTCTGAACGTTGCATCGTATTCGCACATGCCGTTGTGGGCACCGCATATTAACCCACGCTCAGGCGAAAAAGATACGCCGTTCACAGGCATGCACATCACACACTGCTGGGACATTGAATACGAGAAAGCACAAGAGATCGCTGCGCCTTATGGTTGCGAAGTTGTCAAGAATTTTGACGACATGCTGGGGAAGGTAGACGGCGTGATCTCTGGCGGCTACTACAATCATCCGTGGAACCATATCCTCCATGAACCCTACCTTGAAGCAGGCTTGCCGAACCTGATTAACCGACCCTTCGCCAACTCCCTTGCCAAGGCACAGCAGATGATTGAACTGGCGCGAAAGCACGGTGCGACTATCCTTGCACCGTCAAGCCATGAGCACAACGATGCCATCTCGCGTGCTAAAGCGTGGGCGACTGACAAACAAATCGTCTGTTATACGGCGACGAATTCGTTTGACGACTATCCGACACACGGGATTCACGGGGTCTATATGGTGTGCAGGGCGATAGCGGAAGCAGGGAACCCAGTTGTATCCGTGGCGTATCAAACGGACAGTTGGCACAGTCCGCCGGGTGTTATCACGCTTGAACATGTTGACAGCACCGGACGGCAGTTCTACGGCACGCTACATCAGGTGAGCGGTTCGTGGGGAACGGTGCAGATTCACACGCAGGAAGCCTACGGTGGCGAGAATTTCAGAATCTACACCGGTACGGGTTACCCGTTCGATAAGACGGAGATATGGTTGCCGACGATCTGGGCGTTTCAGAATATGGCACTGCACAATGAGATGCCCCAAACCTTTGCGGAAATTTTACACAAAACGAATGTTTTCCTCGCCGGTTGGAAATCGGTGCTGGAAAACGACGGCAAGCCTGTGCAATTAACAGATGTCGCTGAAGATTGGGAGTCACCGGCTGAACTTCCGAATCACCCTGACCACGATACTGTAGCACTGTTTCGGAAAAAGTTTGGGGACGCTTAGCTCGACGCAAAAAGTTGATTCCAATCGTGATGAGAGTTGGCAACCTTCGCAGGATTTGCGCGACTCCGAGCAACGAAACCTGGAACGCTGGCGCGACCGGTTGGCAAACCGATTTGGCTATAGCGTGTATCAACACTCCAACGGACGGTATTGGCGCGGTTTGGAAGCCCACGGTGGACAACCCGTTCACTCGTTAGCAAGACATCCCCAACATCAAGTTCGGCAGTGACAATATCGCCTGGGGGTAGTTCTATATCGCTGATGCCTTTCCCACCGGTATGCCCCGGTGTCTGGTCTTGGAAGTTGTGATTAATCAGGTCGAAGCGGTGCGAGCCGCGGATGACCTGCATACATCCGTTTTCCTCGGTTGCACGAACGAGTGGAAGCCAGACATTCACAACCAATGTTTTACCGGCTTCTTCGGGTATAAGATACGCCAAATCCTGATGCCACGGGATAACAGTAATGTCTTGGTTTGGCATTTTCGCGCGAAAATTAAACTGGGGATGTGCCAAGATTTCACCACCGATGAGCGACTCGATGACATCCAGGAGGGCGGGTGCCGTTCTGAGTGTGAACATACCAGCGGTTCGGATTTTCTGGTCGCGGAAATAGTTACGCCAAATCCAGTCAGGTTCAGAACAGGCGTTTGATACGAGTGCGAGTCGCGTTTCAAACGGCTCGTTGTCATAAGTGTCTGAGGGATCAAGCATCCCATGCTTAACCGCCGCCTGTATACCGTCATCAACGAATTGGGCTAACTCGTCAATTAAGGGTTGAAGTGCCTGATTTGGAAGCACGTTTCGGACGAACAGAAAGCCATCATCGTGAAATTGCTGTTTCTGCTGAGGTGTGAGCCCGTCTTGCTGAGGGGCTTCTGAATTATGTTGTGTGGACATCGCGACTCCCCTATGGTAAAATTTAGAATTAATTGGGCACTCTGCACCGGCGAGGTTAGAAACCTCGCCTACCAGCGGGGGGGGCGAATGCCTATTTATTTTTTAGGTTTACCATAAATGGAAATTCGGTTATGAAGAGATGGCCTGAATTGCGACCGCACTGCCAATTTCGCTGGATTTCATCGCAGCATCGAGCATCTGCATTAGCATCACCGCTTGTGAACCGGAATTGAGGGGTTCATCTCCTTCCCGGATCGCTCGGATGAATTCTCGTGTCTGAAGCGTTATCTCATCTGCCTTTTGTGCCGGTGCTTTTATCGGTTTGACCTTAACACCGTCGGGGGTTCCCACCAACAACTTCCCGCTTTCAAAGCCTGCCTTTGTGCCGTAGAGATGAAACTCCTGCGTCTCACTTTTGACGAGATCGGTTCCGGCCGCCGGGGTGTGTCGGTTCGTGGTATTCATGGAAAATGCGACAGCGAAGTGGAGTGTGCATCCATTTTCAAACCGAACAAACCCGCACGCCGCATCATCTGCGGTGTAGGTTTGCTCAGGGGGCGCGAGATGTGAGAAAGTACAGTAGAGTCCAGCCATAACCTCTGTGGGACGTGGGCAACCCATCATAAACCAGACATTGTCGATGGCGTGGATACCGAGATCCAGTAGGACCCCACCTCCCTTTGCCTTATCGTGCCGCCATCCGCGTGCAGAACACCACCGTGTGCGTATCCATCGGGTTTCAGCGTAATATACATCACCAAGCTCTCCCGCCTCTACAAGTCTGCGACCTTCCATCAGCTGAGATGTAAAGCGCGATTGTCGGACGAACATATAGGTGAGACCTCTGTTTTCAGCGAGTTGTGTGACGGGTATTAGTTCGGCTGCGTCATTTGAGGGTGGTTTCTCGCAGAGGACATGCATCCCACGCGCAATTGCCTCTTGTGAAACGGGGGCGTGCATCCACGTCGGAAGTCCAATACAGACTGCATCTAAGTCGCAGGCATCAAACATCTGCCGATAATCGTCAAAAACGCGGACCCCTTTAATCCCACCTAAGACCGTTTTCCTGCGGGTTGGGTCTGGGTCCGCGAGGGCGACGAGTTGGACATTCGGCTCTGCAGTGAGAATAGCAGTTGTGCTGCCGATTGTTCCACCGAGACCAATAATTCCAACTTTGATTGGATCTTTCATGCACACGCTCCATTTCCGTTAGATTGATAGCAAGTAAAATTGAACACCGGCGTATTAATTGGATATTCATTCAGACTAAAAAAGGCTTGACATCTTCCGTCTCTTCCTGTAGAGTATACCTAAGTTTGATTTGAGATTAACCAAATTCTGATTTCTAACCTAAGCCTTTCTTTCACTAAAGGCACTTTGAAAACAAAATCCAAAAGGAGGAAGCTACTTACCATGTATCGTTACTTTTTTTTACCGATTCTCGTGCTACTTCTTGCTACAGGGACAGTGAGCGCTGCGGGCGAAAAATTGCTACTTGTTGGTTCCGGGGAACCCGACCCGAAGGACATCCTGCTTGTAGACTACCTTGAGGAGTGGGGTTATGAAATCGAACTTCGCGAACACCTGGCGAAGCATCCGGGGAACCTCGCTGGCATTGATTTTGTCTTCATTTCGGAATCAACGTCGAGTGCCAACATTCTCGACGCTTACGAAGATTCAGCCATCCCAGTCGTCAATGCAGAGACATGGACCTACGACGATATGGGTTTCGCACCAGATGGAACGTTCAACTCGGATCCAGGTGATGACTTGACCATCGTCAACAGCGACCATCCGATTACCGAGGGTTTCAAGGATAAAGTCACAGTCAGCAAACCTGCGGTAGCCCTCATGACGTGTAGTGGATTTGAAGGTGACGTTGATATATTAGCCGTGCGTGCCGATAATGACGATCTCGTCGCCATTTCTGTCTACGAAAAAGGCGCGAAAACAATGAAAGGCACCACAAAAGCGATACACGTCAACATCTTTCCGCATTCAACCGGTTGGCAAATGGTAACAGACGACGGTTGGGAACTGATCCACCGTTCAATCCTTTACGCCTTAGGTCAGATTCCGTTTGATGTCGCGCCAGAAGACAAACTCGCTGTCACTTGGGGACAAATCAAAAAGTGGCAGTAGATACCAGTGGCGGGGTTATCGCCTCGCCCCACACCTACAACAAGGATGCCGATCCAGCGTCGAGAAACACCGAGCAATCTGGGTGCGTCTGTAAGATTGAAGCGGGGTGCATTGGCGTTATCTCACCGTGCAAACAATTCCGCACCGCCTCCGCTTTGCGTTCATCCGGCACAGTGCAGACGATTGTTTCTGCTTTCAGAATCTGACGGATAGACATAGAAATCGCTTGGGTCGGTACCGCCTCAAGTCCTTTGAACCATCCTTCCCCTACCTGCTGCAGCCGACACGCCTCATCTAACGCAACGAGGATATAAGGATCCTCTGTCTCAAAATCCGCGGGTGGATCGTTGAAGGCGAGGTGTCCATTTTCACCAATACCGACAAACGCCACGTCAATCTGATGTTGCGAGATAATCTGATTGAGTCGGTCACACTCGGCTTGCGGTTCATCTGTCTCACCATTCAGAAAATGCACCGTTCCGGGATGAACGATGTCTACAAGACGTTCCCTGAGATACTTGCGAAAACTGGCGGGATGCGTCTCAGGAATGCCGATGTATTCATCGAGATGGAACATCGTCGTGTTGCCCCAATCAATGGCTTCATCTGAGGTCAGCGCGGCGAGGAAGTCAAATTGTGACGCGCCGGTGGCAACGATGAAATTGGCTTGCCCGTTTGCGATTAATGCCTCACGGAGTTTTTTACTTGCGAGATGCGCTGCGGCTTCGCTGGTTTCGCGTTTGGTTGTTGCTTTAAAAATATTCATTTGTTTAGAATTTTTGTGAAATCTCGCTTCCAGCTCGGCGAAAGGGCGCGGAGTTTTCTGGCTTGTGCGATTTTCTCGCGGTTATCTCTATCAAAATAGCGGAGGTTCACTATCTCTGTGACACTCATTGATTCAGGGACAGTCTCAATGCAGGCAATTGTATCACCCGCCGTGATCTCACCCTCTTCAAGCACCCGAAAGTAGAAACCGACCCGCCGACTCTCTAAAAACTGTTTGGGAAATTCGGGCAGTCCCATTTTGTACGCCAGTTTGAAACAGGGCACGCGCGGTTGGGTAATCTGTAATTTTACTGTCGAGCCTATCTGAAAGACATCGCCTATGCGAACCTTCTCTTCCAGCAGACCTTCAAGGGTAAGATTTTCGCCAAATTGTCCGTAAGTTAGGTCGTCCCTTTGCAATTCCTGCTGCCAATGGGTATAATGTTCAAAAGGATACCCATAGATGGCTTTATAGGTGCCACCGTGGACGCGTAGATCGCCTTGTCCATCGCCGTCGATGTTCTTTTCTCTGAGCATGACGGTGCCTGATACGGGTTCTTTGAAAATCCCGGTACGGATAGTTTTGCCGTCGTATTGGATAGGTTTCGGTTTCGAGACGTTTATAGACAAAAGTTTCATAATGGTTGTTGGCTATTGGCTGTTGGCAGTCAGCATTTAGCATTGATTCCTGACTTATAGATTCTCATTCAAATTTGCGTTATTTTAGTATATGGATTTATTGAAGTTGTGTCAAGAGAAAGAACGAAAAACAATACTTTTTTCCTCTCATGCAACACTTCTCTTTTTAAATCGCGTCATTAATAGTAACAGTCGTACGACAGTCGCGTGTGAAAAACACGCATTGGTATTTTAAACAGGAGAAATCAGATGAAACACGAAGATACACAGCTGGTTCATCGCTGTTTGGCAGGGGACGACAGTGCTTTTACGACGCTGGTAAAAAAGTACCAGAAACGCGTTCACGCCTTGGCGTGGCGGAAGGTTGGTGATTTTCATATCGCTGAGGAACTTGCACAGGACACCTTCCTCAAGGCGTATGAGAAACTTGGAACACTGAAGAACCCGAATCAGTTTGCCGGATGGCTTTATGTGATTACGAATCGGCTTTGCATAGCGTGGCATCGAAAACAGAAATCTCCGATGGAATCGTTAGAAACCACAAGCGGAGAGGAGATTGAAGAAATGTCCTACCGCCACTACGAAGATGAAGCGCGGGAAAAAGCCGCTGTTGAAGACCGTCGGGAACGCGTCAACGCTCTTTTAGAAAAACTACCGGAGAGTGAACGCACAGTCGTAACGCTTCACTATCTCGGAGAAATGACCTCTAAAGCGATTGGCGAGTTTTTAGGCGTATCCCCAAACACGGTTCGGAGTCGGCTGCAACGCGCGCGAAATCGATTACTAAAGGAGCAAGAAGAGATGATCCGCGAAACCCTTGGCAGTGTACACCTGCCCACAACTTTCACCGAAAATATTACGCGGCAAATCGCCGATATAAAACCGGTGAGTCCGAGTGGTAGCAAACCAGTCATCCCAGTGGCAGTTTCTGCTGCAACGGCGATTTTTATTTTCCTTATGATGGGTGTAGGCTCTCAATACCTCGCCCGTTTTCAGAGACCCTACAACTTGAACGCACAATCAGAGACCACCGTTGAAATTATTGATGCACCGATTGTTCTTGATACACAAGCCACGCCGGATTTGCGGAACCAAGTCGGACGTTTTGACACCACAGGTAGGAGCAGTGGTGCGGGTCCGCAAGTTTCCGAACCTGTGATGCCCGCTGCTGCGCAGGTAGAAAAGGAGACACGCCCGTCAACAGATCAGCAGTGGGTCCAGGCAAGCGGTCCAGAAGCAGGCGGTTCAGTATTGGGATTGTTAGTAAGTTCTACCGGGAATGCTTATGCGGCTTCGTCAGTCGGTATCTACAGATTAACACCCGGCGCGGCTGCGTGGACGCTCGTCAATACGACCCTCGCGACTGCCAATCCAACAAATCTTAATGCCTCTACCTTGATAACCATGGCAGAGCGAAAAGGCATTATCTACCTCGTGTCTCCTGATAAAGTCTCCGCTTCAACAGATAGCGGCGAAACATGGAACTCACTGGGGATACGTCCAGAGGGAAAGGCTATCGGTTTGGGAATAACAGATGAAGCACTTTACCTCGTACTTGAAGATAAAGGGATTTTTCAATCTACGGACGGTGGTAAGCAGTGGAACCTGCTGAACGATGAAGTCTCTGGCATAAAAGTCCTCGCTGTTGCGACTCTTGAAAACACGGTATTTGTTGGGACAACGACAAATCTTTATCGTATCCATTCAGGCAGGTGGGAAAAATTGTCAGTGGATACGACGAAAGCGATTCACTCCTTGGCTGTCGCCGAAAACAGCGTTTACGTCGGGACAGGTCCCAATTTTTCCGAATTAGAAACGCCTGAAGGCGCAAATACGTATGCTGCCCAACTGATGAGCAGCGATAGCTCAGGGTCATGGGAACTTTTCCATTCAACCGATCTGGGTGATTCGTGGACGGAGATAACACCTACCAGTAATTCCTTCTTGATGAAAGTTTCACCAGGGGTCAAAGTCGTGGCAGCCGGAAAGACGGTGCTGGCACTGGGAATGATGATAAACTTCCGCTCAACCGATAGTGGGAAAACATGGACAGAATTTGGTTTCGATTTTAAAACGGCAGACATGAACGCGTTGACAAACGCAATGTGGAGCTCAGCAACGCTGAGTATGTTCCCTGCTATAGCAGTGAACGAAAGTACCATCCTTAAAGCAGGTGTTTTGGGACTTACACGCTCGACGGATGGCGGCGAATCGTGGCAGCCATTTATGAATGGCATCGTAGCCACTCAGATATTTAATTTAGTCGGATTCAAAAATGAACTCTATACGAGTACCGCCACAGGTGTTACAAAATCCACCGACAGTGGTGAGACCTGGAAACCACTTTCGATGAGTTCTGGCGAACTCACGCTCAAACCGACAGAGAAAACCAAACCGATCAACATGCTGATTTTTCCCAAATTAGCAATTGCTAACGATTCACTTTACGGAATCGCCAGCGAACCGGGTTTAGCGATAGAGAATGCCTTTCGTGTCATCCGTCTTTCTGCGAATGGTAATGTGCTAGTTCCGATTCAAGGGGTACCTGCTTTTGAAAGAGATGCCTCTATAACAGAGAAAGATTCCTCCATAACAGATATAGTGGAACAAGCAGGAGATGTAAATCGCCAACTCGAAAGTTTTCCGGGTGCGTTCGCCATTAGCGGCGAGACCTTCTATGTAGAACGTAAGCGGCGACTTCTCCGATGGAAACGCGGCGAGTCGGTATGGTTTAACACCGGATTGATAGACACAGGGAAATCTGTTGATGGTGACAATGATAAAGGTTTCAAGCTTGCCGTTTCTGAAGAGGTTGTCTACGTTGGAAAACGTGATGGCACTCTTTTTCAATCGGTTGATGGTGGGAACACATGGAAAGACTTGACTGCAAACCTGCCACTGCATTTCAAGTACTTCAATGAGATTACCTTTGCGGGTTCAACGGTATACGTGGCTACCGACGCGGGTGTCTTGACCTCAGCAGACGGTGAACATTGGGGTGTCATCACCGATACAGAAAAAGGGCAGACAGTCATTGATCGAATGGCTGTTGATGCCACAACCGTTTATGGTGCTGGCAACGCCGGGGTCTATCGATTGAATAATGGTAACGCATGGGAAAAGATGTCGCCAGAAGTTCCGGATAGCGTCACTTCGCTTGTTATTAATGGCGATCGGCTTTATATCGCGACTGAACATCGCGGGATGTTCTATGTTTCTCTTAAGAAAGCGCAGTAGAGACTCACGCATACATTAATAGAGTGGTGACGCTAATGCAGTCACCACTCACCAACAATAGAGAGGATCGAAATAGTGCAACATCTTTCATGCATGACAATTTTTATATTTCTCGTTATCGGGTTCCAATTGCTTGGCTGTTCAGAAACCACCGATAATGATACAAGCGAAGAAATAGACACCTCGTCGGCTGCGACGCTTATAACTGAACCTATACCAATTAAACCAACACCAGAAGAAACCTTCGAGAAGCTAAAGACATTATTTCCGAAACCCATTTTTGATGAAGAATTTACAACGCTCGGCGAAGTGACGACCTCTAAAACATATTTGGATTTTCTCACCCAAGAATATCGAACAGAAAAACCGTTCAAAACATTAGCAGCGTACCTCGACGTGGCACAGCCTGATCCAGAAAGATACACACCTTTTTTGAAGGAATTTATCAAGAACCCCAACGAAACAGATATAGCCATTATGCATCAAATAACCTTGCAGTTCCGCTGTGCGAATGCGATGCAATATCAGATGTTACTCGGCGGAAATATTCTTGAGGCTATATTTGCTGTCTTGGAAAAAAAGTTAGGGATCCTTAATGAAAAAAACGTGAAGGCTTGGAGGAAATTACATTTTCCAGAGGAAAACTTTGTCAGCACTATTGACGATTTCGTCAGAGAAACCGAAAGAGTTGATACACTTTTCATACAAGAGCAGTTTGAAAAACATGGGAAAAATGATGGAATCTTATGGGTTGCCCTCCGTAACCCCGCATTAACGGCGGAGATTCTCAATAATTTCACGAATACCGATGCGTTCCTGAAATGGATCAATGGTGATTTCTTCATAGAAGAACCATAGGAGAGATTATGACTTCAGCATTTGTACCGCGCTTTGCCTTAATTTGGACGGTAATATTTGCTATGCTATTGGCGAATATTTCAGTTGCCACTCCAATTGAAATCGCAAGTAATCCACCACCCCGTGAAGAAAGCAGATTTCTCACTGGACTCCCAACCCTTGTTGTAATAGGTGTTACCTCTTTTGGACGTTGGCTAACACCGTTAGACGAATGGCAGGCTGAAATTCGCAAACTGACTGAGGACGAATTGTTCGTTAAACGCTGGATGTTAGTCAACTACGATCCTGCGTCCCTTGAGAGGGCAAACAGAGCAATTTCGATTATCCAACAGCAAAGGAAAGCCCTCGAAAAAAAACGCAACCGATTCTTATGGTGGTATTATCCTACTATAACTGTTGTTGGAGCAGGTGCTATGATGCTAACTTTTTGGCTACAAAAAGATTAAGTATCCTTAGCGAGTAAACCAAAACCATAAAAAAATAAAATCCCATTTTGCAATTACAGCCAAGTCGTTGTAGGAATTAAAAATTCTTCAGGGCTTGGCTGTTTCGCGTACGAACAACCTCTGGTTACGTCAACCCTTCTGCCCAGAATAGCGTTTATAGTAAAGCCCGAAAATATGTAAACACTTGTAGCACAAACTGTTAGTTTGTGTATAGGGACCAGCACGCAAACTAACAGTTTGCGGTACGATAGGAGTGTCCAATTAATTATGGGCTTTACAATAATGTTGTAATCTGCCGCAAAGGATATTCTCGCCGTTTTTTAGGTAAAAATGCAGATTATGCACCTTTTCCGCCTTAAAATTGTATCTTTAACAACAGGATAACAAAGCAATGCTTTAAATTTAAGTATCTCAGTTTGCTATCGCGTACCGCAGTCATGGAGTGTTCCGATGGAAAAAGAAGACGATGTTCAGTTGATTCATAGCATTTTATCAGGCGACGATACGGCATTCAGTGCCTTAGTCCGAAAACACCAAAAGAGTATTCACGCCCTCGCGTGGCGGAAGGTTGGTGATTTTCACGCTGCTGAAGAGATTACTCAAGACACTTTCTTCCAGGCATATAAGAACCTCGCGAAACTCAAAAATCCGAACCAGTTCGCGGGATGGGCTTACGTCATTGCCAATCGACTCTGTCTGAGATGGCTCCAAAAGAACAAATCTGCGATGCAATCGCTGGAGGGTACACCTATGGCAGAAATCGATAAATCCTCTTATACACGTTATGTATCGGAACAGCGGGAGATGGAGGTTAAGGAACATCGCTATGAACAGGTAAAAAAGCTGCTGGCACGGCTACCAGAGAGCGAACGCACGGTGGTTACACTTCACTATCTCGGAGAAATGACGGCGAAGGAAATTGGAAAATTTTTAGGTGTATCTGTAAATACGATTAAGAGTCGGCTCCGCCGCGGCATAAAGCGTTTACAGGATCAAGGGGAAGAGTTCTTGGTTCGCGAGACACTCGGAGGTATCCCGTTCCCCGCCCACGTAACCGAGCGTATCCTGCGGCGGGTCGCTGACATCAACCCAGCAGCACCTCCAGTTGGAAAACCGTTGTTGCCGTGGATGGCTCTTGGAACGACGGCAGTTTTGGTTCTATTGATGCTCGGGGCAAGTAACCAAATCCTGGCGCGGTTTCAGAAACCGTACAGTTTCGAGGCGGAATCTGAACGGACGGTTGAAATCGTTGACGCGCCTATCGTCCTTAATGTTGCGGTGAAACCGGCTGTGCGAAACCAATTCGGTCGCGCTGCGACACCCGGCAAGAGCAGTGGGAGCAGTCCGCAAGTTTCTGATGTGACAGCATCTGTTACATCGGAGGATCATGCCACACTCTCTACCTCACAGTGGACGCAGGGAAAAGGACCGCCAGCGGGTTATATCCGCGATCTCTTCGCTACACCTGAAGGGACTGTCTATGCTGCTGCATCAACAGGAATTTACAGATTATCAGCAGATGCAACCGCATGGACGCACGTCAATGCCAGTATCCCTATTGGTGAATCTCGAATACCGATGGCGGCGCATGACGGAGTGCTTTATATTGTTTCTACAGACGAGATATTTACTTCAGATGATAACGGCGAGACGTGGCAAACACTGGGTCCCCGACCCAACGGAGATGCTGTTGGACTCATCATCACAGAGGCGACGCATGCTCGCAGCTCGCAAGCAGATAGAACGATGTATCTTGCGCTTAAAGATGAAGGGATTTTCCGATCTATAGACGGGGGCACACAATGGCAGCCTTTTAACTATGGGTTGACAGCTGAAAAAGTTTCGACACTCGCTGCTGTTGGAAAAACAGTGTTCGCCGGGACAGACATTGGTCTCTATCGTCTTGATTCAGACACTTGGAAAAAACTACCGCTGGATACATCAGGAGCCGTCTGTTCTTTGGCAGTGTCTGGAAACAATCTTTATGTTGGAACAGGTTCCGAGCTGTTGGTGAGATTAACTCGATCAGAACAATATGAGGCAACGAAGGGTAAGCGTTCGCATCCAGTCAAGATTTTCCATTCAGCTGACTTAGGGGCTTCGTGGATAGAAATAAGACATGGAAGTCAATACAGACTTACGCATGCCCATGCGGGTATAACGGTTTTAGCTGCCGGTAAAACGCTCTTAGCACTGGGGTACGATCAATCTCGTTCAACAGATGGTGGACAAACTTGGACACAACTTAGAAGCGACCAGAATTGGGTGCGGCGTAGTAGCCTTCCAGCAGTGATGGTGAATGAAAAAACGTATTACAAAGCCAGTGTATGGGGCATTCATCGCACGACTGACGGTGGTGAGTCATGGCACCCATTTATGAATGGGATAATAGGGATGCACATAGTGGATTTAGTTGCGTTCAACAACAGGTTATACGCACATACTGGTTATGAGGTTTATCAATCAATTGACGCGGGCGTGTCTTGGAAAAAAGTTCCGGTTGATGGAGAGGGAAGCGTGCTTAACCCCAGGACGAAACTCGCTTATGAGTCAAAGTTTGCGGTTGTTGGAAACACACTTTATTTCGTTTCATCTGAAGCAGAGGCGTTCCAAATTTTCCGTTTATCTACAGATGGCGACATGCTAATCCCTGTTCAAGGTGTCCCGCTTTTTGATCGGAAAACAAATTCTGCTTATGCGATCGCTCGGATGCAAATTGATGCACCTTACGCCATAACTCGGCTGCAAGGTGAGACAGCTGCAGCCGGCAGCGATGCATTTTACGTGGAATACCAAAGAGGACTCTTCAAATGGAAAGTCGGTGATCCAGAGTGGACATATACGGGATTGGCAGACACGAGTGAAGGGCATGATCACTGGAATGGTGGGAAATACAGAGGTGGATTCAAAACGGCGGTTTCGGGTGAAACTATCTATGTAGGTCAACGAGATGGCAGGTTGTTTCAATCGCTTGATGAAGGACACAGTTGGCGAGACATTACATCCAGCTTACCGCTGCGTTTCACGCACTTCAAAGAGATAACCTTTATAGGATCAACCCTCTACGTTTCAACAGACGAAGGGGTCTTAGTTTCACAAACCGGCGCACATTGGCGCGTGCTAACCGATAGCGCGGGTGCGCGTCCCATCATAGATAGATTTGCTACGGACGGCATAAAAGTTTATGGGACCGGCGACACCGGCATTTATTGTTTGGATATTCGTAACCGATGGCAAAAGATCTCTTCAGAAGCTGTAAATGAAGTGATTTCTCTCGCCATCATTAAAGATAAGCTCTATAGCGCTGTTAATGGACGTGGGCTATTCCACCTTCCGCTTGCAGCAGAATAGTTGTTAGGATCTATGGAACTAAAATACTCCGTAAATGAATAGGGTGAACCGATAAGGAGAAATTACAGATGAAAACCACACAATTTTCAATTTTAGTTGGACTTTTGGCGATATTTACTGTTGTGGCACACACCTCGGCACAAGACTACACAACGTCGGGATTACCCGAAGATGCGAAAGCACGTCTCGGCAAAGGTAAGATAAATGAAGTAAAGTATTCCGCAGATGGCACACGTCTGGCAGTCGTCAGTATGATAGGTATTTGGATCTACGACGCACAGACAGGCGAAGAACTTGAACTGATCAAAGGACATACGGATGGGGTCAACAGCGTAGCGTTTAGTCCGGATGGCAATACCATCGCAAGCGGGGGTGTGGACAACACCGCTCGTCTCTGGGATGCAAACACAGGGAGTCATCTCCACACACTCACAGGGCATACAAAGCCGTCCAGAAACTTTGTTAGGTCTGGCGTTCTCAGCGTAGCATTTAGTCCAGATAGCACGATTATCGCAAGTGGGAGTTATGACGGCACTGCCCGTCTCTGGGATGCGAACACAGGTGCCGATCTCCATACGCTCACAGGGCATAGGGCTCCGGTCGCCAGCGTCGCGTTTAGTCCGGACGGCACCACCATCGCAAGTGGGAGTTATGACGGCACTGTCCGGCTTTGGGATGCCAACACAGGTGCCGATCTCCATACGTTTATTGGACATACCGGTTTGATCAACAGTATAGCGTTTAGTCCGGATGGCACCACCATCGCAAGCGGGGGTTGGGACGGCACTATCCGGCTTTGGGAGGTCAACACAGGTAGAAATTTTCGCACGCTCACCGCGGATAGACGTGCGGTTACCAGCGTATCATTTAGTCCGGATGGTACCCTTATCGCAAGCGGGAACGATGATAACACTGTCCGTCTCTGGAATGTGAACACAGGGAGCAATCTCCACACACTCACAGAGCATACGGCTCGGGTCATCACTGTATCATTAAGTCCGGATGGGGCGACCGTCGCCAGCGGGAGTTGGGATAGCACTGTCCGTCTCTGGGATGCAAACACAGGGGACCATCTCCGCACGCTCACCGGATATACGGCTGGAGTCATCGGCGTAGCGTTCAGTCCGAATGGAACGACCGTCGCCAGTGGAAGCGAGGACGGGGCTGTCCGTCTTTGGGATGCGAACACGGGAAGCCTGCTCCACACACTCACCGAGCATACGACCACAGTCAACAGCCTATCGTTTAGTCCGGATGGAACGATCCTCGCCAGCGGGAGTTATGATCGCACTGCCCGTCTTTGGGATGCGAACACGGGAAGCCTGCTCCATACACTCACCGAACATAGGGATTGGATCAGAGATGTAGCGTTTAGTCCGGATGGGACAATCCTCGCAACCGCGAGTGGTGACCGCACTGTCCGTCTCTGGGATGTCAACACGGGGCGTCCTCTCCGCACACTCACCGGGCATACGCATTGGGTCAGAAGTGCAGCGTTTAGCCCAGATGGCAATACCATCGTAAGCGGAGGCTATGACGACACTGTTCGTCTCTGGGATGCAAACACAGGTAACGAGCGCCACACACTCACCGGGCATACAGCTGGAGCCGCCAGCGTCCTGTTTAGTCCGGATGGCACCCTCGTCGCCAGCGGGAGTTATGACGATACTGCCCGTCTCTGGGATGCAAACACGGGGACCCATCTCCACACCCTCACTGGACATACGGATTCGATCGTCAGCATATCGTTTGGTCCCGATGGCACCCTTGCAACCGGGAGTTGGGATCGCACTGTGCGTCTCTGGGATACGAACACGGGGACCCATCTCCTCACACTCACAGGGCATGCGGATGACGTGGACGGCGTAGCGTTTAGCCCAGATGGCAATACCATTGTAAGCGGGAGTAAGGACGGCACAGTCCTCGTATGGGAACTCAATCCCTCCCCTACAGCAGACATCACTGAACCTATAAGACGCAAAGAAGATGTCACTGGGGATGATATTGTTAACATCCAAGACCTTGTATCGGTCGCATCACATCTTGGGCAATCCGGATCAGATCTTGGGAGATCGGGAGACACTGCTGCGGATGTCAACGGTGATGGGACTGTTAATATACAGGACCTTGTCCTTGTTGCGAGTGCCTTAGGTCCAAGAGATTCCGCGCCTGCCCTGAACGCGCAAGCCTTTCAAACCTTCGCCGCTGCAGATGTAGAAAAATGGCTGCAGCAAGCCCGACAATTGTCGCTAACAGACCCGGCTTTTCAACGCGGTATCCTCATTTTAGAACAACTTCTTACAGCATTAACACCGAAACAGACCGCTTTATTGCCGAACTACCCGAATCCGCTTAACCCAGAAACATGGATACCGTATCAGTTGGCAAAACCTGCGAATGTCAAAATCTCTATCTATGCCGCAGATGGGAAGTTAGTTCGGAGGCTCGCGTTAGGCACGCAAGGCGCGGGCATCTATGAATCGCGCAACCGTGCGGCGTATTGGGATGGTCGGAATACAGTCGGCGAACCGGTCAGCAGTGGTCTGTATCTTTACACGCTTACCGCCGGAGATTTCTCCGCCACGCGACGGATGGTGATTTTGAAGTAGTAGCGTTGCGAAAAAAATAATCACTTTGTATTCACAAGATAAGGGAGAATTCCCATGCTAAGCACTTTTAATTCTAAAAAATCTATCGTTATTGGTGTCGTTGTTCTCGTTTTCTTGCTTATGCAAATAGAAGTTTTTGCGGGTGAAGAGTGGCAACGGATAAGTCAAATTCCCACCAAGAGATGGGAATTCTCTACCGCAGTCGTAGAGGATAAAATTTATCTCATCGGTGGCAGCCTCTTTCAAAACCATGCAGGGCCCTTTGGACTTTCAACTGTTGAGGTCTACGACCCACAGACCAACACGTGGCAGAGAGGCACAGATATGCCAACGGCACGCACGAATGCCAAAGCGGCTGTCGTCAATGGCACGATCTATGTCTTTGGGGGGTATAATTCAAAAGACAAATTCTTTCAGAATTGGAAAATGGCGGATCACGTAGAGGCATACGATCCACTCACAAATATATGGACACAGAAAAAGGAGATGCCTGTTTCTCGCTTCTACTTCGGTCTGGGGGTGGTTGCTGGAAAAGTCTATCTCATTGGGGGAACAACAGGTCTGGGTGATGGACAGGAGCAACGGATGGACCGCGTTGACATTTATAATCCTGCCACGGATACGTGGGCGAAGGGTCCCAAAATGCCGACCCGGCGCGATCCTGGGGGTGTAGCGGTTGTCAGCACTTCTATTTATGTCATTGGTGGGGAAGGATGGCCAGTCCCTCAACAGTGGGGAGCAGGTCCGTTTCTGGAGAGCATTGAAGAGTATGACCCAATAAACCGTCAATGGCGAAAAAAGCAGGATCTGTTAGAACTCAAAAATTGGTTCTCAAGTGCTGTTGTTGGGGATGCCATCTATCTGATCGGGGGTTACACACTTGAAGGAGGCTTGCAGGAAGTAGCAACTGTGAATGTGTATCATCCACGGACGGAGACGTGGCGGGAGATTTCAGCATTGCCAAACCCTCTTGGTGCTTTTGATGCAGCGACGGTCAACGGAAAGATTTATATCTTAGGAAGCCTTGGTGCAGGTGTGCAATTTTCTACAGACGTTCTTGTCTACGATACCGGATTTCGTGCCGTTGAAGCAACAGGCAAGGTCCCTACACGCTGGGGTGAACTCAAAGCACACCGCCAATACTAACCCTCAGCGTTTAAAGGACTTACGCAATGCGCAATGAATTGCGCTACTACGAGCCGGACTACTTTTGAAAAACATACATCCTTGAAAGGGGCATCTGTTTGTCGTGATTCGATTTTACGGTGTACTCGCCCAAATGCGACGTGCCTTATCGCAGCACTGTGTAAGTCCTATATGATAATGACCGACAAACAATAGATGGAGGTAGATCATGAAAATGCGTTGGACGTTAGGAATATTGATACTGTGGGCATTGTTAGTTACCAACGTTGCGAATCTCCCTGCTGAAGAAAATTGGGAGCGAAAAGCAGACCTGCCCACAGCTCGCTCTGATTTTGCTACGTGTATTGTGAACGGAAAGATATATGCTATTGGCGGCGAAATCGACAGATTTGGGGACGTGTCTATCGCAACGGTAGAAATGTACGACCCGAAAACTGATACATGGCACCGAAAGGCAGACATGCCGACAGCCCGATCCGATGTATCAGCTTCAGTTGTCAATGGGAAAATCTACGCTATTGGAGGCACAGAGAAAAAGAAAATTAAGGGACATATCGGACATTCGTGGCAGATCAAAGAACTACCAACTGTAGAAATGTATGATCCGGCTACAGACACATGGATCCAAAAGGCGGACATGCCAACACCCAGAAGTACCAGGACCTGTGTCGTTAATGGGAAAATCTATGCGATCGGTGGTACAGCACTCAATAATCGATGGCAGAATAAACCGTGGCGTTTAGATACCGTGGAGGTCTATGATCCAGCAACCGATACTTGGGCGAAGGCGAAAAAAATGAACCATGCCCGTTCTGGACCAGCAATCAGTGTTGTGGGCGGAAAAATTTACGTCATGGGTGGAACAGGGTGGCCCCAGATTCCATTCCATCCAGGCCCCTTTCTTTCCAGTGTTGAAGCGTTCAACCCAAAAACGAACCAATGGCGCGAAATAGGAGAGATGCCTGAGGCGAAATCGAGTCACACCGCAAGTGCACTCAACGGAAAAATCTATGTGATCGGCGGATTTTTTCGGGGTGACGGACGGGATTTTAGGTATTTTTCAACGATTGACATCTACCATCCTGAAACCGGGCGTTGGACCCAGGAACCAGACATGCCGGTTGGCAAATCCGGACATGCTGCCGAAGTCGTAAAGGGAAAAATTTATGTCTTTGGTGGACGCGTCGAGGGGGCGGAGGAGACATTGCTAACCGTCGAAGTCTACGATACAGGAGAATTTCCTCAGAGCGTCGATCCAACGGATAAACTTGTCAAGACGTGGGGAAGCCTCAAAAAAATTGGCGAAGGAAAGTAGCAGCACCTCGCCTCACACGATAGATACGAGGCAGGCATCTACTCCGATTTAAGGCTTTTCGCCAAGATTTCAATCAATTCCGCTAACGTTGGGAACTGGTCGCGCGCTTCTGGTGGTAGATCCGCCAGATGCGTGTCACCGACAAAACGATACATATCGGCTGCACCTGTTAAGATGTTCGGAGTCAATCCGACATGCGCAAAGGTCGCCGAAATCTCCTCCATCTCACCGATCCAACGTCTCGCCTTGGGCGGCATACCCGGTAACCCCTTCTCCATCCGTTCAAAGAGTGCCGATTGACTCAACTGAAATTCAGCGGTGAGTGCTTCTGAAACACCCAAAACCTGCGCGGCTGTGAGTAATTCAGTGCAGAGCGCGGTTAACCCTTTTGTCAAGGATGCGTAACACATCTTAATCGCGGAGGCGTGTCCAATCTCATCGCTGAGTGGGCGGACATCTAAACCGTGATTACTGAGTTCTGAGAACAGACTCAAGTCGGGTCCCGATGCGTAAAATCGGGTTGCCCCTGGATTACGCGGGGGCGGACCGATAATGGAGGCATCAACGAAAGTTCCTCCGGCTGCGGTAATGACTTCTCCCAATTTACGCACTGTCTGTGGGGCGATGGCGTTGCAGTCGGCGTAGGTTAGCGGCGTGTCCACCTGTTGGAGTGCATCTGCGACTGCAGACGCAGCAGACATAGCCTGTGCTGGCACCATGATTGAAAGGATAAGGTCTGCTTCGGTTACCAACTGTGGATACGTGGGGACATCTTGAATACCTGCTTTTTCTGCGAGCTGCTGTGTGCGTTGGCTCCTTCCTTGTAAACAGGTGATGACGCGTAAACCGTTTTGACGGAGGACATCTCCCACGGTATGTCCCATATCACCGGGACTTAAAATTCCAACAGTATTAGGCATAGGTTGCCTCCCTTTCCTTTTGGCATAAGTTCGATTTATTGTAAAGCCCATAATTAATTGAGCACTCGTATCGTACCGCAAACTGTTAGTTTGCGGGTTCTCCGGACCCTACACACAAACTAACAGTTTGTGCTACAAGTGTTTACATATTTTCCGGCTTTACTATAAATGCCACAAACTAACAGTTTGTGCTACAAGGTAGACATGGCAGTAATGTTCTTTTACATGTGAACACCGACAGAGTTGATTGCCTTGAACACTAATACCGCACCGAGCAGGATGACGACAGCGGCACTGAAAATCGGTAGACGTTGTAACCAGACACCCTCGCCTGTGAAACGCGCCATCAAGGGTTTAGCCATTACCATCAGAATCCCGATAGCAACCAACACGGCAGCAAGCCCCAATGAGAAAGCAGAGAGGATAATTAGACCCCACACAAGTTTGTTAAGACTAATCGCAAATAGAAGCCCGATGAGTGCATCAACACACGGCACGATACCACCGGAGATACCAAGCGATAGCAGCCCCCAAAAACTCGTGCGTTCCGGCGGGACATGGCTATGCGTCCGCCCGCCATGACTGTGTGTATGCCCAGGGTCGTGGTCGTGATCATGAGAATGTCCGTGGTCATGGTCGTGATCATGCGAATGTTCATCGTCGTGCCCGTGGTCATGGTCATGATCGTGGTCGTGTGCGTGCGAATGCCCATCGTCGTGCGAATGATTGTGATCGTGTGAATGTCCGTGATCATGCCCGTGAGGGTGCTGATGTCCGTGACTTTGGCTGTGCGCACCGCCGGTATAATACTGTTTCATGTTTTTCGCGAGGAGCCACGCCCCAATACCAACAATCAAAATCCCAGAAAACAGACTCAACCACGGGACGATATCCTCGGGTGCAAACTCCTGAGCCACCAAGATGACAACACCAAGCGCTATGACGCTGAAGGTGTGCGTAAAAGTGACAACCAGCCCAAGGAACACCGCATCAATTACCCTGCCCTTAGAACCGACGAGGTACGCAGCGACGATAGCTTTTCCGTGTCCGGGTGTCAATGCGTGCAAACCGCCAAGCACGAATGAAATGACAAGGGCAGCAATCGCGAGTTGCAGGGTAAGGGGTCGGTTTATCAGTTCCTTTATCCGATCACCTGAATGTTCATGCCCCTCATCTGCTAATCCCAATGTGCACGCAACAACACCAATAAAAATAATACTCAGAATAAAAAGGTAACGTTTCTTCAAAACTGAACCCTCGCAAATTTTTGGAAGCGTCTGTCGGCGACAACCTCACTGACGTAGATGTTCCCATTTGAATCGATCCAGATGCCGTGTGGGGAATCGCTGAATTGACCAGGATTACTTCCCTTCTCTCCCCATCGCCCGATAACTTCGCCATCAAGGGTCATGATGCTGATGCGTTGCCCACCCTCTGCGATGTGGATGATATTATCACTATCAATAAAGAGATCGTTCGGCGAGCGGAGGTCTGTCCACTCCGTCAAGTATTCACCTTCGTTGTTGAAAATCTGGCAGCGGAGGTTCCCGCGGTCGAGAATATAGACGCGATCGTTGTGATCGACGGTGACATCGTGCGGCAGATTAAATTCGCCAGGTCCAGTACCCGGTGCGCCCCACGAAACGATAACTTCGCCGTCCGCAGTCATTCGGTGTACCCGCGATTGTCCGTAGCCGTCAGAGACGTACATCTCGCCGGATGCCGAGAGTACCGCGCGGGTGGGTTCATTAAAGGGACCGCCTGGGGGTCCAGGTTGATCGACAGTCCCAAATGTCTCCAACAGTTCACCGTCAAGCGAAAATTTCCGTACGGTGTGATCGACAGTGTCAGTGGTATAAATTTCGTCATCGGGACTTATCCAGATGCCGTGGGGTTTCTGGAAGATATCCTTGCCCCATTCAGTGACAAATGTGCCGTCAGCCTCGAAAACGAGCATTGCGGGTTGTGGACTCCGATTGTAGACGTAGACGCGATCGTTTGAGTCGCATGCCACACCCGAAACGAGCCCGAGTTGGGGAATCATACCCCAACCTTCTACGACTTCATATTGATAATCACCTGTTCCAAAAGTTGCCATATTGATGCCTCCTATTAGGTGCTACTGTCTATGTGCTTCGCAACAATAGATTTGAGGATCTGTACGATACGTTCCGCTTCAAGAACCCCGTTGCAGACAGGACCGAATTCAATGCTGAGGATCGGTTTTTCGGTTTCAATCTCGGCGACCACCCCGTGCACGAACACCCAAGAGTCATTAACAGTGTAGCATCCGAAAATTTTTTGTTCCGGATTGGGGTTCCCTTTCCAATTGAGCCATGCAGCAGCAAGCATCTCGCCGTAGAGTTGATATTGTGGCTCTGGGGCATTCACACCCCGCTTCGCTTCATGTACAATGAGATAAGGTGTTCGAATCTTACCACCGATAGAAGTGGCGAGGGCCCCATCCGCTTCGCCTTCGAGTTCAAAAGTTGGGTAACTGGCTCTGAGTGGGACTCCCGCCCATGCTTGAATATGCTCTTGCTCTGCGAGCACCAGCAGCGGATAGATAGCACGCGCCCAGAGGGTGGCTTCGTTCATGAGTACCAGTTGCCGTCCATACAAGAGAGACTTGAGATAGTTAAGTAACTTGATTTCTTCGGGGTCCAGCACGCACGTCATTTCATCCCATTCCTCAGACACATCGGGGCGTTCGTACAATGTCACAAGCGCGTTAAGCGTCTCTTCGGTGAGTTGTGATAATGGATAGGTTTGCATTGTTTAAACCTCCGTCGGATATGTGCTACAAAACACTCCATTTATTCCCACAAGTATTTTTCAGTACGCTTCAAAAGGACTTCAAATCCCATGATACCCAATTTTGGAATATATTGCAACCCCTTTAAAACACCCCGTTTATCAACAAAACGGCGCGTATGAGATCCGCTTCCTGAAACCCAGTGGCATAGAGGACAGCCGTTTCATCAACATACGTATATCTATTCTCACCGAAAAAGTGTGTGATTTCAAAATTCAGACGGAACGTTCGGCTCAAGTCGTAATATATCCCCGCGCCCCAGTCAGAAAGGTTTGCGTTGAAGTCGAAGTACCGGAAATTGAACCGGTCGAGGGCATCGTTAATAAAATCGACGCGGACAAGGCTAAAGTATACAAATGCCCGCGCTTCTCGGTAATTGTAGAGGCTCTGGTCGCGTATCCACGTGAAATCAAGTTGAACTCGGTCGTCCCAAGAGGTTTCAGTCGTCCTATCATCTTGATTGAAACGTCCACGGAAATCCTCAAAATCCCGTGCGCGATAGTAACTTGTATCGGTAGATCGAATAAAAGTCAGCCTGTTGGAGAGCGCGAGTCGGTAAGCTTCGTTGATGTCATAAGATAAGATAAGATTGGCATCTGCGGTATCCTGAATAATCTGTTCGTCAAAATCGGATTTGGTATAAAGATCCGCATCTAAGTCATCTTGATTGTCAATTTCCACGTCGTGTAGGTCGCGTGTATAACGGAGTTTGAGTTCTGTTTGGAACATCGGAGAAATTAAGGATTGCGTTGGTGCATATTTCCTGAATCGCAATTCTGCTGGATTGAGGTAGTAAAGGTTTCCAGTGCCATCAATGCCCTTGAGTTCCAATGCAATATCGGTTTCCATCTCTCGTTGGAATGGAACCAGTAGTTTTTGGGTATAGACACCATCTGTGGTAAATCGCTGAATGCGCCGGAGCCGGTAGCGAAACAGGCGGGTTACATCGGTATAGCGTCGGGTCGGATCGTCAAGTCGGGTCGGAAGGGTAGAGACGAAATCCTTGAGATATTTTGCTGCGTCAGCGACCAGCAGTGTTCCGTCTTCCAAAGCCGCTATCTGGAATGGTTCAATAAATTGGCCCCCCGCATCTCCATATTCGCCGAAAGCGTGTAAGAATTCCCCATCAGCACTATACTTCAGCACGCGATGCCCTTTTTCATCAACAATATAGAAGTTTCCGGCTTTGTCAGTGGTTATATCAACCGGATAGATAAAGTCTCCCGTCCCGGATTGTCTGAACGGATAGTGAGCAATAGGGCTGCCATTCGCATCCAGTTTGAAGATGCGTTTGTTTTTCCCACCCGCATCACAGACGTATAGATTGCCGTGTCCATCTACGGTTAGCAAAAAATTGCGTTTTGTGTCGCCCTGTGGAATAATGAGGATATAATTGCCGTCGGCATCGAGACCCGGACTGGCTGACTCAAGCGGTGCGATGCGTTTGCTGAAATCTTGGAGTGGGTAGGTTGCGACAAAGGTGCCGTGTGCGTCGAATTTATGGATACCTGGAGCGTAGTTGAAGATACTTGGTTCCGATGGTGCTTGCGGCATCGTGTCTGCAATTTCAATGAACACCCAGTCCATGACATAGATAGCATTATCCGTCCCTACAGCAATATCCGTAGGATTGATAAATCGAAATTCGCTCTCCGCCTCCATCTGGATGTCGAACACAAAACTTCCGGTTTCATCGAATTTTTGGATTCTGAAGTTATCCGTATCTGTAATATAGACGGCACCGTCAGGTCCGAACCCCATAAATAAGGTTTCTGCGAATTGCGCCTCGCCTTCCCCTTTTCCACCGAACTCACTCACAAATTTGAATTCTCCAGCGGCGTTTAGAGACATCGGGAATAAGAACAAAAGACAGAGTATCAAGTTTCTTAGTTTAGACATTTGCTATTTTTTGGACGAGCGATCGACCTTTCTCATGGACAGATATTTTATTAATGCGGTGGGTTCAACTGTTTTTTCGGATATTGTCCAAGACACCGTTGATGAATTTGGGCGAGTCCGGCGTGCTGTAAGACTTGGCAATCTCAATAGCTTCATCGATTGTGGTGGCTGGATCAACGTCATTAAGATAGAGCATCTCATACGTCGCGCATCGCAGGATCGAGAGGTCTACGATAGGCATTCGGTGGAGTTTCCAGTTTTTAGAGGTGTTTTGAAGCAACGTATCAATAGATTCGAGATGTGCAATGGTGCCTTCAACAAGCTGCCTTGCGAAGCAACAGAGTTCCACTGATGTATCCTGACGCTGTGAAAACCCATCTATAACCGTTTGCACCGGTGTCTCGGTGAGTTGAATTTGATAGAGCATTTGCATCGCAGTGATGCGTGATTGTCTGCGAGAGAACATTATATATTCCTATTACTGCCTTTTATCGTCACTATACATAAAGGCATTTGTTTCGGTGTGCATATTAGTTTGTATTATACACCATTTCAGGCGAGGTGTCAAGTTAGTTTTCAGGTGTCGGTTATTGAATGCCTCCGGCATAAATATTTGAAACACTTGACAATTCTGTGAAAAAGTTTTAAAATCTCACCTATTAGCCTTGAGTGAAAGGAGAGACCTATGAATCTACGCAAAAGAGATTATGGTACAGTTGTTGGACCACATCCTCGCACTGCAGAAGCAGGCTTCAAGATGCTGCTTGCGGGTGGCAATGCTGTTGATGCCGCAGTTGCCGCCGCCTTCGCAGAAGGAGTCGTTGAACCCTCACACAACGGCATCGCCGGATATGGAGGTTGTGTACTCATCTATCGTAAAAAGACACAAGATGTCATTGCGATAGACTATAACACCGCTGCCCCCGCCGCTGCCTCTGAAAATATGTTTACAATTGAAGAGGCACCAGATGCAGTTGCGGGGTATCGTGTGCCGGGGCGTGTAAATGTCCACGGACCACAATCCATTGGGGTGCCGGGCGTTGTAGCTGGGTTGTGTTTAACATTGTCGGAGTTTGGAAGCCTACCGCTTACGGATGTGCTGCGTCCAGCCATCAATTCAGCACGCCACGGTTACGCCCCAAACAGTGCGAATCGTGGGGGCATGGCAGGGAACGCCGACCGCTGGAAAAAAGACTTTCCAGAAACGGCGCGTGTGTTTCTGAAAAACGGTAGAGCCCCTAAGAAAGGTGAGAGACTCACGAATCCTGAACTTGCCCGGACCCTGGAGGCGGTCGCGGAAGGTGGACGCGCGGCGTTCTATGAAGGACGCATCGCCGAAACAATCGCGAACCACATTCAGGAATTAGGTGGTTGCCTCACTGTGGAGGATCTGAAGAACTACCGTCCATTTATCACACAACCCTACGAAATTCAGTATCGCGGCTATTCGGTCTATACGGCACCGTTGGGTGCGGGCGGACTCACAACCTTACACATGCTCCGTTTGGTGGAAGAATTCGACATGGCAGTAATGTCGGTCGCCGAAAGGTTTCACCTTTTCGCTGAAGCGATGAAAGTGTGCTGGCCCGAAAGGCTCCGCCGCTTCGGCGATCCAGCGTTTGTTGATATAGATATTGAAACGGAACTCTCCGATAATTTCATTGCGACACTCAAGGAAAAATTACAAGCCGGTCTTCAATCTCCGCAACCTGGAGAAGTCGTCTACTACGAACCGATGAACTGCACGAGTCATATCTCTACTGCAGATGCGGAAGGGAACATGGTATCCCTGACACAAACGCACGGCGGTGGTTTCGGCTCAATGGTGACGGTGCCTGGTACGGGGCTGCTCTTTGGTCACGGTGTCGGACGTTTCGATCCGAGACCGGACATCGCGAATTCAATCGGACCTGGCAAACGTCCACTTCATAATATGGCACCGTTTCTCGCCACACGAGAAGGGATGCCCTTCGCTACGTACGGTATACCGGGGGGTCGGACTATCCCGAATAATCAGCTGAACATTAGCGTTAGCCTCATGGACCTTCAGGTGCCGATACAGGCGGCGTTGGATGCCCCGCGGCTTCATACCGACGGTGCTGAACCGATCCAAGTCGAACCGCGCGCAGGTGAAGAGACGCTGACAGCATTGCGGAAACTCGGACACGAAATCACGCCAAGTGCGGGGATCGGTGGTCCCGGACACGGGATCCGTCTCTGGGAAGACGGGACACGGCACGATGGCGGGACGGATCCGCGAGGCGAAGGCAAAGTAATGACGAAGTAACAGAAGTTTTGACAATAACTTCGTGCTTTGTAAAAGGCGCGAAAAGATGGAGAAATCATGGCACAATTTGTAAAAGCCGCGACAACGGATCAGATTCAACCCGGCAAATGTATTGGTGTAAAAGTCGACGGTGTTTTCATCGGCATCTACAATGTGAAGGGTGAGTATTACGCAATGAACAACATCTGTCCACACCTTGGTGGCGTTTTGAGTTACGGTTTCTTAGACGATAGCTGCGTCACGTGTCCACTCCACATGTGGGAGTTTGATGTGACGACGGGCGAGTGTGTGTGGCCAGGTGAAGAAAAGTTGCCGACGTACGCCGTTAAAGTGGAAGGTGAAGACATCCTTGTAGATGTCGAAACGCCGCGCTAAAGTAATTAATGCATACGTTGTACGCGGGTTTTAGTATGACGGCGTGATCGCGTGATCGCGCCTTTTGAACAGGAGAAAAATATGGCATATCTGCTCACCGGTGGCATGGGATGCATCGGTACTTATGTAATCCGTGACCTGCTGGCTGCTGGTGAAAAGGTAGTCGTTTACGATTTCGCTTACGACTTAACCATTCCAAAGATGGTACTGACGGATGAACAACTTGAAGGGTTCACTTTCGTGCAGGGCGATATTACCGACCTGCCACACGTTTTACGCACCGTCCAAGAACACGAGATTGATCGGATTATCCATCTGGCATCGTGGCAGGTGCCAGCGTGCAACGCGAACCCACCTCAGGCACTGAAAGTCGTTTGCGAAGGGACAATCAACATATTGGAAGCGGCGCGTATCTTCAACCTCAAACGGGTTGTCTGGGCAAGCAGTGTTGCTGTCTTCGGCGCGCCAGAGGATTACAACCACCAACAGATTCTCAACGATGCGCCACACTACCCGAAGTTCATCTACGGTGCGTGTAAATCCCTGAACGAGAAGTACGCCACACACTATTTCGATGCGTATGGGGTCGATTCCATTGGACTCCGGTTCACTGCCGTCTATGGAGTCGGTCGGACGCGTGGCATGAGCTCTTTTACGACGCAAATGATTGAGGCGGTGGCGTTAGGTGAACCGTACGTCTGTCCTTTCGGCGATGATGCAGTGGATTGGCAGTATGTGGAAGACGTGTCCAGCTCGATTGTGATGGCGTGTACCTGCCCAACAACACGGACGCGCGTTTTTAATGTGAAAGGTGGCATTCGACCGGTCAAGGAAGGTGTGGCGTATCTTAAGACGTTGGTGCCGGACGCGCAGATTACACTGGAACCGGGGGTATTCGGTATCTCATGGGATTATGACGCGACTCCGATTGCTGAGGAGATGGGGTTCACGCCTGCGTATACGATGGAGCAAGGGATTCTGAAAACGTTTAACCGTTTCCGCGAGCGGGCAGGACTGAAACAGATAACGCCTTGAAGGATGAAGGTAATTACACCCCTCAAGGCGTGAAAATGCGCTGCTATTGCCTAACTTTCCGATGCGTTTAGTAATACTTCTTCATCTGTGCCCAAGTGGCAGCTAACTTACCGCGTGCATCGACAGTGAGGACCTGTTCCCAGGGGATATTTCTGCCTCTGGAATCGGCTTGATGTATATCATCAAAGTTCGGGTGTCCCCAACCGCCGCTGTTGTTATCTACCACAACGATTTGAGCCGTCTCTCCATCAAGTCCAGAGAGATCCCACTCTACACGTGCCATGGTTTCGGTGTTATTGCCGGTTGATGTGAGCACAACTTTGCCATCAATCTCCAAGTTAACACTGCACGGTGCCGGATCATCCTTCCACGGGTGGTTGCCACCACCGATAAGGAAATTCATAGTTTCTCCGACAATCGTGAACTCGATTGAGGTAAGGGTGCCTTGAGGGCCGTCCCCCTGCGTAGCCCCTGGATTCTGTCCGAGTTTCTTGCCTTTATCGGGTCCCTGATACTTTTCGTATAAACCTAACCACCAATCGCCCTGATGTTCAGAGGGCTGACCGCGGTTTCGTGCCGTTGGATTGTCGCCCCAAGTCGGTTGAAAGTCAAATGCTTCTCCATCTGCTTCCCAATCCGTGAGGTCGCCTGTTTCAAAGTCGTTGTTAAACGTCTTCGCTGAAGCAAGGTTCACAGACAGGACAAGCAGCATCAGGAGAGCAGATGGCATCGCAAGTGAAAAAAATATCGGTCTCATGAGGTGGTCTCCTCCTGTTTTTGAAAGTTGTCTTTCAAGTGAGTGAGTTAACCTTAAACCTGTACCTGATAACACTTTCGTGCATAATATACTATAGGAAAATTAATGGCAAGAAAATTGTGAGTTCCATTGCGGAGAGAAATAGCCCTACTATCTATCACCCAACGGACAATAGATGCGATGTTCTCCGAGAACCTTGTACTTACCCATCTGTAGCACCGGCTTTTCGCAGTACTGGCACGGTAATAACCCAACCAATACACCACTCAAAAACCCGATAAATCCCAACAAGATGACGATCCTGCCCATGCGGCGAGAGAGTTTCAGTGCTGGTGTTGAATTTTCCATTAGTGGTTGGCCCCTCATTCTAATATAAGAGTTGTTAGCATATATCCCATCAAAAATGCGAGTCCTGTCACTCCAACACAGAGGGCTGTCACCCTGAGGCGGTAAACATTTGATTTAAGAAGGACAATTGCGGATATAATAACAATCCCAAGCGCAATAAATCCAATTGCTTGTTGCATTGCTTCATTCTGCATTATCTCTATGGCGAGCATAAGAAAACCCATGGACATTGCCATAAAACCAACATGTCTTTTGTTTAATGGGTCAAACTGTAATTTCATTCAATCTCCATTCTCTCTATGGGATTCGCCATTACGAAAAGATGTCCCATAGAATCCCAAAAACTCCCATTAGAATAGACACTACCCCCATAAATAGCGCACATCTCCCAACAAATCGCTCAAGTGAGGTAGCGGCGAATTTGTAGATGACGAGACGTGCCCAGGCTGTCAACGCGCAACCATTCAAAAGAAACCTTACGCCTTGTTCCCAGTCTGCCATTTCGCGAGTTGTATTGAAAACGAGAGCATCCCTTATCAAAAGGACATCAGAAATCAGCGCGTATCCTGCTGCAGCAGCGACGAGCATCGCACTAATAAGCAACGGACGGGTTATAGGGGATATGTTCAGCACCACGAAAATCCACACTAAAGCTGCCAGGCTCTCAAAAGTTGAAGGGACCCACTGCATCCATTCCCACGCTCGCGTCGTCGGAAAATTAGGAAACAGATTCTCTAATATTCTTGCCAATCCGAAGCTGGCAACGCCGCACCCCAAAAGAAATACAATACCGCAAGCAATAGAGACAGAGACAGACACGCGCGGAATGCCTAAAGGCATCAGACCTGACACAGCCAACATAAAGCCGGCTGCGATCAATGAGAGCGTGCTATTGCTATCTGACGGAATCAGTAAAGCCGCAAAAATCCATGGATTCACCAGTATTGTTTCCCATGTTACTTTGGACACTTTTGGGATGTTGTCAAACATTGCAGGTTGGTTAGTCATTTTGCCTCCTTTCTCGCGGTCATTATACCACAGGCTTCGCTGTCTTTCAAGAAAAGGACGCGTGTAGGAAACAACTACAACAGATTAACAAGCTGCCGCGCGAAAATCAATCCGATGACACAGACGATTGCTGTCAAGGTGCGCTTCTCACTCCTAATAGCGCGTGTCCAAGAAAAATCGTGGGGAGATGGGTCGGGGTGGGGACGGAAACGTGGAAGGAAACGGGGTACTCGCTCTCGATATGCCTGATAGACTTGCCCGCAGGACTCCAAGAGATATGCCTCCTCCAGCGCAATAATTGGAAGGTATTGAAAAAAATAACCAACAACCAAGACAGCAACAAGCCAATAAACATTTGCGACAAGGCAAACCCCGAAACTAAGCAGGAAATTGCCGAGATAGAGTGGGTTGCGGACGTAACTATAAGGACCCGTTGTAACGAGGTCGCGGGCGGCACCGAGGGTTCTGGCACGAGTGGATGCGCCGGCATAACCGACTGCCCATATTCGGAGAAATTCACCGATAATAATAAACGGCACACCTACCGCTACCGTATACCATGCAGGTTCCGCGAAATAGAGGAGAGCGAAGATAAAAGGAATCGGCGTGTAACTACGGATTTTGAAGAAGAAGTTGCCGATTTTTGCGGAGGTCATGTTTTGTATCGTGCCAGCGAGGGGTTTGGTTCTATTTGGGTGTCCGCCAGATGAGGATACTGCCGACAATTGCATAGAGGATATTCGCGCCCCAACAAGCGAGAAATGGATGGAGTTTGCCGCTTTCACTCAACCCTTCAAGCGTTGCAAAGGAGAGTGCCCAGTAGATGAAAGAGATAAAGAAGGCAATCACTAAACCCGCAAAAAAACCTGCCCTCCCGAATCGGATCGCAATTGGTGCGCCAAGCATGATGACGACAACGGCAGCGAAGGGATATGCCGTTTTGTGATATAACTTCACGCGCTCCTTCCGGGAGATCTGCCCCGCTTCTTGTTTATACGCGATCTGCTCCCGGAGCTCCTTAATCGTCATCGCCCTCGGGTCTTTTTCGCTCCCGATAAAACGTGCGGGGTCTTCATAGCGTTCAATCGCATAAGTGTCAAAAGTTTCGTAATTGACCTCAACGCCTTTCTCAAAGTGACGGATATACCCATCGGTGAGTTCCCACTGTGTAGGGGTCCATGTTGCTGACTTCGCAAAGGTAACGCGTTCAAGCTGCTCATCTGCATCATACGCATAGATTGTCAAGTGGCTGATTTCCTGAGCATCTAAGGCGATGCGCTGCGAGTAAAAGATACGATTGTCTTTGCCTTTAAAGACGATGTTTCTGCCGCGTCGCGGTCGGACTTTGTTTTCCAAGAGATGCGCTTCGTGGAAGGCGGGTGATGCAACTCGGTCATAAAAAAGTGCGAAGAGCCCACAGATAAGGAGTGTTACCACAAGAATCGGAACGAGAAGCCGGTAGACACTGACACCGCCAGCCTTCATCGCCGTGAATTCGTTGTTTCTCACCATCCTGCCGAGTGTAAAAAAGACAGCGACAAACGCAGCGATAGGCACCATTTCCATAATCCGACGCGGTGTCCGAAAAAGAACAATCTTGACCGCCGTTATATAGTCGATGTCGTCCTCAAACTTCTTGAGGTCGTAATCCAGCAGACGGACGATGACAACCAACGCGATAAAGAAACACAGCCCAACAAGGAAGGCGCGGAGATATTCCCGAAGCAAGTAACGGTCTAAAATATTCAAACGATGTTCACATCCTGAAGCTTTTATAGCAAATCGCGAGGCAGTGGGACGCATGTGCTACAACTGCGTGTCTTGCATCCGTAAGGCACGCGATGGAGCCGCTAAGATTCCGCGTTCCTATTAACAACGAGAGGTACTTTTCTGTCCCGATCCCGCCACGCGCGTAATTTTCCTTCACCCATTACCCAGAGACTGAGCCCGATCCCGAATATCCCAACGACAATATTCGGTAGCCACATAGCAAACATCGGCGAGAGAACATCGTCAACCCCTGCCGTCTGTCCGGCTTGTAAGAGTAAGTAATAGATGACGATGACAGCTAATCCGATCCCGAATCCGATCATTTTGCCGCTCCGTTTCACCATCAACCCCAACGGAATACCAATTAAACCGAGTGCGAAACATGCGAACGGAATGGAGAACTTTTTGTGATATTCGACCTGAGCGAAACGGAGCTTATGGCGTGTGTAGTCCGGGTTTGCGCTGGTTTGGACGGTGGATTGCAATGTGCCGATGAATTCCTTGAGTTGAGCAACACTCATCGAACGCGGGGTCTGATTTTGAAATTCGCCACGCGCCAAGTCTTCGGTCATCTGAAGTGAAAGTTTTTGTTGTTGAAACTTTGTTATACGAAACTCATCTGGATTGTCTGTTGCGGGTTCGTAAGAAAGTCCGTCGTAAAGCGTAAGCATTGCCCGACCGTCTTCAAAAGCGAGGGTTGCTTCTTGTGCGTGGCTAAATACTGGGCGTCCACCCCAGATGCTATCCCAGATTTTGACGTTCTGCATGCGTCCGCTTTCTGCATTGGTAGATTCATACATCCACAACTTCCCTTCGGTTTCCAATTCCTTCATAACAGTCGCTTCCTCAAGAACGAAAGCCGGATTATGTTTTTGTATATCACGCCTGAGTGATGCATAAGCGAGGTTCGCCTGGGGCAAGGCATAGTCCATTAGTGCCAAGTTTATAAAACTCAATATCAGTGCGACTCCCAAAAGGGGGAGCATCAGTTGGTAGAATGCCACACCGTGCGATTTCATTGCCGTTATTTCGTTATCAGAAGAGAGTCGTCCAAGTGCAAGTAAGATCGCGACCAAAACTGCCATCGGGAGTGCTAACACAACCATAACCGGCATCATATAGAAAATTAATTCAACAAGATAGATCGGATTTACCCCTTTTTGCACAAAAAGCTTCGTTAACCGAAAAAGATCGTTGAAGATAAGCATAACGGTGAAACAGGTGAGTGCTATTATGAAGGGCGGAAAAAATTCTTTGAGGATATATCGTGATAATATGCGCATACAGTTATGAGTTGTTAGTTATTGGTTGTCAGTTGTAAGTCGTTCGATAGAAAAACCGATAACTTTAACGATGTTTCCTTACAAATCAGTTACAAACCCAGAAGAAATAGAACATAGGTTTATAAGTTAGTGGAAATAAACACCGTTTTTAATTTGAAATTCGGCGATTGAAATGGTATTATATCCGTTATGAAACTTACGCTGGAACAGATTCAACTCACAACTGATGACCTTGCGGACGTGGCAGCACGCCATGTATCCTCCCAAGAGATCTATTCTCCAACAGCACCGAAAGCCCCTTCGGCGCAATTCGGCTGGCGTGATAGATGGTGGTTAAATCAGACAGCAGCAGCGGCAGTAGCGATCCATTATTGGTTTTTCGAGTCGGACACCGAGGCATGTACAGCGGCGGACGAAGGTAGATTCCGGCTATCGGCACAGACGGTCCCGAAACCCGGTGGACGTGATTCTGTCTATCAACCGCCAGTGAACAACAAACACGGTCTCGGCGATATGGTATGGCAAGCGGGTGCGAATTTCCTATTCGTCCAAGATACCGTTGTTATACTGGTAGCAGAAACAGGAGGGAAGGTCTCAGCGGACACAACCCTCCAGATTGCCCAAAAAATCTTTTCAAAAATTCACTTTTTTAACGATTAGTAACCTAAGCGTTTTCGGTCAAGTTCCGCTTGCGCCGCTGTTGCAAACTGCCGGCACTTTCACCGGTAAACGCCGATAGAATTTAATAGTCCTGATACCACGTCCCGGATTGCTTGGCTACGCGAACATTCTGTTCGCCTCCGAACTGGCGATGCTCAAACCACGGCAGTGCGTTTTCTGCTGCAGCGTTTGCATTTTTGAAGTTCGTCGTCGCTTCGTTTTCAAGGAATTGCTTGACAGCGTCGGTGTCAGGATAATACTGGACAGCGTCTTTCCAGATGGCTCTCCCGCAGAGGAAACCGCTCGCGCCAGCCTCGGTTGCGAGGTGCACGTTTTCGATAAACTCCTCAATATCGACACCGGCACTTAAGATGACCCAAGGCAGCGTTGAAGTCTCGTCTAATTTCTGGCAGACTTCCTTCACTTCAGCGAGTTCGTAAGCCGAATCCCCAGCATAAAAATCAGAATTTTGATAATCCGCAGTGTATTTAAGGTCGGCGGGGAACTCTAATTTCAGAATATCGACTTTATAACTGGGATCAATGAATTCCTCGACGCTCCGAATAACAAGATCGGGTTTCAGTTTTGCAAACGCGACGCTCTTAGCAGTGCCTTCAAGTGCGTAGCTCACTAATTCCAACAAGAACGGCAGATCGTGCTTCTCACACTCGTCTCCGACATGGCGTACAAAGGCTTGCTGATGCTTCAGGGTTTCCGGTGAGGCATCGGGATGGTAGTAGGCGAGGAGTTTAATGGCATCCGCGCCGGCGCGCTGTGCCTTTGCGATACTCCAATTTCCAATAGGATTGGAGAGACGCTCGTTCTCGGCAACCCCTTCGCTGACATAACCAGATTCTTCATAAGCGAGCAACAGTGCTACGTCGCGCGGAATTTCCGTGATAGAGTAAGGGTGTCCGTAAATCGGGTCGGTGAGAACTGCGGTGGCATTCGGGGCAAGCACCCGTGTTATCAAGGTTTTGAGTGCGGCGACATCTTCGTATTGGACATCGGCATTGTCCTTGTTGAGTGCATCAGCAAGGGCTTGTACCATGGAGCCCCGCTGGTCGATCGCCATCATTTTAAAACGACCGTTTGTATCGGCGAGTTTTGTGATGCCACGCAATTTTCCAGAAGAAATATCGTTCATTAACCTCTCCTTTTTTGGTGGTTATCAGTGGTCGGTTATCAGTTAAGAGCCTGATTCGTAACAATCTACCTTCCCTTGGCATATTCTACGGAGCTTCAAATTGATACAAGAGCCCTCTTAACTGACCACTGAAAGGATTACGCAGTAATCCGTACTGACAACTAACAACCATTTAGTATTCACGTTCAACGAAAAAATGAATTAAAGATAAAAACAATTGTTTTGCACGTTCATCTGGAAGATGGGCAAAGTTATGGCTAAATTGTCCTGCAGCTTCCTGTAAAAGGGCTTTAGAACGTTGCTGGGCGTAAGTAATAGATTTATATTTTTGCATTAACTGAAGAACACGCTCGACTTCCGCCTCAGACTTTTCATCTCGTGGACGTGCCATAATATCAACGACCTGTCGTGCTTCGGCAGCGGTGCAGGTATTGATGAGGTGGATAAGAACGAGGGTGCGCTTGCCTTCGCTGATGTCGCCAGCGATTTCTTTTCCGTACCTACCGACATCGCCGATGAGGTTAAGGACATCGTCCTGAATCTGGAAAGCGATGCCGATTTCTTTGCCGAGTTCAACGAATCCGTCTATTTCTGTTTCGCTTGCGCCGCCAATAATTGCCCCGACCCGACAAGGCGTGATACAGGTATACCAAGCCGTTTTCTGGACACACATTGTCAAGTAGTCTTCCTCGTCGAGATTCCAGCGATTATCGTTGACCCAACTCAATTCAATGTGCTGTCCCTCAACAACTTGGTTACTGAGTTGTATAAACTCCGATAGAATCCGGAAGGCGAGTTCGTGTCCGAGGACCTCTGTATTTCGGTGGAGGAGCTCCCACATCTTGCAATGGAGTGCATCCCCGACGTTGATTGCCATCGGAATTCCGTGCTTCTGATGGAGGCAAGGTTCACCTCTACGGAGTTCGGAACCGTCTTCAATGTCGTCGTGAATCAGGAGCCAATTCTGGAGGAGCTCGAGTGAGGCGGCAGTGTTTACGGCACGTTCTGGATCTCCGCCGAACGCTTCACAGATCAGCATACAAAGCGCAGGTCTTAACCCCTTAGCGGCGCGGCGAGGGTAGTCTAACATCATCTGGTACAACTGATGTACATCCGGGTGCTCGTGGGCAGTCGGGAGGAAATCGAAGATGCAGGCATCAACCCTGCGTTTGACATCGCTGAGATAAGTCGTGACAAGGTGCTGTGTTCGTGAAGAGTCCTGTCCAGTTTTCTGCATCGGTATCCTTATATCTTACGCCGTTTTTCATTTTCTCCAACCCTCCATTGTTCCTTCCAAATTACAGCGGTAGAAAACCTAAGGCTTCTCAAGGGTTGACTCGCAAATTCCGCCTTAATATTATACTACATCATGGCGCGAAAATCAAATTTTTGTTAAGCAGGGGTGTGCCAATATTCTCGCAGCGGATTGCGAATAGCGGTTGGGGTTAGCAGACAGTAATAGCGTACAAAACGGGCAAGGGAACCTCGCTCCTACGCGGAAACGGCTCTTAAATTCAAGGTAAATAAAGCACTATTCGCCCTACAATTCATCTAAATCGAGTGCAACGAAGCGGTATCCGAACGGTTTTATGCGTTCAACTAAAACTTCTCGGATTTGAAGGGCATGCGCAAATTGCGCCTCAGAGATCTGGATGCGTAAAACGGGTGCGTGGTCGGAGAGGATAGCATCTTCAATTTGAAATTCGTGCAGTACCTGCGCAATTGCTTTGAGTGAAGTCTGGGTTTCGCCTTGTCCGAGACTGTGTTCTTTTTCCATCTTAGGAACGCCGCCTCCAGTCGCTTCCCGCCATGAATCCACCATCCACGAAAACCATTTGACCGGTGACAAAATCGGAGGCATTGGACGCGAAGAAGATTGTCAACCCCGCCAAGTCTTCAGGCTCTCCCCACCGATAGGCAGGTGTCCGGTTGAGGATCCATTCATTTCGTGCGTCTTCACGTGCGGGTGCAGTCATCTCAGTGCGGATAAAACCGGGGGCAATGCCGTTGACTTGAATGTTGTGTTCCGCCCATTCGACAGCAAGAAGTTTGGTTAACTGGAGGAGCCCACCCTTCGCTGCCGTGTAGGCGACGCTTGTCGGCAGCCCGATCGCTGAGGTGAGCGATAAGGTATTAATGACCTTGCCAGATTTCTGTTCTTTCATAATATTGCCACAGGCTTTTGCGAGAAAGAAAGCACCTTTGAGATTAATATCTGTGACAAAATCCCAATCCACTTCGGTAAAGTCCAGTGCCGGACTCCGTCTATTGACCCCAGCGTTGTTGACAAGCACATCAATTCTGCCGAAAGTTTCAACAGTCTGGGCAACGAGCGCGTCAATTTCCGTGAGATTCCCGACATCCGCCTGAATCGGGAGCACGGTCCTACCGGTCTCCGCAGCAATCCGTTCAGCAATCGGGGTTAATGTTTCCAGTTTCCTACCGACAATAACGAGTTCGGAACCCGCACCTGCGAGTCCTTCCGCCATGGCAAGCCCAATGCCACGACTCGCACCGGTAACGAGGCTCACCTTGCCGTCGAGTCGAAATTGCTGAATGAGACCCGTAGCAGATTTTTGATTCATATTTTACTCCAATTTCAAGATGTAATTAATCGTTCAACCCTTCCTGTTCAGCGAATTCAAACAATTGTCCACCATCAATTGGCTTTATCTTTCCGTTGTGCTCCTCAGCGAGAGAGACAAGTAGTTCTGCCCCGCGCGAGTGTTTTAGATTAATTTCAAGGGCGACAACATAGATAGCAGCGTTACTGCGATTCCGTTCACGGACAATATCAAGAATCTTCTGTGTGCTGGTTTCAATGTTTACCACACTATTCTCATCTACTTGTGGTAAGCCGTCTGTTATCAAAACAACAACAGTGGGTTCAAACGCTAAGGCAGTTTCAATAGCAGAAAGGATATTAGTGTCAAGATTGTTCTGAATACTCTTTGGGGTGAACCTGTCAAGATACTTGAAAACACGTTCTATATTCACAGCATTCGCAGGAAGCATCTTCTCACTCATAGCTTTCGCTGTGTCAGAAAATGTTACAATGTTCAAGTTATCCTCATTGCCTAACATCATAACGGAATCCTTGAGTGAGTCTATTGCCAGTGGCAATTTTTTCATTCCAGCTGCTTGCATGCTTGCAGTGATGTCAAGACAATAAACAACATCCTTGGGTCCATTGAGTTCATTGAGGAAATCGATGATACCGAGCCGATCAGCGGCACCGTCTTTTCCGCCACCGCCGAGGAGTCCATCGCCGCCGCCCTGTCCAGTGCCGCGGAATCTACCCATTCCACCATCGCCGCGCGCCCGAACCCTACCGGTAACAACCCCACGTCCATCGGTGCGCCCGGGTTGCGAGATGAGTCTACTGAGATTTGAGGCTTCGGCCTCCCGTAATTGGGCATCCGTCATAACGTCGGGTATGAACTCACTTACGGGGGCTTTGTTAACCTCAACGTCTTCAAGGACAACACGTGGACTGCGTTTCATGACTTCATCTATTTTGTTTCGCGTCGTTTCAATTTTCCTATCCTCTGCATTCCTTGCGAGCTGCTGATTGGGATCATATAATTTTTTTGTGAGTGGCGGTTTCGGTTTTGGGCTCCGCTTTCTGGGAGCCTCTGCGTCGTTAAGCAGATCAACAGCAAACGCATCCTCTTGTTCGTGGCTGAGCTGGTTGATTGGCAGGAAGAGGTAAACAATGACAACAATCATGTGGGCAATAAGAGATAATAAAACGACAGAACGTGTCCGATTCCTACGCCGTTCGGCATCAATGCGCCAATTCAGGAGTTGATTTAACATAATAAAGCCTCTCAGTGTATTTTCTCTTTCAAACGACACGTCTAATATAAGGTTTACGTGCATAAATGCGGGAGTCCGGGCTATCTAAGTTTAAGACGAAGTTTGCTGGCTTTCAAAAGCCGCAATCCACGTTTTGCCTTCCGGTGTCAGTTCATAGTAAGTATGATTTCGGTGTTTGATCCACTTGCCTTTAACAATATTCTTTCGATAGTGGATGATACGACCTTCAACCCGTTTGAGTCCGCCGATCTCTCTCAATTTTCGGTGCCGCTGTTGCATCTCTTCAAGCGGAACTCTTAAAACCTCAGCGACAACGATGGAGTAGTCCATTCCGAATTCTTGGTGGTGCTTGAGTATAAAGTAATCGGTCTCATCAAGTTCGGCGAATTCGGGGGCAAGTGGAATAGCATCCGCTGCGGCTTCAGTCGTCCGAATTTCATCCCACGTTACCTTGAGCAATCGCTCTGTCCGTAAACCTTGGACTGCGTTGCACATGGCATCGTGGACAGTAATCGTGCCGTCCTCCTTGAAATAGCCTGTAATTCGGTCTTCCTCTTGTGGGGTGCAACATTTAGCAATTTTATATGTGAGTTCGGCTACCATATTATCGTCCTTCAGTCCCACACAAACCAACAGTTTATGCTACAAAATACGGACGGTTCATTCTAAAATTCACTACAATATCTCAATCGCGTCCTAACGCTCGGTATCCGATGTCGTTCCGAAAATGGGCATCAGCGAACCGAATAGCAGAAACGCCTTGATATGCCCGTTGGATGGCATCGTGTAACCCATCAGCGGTAGCAGTCACACCTAGGACGCGCCCCCCATCGGTAAGGATGTTTTCACCCTCCTGTTTTGTACCAGCGTGAAAGACGTCCACACCTTCAATCGTTGCGGCATCTTCCAACCCTGTAATGATTTTGCCCGTCTGATACGGATCAGGATACCCACCAGAAGCCATGACGACACAGGCTGCCGCCTCATCATGCCATTCGACATCAGCGTGCTGGGCAAGTGTCCCGTCAATACACGCCATCAACAGAGGGACCAAATCGCTCTTGAGACGCGGTAAAAGCACTTGCGCCTCCGGGTCTCCAAAACGACAGTTGAATTCCAGCACCTTTGGACCGGCATCCGTAATCATCAATCCGACGTATAACACACCCTTGAATGGATTTCCGATATCCGCCATACCCTTGACAGTCGGGTAAACGACGCGTTGCATCACATAGTCGTGAAGTTCAGATGTAATAACAGGGGCAGGCGAATACGCGCCCATTCCGCCGGTATTCTTACCCGTATCGCCGTCGTGAGACATTTTATGGTCTTGCGAAGAGACAAAAGGCAGACAGTGTGTCCCATCGGTGAGGACGGTAAAGGAGGCTTCTTCGCCGATTAATTCTTCCTCAATCACGACACTATTGCCTGCTTCACCAAATGCCTTGTCCACCAAAATAGTTGTGACAGCTTGCGCCGCCTGTTTGAAGGTACGTCCGGGGATAACACCTTTACCCGCAGCGAGTCCGTTTGCCTTAACAAAAACAGGTATCTTGTGATCCTCAATATACGCCATCGCCGCCTCAGCATCCACAAATGTGCGGTGCGCTGCTGTCGGTATATTGTTTTTCACCATCAGCTGCTTCGCAAAATCCTTGCTGGCTTCAAGACGGGCAGCGCGTTTATCGGGTCCAAACGCTTTGAGTCCACGTTTGTGGAATATATCAACGATCCCTTCAGCCAATGGTGCTTCGGGTCCAACAACGGTCAGCGCGATGTTCTCAGATTCCGCCCAATCTGCCAAGTCAGTAAACCGGTCAGGCATAGGGATCAATTCCGCGATTTGTGAGATGCCGGCATTCCCGGGTGTGCAATAGATTTTTTCGACAAGTGGACTTTGGGCAAGTTTCCAGACGAGGGTGTGTTCACGTCCGCCTTGCCCGATAACCAGTATTTTCATTATGTCTGTCCTTTTTGAGTGTATTATATCATGAAGTGTTAGGAAATTCAAAGATTTTAAGTTAAATTGAAAAATCAGCGATTTTGGTTGACAAAAGGCATCAGATGGATTACGCTAATTGTAGAGAAGGAAACACGAACATGAGAAAATACCGAAAATGGAGAGACATTCTAATTGAACAACTCGCCGCTGACCCAACGGCTGCAATTGGATTTCTCCAAACAATTATGGAAGATTATCACGTATTCGGGAATTCTGCTACTGTGATGAGTGCAGTCCAAACCGTTATAGAATCGCAAGGCGGGGTTCCAGAGGTTGCCAAACGAACCAGTATGGACCCGCAAACCCTTACGAAAGTGCTATCCAGTGAAGACACGCCGCGGATTGATACGCTCGCAACCATTCTCACTGCGCTGGGGTGCAGACTCTCGATCAAACCATTGCCCACCGAAAATTCACGGGCTGAAATGGGAGATGCTGAGGCTCCGGTGACACCGATAGAGCGTACAGAACCCAATATAGAACTTGCTACAGATAATCAATAGACACGCGGGAACCTAAAGTTTTGCTAAATCTATATTGGATGGAGGTTTTGAACTATGTGCACGTATGTATTCTCACAACTCTCGGAAGAAACGCTCAAGACACTGGTAACCTTGAACGAAAAGTACATTGCCCCAGAAGCATGGGAGAAAATGCAAGTACCCCTCACTGGGGACGAGCGCAGACGGCTTGACGATATTAAATCAACCCTGTACCATCGTCATCTGGTTGTCATGAACGAGACGACGCTCTGGGCACGAGCGATTTACCCAATGTTGGTACTGGCAGAACAAGGACATATTCAAGCGTGGAGCGGTGTACCACTCAAAGCCATATATCCTACATTTAAATTGGAAGGCGAGGCGGATGGAGCACTCGCGCCTGCACTCGGTGGACGTATTCGACCGCCTTATCTCATTGTAAATGAAGCGAAACGCGGTATCCATGCGCCCGATCCGCAATTTCAACTCTACGGTGAAATGCTTGCCGCGGCATGGCTCAATTGGGACAGAGACGCTGATCCCGAACAGGAAGTTTTCGGGTGCTATACTGTCAATGACAGTTGGGCATTCGTGCGAGGGATCGTTAGCAACATTGAGACTGATAAACCCACCTTCGCGATTGAATTTTCGCCGGTATACAACGGCGTATGGGATGCAGAGCAGATCGTCCAACTCCTGAAGTTTATCGTTGCCAAGCATTTGAAGGAGGTAAGCAATGCCTGAACAACACCACGAACTCGCCCACGTTTTTACGGACGCTTCGCAGGTTGTTAACGACGCACGCGGCGGTACGCCACGCGATCTGAATACACCCTACACCTTTCCAAGCTACACCAAAGCCGAATGGACTGAAAAAGCCGATGCCTTACGCCAACAAATTCGGGTAGCCAACGGCTTAATCCCTGCGCACGAACCGACCCCCCTAAATGCTGAGATATTTGGGAAAATAGAGCGGGAAGGTTACAGCGTGGAGAAAGTCTATTTTGAACCTTTTCCAGGCTTCTTCACCACCGGGAATCTGTATCGTCCCTTAGGGAAATCCGGTCCGTTTCCGGGGATTGTGAGTCCGCATGGACACTGGACGCGCGGGAGACTTGAGAGTATTGAACGCGGTTCAATCCCGGGTCGCTGTATCAACTTCGCGAAACAGGGATACGTCATTTTTGCCTACGATATGCTCGGTTACAACGATAGCGGGAAACAGATAGATCACCGCTATGGGGGTGCGCGCGAAGACTTATGGGGCCTCAGCGCAATGGGGCTACAACTCCAAAATAGCATCAGCTCCATCGACTTTTTAGAGAGCCTCCCAGATGTGGACAGTGAACGCATCGGGTGTACAGGCGCATCAGGCGGTGGAACGCAGACTTTTATCTTGACAGCGGTTGACGAACGTATCAAGGTCTCGGCACCTGTGAATATGATTTCAGCGACAATGCAAGGCGGTTGTATCTGTGAAAATGCACCGAACCTCCGTTTAGATGTCAGTAACATTGAGATCGGTGCGCTGATGGCACCGAGGCCACTCTTACTGGTATCCGCTACAGGTGATTGGACAGTCAACACACCGACGATTGAATATCCTGCTATCCGAAGCATCTATGCCCACTTTGACGCAGAAGATAAAGTGCATCAGGTTCAGGTAGACGCAGAACATAACTACAATCAAGAAAGCCGCGAAGCCGTGTATGCTTGGCTTGCTAAATGGTTTTTAGGAGCGGAGGACCCATCAGCGTTCAAAGAGGTGCCGTTTCAGGTTGAACCGGATGAGGCACTCTTGGCGTTCTCAGGACGTGAGATGCCAACACACGCCTTAAAACAGGAGGCGTTTCTATCGACCTGGGCGAATCGCTGCCGCCAAGCGATGGAAAAACGGAAACCGACGAATGCATCAGAACTCGAAACATTCCGCCAAGAAATCGGCAGTGGGTTGCAACACGCACTCGGACTACAGATTCCAAAAAGTACGGACGTGACGCTTGTTGAACCGAAGGGTGCATTTCCAACGACTTATCAAGCGAATTTATCCGCAAGACATCTCGTCATCAGCAGAAAGGACATAGGAGACACCATCCCTACTATTCTATTTAGCCCGGAACCACAGGTAGGACATGACCCAGTCGTTGTTATCGTCCATCCAGAAGGCAAAGAGAAGTTAATTGAGGCAGAAACGGGTGAACCGTTGCCACTCATCAGGGACTTGCTCAGTGCCGACCGGAAAGTACTCCTGATTGATGTTTTCGGTACAGGCGAACATACGGATTATGAGAGATCAGAAGATACCAATTACTTCACCACCTATAACCGAACAACGGCAGCCCTCCGTGTGCAAGACATTGTGACGGCACTGCACTGTTTTACAGGTAGAGGCGATGTTTCAGAGGTGAATTTGATTGGAATCGGTGAAGCGGGATTGTGGAGTCTACTGGCAGCTGGATTTGCAAATGTGAAAAACATTGTTGTTGATGCAGCAGAATTCAACCTGAAAGACGCTCTTGAAGGCGACGCTGTTTTCTTGGAAACGCTACCGATACCAAATATCCGCCAAGTCGGAGATTTTCAGACTGCGGGGACGCTGATTGCGCCTCGACCCCTGATTATTCACAATACGGGTGAAGCATTTGACACAACATGGATTACTGAAGTCTACGGAAATATTGGGGCAAGCGATCATTTGCTTGTGGAAAAAGGCGTATTACCTGATGAGGAGATTGTTGCACGGGTAACGGCAAGCTAATTAAATTAATTCAGTGATAATGTAACCTGTCAGATTGCGTACCCTCAGTCGCAAACTAACAGTTTGCGGTACAAAACCGTCGTAAACAACGAACTCTCTCTATTCAGAAGAAAGCATAAGGGCGGACACAGTAGTCCGCCCTTACGTTTGTCAACACGATTTGTAATCGTGCGGAATTACAAATTTGTCCCTTATGAGAGGTTGTATCCACGTTCGTTGTGTTGGGAGAGGTCGAGTCCCATGCGTTCCTCATCCTCTTCAACGCGTAAGCCGACTGTGGCATCAACGATTTTGAGGATAATAAACGAAAGCACGCCACTCCAAATCAGAGTGACGACAATACTAAGGAACTGCGCCCAAACTTGCATCCCTATACTTTTATCCAGCCCAACACCCCCTAAACCTTCAGCGGCAAAAACGCCTGTCAATAAGGCACCGACAATCCCGCCGATACCGTGAACACCGAATGCGTCTAAGGAGTCATCATAGCCGAGTTGCGATTTTAAGCTCGTAGCACCCCAGAAACAGACGACCCCTGAGACGATGCCGATAACGAGGGCACCGATAGGTCCAACGGAACCAGAAGCTGGGGTAATAGCAACCAAGCCAGCAACAGCACCTGTTACAATACCCAAGGCACTCGGTTTGCCGTGTTTCGCCCATTCAACGAACATCCACGCAACAGCGGCTGTTGCGGTTGAAATCTGGGTAACGAGCATCGCCATACCAGCGGCACCATCAGCAGCAACAGCACTACCGGCATTGAAGCCGAACCATCCGACCCAAAGCATAGATGCCCCGACGACAGTCAGCGTCAAACTATGCGGTGGCATCGCCGTTGTTTGGTAACCGAGACGTTTTCCGACTAAGATTGCAGCGATGAGGGCTGCGATTCCGGCGTTAATATGCACCACAGTGCCACCCGCGAAGTCGAGTGCACCAATTATATCACCAAACAGCGATCCGTCGCCAGACCATGCCATGTGGCAGAGCGGGGCGTACACGATTATCGACCAGAGTATAGAGAAGATGAGCATCGCCGAGAATTTCATCCGCTCAGCAAACGCCCCAGCAATCAGCGCAGGCGTGATAATCGCGAAGGTGAGCTGGAAGGTGATAAAAACAGTTTCAGGGATAGTCCCAGAGAGCGTATCTACACCGATGCCTCGCAGGAACATAGTCCCAAGCCCGCCAACAAAAGAAGCGAGCGTGATTTTTCCTGCCTCCATACCATCGGTGTTAAAGGCAAGGCTATAACCACAGATAACCCATATAATCGTAATCAACCCTGTCAATGCAAAACACTGCATAAGGACAGAGAGCACATTTTGGACGCGTACGAGACCGCCATAGAAGAGAGCGAGTCCGGGAATAGTCATAAACAGGACGAGAGCCGTTGAGGTAAGCATCCAAGCGGTGTCGCCTGAATCCAGTGAAGCCTCTTGTGCCATCGCCACGCCCGGCACACCACAAATCAATAGAATAACAATTAGCGTCCCAATACGCGTATAACCAGATCGTTTTTTCGTAGACGTTGATGCACAGCGTTGTCGCATCTGGATCCTCCATAATATTCACAAACACATAGTGCTTGTTCTGTTGTTTCTGTAAAAGCAGACTGCTTTGTCTACCATTCAGTTAAAGCACACTTTCGCTGGCGAAGTCCGAAACCACATCCAGCAGAAAAGTGGGTTGTAAACCAGAAGTTATATGTCCCAATTTTTACGATAAAAGGCATTAATGTGCCATTTTACCAGAATACAGCGAAGGTATCAAGTAATAATTTCAAGTGTATTGCGTTCCACCAGCGTTTCGACCCTGTGAAGGTAGCATCCGTTCCTATTGGAACAACCAGTGAACTATAGTCTATAACCGAGAGAAAAAGGCAATCAAATACAACAGCAAAAAGGGAAACGCCCACAAAGTGTGAAGCAAACTCAGAATATAAGCGAAACTTCGTGTGGGCGGTCCCTATTCGTTTTATAACCAAAAGGCTCTCAGAAAAATACTTTTAACGTATTGAAGAGACGTTGAAGTCTGGATAGGCACTTGCACCATGTTCTTCGTAGTCAAGTCCTGCCATTTCTTCATCTTCACTGACGCGTAACCCCGTAACGGCTTTAATACCGTAAAAGAGAATAAAGCCTGTAACGAGACACCATACGAAAACGGCGACAACACCGACGATCTGTGTCCAGAGGAGTCCAGCACCGCCCCCGAAGAAAAGTCCACTTTCTTTATCAAAAAATCCAAGCAGAATTGTGCCTAACGCACCGCAGGTTCCGTGAACAGAGATGGCACCGACGGGATCGTCAATACGCAACCGTTCAAAGAACAAGACACTCAGAACAACAACAATACCACCGAGCCCACCGATAATCGCGGCGGAGACCGGACTCACAGAGGCACAACCTGCGGTAATCGCGACTAAGCCAGCGAGTGCGCCGTTGAGCGACATACCGGCATCGGGTTTACCGAGGAATATCCAAGCTGTAATCATAGCGGTAATAGCACCTGCTGCTGCTGCGAGGTTCGTGGTTACGGCAATACTGGAAATATCTGCTGCATCAGCACCCATCTGACTACCCGGATTAAACCCGAACCAACCGAGCCACAAGATAAAGACACCCAGGGCAGCGAGCGGAAGGTTGTGTCCAGCAATAGGCCTCGGGTTGCCTTCACTGTCGTATTTACCAGCACGGGGACCTAAGACGATAGCGCCTGTCAACGCCAGCCACCCACCGGTCGAATGGACGACCGTCGAACCTGCAAAATCTGACATACCCACACCGAAATTTGATAACCAACCGCCACCCCAAATCCAGTGTCCAACAATCGGATAGATAACACCCGTGATGAAGACGCTGTAAATGAGATAACTCTTGAACTGTGTGCGTTCTGCCATTGCACCGGAAACGATAGTTGCGGCAGTAGCAGCGAACACAAGCTGGAAGAGCCATGCGGCGTGCGTCGGCACAGAACTCCATTCTAATGAGCCAAACGCATTAGACTCAGCTGGAACGAACCATCCACTTGTTCCCATGAATGCATTACCGGCACCAAACATGATGGCAAAACCGATCGCCCAATATGCGATCGAACCCATCGAAAAGTCCATCAGGTTCTTCATGAGAATGTTGACAGCGTTCTTGGCGCGTGTGAATCCAGATTCCACCATAGCGAATCCTGCCTGCATAAAGAAAACGAGAAATGCAGCGACAAGCACCCACAACGTGTCAGCCATATATTTTGCGTCAGAAACCTTTTCACCCTCGACCGATCCATTTAAGGCGAAAACGTTTAGACTCAATACGCACGTAAGAGCAAAAACTAATATGATCACCTTTTTCTTCATTTGAAATATCTCCTTGTAGAACAGCAGTCAGTTATCAGTTGTCAGCAATCAGTGAAGAAGGGTTAATTCATCACACGCCTCTCATTACCAATCACCGATAACTAACAACTGATAGTCCGCGTCTTTACCATGTGCGAACGAATGTCATTCTGCCGGTAATTCCTGTATCCTCGTCCTCTTTTTGGGTTTCAAATCCGACGAAGACTCCGAGCGTGTTATTTTCACCATAGCCGACATTCGCGCGGAGGCCGGGGGCGAGGCCACCGAGTCCCCCGTTGGTCAAATCAAGCGTTACTTCTACCTGTGGACCAACAGAGAGTGTATCGTTGAGCGACAGAAGCAAAAAGTTCCGGGTGTAGATAGAATCATCACCGTAATCAAAAGGCGAGTTGAAAAATCCTTGTATCCACGACTCAAAATAGATAGATCCGGCAGTGAGATAGGTAAATAGCTGCGGGGCAATTAAGGAAGATGGACCGTTCGGTGCGGCGTAATCAAACCCGATACCTACCATGGGAAGGAAACTGAGAGACAATGAGTCGCTATCGACGACCGGAATACCGAGTCCGACATCCAACTCACCGAACGTTCCCACGACGTAAATATCGGTATCTAATGAGAGACCGCCGAGGAAACTTGGGGAATGGCTTGCACCAACCCAGATCTGTGTGCCTAAACTATCCGTGTCCGTACGGAACCAACCGGAAGCACTTGATGCTTCTTCTTCTGCCATCTCTTCACCGGCTTCATGTGCGTCTGCATAGGCCATAGGGATACTACCGACGGCGAAAATACAGACGACTGCTAACAACTGAACGAACCAAAATGTATGCGTTTTCATTAAAATCTCCTTGTGCACATTAAAGCGTGCATGGGTGTTGTGTAGATTTAACTAACCGACAATCACGGTGCTATAGTGCCAATTTGGGTTTTATAGAGAACGGAGTCTCTTGACTTCAACATCAATTCGTGATATACTCGCCTGCAAATAACAGGCTTTCACCAGCACATCTTGCGCACCTATTGTCGCTTAAAGCAAAACGCGTGCCAATTGGCTATCGGCAGTCAGGGCGTTCGCTCCGAAAGCCGAAGCCATTTTCAGTTATCGGTTTATTGACTGTCGGTTGTTGATTATCAGTAGGAACCCGTGGGAGTTACCGAGTTTGTGGCTATCACTAAAGGAAACCTGTTACCGACAACTGATAACTGATAACTGATAACTGTAAAAAAAATGCTGAAATTTTCAACAAAAGATTGCCCAAAAAAAAAGCATATTCTGCTTTTGAGCAGCGTTGTGATGTTCGGGACACTCCTCCGCTTCTGGGATTTGGGCGAGTGGAGTTTTTGGATCGACGAGGTCTTTACTGTTAGAGATGCACAGAACCTCTCACTCAGAAGTTGGCAAGGCATTCCGAATCCTATTCCGTATCTTGCAGTCAAATTATCGATCGCGCTTGCCAGTGATAGTGAATGGGGGAGCCGCCTCATTCCGTGTATCATTGGGATTGCCGCAATTCCTGCGGTTTTTGGGTTAGGACGCACGCTCTTCAATTGGCGGATTGGGCTTCTTGGTAGCGCATTTGTGGCGTGTTCAAGTTGGCATCTGTTTTGGACACAGAACGCCCGCTATCCCGTTTTTACGCTGCTCTTTGCGGTTCTGACAGCGTGGTCCTTCTATCTGTCTCTGGAACACGATTCGACACTTTTGACAATAGGCGCACTCGTTTCTTGTCTCTGCCTCATTCTCTCGCACACCCTTTCTGTCGTGATTGTGCCAGCATTAGCGATTTATGCGCTGATCTGTCTATTAGAAAAACGTAGCAGGAAACGATGGCTAAATCTGCTTATTTTCTTTTTCCCGTTCGCGATGCCGGTGTTAGCACTGCTACTTCCACAGGTGCGGGGGTATCTCTTTTCTGGTTGGGGACACAACGAGTGGCAGCGGAGTCCGATTTACATTGTGCTAACACTCATCCACGGGGTGAGTGTGCCGATAGCCGTTACTGCCTTTTTCGGCTTCGTTACGACCGGACGCAAAAGGTCTGTCCAGTTTTTACTCTGTTATGCGGGTGTACCGATGGTACTCTTCCTCGTAGCATCGCAGTTTCAAAACGTCGCTGGTTATTACTTATTCTGGACGATTCCTGCCTATTTTATTCTCGCTGGTGTTGCGTGCGAAAGGGTTTGGGAGGCGGTAGAATCACAATCAAGTAGAAAAATATTGGGGATGTTTATGCCGTGTGTTCTGGTGGTGACGCTACTGTCGCAGACCTACCTTTACTTTCAGATTGAAAACGGTGGGCGACCAAGATGGCGAGAGGCGTTTGAAGCGATTCAAGCTGAGAAGAGATCCACCGATAGCGTAGTACTTTCGGAACCTGAGATGGGTCGGTATTATCTTCCAGAACTAACCTCCGTCTACATCGGTGGGTTGCTGGACGACGAGGAAGAATTTGAGAGAGAGTGGAAATCTTCTGGAAGAAGGCGATTGTGGTTTGTCGTGGATGTGGCGAGTTTTAACGTCTTTGATGCGGATGTGGCAGTTCGCGATTGGATTCGTGAACGCGGGCATCTTGTAGAAACATTTCCTGCTTTCTCACGAGCGAAAGACAGAACGATTTATATTTACTTGTTGGAATAGAACATTTCGATAGCCCTACCCCAATGGAAGGTGGTTTGGATGGGCTTTCTTCAAGACAAAAACGCCTTGATCGCCCCGCCGACACCGACTGCGGCTGCAATCCGAAATAACCAGTCAATCAATGTTTTCTTGTACGTCGCAACGGCTGTCGTCCCCGCTACAGCGGTTTCAACGTTCCGAAGTCGATCCTCTAAAGATTGAATATCAGATCGGACACCGGAGATCTCGGAACGGACATCAGATATCTCCGCCTTGAGTTCCGAACGGACATCGGAGATCTCTGCCTTAAGTTCCGAAGATTGGTTTTTCATATCAGATCGGACATCGGAGATCTCTGCCTTAAGTTCAGTGATCTGTCCCTTGAGTTCTGAAGATTGATTTTGTATATCAGAACGCAGTAACTCAAACATCTCTTTAGTTGTTATCGTATCATTGTTCATTGCTTTTCCTCCCATTCGCCTACAACCTGACGGCTTTAAAATCGCGCGGCACGGTCTTATTATCACGCCGAGTTGCTTCGTGAGTACCACACGGTTCGTGGTGAAGGTAATTCTGGCATGGTTATCTCCAATAGTACGACATACGAGTATTATACTTGCCCTTATGGAAAAAAGTCAAGGGCATTTTGCCACTTACCCAGAGGCATTCATCTTTTGCTCCACCAATAGGGTGGGCCACCACACCCACCCTTGTGTGTCTACCATCTACGCGTAAAATTCATTCTACCGGTAAGTCCGGTTTGACCCTCGTCCTTTTTCGTTTCATACCCAACGTATATGCCAAGCGTGTTGTTCTCACCATAACCGATATTTATACGTCCACCGAAATTTAAAGCCCACAATCCACCACCATCACCAAGCCCAAGCACGGATTCAAACTGCGGACCAACAGCAACGATGTCATTAAGAGCATAGGTGAAATACGTACGATTGTAGAGCTCATTTAGGCTTTGGTCATCAAATATGGAAGAAATTGTACTGATTGTCCAATGGAAACCGAAGATTTTACCGGCGGGCAGGATAGCAAAGATTTGTGGGTATAAGGCATAGGGCCCGTCCGGACTGGTATAATTGAACCCAACGCCGAGCATCGGTGTTAGCAGGAGTGCCATGCTGTCATTCGCGATAACAGGGAATGTAACCCCCATATCAAACTCGCCCAAATGATCATTAACATAGATATTAGAATCAAACGAAAGACCACCACTGAGCGGATGGCTCGCACCAACCAGGAAATAGGTGCCCAAACTATCAACATCAATTTGGAACCATCCTGTAATTTTTGGTTTTTCTTCCATCGGTTTTTCTTCTGCTGTTTCACCTCCAGCTTCATGCGCATCAGCGAAGGCAGTCGAGAAACTAACAAGAGATAACATACAAATTAAGACTACAACAGCGGTTAACCGAAATAGATTATTGAACAGCTGCGCATGGTAGACAAGACAGTTCTTCATAAAAGTCTCCTTTTTAAGGGTCGTTAGAGGAATGGTTGTCGGTTATCAGTTGTCAGTTGTTAGTTAAGAGGCGACTTTGTAACAACCCACCCCTCCTTGGAGTACACCGAGTTGGGAAAGATTATTACAAGTGTCCTTTGACCGACAACTATTAAAACTGATAACTCCTTTTTAATTCGCTTGATTAACCTGTTCCATCAGTTGTTCGAGTTTATGTGGATCTTTGATCCCCTTAGATGCCTCAACGCCAGAGCAGAGATCGATGCCGTCTGGGCGGATTGTCTCAATCGCGGTTTTAACATTCTCTGGACGAATGCCACCGGCGAAGAAGACCGGCAGCGGGCTTTCTGTAATCAGTTCAGCAGCGACGTTCCAATCGCAAGTTTTCCCGGTGCCACCGTATCGGGGTTTTTCCAAGCTCATATCAACGCTATCAAATAATAGGAAATCCGCGCCGGCATCTCGATACGCCTGCATCTCCGCTCGAACAGTGGGCATATCTACATTTTCTGGGCTTCCCGCAGGCAGATAGACCGACTTCCAGAGCTGACAAGACACGGTGTCCTTAAGTGCTTCAACCTGTTGTGGCGGCTCCTGACCAAGAAGTTGCACGGCAAACGGCTGAACTTGTGAGACGACCTCTTGAATATCAGATGTTGTGCGGTTATAGAGGAGGAGGACCGTCGGAATAGGACTCCCGTTTGCGATTTCAGAGGCTTGGACAGCAGAACGCGTCCGCTCTGACACGGCGACATCAACCAACACGCCGATATAGTCCGCACCTGCGTTGGCAGCAAGGCGAGCGTCATGGTCAGAGGTGATACCGCAGATTTTAACACTGCAGGGTGATTCTTTGGACATTTTTTTTACGATGGGCATCTGAGCATCACTCCACTTCGTTTCGTGATGGTTTTTAGTGAATCGCGACGCGACTAAGGGTCCATACGCGCTGCACATCTCACTCTTCAAAGATAGTTTGCCTGTCGGCATCCGAATAACAGATAATCATTGTCACGGGTTGCCAACCGGTGTTGACGGCATTGTGTTTGACATTCCGAGGGATACGCAACATCATCCCAGGTTTGAGCGGGATAACCTCATCGCCCAAACTGTGATCACATTCACCGGAGAGGACATAGATGAGCTCCTCACAATTGGGATGGTAATGGACAGGATTGCCTTCGCCAGCGTTAATATAGACAACGCCGAAGGTCATTTCAGCTTCTGCATCAATTTGATCGTTGCAGAGCCATTTAATCGCGCCCCATGGGAATTCAAGGGCACCAGCATCGTTACTATTGGTTAAGGTTATTTTCATAGTCGTCCCCTTTTTTAATTTTTAAAAAACTTCAAAACAGGTTAAGCACTGCGAAGCATACGTTTGCAGCGAGGCATACGTCTGCCAATCGACTGTAGGTCTTTCGTGAAGATAACCGATAGGAGCATTGATAGCCCGGACGCTGTGAATCTGTCTATCAAGGACTTGATGTGAATGTCCAAAGAGGGCATGTGTGACAAGCGGCTCTCGCAAGCATTGCGCTCCAAGTCCTTTGCTTCCCATGAAGGCACTAAAAAAATCCCATGGCAGCTCACCGCGGTATTGGACACACTCCCGAAACGGAACATGGTGGGTGACCACAATAATACGTGAGACATCGTTCCGAATAGAGGCAATCTGTGTCTCAAGAGCTGCTTCAAAGTGTCGAGCAACAACGGGATCTGGATCGCTCCATTTGGCGTATCGCCTATCGTTCCAGACGGCTCCCATTAACTTCTTTTTCGCATATTGATCCTCGGAAAAACCGTATCCATCCGGTGCGAAAGTGTAGTCGTACCAACCGATAGTACCACAGAAAGCGACTTTCTCGGTGACGAAGGGCTTCTCCATAAGGGGATGAAATCCGCACTCATAACAGATTTGTGAAATAATGTCGCATTTCTGTTCACTTGTAACGTCGGGTGTCTCAATTGCCCAGATGTCATGGTTTCCTGGGACAAACAATTTGTGGCACTCCAAATTTGCGAGTTGAAAATCGTTAAGCGTTTCAGAAAGCGGTACGAGATGCGATGCGATATCGCCCGCGACGACTAAAACGTCAAGTTCCGCTGCCGCAACCGCACCAACGAGATGTGGAACAAGTGCCTTATTCCACGGCGAAGCGTCTATGTGTAAGTCCGAAACGAGTCCAATTTTCATTGGTATCCGACACCCAACTGCGCGAAGCCCTGCGTTGGACTACATCGATTTTTGGTCTAAGTTTCTAAAGAGCTCATCCAAAAAGATACGGATGCCGCTGTCAGGGTCTTGTTGGTATCTTTCACGTTGTCGCTCAAGTGCCCGTATCGAAGGCGCGTCGCCAATCTTAGCGATGGCATCAACAAGCGTAAGCCGGATAGCCGGTTCGTCTGCAGTATCGAGTGCATTAATCAGTTGATCCCGTGCCTTGGCACCGCCAATACCACCCAGTGCAGAAGCAGCAATATCTTTCGTGCTGGTATCTTCGGTTTCAAAAGCAGCGATAAGCGCATCAACAGCGGGCTCACCAATCTGACTCAGTGCGAGTCCTGCTTGGAAACGGATCCCGGGGATTTCTGTTGTGTTTTCGAGAACAACAACGAGATCATCAATTGCAGAAACGGGCTTGAGAATTCCGAGTATCGCGAGACACGCACGTCGAATCTCCTGTTCGGGTTCCACCTGAATCTGAATGTATTGCTGCGCCAGTTCAGCGAGTTGTCCCTCGTTGATTTTCTGATAGAGTGCCTCGGATTTGTGTCTGAATTGGGTGCCGAAAGGCACTTCAAGGGTCACGGTATTTTCGGCTCTATCGACGGTAAGCAATCCGAGAATTGAGGCAGATTCAAGTTGGTTTGCCTGAAGGCTATCAGCAGGCAGTTGATTGACATCTGCCCGCTGAAATTCTTGGAAGAGATCATTGAGGACACTCAATTCAACAAGGCGTTGGAGACTGCTAATAGCAGCTTTACGAAGTGAGAATTCCGTACTATCTTTGAAGAGTTCTACGAGGGGTTCAATTGCGCGTGCGTCTCCTAACTCACCGAGCGCAGTCACAGCAGCAATTTTCACACCTATTAATTCAGAAGTTCGGAAGATGAAGTTGTGTTTCGAGAGTTTTCCGACCGTCTCCTTGTAATCCGCGAGGCTATAAATATTACGCTCATCAACGATCTTTTCAACAGTGTCGCCTACCTGAATATCCGCATTTGCGGCAGGTGTTCCAGGTTGAATCTGCTTAATACGGACGGTTCCGTTTCCTTCAACAGTAAGTCCGGCCTTATCACCGCGTCTGCGAAGCGCGATACGAATTGGAGGCTTATCCTTCAAATAGAGGACGAAGTTATTATCCTCCTCAAGTGCTTTCTTCATTGCACTGTTAAAGTCCCCAGAATTTTCGATTGGATATTCTACGATGATATGAGAGATCAGTTCACCGGTTTCAAGTGCCGCCTTGTGCGCAGGTCCGTTCGGTTGCGTATTTAAAACGACGACACCACTCGTCGCCCAACGGTTCATAAGATCGCTATCCAATTGTTGAACTTCCATTTTTAGGCGTTCATCGTAATGCCGATTATCACATCCGAGTCCGAGTGCCAGCGTAAAGAGCGGCAGGACAAATGCGAAACGGCATAGATTTTCCAATCGTGTTATTTTTCGTAGCATGCTAAATCCTTTCCATCCAATAGTACGTCTCAGCTTATCAGGCGCGTCAAAAAGTGCTATCACGATTCACAATTCAATTGAGAGGGACAGGAACCTCCCGACTCCCCTGCTCTCCCAAAGCATTTAAGAGCGGTTCAACGACCTTTTCATCGCCGAGTGTCGCTAACGCCCGTATCGCGTCAACGCGTAGGGACGATCCTTTGTTCTCAACAATTTTGATGAGTTCTGGAACAGCCGCACCACCGATTTTTCCGAGAGCCTCTACAGCGAGTTGACGGACTTCGGGTTTCTCTCGATCCCGTTTCCATCTGGCAGAGCCGGATTCGATGATCGCAGCGAGTGCGGGAATTGCGTCTTCACTTCCAATCTCCCCAAGTGCTTTGACGGCGTTCAATCGGGTTTCCTCGCGTCGGTGATCAAGCAGTTTCACCAAAATAGGCACAAGGGTTGCAGGGTCCTCTTTACCGAGATGTCCAAAGATCCAATGTGCGCTGTGCCTATCACGATTGTCGCCGGATTTAATCGCCTTTTGAAGCTGACTGATGAGCCGTTTCCGATCGCCTTGTTCGTATATGCGTTTTAGCGCGTCAAGCGCGGCGTTCTGAATATCCAAATCGTCATCGCGAAGGGTCTCAAAAATCAGTCTTTCGAGATATTTACGAGGTTCTTTTTTGTACGCGAGGAACATCTGTCTGCCCCGCTCAGCGATGGATGCCTCCTCCCAATCGGTGGTGTTGGGCTCGTAAAATTCCTGCGAATTGTAAAATCCGAGGAGGTAGTGTGCTTCGGCAGTATCCATCGGTTGTTGGAGTGCAAGTTTAAATTCTCGGACAGCGCGTTCCTCTTTCCGGCGTTTATCCGATTTAATTAATTCCTTGCCCTTAGCGAGGTTTTCGTTCTGGGTGCCGCACCCAACCACAAACAGGACGAGTACGAAAACGAGCCAGAGTTTCTTCATTGCGTGTCCCCTAAATATCTATCAAGGAGGCTGCGTTGTCCGTCCCCTGTTTCAGATACCTCCGCCTCTTCTGCGTTTTCGTCGGTATCATCCGCCTCCACTTCTATTTTTTCCCCTGCAGTTTCTGCCGCAGCTTCCGCTTCACCAAGCACCTTTTGGAGGATGACGACCGGTTTCTCGGCGAATCCCCATGCCTTATATCTCTGAATGACGCTCGTTTCCGAAGGGGCTAACTCTATTTCAAGAGACTTCACGTCGTTCGCTGTTGCCGTAGCCGCAGCTGCTTCCATAAGGTAGTCGGCAACACCTAACTGACGAAAGGGGCCTGCGACTGCGAGACTTCCGACCTGCGCGATTTGCGAATCGGCAGCATCTTTCTTGACTGTGATTTGCCCGATCGGATACCCGCTGGCTTCGGCGACGAGCCGATAGGTACCACTGTCGGCTTCCAGATCCGTTTTTAATTCTTCGGTAACCTGCTCTATGGTTTTTTCAGGAAAACAATACGCGTGCAAATTCACTGCATCGCTTTCTTCAGCCGATCGTACTTTAATAGCTCCGATTAAGTTGAAGTCTTGATTTGCCATAGACCTTCTCCTTTGATTATCATTAGCATGTGAGTCAGTACCTCCGCGTCCCGGACAGCAAGAAGTTTACAGCGTTGGTTTTCAGACGCGTCGGATTCTCACGTTATTATAATACAATTAATTTCTCATTACAACGACTTTCTTTCGAGCGTTGCAGAAATGTCGTTCCTTAGGAAAGTGGCGTTTCATTTTCGATGCCAGAACCCTCTGTATGCTCAGAGTTCGTCGACAATGGATCTTCAGCATCGAAATCGTCCGCTGCAGCTGCGTCATCAAGACCTTCCTGTCCAATCCGCAATTGTCGTTCTGCGTCAACAACATCTCTGTTGATTTTTCCGATGCATCGGTTGAGTTTATCAACGAGAGCAGTGTGTCCGCTCATCGCGCGACGGATTTGGCGGAGTTGATCAATAACGAGTCGAAAAGTTCGGACGAAATCGCCGGGATCTACACGCGCATACTGTTCCAGCTTATCGAAGGAACAACCGCGACTCCAAGCGAGCATCGCAGTGCAAAGTCGAAGCTCCAAAAAAGGTGTGACTTCGGTCACCTCGTGCTCAACCTCTAAATACTGGATAGATGAAATCTCGTTACTGACTGTATAGAGTATTTCAAGCAAGCGTTTGTCTTTGAGAGGTTTAAAATACCCATCCTTACGGGGTTCAGAGACAATTGCGACCATGAGACAGTTAATCTCATCTTCCGTGAGTCTTTCAAAAAAACCGCTAAAGAGCAAGTGGGTCAATTGGAGTTCATATCCATAGATATGTGCAGCGATGGTTCCCCGCGGGAGAAGCGTTTGCGCTTCAACATAACCGAGTTCTTCAAGCACCTTTAGACGTGCCGCGATTTGCTCTCTGGGGCTGTTCTCAATACGCGTTGTCCGCTCTTTGAGTTTTTGGATCCGGGTTTCCTCTTTACGGATAGCTTTGTATCTCCCGCTGCATGTGCTCAAATGCTGGCATTCGTCACAAAGACTCTGCTCGCGGCTTGCCTGAAAATGCGCTATCTTTCGTTGAACAATGTTTAATCTTTTAACCCGCTCTTTTTTTCGTTTCTTTCCCCGAGTTTGGGATTTGATTTGCGCCCGCTCAGCATATAAACGCTGGAGATTCTTTCCATGATCTCGGTCCAGACGATAGTAGTGTTCAATCTGTGTACTGCCATCAATGCCTTCATGGATGCATTCAGGTTCAGGCAGTGTTTGAAGTTTCTGGGTGTTGGTCTTAAGCTGTTCGTTGAGTTTGGCGACGCGGACATAGTTTTGATGGTTGCTTAAACTCATGGTGTAAACATCGTAAATATCATCTCCATACTTCTGATAAAGATTGAGAATACTGGAATAGGAAAGATTAAACTGGCTCTCAATCGGTTCTATTTTATCAGCGATAACACCCCGAATCTCTTTTGAATCAGCATAAGCGGGTACAATTTGGGCATAGACATAACCGATGGTATCAATACCGCGTCTCCCAGCGCGCCCCGCCATTTGGTGATATTCACGCGCCTTGAGATAGCGGAACCCGATCCCATCATATTTTTCAAGACTGTCGAAGACGACAGTGCAGGCTGGCATATTAATACCGACAGCGAACGTTTCAGTGGTGAAAAGGAGCTGGATCAACCCAGAAGTAAACAACCGCTCTACGACCTCTTTGAGTGTTGGTAACATACCCGCATGGTGATAGGCAATTCCGCGACTAATTAACCCTCGAAAATCACTAATCTTTTTTTCGTCCACGATGTCAAATTGGACACAGAGCGCGTCAAATTGCGCCAAAATCTGGGTTTTCTGTCTTTTCTTCAGGAGCTGCAGCTGCGATCCATAGGCGAGTGAGTTCGCGTTTTGCTCACAGCCCTTCCGACTAAAACAGAAATAGAGACACGGCAGTTGCTTTTCACGGCACAGATACGGGATGAGCCTTGTCTCTATAAAGTCAGGCGGTAGTGTTATCGTGGCCTCATTGTCCGAGTCGGATTTCCGTTTACGTGCCTTACGTTGTGCTATGCGACGAACAAGCGAAATGTGATTTTGACGCCCGATACCGTAATCTTGAAAATAGAGGTAATGTTTTAAAGGCACGGGACGCTTCAATTCCTCGACTATTTCAATATTTATATCCCGCACGCTCTGCATCCACTCCGTAAAAGAGTCAATATTTGGGATGGTAGCACTCAGACAGACAAACTTGATATGTTGGGGTGCAAAGATGAGACTCTCTTCCCAGACGGTCCCGCGCTCAATATCGTTAATATAGTGAATTTCGTCGAAGATGACGTATGAGACATCTTGTAAGCGTTCAATATCATCAAAAATGGTATTTCGGAAAATCTCAGTGGTCATCAATAGCACTTGGGCATAAGGATTTATGACCACATCACCGGTAACAATACCGATTTTGTCTCCGTATTCAGCGTAAAAATCCCGATACTTCTGATTACTGAGGGCTTTGATTGGGGCGGTGTAAATCACGCGACGGTTTTCTTCGATGCACTTTTCAACAGCATATTCAGCGATGACAGTTTTCCCCGCACCTGTCGGCGCGGTGACAATGACTGAAACATCGCGGTCAATGGCCTCGATCGCTTCTTCTTGAAATCGATCAAGTTGTAAGCCCTTGTAAAGCATTCAACCCTCCTTTGCACGCCAATCCCGCTTTGCATAACGTTATGCAGTTTGAGATGTGATATTACTCTAAAGTAATTGTAATAGACACGGTATTTTTTGTCAAGGGTATTTCTGGGATTCGCTCCGTTTACCCTTGACATCCCCTCTATTCCGTGTTACTATAGTATGAGAACGCCTGAAACTGGCTACCGGAGGTGGAGGTAAAAATTATGCGAAATGTTGAGCAGAGACGACGGCAACACAGGTCTACTTGGTGGAGAGGTGCCTTGGGGATCCTGATGTGTGTTGCGCTTTTCAGTGTTATCGCGTGGGGACAAAAGAATAACAACGAAAACCAGAAAGGTGTCACCCTGGCTGACCTCGGCGTGACAGAAGCACAGAAAACGCAAATTGAGGCACTCTGGGAACTAAAACGCCAGAAACAAATTCAGGCAGTCGCCGATCTGAAAACGTTGAATCGGCTCGTAAGGGATTCGCTTGCCGCAGAGGGGGAGATTCAAGAAAAGTTGGATGCCTTCCGCGCGAAACGTATAGAGATGCAAGAACGGATTGACGAGACTGAGGAAGAACTGATTCAGACGTTGCCGACTCGGGCACAACTCCATTTGACGGTTTTAGGGGTACTGGACAACGGTATCCCGCGGAAAATGACGAGAGCACAAAGCGATAAGAAAACTGACGAGAATGCTACACCCCCTCTGAAGCAAGAGGCGCAATAAGAAAGGTGGAGGATACCAGACTTGAACTGGTGACCTCTTGCATGCCATGCAAGCGCTCTCCCAACTGAGCTAATCCCCCACTCGACTATTGCGTTTAATTATATCATATATCTTCAGGGAATGCAAGAAAAAATTGCTTTTTCAGAAAAATGGCGAAAAACCAGCAAACTGATCCATTTTTTTCCTTTGCCAAGCGTACAGATACCGAGATTCAACTCGCAACCGGTGCGCTCCTTATCGCACAAAGCGAGTACATCGCGCTTAAGATTGAGGACTATCTGTGTCGGTTAGACGAGATGGCGAGTGCCGTTCGAGAACAGATTCAGGACACAACGCTCCCTGAACACCATATCGCTGAGTTGAACCGCTATCTTTTTCAGGAAAACGGATTTACGGGAAACACCGAGAACTACTACGCCTTAGGGAACAACTTTCTGAATACGGTGCTTGACAGCAAAACTGGGATTCCCATCACGTTAGGTGTTGTCTACATCGAAGTCGGTAGACGTGCCGGGTTACCCCTTGTGGGTGTTAACTTCCCTGGGCATTTCCTGGTTAAATACCAGTGTGAGCATTTAGATATTCACCTTGATGTCTTTAAAGCGGGACGCTTCCTATGTGAAGACCGGCTTCAGGCAAAACTCACAGAAGTGATGGGGAAATCAGTGCCATTAGAACCCCGTATGTTAGCGGAAGCCTCGGATCGAGAAATTTTAGCGCGTATCCTACGGAATTTGGTGCGCGCCTATACGCTGCTGGAGCGTTACGATAAAGCACGCATCGCAGCAGAACGCATCACGTGGTTGTTGCCGAATGCAGCAACGGATTATCGTTTGCTCGGTTATCTGTATTACAAAAACCATGCCTACGGTGAAGGTATTGCGGCTTTTGAGAAGTACCTTCAAGTCGCAGAATCGCCACCAGATGCGGCGGCGATTGAGCGGGACATCCAACATCTTCATAAACTGCTCTCGCGCTTGAATTAAAATCGGTTGTAGTAGTAGAGTTAGTGTCCACTCACCAAGGATGTCAAATAATACAGATTAGGAGGGAAAGGGAAGCACATGTTTGCCAAAGCCCAAATTGACGCAGAAAAATTAAATCCAGATTCACCATTTTTCAAGAATGCTCTCGCACCCACTTGCGCTGAACCAAATCTTTTGTCTCTTCTTGATAATCTTGGTAAATTACCAGCAGGATTTAACGGTGAACTCTTCGTCCCTCTACTCAGACACACGAACCCTAAAATTCGCACGCTCGCCGCAAAAAATGTAGGAAAACTCAAAAACTCCAGATTTTTACGGGAACTCTCCCAACTCGCCGCCACCGAAAAAAACACATTCGCCCGTCGTGAAGCGATCTCTGCAATTGGACGTATGAGAAATGAGACAGCAATTCCTATTTTGATGCAATATCTCACCGACGCGGACCCGAAAGTCATTTTACAAGCACTGCGCGGGCTACTCTACTTCAAGGAAAAACCCGAAGTCCAAAAGGCATTAGACTCGCTACATGAACATCCGAATGAACTCATCCGTGAACACCTTACTAACGAAGTGAAGGACAAAAGTGCACGCTCACAAAACGCCAAAAAGGATCCTTCACATCCATCCAGTCCAGATGCTCTTAAAAATGTGATTGTTCACGCCGACGTGCAGAAAGTATTAAAAGTAATTCCAGACGAGTCAATCCATCTCACCTTTACATCACCGCCATATTACAACGCACGCGATTACACAATTTATCAAAGCTACGAGGCATATCTTGACTTCCTAATTGCTATTTTCAAGGAAACGCATCGTATCACCAAAGAGGGACGGTTTTTTGTGCTGAACACATCACCCGTTATCGTGCCGCGTATTAGCCGAGCACACTCCAGCAAACGATATGCTATCCCATACGATATGCACCCGCGCCTGACTGACATCGGGTGGGAATTTATCGACGACATCGTTTGGACGAAACCCGACTATGCTGCCAAAAATCGAAATGGAGGGTTTTTCCAACATCGAAAACCGTTGGGTTACAAGGCGAACTCTGTCACCGAAAGTGTTATGGTGTACCGCAAAAAGACAGACAAACTGATCGATTGGAATATCCGTCAATATGACGACGAAACTGTTGCCGCCAGTAAAGTTATGGGCGACTACGAAAAAACGAACCTCTGGCATATCAATCCGGCAACAGACAAAGTGCATCCGGCAGTTTTTCCTCCTGAATTGGCAATGCGGGTTATTCAATTTTATTCGTTTAAAGGAGATCTTGTATTCGATCCATTTGGTGGTAGCGGAACTGTTGGGCAGGTCGCTCTCAGCCATGAAAGGTACTTCTTTCTCTGCGAAAAAGAAGCAGAATATGTTGAACGCGCAAAACAGACACTTGATGCTGCCTTATTTACGAATGCCAAGCCTCGGTTTCTCTCGCTCCCGGAATTAAAACCCGAACTTAAGGAAAGGAACTAAAATCTATGACTGTTACCGGTGCTGTTATCAAGAATATTATTCGGAAACTGCTCGCTGGACAAGATTACCGTTCCGAAATCGTGACGCTGCTTGATGCCGAGTTTTTGCAATATGTTATTGCCTTTTTCAAACGTGTCGCTTGTGCGAAGTTAGAGAACAAAAATATAACGGTTGACTGGTACAAAAAAGAACTCCTCCTTTCAGCTTCGCTTACCAAAGAGGAAATCGCTGTCCACTCAGGTCTGAACATGAAAACAATCTCGAATATGTACAATTCAACCAGCAAGAAAATTGTGTTGGAAGCATCTTTAGAACATTACGATGCCCTTTGCGATGCTATTATCAGTCTGACTGAGCAAGATGATTTTGACGTAACACTTACAATAAAATTTCGGAATGTCAGCGTTGATTTGAGTATTAACGAGAGTTTGATTGTGATCAATACACTTGCCGTGAAACGTTCAGCACTTCGGGGCGGATTATGGAGCACTGCGGGAAAACAGGTTGAAAAACCGTTGATGATTTCTCTCTGTGCGCTCTTCCAAGTGCCGAAAAAATACTTCGACCAAGGTAATCTTCCAGACTCACAACGTGAATCCGATTTTTATCTGTTTGACGATACAGGAAAAGGCTTTCCCTGTGAAGTGAAACTGATGGGCAAAGGAAATCCTGAAAGTGCTGACGCGGTGTATGCGCGAGGCAGCCGCGTATTGATTGCGAATACACTTTCGGATTTGAACAAAGAACAAATGGATGCAAATGGCATTCTCTGGGTCGAACTTAAAGAGACAGACGATTACAAGCGGTTTGAGCACGTCTTAAATGCCCTTTCAATTCCTTGTAAACACTTTACTGGAGACCTTCAACGCGCGTTAGATAAAATTTTGGATAGCATTTTATCTGATGATGTTCAAGACTCTGTAACGCCAGAAGCAGTTCTACGAGAAAGTGAACAAACTGAAGATTCTGGCTCACAATTACTGGTTGAATTTGAATGAAAATTTTAGGTGTCGATACCTCAACCCCAATTGGAAGCGTTGCCTTAATAGATGGCGATAACTTAGTGGCGGAGCATACGCTTGATATTGTCCAAGCCCACTCCTCCAGACTGATGCCTGCAATTGATAGCGTCCTGAAATGGGGGAACATTACAGTAGACGACTTAGATGGATGTGCTGTCGGTATCGGTCCTGGATCGTTCACAGGTATCCGTATCGGTATTGCGACAGTCAAATCTATCTGCTACGCTGTTGATAAACCGATTATCGGTGTCTCAACTTTGGAGGCGATCGCTTATAATCTGCGCTGGTCGAATAGCATTATCTGCCCACTGCTGAATGCGCGGCGTAGTGAAATCTACGGTGCCATTTTTGAAGGAAACACGAAATGGCAACGCCTCAGCGAGGACCTCTGCCTACCAATCTACGACTTCTTGGAACGCATCAAAGCGGACACTACATCGGACTACGCTATCAACTTTGTTGGGGACGGGTTGGAAACCTACGGGGATGTCGTCCGGGAAAATCTCGGTGAGCGGGTGCATTTTGCGGATTCGATTTTCAATGTGCCACGCGGCGCAACGATTGCGCATCTCGGTGGGGAACGCTTAAAGCATGGAGATACCGATAGTTATTGGACTTTAGTTCCAAATTATGTTAGAATTGGGTTGTATTAAGGCAAGGAAAAACCAAAAATGAAAGCGTTACAGGTCCCAGAGTTTGCAACTTATGAAGAGGAAGCTGATTTTTGGGATCACTTAGACACCGCTGATTTCATGGAAGACGATGGACAATGGTTCCACTTTGAAACTCCATGCAAGCGAGCAATTCGCGTTGCCATTCTTCCTGAAATCGCTGAAGAACTCAGTCAAAAAGCACAAGCGCAAGGCGTATCAATTGAGACCTTAGTGAATACCCTTTTGATTGATCACATACGGGAATCAACTTTGCCAAATTAGATGAACCGCATCTTTAGAAATACGTCGAGTCTCTTTAGCGCACATCTTATCAGTCGCCTCGGTTCACTCGTAATAACGATATGGCTTATGCCCCGTTATTTCACAGAAAGTGAGCTTGGCGGCTATTTTGTTGCAATTGCGCTCACTAATCTGATTGCGAGCCTGACGGAACTCGGCATGCAAAATCCGCTTATACGGGAAATGACGCTCCACCTGCAACAGACGCGGCACTACCTCGGCAACGCACTGATTGTTCGCTGCATTCTGTCAATCATCGCTTACGGCATCATGATTGTTAGTGGTATATTCCTCTATACCCCAATCATTGTAGAGATGATAATCTTCTTAGGACTGGCAGAGATTGCGAATTCCTTAGCGCAGTTGTATCGGTGCGTCTTTCGCGCCCACGAGAAGATGAAGTATGAAGCGTTCACTGTGATAGCCGAGCGTGGTGTGTTTCTCTTAATCGGGGGTGGTGCGATTCTCCTTGACTACGGACTGATGACCGTCTGCCATGCCATGCTGGTAGCGGGTTGTATGAACCTAATATTGAGCGTTGGACTCACGCGATTCCGCTTCACGCCGCTCGGTTTTCAACCGAGTCGAGAGATTGTGACCGTGTTGATGCAGCAGGCATTGCCGTTCGCTATCGGTAATCTTTTCAATCTGCTCTATTTCCGAGTGGATGCGATTCTGGTGTCAAAACTGAGTTCGGACGGTGTGGATGCCAACACATGGTACGGCTTAGCGTATACAATCGTTAATGCCTTCACGATTCTGCCGGGTGCGTTCATGATGGGTGCGATGTTCCCGGTGCTATCACGAGCATGGGAACGCGAGAAAGAGAGGTTTCCGGGGGCATGGACGTTTGGGATGCGATGGATGTTACTGACTGGACTGCCGTTCGCCGTTGGGCTGTCAATACTCTCTCCCGAAATTACGCGGGTCCTATTTTCGACCTACACACCGGATGAAGTAGACAAAGTATCAACGGCACTCCAATGGCTCAGTTGGACGGGTGGGTTGATCTTCGTGACAACAGCGGTGCAGGCGGTGCTGCGTGCGACGGATAAACGTCGTGCCTTCTCAGTTCTCATGGGAACAACGGCACTCCTGAATATCTGCTTGAATTTATTCCTAATCCCACGTTTCAGTCATGTCGGTGCGGCGATAGCGATGGTTGTCAGCGAAACGTATCTGCTTGTCGTTGGGATTGGCTATATCTCAAGAAATATTGTTAGATTCCGAGAAACGTCTCTTATCCTGCCGACACTTTTGAAGGCAGTCTTTCTCTGTGGTGTGATGGGTATAAGTTTGACGCTGTTGAAGGGGTTTCTGTCTATCTGGGTGTTGATTCCGGTGGCGGTGCTGTTTTATGGTGGCGGGATTGCCCTTTTTGGGGAATTTCGTGAGAGATTTCGGCTTGATTAAATCCATATTACAATAGGGCATTTATGGTAGACCTTAGAATTAATTGGACACCCAGCACTGGTGCGGTTAGAATGCACATCGCATGAATCAACAGTATTCAGGTTTCCTTATGGCATGAACTGGGAGCGTGTACGCTGCAAAACCGCACCTACCGATAAAGTGCGTAAGTCCTACAAAACATATCTTGACTGGTACAAATTCAGATGGTATAATTATCGAAATCTGAACACAATTCCATAAAAACTGATGCCAAGGAAAGGAGCAGGGGTTTTCCCCAATTTGAACCCACTATGAAAACGGAAAAATACATTTATTGGCAAGACGAAACGATGTTTCTCGGATATCTTGAGGAATATCCTGATTATTGGACACAAGGCGAAACAATAGAAGCGTTAGAGGAAAATCTTCTTGACATTTACACCGAACTTACCAGCGGCACTATTCCGTTTGCATGAAAAGACGAGGCCTAATCCGTGAGTTAACTATCAACCCTCGCCAAAAAACTATCTATTACTCCGATCCTACTTCACTACCACTATACGTTGCGTCTCAGCAAACGCACCTGCTACAAATCGTATAAAATAGACACCGCTTGAAACAGATTCGCCTATCTCATTGCGTCCATCCCAATAGGCTGCCCGTTCTCGCGTCAGATAATATCCGACAGGTTTGAACCCAACAGAAAGCACTCGGATTAAACGTCCACTGACATCGTAGATTTTCACACTCACATCCGTGGCTTCTGCCAACTGATACGGAATCCATGTCTCTGGATTGAAAGGGTTGGGATAGTTTGGGAGGAGTTTCGTTTCCGACGCACTTCGATTGGCATTCTCTAACCAAAGACGTAAAAATTGGATCGCTATTTTAATATTATGGGATTTCTCTGGCAGTGCTTCTAATTCTCGTAGGGAACGTTGTATCGTAATAATTTCCACAGTAGAGGCTGCTGTAGGTTTGATGGTATCCACCTGAGTAGGCGCAGCGGCTACCTTTTCACCGAGGCGTTCCGCGACAAGCACAAGGTCAAGGATATTTACCTGTCCGTCATTATTGATATCTGCCCTTGGATTGGATGATGGATTTCGCCCAAGATTCTGCCCAACAAGCACGAGATCAAGGATGTTAACTGTTCCGTCCTGATTGACATCTCCATACGGTTCAGATCCTTCAGCCGTAATAAACAGATCTGCCCAATGCGCCCAGTCACAACTCACGGTTTCACCGGAATCAGTTACTAATTCCAATAACACCGTTTCGCCTGCAAATTCAGAAAGAGAAATGGATCGATCTACCCAACCCGGTTCGTTGAATCCCAAGTGTTCAAATCGGACCTGTCCATTTAAAATCACTTTAAAGAACACCCCATCAATACTACAACTTGTATCGGGTAATCCCATGGAAAAAGAGAATGTCACATCCTCGGCAGCGGGTAGTGTCAATAAGAATTGCAAAACAGTTTGTCCACCAGCGGGTGGATGCCCGTCTAGTGTTTGCTTACGCACGCCAGTGGTAGTTAATGCTGAGCGATTTCCAGCATCCCAAAGGATTCCCTCCCGGAAGATACCACCCAATTGGAGCCCTGCAACATAATGGGCATCTCGAAGATTACCGAGCACCTCTGTCCGTTGAGGTGTGCCGAAAAGAAGAAGCACCTGGGCAGGGAGTTGCGTTTTCAGCCAATACTGTCCGTTTCTCTGACTCTCTAATGTATCCGGGAAGCTTTTTATCGGTACATTCGGTATGAAGAACCCTATCTCTGTCAGTTGATCTACCGGTTCATAGGTGATTTCAGGGGCTCCCCACATTGCCCAATCCCATGCGCCATTTCCAACGGGTCCAGGGGTCGTGGAAAAGCGGAGTGTCACATTTTGCTTCCGATACGGTGTCAAATCAAGCCGGACATGTTCCCATCGCTGCGCGTTGTAAAGCCGACGAAAAATTTCTGTTCCTTGAATAGAGACAATAAACGTTACGCCATCAGAGCCGACAGACCCCTCTCGTAACCCAATATCAAAATCAAGATAGAGAGGCGTTGAAGTATCAGGGAGTGAGAGCGTCCATTCACCAAAAGTAGAAGTATTACGACGAATATTATCATCGTGGATATGTTGATAAGGCGGGTGTGCATCAATAGCCCACTTACGAACACCAGCGATGGATACCTCCGTTTTATGAAAAGATGCCCCTCTTTGTCGTGGCAATTCCTTACCTTTGTGGACGATGCCCGTCCTTACAAGATGAAGTTCTGATAATAAATCAATTTCGTGAGAGATACCCGTCTTTTCGAGTCGAAATAGCGCAGCATTGTCTGTTACACGCGATTCCGTCACAGAAACACCATCTGGCAAGGCGTTGATATGCACTTGAGAGAAATCGCGCGGTGTGTCGTGTAAAAAATAAGATTTTTCAGGATGCAATCCGAGCAGGGTCGTTTCGTTGTAGGCGCGCCAATGGGATAGATTCCGATGGGTCTTCACTTGTGTCACACCCAAAACGCGTTCATACCCGAGACTTTCTTCGGGTAGAGCAAGTGTAACCCCCGTTTCTGTTTTTCTGAGTGCGGCGATTTCGCCATCTTCTCCAACATATTGAAATAAAGTGTCAGGTGTCCAGTCGGATTCAAAGTCAGGTTTCAAACCGCGTTGTTGCCATGTTCGCGCAATGGAAAGTAACTCCTGGGTACGCATCCGTTCAGGCTCCAAATCAGCCACTGACGAGAGCAGAAACGTGGGCAAAACGCCCCAAATCTCATACGCATCCAGATATTCTTGGTAAAGTTGTAGACCCTGATCTGGGTTAGGCAATCCCAAATGGCCGTAAGGCAACGTATAAAGAGAAAATAGGAACGAACTAATCGGATGTGGGGTGCTCCGGCGCGTGGGGTCCCATTGTGGCGGGTTTTTCCAACGTTGTGCGAAGCTCTCGCGGAAGAATGTCACCTCATGAAGGCTCTCACCACCAAAAATAACACCCGGCATTGCTGCTGCCAATTCCTTGTGCAACAAGACATTTCCTTGCCCAGCATTTAACCCCTCAATCAAACCATTCGCATCGTTTTCGACACGAGCACTAACATCTAAAAAAAAGGCATCCACACTGTATTTTTGCCAAACCTCTTTTAGTTGTTGAACAAAGTATTTTCTAAATTCGGAACTCGCCGGATTAATGGCGGCAATGCGATTTCTCGGAATGTCCGTTCGATCCCAAAACCAGCCCATAAGATTCCCAGTCCACGGATTTCGATATTGGAATTCCTGAAATTCAGCGTAGCGGGGATGATCGGCATTGACACCAATGAGATTCACATGCGCCATCACTCGAAATCCGCGTTGGTGAGCAGCTTCAACAAAACCACCAAACTCAGGTTTTGCTGTATAGTCTGGAAAATTGACGTCAAAAGGATACCTTCGCCACTGATTCAAATACAATAAGGTTTTTGTGGGATCAACCTGCTCCGCTAATCTATCCAATATTCCAATATCCAAACGAGGATCGATATAGGTAACGACCAGACCGATCTCTCTAACCCATACTGGCATCTCATCCAATCGCCATGGTTTGAAAGTCTGTTCCATCCAATCCCGATACTGCCTTGCAGGGACACGCCAATCACCCGTGTATGTATTCAGTCGCCATACAACAGATTGCGCAGATGTAAGGGCATCAAAAGGTGCTTGGTTTTCCGTCTCAAAACCGAGGGCAAAACTCTCGAAATATTTTTCATAGTGGAGGACTTTAAACTGAAAGGTTTCATCTGCTCCGCGAACGAAAAACCCACCCTGTTCCCCTTGAAGAATGGCGAGTTGTACTTCCCAACTAAAAGGATAACTGAAACTTCTGGAAGTGAATGGAGCCATCGCGTTAATGATTTGTCCGCCATCTGCTGGAAGAATAAAGTCCAAATTCCTGACATCCAGATTTACACATCCCCACTGAATTCCATAAACGCCTGCTGTGTCCGAAAAACCTTTCTGTTCAATCAGTAAATCGCCAGTGCTCTCATCAACCTCTATAAATAGACGGATCTCGTTTTGTCCGTGCTTAAATATAAGTCGTGCTCTGAGCGGTGCGATTTTCTTTGCTTCTGTTAGCGTCGCTTGGTTCGTCCAGATGCCGCCGCTTCTCTTCAATAAACCACTGCGCCCACTGATACCCGTACCCGTAGGCACATAATCAACGCCGAGAGGGAGGGTATAGGTTTCTGCTGTGAGTTTGTTGTGGATTTGGGTGATAACACCGTCGGTGAATTGGACTTCATAAGTATCAGTTTCAACAAAAACGCTGTTGTCAACGACTTTCATCTCGGCAGACTGGGCAGTTTGAGAATAAAGCACACAGAATATTCCAGCCAGAACGACTATAGTAAAGAAACGCAAAGTATTTTCCCTTTCTAAACTGCATTAGAGTTTAATTTACAGTGAATCCCATAATTAATCGGAACTTCTATTGTAGCGCAAACTGTCAGTTTGCGGGTTCTCCAACCCTACACACGACCTCATACTTTCTGCCGCATAAGTTCACATATTTTCGGACGTTACTATAAACAGGCTTCCTTTCGTCAATGTTTAGGGCATCAAGGCGTTTCCCCAGCTTGTTGTAACGCATCGCTGATGAGTGATAGGCTCAGACGTACGCCGTTCTCCAGCAATACGTCTAAAAGAGGTCTAACAGCATCAACAAATCCTCTTTCCTTTGCTTCAAGCAAAATACCAACCGTGCCAGTAAAGGGCAACCCGAGGCGTTCGGCGTACCGTCGGGCATCTCGATCATCAAGAATTACGAGGCGGGCACCGCGCTCTTCAGCCAAGACAAAAACTGCGGCTTCACCGAGATCGACCTCCTCATGTATTGCTATGTTTTCTGGATTACGCAAAGGGACAGTTCTAATCCATGGTGCGTTTTTGAGTGCTGCTTCGCGAGACTCTTGTTCGATCGCGAAAAATTCACCTCGAACTTCTTCTGGAATTAATACCTCGGTATAAAGTTCTCGCAATAGAGGGAAAAGATTGAGGGTCCAAAGACCTATGAGAGGGCTCGTATTACTGATGACTGGCGTTTCTGGCACTCTCAACGTCCTTCCGGAGTTCCTCAGCTGTGAGTCGAATGGGAGAGAGCCCATATTTACCCATGGTATAGATAAATTCTTCGCGGGACATACCTGCGAATCGGGCAGACAAACCTGTGCTGAGTTCTTTGTTGTCGTAAGCCTCCAAGGCTAACTTAAGTCGCGCGCCCCCCTCAAATTCAGGGAGTTCTGCTTGGGGAGCCAGCATGTCGGCGACATCCGCTGGTATCTGAATCTCTGTTTTCTGCTCAAAAACCTTGACACTCTCGTAAAAATGATGAAACAGCGCGCTGACATCCACACGTAAGATAGTAGCAACAGTGAAGTCGGCTTTCGCCTTCTTCCAGTGACCGTAATGTAACCAGGCAACACCACACGTTCCGTAAGCCACACCCATGTCCGGATTCAGTCTAAGTGCCTTGGTGCAGTCATAAACCGCGCGGTGAATATCCAGTCTACTGAGGTAGAGGTTTCCACGATTCGCGTAAGGTTCAGCGAGTTCTGAATTCAAACCTATTGCTGTGCTATAGTCTTGGACAGCATAGATGGTTTCACCTTTTGTGTGATAAGCGATGCCGCGATTGTTATACGCTTCAGCATAACTACGTTTAAACTGGATTGCGCCGCTGTAATCAATAAGTGCTTTGTCTACCTCGCCTTTTCTCATATAAGCCAAGCCACGGTTGTAATGGGCATTGATATAATCCGGTTGCAGTTCAATCGCTTTGTCAAAGCTTACTATCGCGCGGTCGTGTTCTTCATTTTCACTGTAGGCAATACCGCGAGCGTTATATACTTCTGCCTTGGCAAGCTGTGGGTGTGCTGTTTTCGGCGTGCCTTCAATCTGATGCCCGTGTGCGAACCTACAGTGAAGATAGGGATCGACGATTTTTCTGTCTCGTTTAAGCGTATCCATTACCAATCATTCCTATAAAGTTTCAGGGTCTTCTACATCTGAATTCAAAGCAGACTTAAGAGTCACGAAGCATATTTGAAAAGCAAAAAAAAAGCATCTATAGTAAAATTTGGGCTAAGACCCAATATAAACGATTTGATGTGGTTGAATAACTTGTAGAATCTCTCGTAACTGGGGCATCAACGGAAGCAGCATATCCAAACGACTTCGAGGGGTAACAAGCACAACAACTGCAATATCAAAACGGTCAAGATTTTGTTGATATTCAACATTCTTATCCGCAGTAACCCAAACATCAAATTCGTTTTCCGCTACGCGGAGCAAGTCTCCGTTCTCTAAACCCGACCAGCCTTTTTCTTGAACTGTGAAAACAGTATACTCACTCAACTCTTGCTTTAGTTTTTTAGGCAAGCATTCGTCAATGAGAATGTACATAGGCTTGGGTGAGTAGCATCTCTTTCGCGAGTTCTAATGCTTGAACAGCTTGGGCGCGGCTGACAGATGGGAAATCCTCTAAAAATTCGTCCAAACTATCACCGGCTTCCAAATAGTCAATAAGGTTTTCGAGAGGAACACGGGTATTCTTAAAAACAGGCGTACCACTCATAATTTGTGCATTGCAGGTAATGAGATTGCTAACAGTTTGTTTTGTCTGTTCATCGAATTCCATGTGCAAGTTCTCCTTAAACAATGTATTGATTTTCAACCGTCACTTAAAGATACAATGATTTAAAGATACCACAAAAATACGCCGACTGTCAACTCTCATGAAAAAGAGTCACTCTCAACCGTACAACCGTTCAAGCACCTGAAAATAATGAGGAAACGTCTTAGCGACACACTCTGGATTATTAATCTGAATGCCGGGAACCTTCAAACCAACAAGAGAAAATGCCATTGCCACCCGGTGGTCCTCGTAGGTATCAATTGCCGCAGGCGTAATAGGGGCGGGTGAAATTTCGAGTCCGTCCCGGTGTTCAACGACAGGCACGCCCAATTTGCGGAGTTCGGTCACCATCGCATGAATCCGATCGGTCTCCTGCCAGCGTGTGTGTTCAATGTTTCGGATGGTTACCTTGCTATCGGCAAACGGAGCAATCGCGGCAAGAGTTAGAGAGGTATCCGAAATCGCCCGCATGTCCACATCAATCCCTTTCAACTGACGCGGTCCGGTAACGGTAATACCCGTGTCAGAAAAGGTAACCCGACACCCCATCCGCTCCAAGATACGCACAAACTGAATATCGCCTTGTGCGGAATCCGAGTGTAGATGTTGAAGGGTGACACGTCCGCCAGTGAGGGCAGCAGCGGCAAAGAAGTAAGAGGCATTGGACGCATCGGGTTCAATGTTATAGGCACGCGGTTGATATTGTTGCCCGCCCTCAATCCGAAAATATTGATAGTCTTGATTGCTGACTTGTACGCCAAACGCCGCCATGACCGCCAGCGTAATGTCAATATAGGGCATCTCGCGTTTACCGATAACCTCAATCTCCATGCCGTTTTTTGCATAAGGCGCGATAAGAAGCAACGCTGTTAAGAATTGACTACTCTTCGTGACATCAAGTCGGGTTTTTCCACCCGCAAGTCCGTCTGCTTCAACAATAACAGGTAGATGTCCATTGTCAAATTGCGAGCGTGCTGATACCCCAATTTGCGTTAGTGAATCCAGTAAATCCGAGATGGGACGATCACGCCGCATCGGTTCATCGCCATCAATGACGAATTTTCCGTGACCTAAGGAAACGTAGGCGGTAAGGGAGCGTGAGGTAGTACCTGAGTTGCCGATATAGAGATCCGCACCCGAAACCGGGATGTTACCGCCATTGCCACGGACATCAAACCTCGCCTGCTTCTCATCGGCATCAATTTGGACACCGAGTTTTCGCAAGGAGGCAGACATATAGTGTGTATCATCGCTGAAGAGGGCACCGGTCAGCGTCGAAACACCATTCGCCATTGCAGCAACTAACAAGGCGCGATTGGTATAACTTTTGGAACCCGGAACTTCTATGGTGGTGTCAAGCGGTTTACGAACGGGTCGTATTTCAATCATTTTTTAATTGTACCTTGCGGTTCGTTCAGGCAGGTTAGGTATTTAACGCGCCTCTCCGTATATCCGTCCTCCACTACGTTACGGACTACGCGCTTAGGACCATCGTTAAAGTACGTGTTCTCTGCGTTTTCTACGCTTCAGACTTCTTTACAAGCTGCGTTTCCGCTGTAAATTTTTGTATCCTGAAAAAACTCGTTCATTCCACAATCTCTGCTTCGGATAATAATTGTCGAAGTTCGGCTTTCGCAGCGTCACTAATCGGGAGCAAGGGACTCGTAGTGTAAGCGTTGCAGACTCCCAAGATTTCCAGACACGCTTTCATGCCGCTGACCCCTTGACCGTAAGTATACATCTTGCTGAGCCGAAGCAACAACTTCTGTAAACGATGAACTTCATCAATATCGCGTGCCTTTGCAGCGTTATAGAGTGCGACAGATTCCTTGGGAGCGACGTTTGAAATGGAGATGACACCACCGTCGGCACCGAATAGGACCGCTGCGCCAATTGCAGTGTGTGAACCCAGCATAACAGCGAAATCCGTCCGCTCACCAAGTAAAGCCAGAAGATTGAGGCAGTTTGTCCAATCGCCGGAACTGTCTTTAATACCGACGATGTTATCGCAATCTTCAGCCAGTTGAGCAACTACCTGCGGTTTGATGGCGGTTTTAACGGTTGAAGGGATATTGTAAATGAAAATGGGGAGCTCTGTGCTGCCAGCAACGGCTTGATAGAATTGAATCAGATCCGCATCATCGGTAGAAGGATAGTAGTAACCAGGGGTCGCGGCGACTGCATCGACCCCAAACTGTGTGGCGGTTTCAATATTTTCGATGACGCGCTGGGTGCTTGTGTCCATCACACCACAGATAATCGGGACACGACCGCCGACGGCTTTGGTGGCAATGTCCATGGCGCGTTCGCGTTCTGTATTTGTTAGGGTCGTAAATTCGCCAGAAGTTCCCAACAGATAGATGCCGTGGACACCGTTGTCAATCAAACGATTGAGTTGATTGACGAACCCGAGCTCATCGACACGCTCTTTTTCGTCAAGTGGGGTTATTGTCGGTGAAAAAATGCCTTCAAATCGGATGCTCATGAATGCCTCCTATGGACGTAATTGCAGTTTTTCTTTTTCGCATGGACTTGCGAGGAATGCCTCAATAAATTATTTTGTCAGACTTAAAACATCAATTTATCAGAATTTATTTCAGATGTCAAGGGGCATTCAACCCCTAAATTTAGATTTGCAAGCCACACTGAAGTATGCTATGATTGTATCAAAACTTGACTGTGTAACATTGGTTCGCATGTCTGCCAAGAGACTTAAAACGGATAGGAGATAGAAGGGACAGAAGTACTAAAAAGGAAGCAAATGAACATCCGTACACAATTGACACTCCGGTACATAGGTATTGTGCTTTTGGTGTTGCTTGCTATGTATATCTTTCTGGGGACGACGCTCAAAGATTCCATGAGTGACCGGATTACCAGCGAATTGGAAGTTCAAGCAGCACTAACCCGGGAATTTTTCATCGAAAAACTGCCTGCTGACGCTCACTTTACTTATGACGCGATAGATCCGCTCGTCGATAGACTCGGAAAGACGGGTAAAGCACGAGTGACCTTCATCGGTATAGATGGAACCGTCTGGGGCGATACGGAACGAGATGGACAAGCACTACGAGGGATGGACAATCATCTCGCACGTCCAGAGGTCCAAGATGCCCTTAAAAATGGAAGCGGCATTTTGGATCGATACAGCGACACAACACAGACAGAATTTCGCTACTTCGCGATGCCAATATACCGCAATCCGGACGCTGAAAACGCTTCAAATGAAGAAGGCACCTTGATTGGCATTTGTCGCGTCGCACTTCCGATGGAAGCCGTCAATACAGCAGTCGGGAACCTCCGACGGACGGTCCTTATTGCGAGCGTAGCGGGCTTGGTGCTTGCAATCGTATTCAGTGTTCTCAGCACGGGTGCCATCATAAAACCGATTGAAAAACTAACACAGATGACAAAATCCCTCGCCGCTGGCAACATAAATTCGCGTGTTCCCGTCGATTCAAGAAACGAATTGGGACAACTCACAGAGAATTTTAACGTGATGGCAGATAGGGTACAGGAACAGATCGACAAAATTTCTGAAGAACACCGACGTTCTGAAACCATCCTAACGAACATGGGGGAAGGTGTGCTACTTGTGGACGGTGCCTCCGAGATTACCTACGCGAACGCAATGGCTGTCACTATGTTGGAACTCCCAGACGACTATATCGGCAAAGCATTAATTGAAATCAATCGCATTCCCGAACTACAAGCCCTCCTAAAAAAAGCAGAACAAACAGAAACTGTAGCCTTCGCAGAAATTCAACTCGGTAACCTATATGAACCCGAAGCAGAGGTCACAGTTGTGCCTGTCTCCGCCGGTCAAGAGTACGTTATTGTTATCCATGATGTCACTAAGGAGCGGCAATTGGAGCGTATCCGTGCTGATTTCGTGGCGAATGTGTCACATGAACTCCGCACACCACTCACAACAATCCGAGGGTACGCCGAAACGTTACTCGGTAAAGATACCGTTCAGACAAAGACAGGTGAACAGTTTCTCGTGAAAATTCTTAATCACGCCTCCCGCCTCTCAAAATTAGTTTCTGAGCTGCTCGAACTCTCCCGACTGGAGTTGGGTGACAGAGAATTGAAGTGCTTACCTTGTCATCTCAACGCCTTCTACGAACCACTTTTGGACGTGTTTGAACCGCTATTAGAAGAGTCTGGATTGGTTTTAAAATGGGAGATCGCTGAGGAACTGCCGAAGGTTAACGTAGACCAACGACTTTTCATGCAGGTTTTCGTAAATCTGATTGACAACGCCATTAAATACACCCCAGATGGTGGCACAATTACAATTTCAGCAGAAACTGACACAAGCAACGTCCTTGAAGGACTCGATATAACTTCGGAAGAAGTCATCGTGCACGTCCAAGACACAGGGATCGGCATCCCAATGGAATCGCAACCTCGCGTGTTTGAGCGGTTCTACCGAGTGGACAAAGGGCGTGCCCAAGAGATGGGAGGTACGGGGTTAGGTCTGGCGATCGTCAAGCATATTGTGCTGCGTCATAACGGCAGGATATGGTTGGACAGCATTTTAGGACAAGGTAGCGTATTTCATGTCACCGTACCGCTGTGCGGCTAAATTTTCCATTCCTCTTGTGTATAAGCCATCTCCCAAAAGAGGTACTCATAACGACTACTCATTAAGAAGCAATTTTTAATTCGCTCTTTTGCTGAAGAACTGTACTCGGCTGTCAGACCGTTGAGGAGACCCCGTAGCGATCTACCTAACGCCAAGAATTCAGGTGAGGCGTACATATCAATCCATTCCTGATAAAGCGGTGCTGGCGACCCGCCTTGTTCAGCAAGCGTTGTTCCGATTTCGGCATAACCCCACTGACACGGTAGGACACCGGCGACGAGCTCAGCCAAAGTACCGACTTCGGCGACATTGAGGATATGGCGGGTATAGGCGTGTGTTGTAGGTGCGATGGGTGCAGTCTCCATCTCAGCGGCAGAGATACCAAACTTCTCACAATACCCGCGATGCAAATCCATCTCGGTGTTCAGGGTCTCGTTGAGGAGCTCCGCAAACATTGCCATTGTCGCCTCATCGTGCGCTTTGATAACACCGTGCGCGAACACGCGGCTATAGTCTAATAGGAAAAGATAATCCTGAATGAGATAGAACTTGAACTTCTCTGTCGGTAGCGTGCCATCAGCAATACCGCGAACGAAAGGGTGTTTAAGGTCGGCTTCCCAAATCGGGGCGGCAGCGCGTCTGAGTTCATCGGTAAATTTTTCAGTTTGTGTCATACGTCCTATTATAGTAGATTTTGGAATTACTTACACACTTGTCCGTTACCAGAGTAGCGTTCGTAGTAGGGCAATTCATTGCCCGTTGTTTCAAAACATGTGCAAATAATTACGGGATCTACTATAAAACTCCTATAAGAAATGCTATAATCTCTGCTATATATCATACCCTAAGAAGAAAAGGATGTCAAAATGTTTGAAAAACTCGGAATTGTAACCAATATCTGGTCTGAAGAAATAGACACAGGTGCGCGCTTCGATGAACTGATGGTAGAATTCGGCGCGCACGGCTTTAAGGACATGGAGGTGCGTGAAGGCGATTACCTCCGTAACTCCGAATTTGGAGAACTTATTCAACAACTCGAAGCAGCGATGGCTGCATACACCGATGCCGAATTCAAAGCAATCTGCGACACCGTTTGGAGTGGCAAGGGTCACGAAACGAAACACCCCTCGCTTTTTGAAGCGGTCGCGTCCTTCGCCGAAAAAGCAGATGGACTCACCTTGAGTTACGCTATGTCGCACCGTTGGCTCTCCGCCCCAAAAGATAAGGAGACAGATACGCAACAGATCGTGAGCGCGAAGAAATTGGCGTATCTACTTTGCCCAGCACAAGCACGACTCCGACTTGTCGATCTCGAAACTGAAGGCGATATTGACGAGGCAGCGGCTATCGCCAATCTCAAACATTATAAGGCACTGCTACCAGACTATCCGATGATTTTTGCCATAGAGAATGCGCGACAAACCGCCACGTTAACCTTGAAGTTAGCGGTCGCAGGCGGTGCGAAACTTACGTACGATGAGACAAACACCTACCGCGCTGACGGAACAACGGTGAATCCGCCGGACGAATTTTGGCATGCCGTTGAAACGTCAGATCTCACATCCGTGCATTTCAAACAGAAAACGGAAGCCGGTGTTCTCTCAGAAGTAGGCGACGGGTTTGTCGATTTCCAAGCGATTGCGGAATACCTGAAAACGCGGCAATATACTGGTGACCTACTCCTTGAAAATACACCGACTGCGCATTCGCTGCAAGATGCTTTACGAAGCCGAGAATATTTGCTCAACTGTTAGCGCTAAGCTTACATTGCTTTAAGCCCACCCCACGTGATAGCGAGCTTCGCTTTCGGAGAGACAGGCAATATCATCTCTAATCCCTGTTCTCGGATCATCTCTGTTTCTTCAAAAGTAAGCGCTACACCGTTGAAAAGGGCGACATGCGTAATTGAGACCGGGAAGAAGGCACCTGGGAGTTTATTACACTCTAAGAGGCAGCCCATCAACAGGGAATATGCCTCTTGTGTCAAATCGTTGCCCTTAACAACCTTCACTGCCACCTCTTCACCATCTCTGTAGATGAACGAGTCTGCATCCCTTGTGACGGACACAGCCACGAACTGCCACTTATTAACATCCATTGTCCCTGCAGGGCTGATGATACTTCCATTATCAGAACCGTTCGCAGAGCTTTCCAAACGGATTGCGCCAGGACCGGTGTCGCCGATGTCAAGTATCCATCCGCCATTCCAACACCACGCCCCTTTGGAGATAATACCGTTGCCGCCACCGGGTGCAGCAGGATTCAACCATGCAACTAAGGTGAAATCATTCTCACCAACATTAACCGTATCACTATGTGGGATCTCAAGATAGTCGTCCGAGCCATCAAATTTGAGGGCTGGACCGAGGTCGCTATCTATCCATTGTGGATCACCTACAATTTCTCCATCATTACCATTCCCGGAATGATCCTTCACCGTTTTACCCCTACCTTCATCAAAGAGCCACGCGCCACCAAGGGTGCCTAAATCTATTTCGGCATGACCTATCGCTACTGAGATAAGCAGCATCCATATAAGCATGGTATATCTCGCATTAGAATTGGCTTTCATTTTCATTCTCCTTTTGACAGCTTTTTAACTGTAAAACCGCTCCACGCCCAACGTTTTTTGCCTGTATAGATTACTTGGGTTAGGCGTTCATCGGTGATTGTGACAGTATACCGCTTTTCTGCGAATTCATTTGCTGTAGTGAGACGCAGTTTCTGGAACCTCTTCTTGCCGTTTGCAATAAGGTTAATTTCCACGGGGGCGACAACACCGGCGCGGAAATAGCATGTTACTTCATAAGTGCCATTCGGGAGTGCGATTCTGAAAACGCCATCCTCTTCACCGAAAAGGTTATCCTGATACAGAAGAAAGTTTGGATCATTCTCTGTCAAGGGATTTCGTATATTCTGTGTAGCGTTGGTCTCCTCGGTATGCCAATATTTGAGTTCAAAACCACCGCCACCGGTTTTATATTCATCATAAATAGATTTCGATAGCCACCCGTATCGCCCATCTGTATAGCCAGTGTTCTTGTATACAACGATGTGATTTTGGGCAGCGTCCGCATCGCTCGGTTGCATGTCAAAAGTGAGGGTTGTGATGTCCTCCCATAATTGCGCATCGGGTGCCACTTTTTTTCGGCGATAAAGTCGATTATAGCTTGTTGAATGAATCACTTCATAATCTTGCGTAAGATCTTCAACATTATCATATTCTGTACGCCAGACGAGAACATAATCAGCTAACATCTTTTTATTTTTGTAACGGAGCGGAAAATGATCCGTGTTCGGTTCATAGTTTTGAAGATAAGCGACACCGTTCTCCAACGCCAGATAACCCTCTATATGTTCAAATGGAAGGATGTATTTAAAATCCCACTCAGCTGAATCGGGTGTGCCTCCCCACGAACTCGGACGGCTTGCGAGGACTGTGTGCGGTTCAATCATCTCCGCCGATGATAGTGCCTCTTTAGCATCTCTGTTCATCAGGTAATGGGTTTGAAGATAATAGCCGAAATGCCATAATGATAAAAGAATCAAAACACCACTAAAGGCATAGTCAACGAATCTATGGAGGTTGAACGTAAAGAACGGCAAGAGCGCAAGTAAAATGTAGATATGTATGCGATCACTGATCCACATACCACCGGAACGCAAACTCCATGGGGATGTGAAATAGAGGTATGTTAGGATAATGGCAACTAACAGAAATACATCCGTTCGAGCCAGAATCGCGGCAGCACTGTTATAACCTGCGTTTTCTGATCTCGGTGAGTTACGATAGGCATAGACTTTGCGAACCCTATCGAATATGGTGAGCAAAAAGGCGATAGTTAGCACGGCAAGCAGGAGGTTGCCTATCAGGACATGGGCATCCCGAAAGGAGACAATAGAACCGATGGAGAGAAAATACTGCATCAATCCTTCAAAACTGCGATGGAAACCACCGCCTTCTCGTTTCACAAGATAGTAAGACAGCAGGATTACATACGCGGGGAGCATAACACCTAAAAAGAGTAAGATAGATTTCAACTGCGCAGTTAAACGGGCGCGAGGCGATGCTAAGGCTTCATAAACATAGAGGAAAACCCCGCAGACCGTCAGGGATACTGTAAGCAGCGCATAGGATTGAAAATGCGTGAGATAAACGACAGTCAGCCATATATAAACCGTAACAAACGCCTTCGCACTCAGTTTATCCTCACATCGCCACCAACAACCGAGTGCAAAGAAGAACAGGGAGACACTTAAGGCGAAGTTATAGAAACCCATGTGTAGCAAGTAGTTATAGGAAAAAATGAAGCCAACTAAGCAGAAAAGGGGCTTGCTTTTTTGAACACTGTTCAAGAGATAGAGGAGAGAGAGCGGTAGGAGCCCTATGCAGAGACTAAAGAATATCTTCTCACAAATGAGCGGCGGAAAGATAAACATCAACCCCGCCATAACGACATGGGAAGTCCAATTCGGAAAAAGCGTGGGGTTGCGCTCGTAGACTTCCCGTAGGATGTAGTTTTCGTGATTGTGATACACCTTTAAGACGTGGGCGTTGTGGACGTGGGCGGGTCCATCTTGAGTGGCGGTGTACTTGAACAGCCAAACTGGTAAAATATGTATCACCAATAGTACAATCACGACGATGTGCTGGATAGAGAATCGACGCGTCTGCATAATTGCCTCACCCCAAACAATCGCTTTTTGGGTGAGTCGGCGAGATTAGGAAACCTCGTCAGCGGTGGTTATTACACGTCAGCGGAATGCATTAAAAAGGATCCTCTTGTGCCCGTGCGGTTTCCGGCTGCGTACCACTGGGAGCTGTGTTTCCTGAGTCTGCGGACTCCTCCGGAGTCGGGACTTCACTCTCTTGCGAAGCTGCGGTTAGCTGCTTAACCCGCTGGCAGAGTTCATCAAGCAGTTTAGGGGACGTTTCAGCAGCTTTGAGTTCAGCAGAGAGCTGTGTCCATTGCATCTCGGTCATGTCGTTCCGGGACTCTACACTGTACTTGCGCTTGATATAATTCCAGAGATCCTCTTTCGTAACACCTTTTTTTTCAAGCGGAGCTGCGAGATTGTTTGCGATAGCGAAAGCGGCTTTTTGGGCATTGGCAATATTACCACCCGTCTGTGGCAATTGCGGTTGTGGCGCTGCATTCGCGTTCTGGGTCTTCCGATGGAGATAAAAGTTTAGCACCTCACGGATAACCGGAACAGGTATCAACTGTTTTATGGCGTTACGTTGCGCCTTATGGATTGCTTTGGTAAAAGCGAAGGGATCCTGACGGCTCCCTGCCATTTTCGCTTGCTCATACGCCCCATAGCGAGATGAACCAGTGATTGTATCAACCGCCTTGGCAGTAGCAATCCAAGAATGCTCGCGTTCCTCGTATTTAACCTCTTCGATCTGGATGCCGCCGCGGCGATTCGCAGCCTCGTTAATACCGGCTAAAGTCAACCCTTCTATCGTACGTCCACCTTGTTTAAAGGAATAGACGTAATCCTGAATCGTCTGTCCAGTCATCAACTCAATAATAGCCTGATCATCCACCTGATCCACGACCTCGTATTCGGCAGTAACAGGAACCATTTCGTCCTTTTTTTCTTCAGCCATAATATCCTCCAAACTCCTAAAATAGGCACACAATATAGTATAACATATTTTGATGTTAACTTTTTGTTAATTCTGAAAGTGCTTTCGTCAACTCAGATTTTCTTGAAAAAAGTCGTTACTACAATATATATGATAACATATTTACCCTAAAAAATCAAGTTAATTTTTTAAATGAAAAACTTGATTTCTACTGCTAAGTTTGCTATAATAACCGAAAATTGGGTATCGGAGTGTTGACGAACAGTGGCAGTCCCTCTCCTCCAGATGCAGGCGATTACTAAAGACTTCCCGGGTGTACGTGCTTTAGACGCTGTCTCTTTTGAAATAAATCGTGGCGAAATCCACGCGCTCTGTGGAGAAAACGGTGCGGGTAAATCAACATTGATTAAGATCCTTGGCGGTGTCTATCCGTTCGGAACCTATGATGGACAGCTACGCATTGATGGAATCGAACAGCAATTTTACACCGTGCGTGACGCAACGCGTGCAGGGATCGCTGTTATCCATCAGGAATTGGCACTCATCCCAGAGATGACGGTTGCAGAGAACATCTATCTCGGTAAGGAACCACAGCAATTTGGTATTATCGACAAACAACGCCTTTATCATGATGCTGGACAACTTTTGTCGCAATTCGGATTGACACTCCCCTTAGATCGTCCGGTTTATGAACTCGGTATCGGGCAGCAACAACTCGTAGAGATAGCAAAAGCCTTAGAACGTAGTAGGGGTTGGGTCTCCCAACCTGATGGTTTCCTACGGGCAGGGGCAACGGGCAGGGAAACCCTGCCCCTACTGGTGCTTGATGAACCGACAGCCGCCTTGACGGAGAGTGAAGTCGAGATTCTTCGGCATATCCTGATGCAACTCCGAGAAAAAGAGGTCGCATGTATTTACATCACCCACAAACTCAAGGAGATTTTTCAAATTGCTGATCGGGTAACGGTGCTACGTGATGGCAAGACGGTAGCAACACACACTGTTGAATCTCGCGAATGCACCGAAGAAGTGCTTATTTCAGAGATGGTCGGTAGGGAACTAACCACGCTTTTTCCGAAACGGCAAACGTGCTCGACTTTCGAAGATGCATCGAATCAAGAAGTCGCACTCCGAGTAGAAAAATTAAGCACCTACCCTTCGGAACCACCGCAGCTGGAAGACGTGAGTTTTGAGGTGCGACGCGGGGAAATCCTCGGCATTGCGGGTTTGATGGGTGCCGGTAGAACGGAACTGATTAGCACTCTTTTCGGGGCTTATCCTGGGAGATGGAAGGGTAAAGTTTTTATAAATGGGATACCCATCGAAATCCACGCCCCACATCAAGCGATACAACACGGGTTGGGACTCGTTAGTGAGGACAGGAAGCGTTACGGACTACTTCTGGATGTAGATGTTGTCCGCAATATGACGCTTGCGAGTCTTGGTGCATCGTCGGATATTGCATCCTACGGTGTCATTGATGACAACGTAGCATCTGAAAAAAGTGGGCATTACGTGGATTCCCTACAGATTAAGACGACCTCACTCGATGTCCCTGTGAACCACCTGAGTGGCGGAAATCAACAGAAAGTGGTTCTCGGCAAATGGCTAATGACGCATCCGAAGGTGTTGTTCCTTGACGAACCGACTCGCGGTATCGATGTCGGTGCGAAAACGGAAATCCACGCGCTCATGGCACAACTGGCACAAGAAGGTGTTGCGATTGTGTTCGTATCGTCTGAACTACCGGAGATTTTAGGCATGAGCGATCGAGTTCTTGTGCTACATGAAGGCAAAATTACGGGTGAATTTATCAATGAAAATCTGACCCAAGAAGACCTTTTAACGATGATGTCTGGGCGGGATTTCCGTTGTCAACCCCCCGGTTCATGCCATAAGGCATGAACACCGTTGATTTGGAATGCCGTGCGGCATTCATACCGTTGATTCTCTAAAATTGATTAAAGAACCTGTATTAAGGTTATGAAGGTTTTCTAACAATTACAATACTGCAAGGACAACGGACGCAGCAGCTCAGATTAAATAGTTAAAAAAATGAAAAATAAGAAGGAAATTTTTATAACAGAGAATCCTGACGAGACACAGGCACTCGGTGAGAAACTCGGCAAAACGCTCAAACAAGGAGATGTTATCGCACTTATCGGTGATCTCGGAACCGGCAAGACCTGTTTGACGCAAGGTATCGCGCGGGGTGTAGGTATCGCACCCAACGAGATCGTCAGTAGCCCCTCATATATTCTGATTAACGAATACAATGGAACGATACCGATCTATCACATCGACTTGTACCGACTCGAAAATAGCAAGGAGATCGCTGAACTTGGACTCAGCGAATATATAGAAGGCGACGGAATTTGTATCATTGAGTGGGCAGAGCGGATGGCAGATGCCTTGCCTGACACCTCTATAAAGATTCACATAACGCTTGGAGAGACAAACATCTCAGATAACTATAACGCAGCAGACGCGTTAATATCAGAAAGTCCTGTAGATGAAAACATCCGACACATCCAAATCCAACATCCTATACCTCGATAGCGGTTCAGGTATCGGCGGCGGTCAACGAAGCCTTCTACTCCTGCTAAGTCTATTAGATAGGAATCGCTGGACACCTTTTGTCGGATGTCTCGGTGATAGTGCTTTCGCAGCAGAAGTCGCAAAGACAGAAGCGAAACTTATTTCCCTATCTCTCCCGGCTGCGCACAATAAAACGGATAAGGTAAAACGGTTTACGCTTCGCGATCTACTGGAAGATTTTCAGCAATTCCAGGTCATCCTTCAACTCCACCGAGCCGTAAAACGCTACGCGATAGATCTTATACACGCAAACTCGCTTTCAGTGGCACTTCTCGGCGGAATGGTTGCAAGGATAAATCGTATTCCGATCCTGATGCACAAACGTTATGCAACCTCGTATGGCATTTTGGACCGACTGTGCGAAAAGCTACTTCACCGTGTGATTCTGGTTTCAGAGGCGACGCGTTGGGACTTCGCACCTGAGACAAAGCAGACGCTAATCTATAACGGTGTAGATTTAGACGCTTTTCAAGCATCACCGAAAGAGGTAGAAACCCTCCGGAGAGAACTCTTTAAAGAGTCAAAGGCAGTTCGTAGTAGCGCAATTCATTGCGCATCAAGTGGGTCCGTTGAATCAGAAATTTCCCTCGTCGTCGGAGTCGTAACCCGGATTACACCGGAAAAAGGTATCCACTTTTTAGTACGTGCGATCGCAGAATTTAAGAAAAAAACACCTATTAAACTCTTAATTGTCGGGGGTCCCTATTTCCAAAAGGACGTTGACTATATGGATTCCCTCAAACGGGAGGTTTCAGATTTGGGCGTTGAAGATTCAGTCATCTTCACGGGATTTTTGTCGGACACGCGTATCGTAATGAGTTTACTGGATATCGTATTGGTGCCATCTATTATCCCAGAAGCCTGTCCGCGTACGATTATTGAAGCGATGGCGGTAGGTAAACCGGTGATCGCTACGCCGCTCGGTGGCAGCAAAGAACTCGTCACGCCCGAAACAGGAATATTAGTACCACCTGAAAACCCGTCAGCGATCGCAGCGGCTGTGGCAGCCCTCGCAACTGACCGAGAACGATTGAGAATAATGGGAGCAGCCGCTCACACACGTGCTACACAGCTATTCAGTAGCAAAAAGAACACAGCTTTGACGGAGGCAGTCTACACTGAACTGTTAGCGGCATCTTAATATATCAGAGGAATCATTATGGATGAAGATAGAAAAAAAACAACCAGTCCATCACAGGGTGGGCAAGTGAGCCAAGGACAACTGAGGCAAGTATCTCGGTTGTTTAGCGAAGGCACTGGTAACACCGAGGAGTGGGTTGAAATTCACCGAACCAATGATGAATGGGAAGTGAAGCTAATTCAAGCCACCTTGAGTGCACAGCAGATCCGGTGTAGACCGATTGAGCTAAAACAGGAACGCCAAACCGCGCTCCTTGTTGCACCCGAATACGAAGTGGAAGCTATGGAGCTGATAAGTCGTATCGGTGTAGCCGTTGCAGACAATGAAATGGCAATGCGATCCGCAGAAACAGCGGAAGCACTCAAACAACGTGATATGGCTGTTGTTCAAGAAGATAAGAATCAACAGGTAGACCCTAACGATCCAACAGAACTCCTCATCTCCGAACGTGAAGGGGTCGGCAGTGTCGTCTACGTTGCTGAACAAGGCTATGAACTCCGTGTCGGTCCTGAGCCGTACGTCACTGTTCCAGAAAAGGATTGGGAAGAATTCACAGATTTCAGTGCGCAGCGTCAAGAGTTCGTAATCCTTCTCCGCCACGAATACCCCGACCTTTTCGAGTGGATTCAAGAGGGAAAATTGTTGGCAGAATTCATTCGGCTCATCGAGATGACATATCAAGAAGGCGCACCGGTTCCTGTCTCACGCCACAGCGATGTTTCAGATATGGAGGAGGATACAACGCCTTATCACCCACTTGCCCAGTTGAGTCTGACGGTCGCAGTCGTTTCACTGATTGCCGTGCTTTTCCAAGTGCCTTGGACTGTAAATCTCGTACTGGCTGTAGTAGCAATCGCATCCGCTATTGTTGCGAAATACCGGATCGATGCAAGTGATGGAGAATCGACAGGTATCCCGATGGCATTGAGTGGGATTGTGCTTGCGTGTCTGGTTGTTGTCTTTGCGTGGTGGTTGAGTCAGCGTCCGGAACCGGTAGAGCCGCAGCAATCGCCTGTTCGTGAGATGATTGAGGATCGGTAAATCCACATGAGAACCTTCTACATTGATAATCAAAAATTGTCAGGTTGACACCTCAAGTCCTATATGATAGAGTTAAGAGTTAAAGTCGAAAAGCCAAAGTTCCCTCACCATCCCAATAATGAATGTACGCTTAAGCAAAAAACATCAAAGGACATTGGCAGCTATTTTTAGCACACAGGTTCCAGCCACGTTGCAATGGCGGCGTATTGAAACCCTTTTCACAGCACTTGGTGCCACAAAAGACGAGAAAAGTGGATCTTCTGTGACTTTTGAATTGAACGAGAAGACTGTTACACTTCACCGGCCGCACCCTCGAAAAGAGGCAAATCGGTACCACATCAGGCGTTGCCGGAATTTTTTAGAAAAGGCAGGAATAAAGTTATGAAGACAATGACGTATAAAGGATATACTGCTGAGATCTACTATAGTGAGGAAGATGGTTTTTTCGTCGGTGATGTCGTGGGCATTGGTGATGATATCGTCTCTTTTCATGGTGACACCGATGAAGAACTACAGGCGGCTTTTGAAGGGGTCATGGATCACTATCTTGAAGTCAAAGAGCGACAGGACAATCCGCCGCAAAAGCACTTCGCGTGGAGATTTTTGGCACGTCTACGGCAAGCCTTTCACTTATAACCACACTGATAAGAACGGATTTTAGCAGCGAAAACGGGGCACTTCCCAATTAGGTTAAGACGCGGCTCTCCCCAACACCATTCAGTCTGAGGCAGTGTTCGTACGCGGAAGGCTGTCATGTCAGATTTCACAGAAAAAGATAGCGGACGAATTTCTTAGTTCTTGGGAAATTCTTTTCCGAGTTTTTCCTGAAGTCCTGCCCGTATTTTCTCCCCAATATCACTCGTCATCTTTTCCGATACCCGTTTGATCATATCCTCACTCATTTCTGTCTCAGGGATACTTTTTCCCAGTTGTGCTTGGAGTTCGGCGTAAATCTTTTTCTCTATGGTGCCAAGCATTTTAGGTACAATTTCTTTCAGGATTAATTCTGCATCCGTTTGCTTAAGTGTCTCGCCAGCTTCTTGTGTCCCGATAAACGCTTCCCCTTGTAAACGTTTCCGTGCGCGATGGAGCCAACTTTGAATCGTATTCACTGAAACTCCCAAGAAGTTACCAATCTCTCCGGTTGTCATTTCATCAAGATAGTAGAGCGTCACGACCGTACGCTCTCTCTCCGGGAGTTTTTGTAAAAGATTATCGACGATTTCACAATAATCTTCTATGGATTTTGCCTCGTGCTGCTCGGATATATAACGTGTATAAGAGATTTTCTCGACCATCTCCATACGCGAGTCATCCAGCGATTGCATCGCAGGTTTCTGCTTGCGCAGCCAATCAATGCAAAGCCGGTTAGCGATGACACAGAGCCATCTTGCAAAAAGGTCGGGATCTCTGAGCGTTGCGAGTTTCTGATACGCCCGTAGGAAAGTGTCTTGTGTAATTTCCTCAGCACGGTGGAAATCGCCGATCTTCTGCCATACAAGGGCGTGAACAGTCTTTTGGTACTTTTGAACTAAGGTACCGAATGCCGTATCATCGCCTGACAGGATACTGCGAATCAACTGAGCATCGTCTTTTGCCATCAGGATTCTCCTTGATACTGTAGCGTTTTTAATCAAATATCCGTTCTAAAGAATTTCAGGAACGTAAGGATTATCAATCCACCCGCAAAGAAACAAAGCAGTAGCAGATCCAAGGCAGCGTGCTGTAGCGTCTCACCCAAGGATAACGCTACAATCGGTGGCGGTGCTGGTGGTGACGGGATTTCCTCTGTCTCAACCAAAGCACCCTCTGCCATTTTGCTGAACATTTCGGCATCGAGTGCATCATAATAACGATTTCCCGTTTGGAAGTAGGTATTTCTTTTCACCTGCCCGGTTTGTGTGGCATCCGTTGCGAGAAAAATGAAGGACGATGTAGGTGTGATTCGGGAAAGGTTTATTCCGATTTCATCTCGGTGTTTTCTTTCTCGGCGATAACGTCCGTCAAGTTCTGCTACGAAGTCGCGGTATTTTAAGCGAGCTGCCTCTTCAAGCGGCGCCAACTCCGCATTCATTTTGCCGAGGAATACATGGTCCAGATGAAATGTACCTGTTGTAGTCTCTTCCGGTATGATTTGAGATTCCCGCATGAGTTTAAACATAATTTTGTTCCTTTCCGTTTCAAGTGTGGCACGTAATTCTGCTCGCTGCGCTGCTTTTTCCTTGTAGACGCTCTCGGCTGTTGGTGCAGGTGCGACAATTTCTGCCGCAAGAAATCCGATGCGGGGTAGGATCAGGACGGCGAACACCCAGATCGTAAAGGCAACGATGAGAGCCGTTTTGGAACTGTCGAAATAGATAGAGATCACCGCTCCGATCGCAAAGAAGACAGCAATATAGAGTAGCGAGATGTCGATGAGGTAGAGGGTACGCGGAAAGATATCGGGTTCAGCCAAGGGAAATCCTTGCCAGACGAGTATGAGTAAACCGATGATTAACGAGACTAAGAACGGAGCGATGAATACGAGATAGCCGCCGATGAGTTTGCTCCACAAAAAGATATCGCGTGGGAGGGCGTTGGCGAGTGTTACCCGAAGGGTTCCAGCCTCTCTTTCACCTGCGACGGCATCAAATGTAAACAGGAGCGCGAGCAGACTAAAAACGGTGCCGACGACGAACACAAAGTCGAGATGTCCTAAGAGAAAGGCAATCGGGGCAGTAGACAGTGAGGCTTCACCCCGCTGTATGCCGTTGCGTGTCATGCCGAGATAACTTGGGAGGGCAGATTCTAAACCGGTCGCAAACACACTTAAGGGTGTCGGCTTAAGAATCAGTTTGGAAACTTCAAGATTCGGATCTGTCGTCTGTCTACGCGTCCAAGGTTGCTCCGCAGGGTCCTTATCGTTTTCATCTTTAACGGTTTCTTGATAGTCGACTTGGCGTTGGAGGTAACGGTGGTAATTGATATGGAAGTTTAGTGGGATGAGCAGGACACACATCACAAGGAGCGAGACAAACCGAGCACTCAGAATATGATGCATGACCTCTTTTTGAATCAGAGTTATTAACATTAAAGGATCTCCCTTCCAATGGGACACATCATGAGATCTGCCTTTCAAATTGTAGCACACAGTAAAAATTATATCCATTTGAACAAGATATGATACCCTTGGACGTTAAAGACGGATTTTTGAGCGGAATGCGTGCAAAATATGAAAAAAATCTAAATTTTTCGCAATAAACACTGCCATAGCGAATTTCAGACTTGAACCTTTGTACCGGTGCGGTTAGGAAACCGCACCTACCCTGGATAGGGAACGCGTCTGGAGTTCACTGAGATGTCTACACATTATGACAATTCACCATAATTATCTGTAATTATTTAGTTGATGTTTCAACTGGTATATGGTAAAGTTAAGAGTCAAAGCATACCCATGGTACAATATGAACCTACGCTTAAACAAAAAACATCATACGACTATATCAAATCAAGCGTGCAAGGAATTTTTTAGAACAGGCAGGAATAACACCATAAAAACAATGACATACAGAGGCTATACAGCCGAAATTATCTATAGTCAAGAAGATGAGTGTTTTGTGGGTCATGTTGTCGATCCTGGGGACGATATTATAGGTTTCCATGGAGATACTGATGAAGAGTTACGCGAGGCCTTTGAAAACGTGGTGGATCTTCACATCAAAGTCAAAACGCAACCAGAAAACCCACCACAAAAACATAAGGCAGGCAGCTTTTGGACGCGTCTGCGTGAAGTGTTCCATCTATAGAAGCAGAGGGTTCACACCGTTCATCACAGGAATAAGGAACTTTACCGGTGAAAATATGTGTCATTGTTTTTGCTAAGAATCCGATCCCGAATCAGGTTAAGACGCGACTCGTCCCAACGCTCTCACCTGAAGAAGCGGCAACCCTATACAAGGCGTTCTTGATAGATGGGTGTGAGGCACTCTCCAAACTCGTCGGTGTGGATTTAATCGTGGCATATACACCACCAGAGGCAGCATCCGATTTACAAGCCTTAATCGGAGACGATGTCATCTATATACCGCAGAAAGGCACTGACCTCGGAGAACGACTTACTTCAACAACACAGTGGGCAGCACAAAGCTACACAAAGATTTTACTCGTCGGATCCGACAGCCCGACGTTACCGATTGCATACATCTCAGAAGCATTTACACAACTTGATTCGCGGGACATCGCTATCGGACCCAGTACAGATGGTGGCTATTACCTCATCGGTTTTTCTACGCCGAATATAAAAACAACAGTCCCGTTTGTATTCGAGGACATCGCATGGAGTACAGCGGACGTTTTTCGACAGACGCTGGCACGCATTCGTTCAGTAAAGGCGACGGTGGGATTACTACCGCCATGGTATGATATAGATACAACTGAAGATTTGGCGTTTCTGTATGCACATATATCTGCGACGCGACTCGCCGGTGGAACGGTGCAAGCCGTTAGAACAGAATCTCTATTGACAGAATTATTTTCATAAAAAAGGAGAATCCATAATGGGACAATTAGATGGAAAATTTGCGATTGTAACGGGTGGAAACCGCGGCATCGGAAGAGGGATTGCAAGAGGACTTGCAGCGGAAGGCGCAACGCTAACTATCGCTGCAAGGGATGCCAAACTCCTTGAGGAAACCGCTGACGAATTTCGAGCGAACGGCACAAAGGTGCTAACCGTCCCAACGGATGTAACGGACGAGGAACAGATTAAAGCACTCTTTGCAAAGTCGATGGATGAATACGGACGCTTGGACATCCTCGTCAATAACGCCGGGGCATTTAACGGGGGTCCCATAGGTGAACTCGCAACAGAGGATTGGGATTGGGTTATCAATGTGAATCTCCGCGCGCCGTTTATCTGTACACGCGAAGCATTCGCAATTATGAAGGCGCAAGGGGACGGTGGTCGCATCATTAATGTAGGGAGTATCTCTGCGCACCGGGTTCGTCCTCGGACTGCGCCTTACAGTGCAAGCAAATTCGGCATCTGGGGCTTGACGCAGGTAACGGCATTAGAGGGGAGACCACACGGCATCACAGCGAGTTGTTTGCAACCGGGGAACACCTATGTGGAACGCCACCAAAACCGGGCAGAGCCACCCAGCGAACCGATGATGGACGTTGACGATCTGGCGCAAGCGGCTGTTTTGATGGCAACCCTCCCACCCAATATCAATATGTTAGAAGCGACTGTCTTACCTATTGGTCAGCTCTATGTCGGACGTGGTTAGCATCCGTGCTTATAGGCGCGTCGTCGGAGGACATTATGAAAGTGAATCGGACGCAATTCATGGAGGAAGGTTATCTCGTTGTTCGGGAGGTAGTCCCGCCAAAGGAACTCGACGCGCTTCGAGAAAGTTATGAATTGATGGTATCGCGTCAGCGAGAAATCTGGTCACGAGAACGGTCACCAAATGACCCACCGGGCGGGGTATGGGAGACTTCAGCACAGCCGCGTCTACTCCTTGGACGCGATCCACTCGCCGGGCATGTTGATGAGAAAACCGCCAGTGCCATTGAAATTTGGGCGCACGAAAATATGCAAGGGGTTAGCAGTGAACTCCTCGGCGCAGAGGACGCAGGTGTTACCGAGATGATGCTTATGTGTAATCCGGTCCGAGACCGAGGACCTGCGACTTGGCATCGAGACCACCACCCAATTGATACAGCACCACTACAAGGGTATATTGACGATATTGTGGAGACGGGACCTCGCTACGTTCAGTGGAATCTCTCACTCTACGACGATAGCGTGCTATGGGTGCTGCCCGGCAGCCATCTACGGGTAAATACCGAGGCGGAAAATGAGCAGCTGTTGGCGGATCCGAAGGTTCCACTACCCGGTGCTGTTCAAACACACCTCAACGCCGGAGATGGGGTCGTTTACATTCTGCCAATCTTGCACTGGGGTAGCAACTATAGCCGAAAAATGCGGCGTACGATTCACGGTGGATTTGCAAACTATACCCACTATCCGACGTTCGATTATATGGAGTATCTATCGCCGGAAGTCCAAGAGCGGTTTGACCGGTGGCACGCACGGAGCAACCAAATGAAAGCGTGGTGTGAAGAAGCACTCAGAGCCGCCATCAAAAGGGATGCGACTGCGTACCAGACCGCCTTGGAAAAACTGCACCCGGACAGAGGTGAGAAAGGAAAAATGCTCTCTACTGTCTTTTTGTGCAAAGCTGCGTGCTTTGTGGCATTCACACACGGTTGTGAACTCGAAGATATTCCCGATGATCTCAAGAATCGCGGCGCGGGTCCCCACGCTATCACGCTGAATTGGGGACCGTCGTTCGCTGAAGATCGGTTTACGAAAGCGGAGGCATCTGTCCTATGGGAACGTTTTAAACCACTTGACGCGCTCTTGAAAACCGACGAAGAGTTGTATCTACCGGGTTTCCAATCGGGTCCGATGCACTACTATTTCAACGAGATGCCTGCTGATTTTGGTGTCAAAGATTTCATCAAGACATGGAATTTTCTTTAACCATCAGGTCTGGGAAACTTTTCCTTCGTCAACGCCGATCTAAAATTGTTAAGAAACTTGCTTTAGGTTATGAACGGTTTTTTAACGATTAGAACACTGCCCTGACAACGGAAGGGCAGCTCAGATTTAATCGTTAAAGTTGTAAACCGAGCATTCCCTTCAGATAGAAGTAGGCTTCTTCCGTATAGCGAGGGAGATTTTCTGGGTCTTCGACTTCTAATTCCAGGGTCAAGTCGCCTTGGTAGCCTACCGCTTGGAGTGCCTCAATAATCTCTTTGAGATTGAGATCCCCGCGTCCAATGCCGACAGACACGGTACCAAGATGGTCTTTGAGATGCACGGCATACAGACGCGATGCGAATTGACGAATCGCTGCAAGCGTATCGACACCAGACGAATGGAAATGTCCTGTATCTATACAGACCCCGACCCGTTCGTCCGGAATCGCATCCAGAATCGTTTGAAAGTCCGAGGCTTGCTCAAGAACGTTCCCATGATGGGGTTCGAGTGTCAATTTGATTTGACTTTCCGCGGGTATACGTTGCAACACCTCACGGACACAAGCAATAACCCTGTCCAACGCTCCGGGTTCCGTTCTACGTTGGGCACCGCTTGTGGTCAGATGGGTTGCGCCGAGTCCTTCGGCGATTTCAACACATTTGGCAATTGCTTCCGCGCGTGCGTCAACATCAGCGTTGTCCTGTCCACCCCAGCCCGGCGGATAGAGTCCTGCACACTTCATGCCAGAGGCATCGATTTTCGCCTTCATACCGTCTATATCAAAAGTGAGCGCGGCATCCACGCTCCAGATAAGCGGTCCATGGATTTCCATGAGACGATAGCCAATCTGTGGTGCGTATTCTAAAGTTGCGGCTACCTCGTCTTCGGCGTAGCCTCGGTAACAGATAGAAGCACAGATAACATCCATAAAAATTCCTCTCAAACTGTGTGATAGTACATTCAGAATTAATCAGTGAAACAAGGAGTATCCCGAAAAATGATTCAACACATCGAAATAACCTTACCCGAATATCCGCGCGGTTTCCATCTCATCACAGATGAAATTACAAAATCGCTCGGTGAACTGCCAAAAGAAGGTATCCTACACCTCTTCATCAAACACACCTCAGCTGGGGTAACCATCAACGAGAACGACGATCCGACAGTCCGTGAAGATTTTGCGAACAGCTTCGATCGACTTGTCAAGGAACGTGAACCTTTCTACCGACACACGATAGAAGGCGATGACGATATGCCAGCACATATCAAAGCCTCGCTCGTCGGTTTTACCGTCTCCGTTCCGATTACCGACCATCGCCTCAATTTAGGGGTGTGGCAAGGCATCTACCTATGCGAATTCCGAAATAAGGGTGGCAGGCGGAACCTCACAGCGACGCTTTATACTTAGGAAAACCTATCCGTTAATTATACCCACGATGACCTTAACTCATGCACCTTCAGCGAGACCAACCTCGCGGTGCCGCCGTCGGCATAAATTCCGATGTCTGCATTATTGAGGTCAGGTAGGAAATAGGAGGTCATCGAGAGTTCGCCACCGTTGCCGAATGCCTCAATAGAGATACGATCTACCAGAATTTGGAGACTGATTTTTCCATTTTGCGGGGCGAGCGGACCGCTTCTTTCAAGAAATGTAAGTTGTTGCCCTGCTACGTCATAGCGAACATCCTGCCCACGGATGTCGAATCCGACAGCTGCAGCGTCGTTGAGTGCTATCTCAGCGCGGATATCGAACAACTCACCTGTCAATCCAGCAAGCAAATTTTCACCCGGTTTCAGTGCCAGATCGCTCCACGCGTGCGTGTAGGTGTGGATATTTTCAATCTCCGCTACCGGTTCTCGATGTAGACGGATCCCTTCCGAAGTCGTCCGAAGGGTTAGCGCGCATGGAAAACTCATCTGCTGATTGAACGGCATATCCGGTGGTTTACTGCCACTCATCCAAGCGATTTGGATGCATCTGCCGTCGGACTCTGGGACATCACTCCACGTTTGTGCAGCGTAAAAATTAGCACCGTAATCGGCGCGATGTGCCTCGTCTTCGGGTGTAAAGGTCGTTCCGTCAAAATTACCGACGTAATACTTCCCTGCCGCCCCCCAGAAAACCCATTTGGTATTATCGGGATCATCATCCACAGGAAGTTCAAAAATATCCGGGCATTCTGTATCGGGAATCTGGAGATCGGATAGTCGAGTCCACTCCTTAAGGTCTGTCGATCCGAACAGGGCATAGTCGTTTTGGTCGAGATAGAGTGCCATCACCCATTTTTGTGTCGGTTCATGCCAGATTACCTTCGGGTCGCGATTGTCTCTGACAATATGTTCAATGACAGGGTTACCTTCGTATTTCGTCCAACTCCGCCCCCGATCGTTGCTATAGGCGATGCTTTGCGTAAACGGTACTTCTTTGGGTGCGTGGCTACCCGCAGAGGTATAAAAATTGACGAGCACCGATTCGTCGCCAGTCTGAAAACCGCCAGTATTGTTCCAGTCAACAACACCAGAACCTGAGAAGATTGTGCCGAGTTCATCGGGATGCAGAGCGTGTGGGAGTTGCTTCCAGTGGACGAGGTCTCGACTGACCGCATGTCCCCATGTCATGTTGCCCCAATCAATGCCGAATGGGTTGTGTTGAAAGAAGAGGTGATACTCACCTTTATAATAAATCAGACCGTTGGGATCGTTGGTCCAGTTAGTTTTGGGTGTGAAATGGAACTGTGGACGATATGTTTCTCTATAAGCCGTTTGGATCATTAACTCTTTCCTTTCCGATTTTGAGGGTTGCGAGGTATAGATACTATTTTTAAGTTTTGTATACTATTCTATGCATACATTTTATTTTGTCAAGGACGGTTGTTTAACTACGATTTTTTTTGATTTTTTACGATTTTTGCAGAATTAGGCAACCGTTTTGCCCCTTAACCGCGTCACTATATATTGATACAGGTAAGCATCAAAATTTATTATTCATTTATAAGGGAGAAGTAGCTATGAAAGATTGCGCGAAGTTTATCATATTCAGCTACACCCTCAGCGCGCTATTCGTGTTCAGCGGCATCCGGGTCGGGTGGGCAGCAGAAATCGTGTTTACATCAAAACGGGACGGCAATGCTGAAATTTATACCATGAACTCCGATGGAAATGAGCAAGTTAATTTGACCCAGCATCCCGCAGCCGATTATCATCCAACTTGGTCCCCGAACGGAAAGCAGATCCTGTTCAGTTCAGACCGAGATGGAATCTTCGATTTGTATCTTATGGATGCAGACGGTACAAACGTAAAGAAAGTATTTGAAAGCAGCAAATATAGATGGGAACCAGCCTGGGCCCCTGATGGCAAACGGATTGCCTATGCACAAGGAGACCCAGAAAAGGCACTGGAACAATTCGGAGCACGATTTGTTCCTTACCCCGCTCTGACGCTCTGTATCGCGACAGTAGATGGGGACGCTGTTGAGAAATTGACAGCAGGATTTAATCCGAGTTGGTCTCCTGATGGCCGCGAGATAGCTTTTGTGGTGGGTGGTCTCAAACACACGCCATTGGGTATTTATGACACACGGAGGCGTTCCCAGAAGACGCTCCTCTTAAAGGAAATGCCGTGGATATTCAAGCCGGACTGGTCTCCACAAAGCAACAAGATTGCCTTTGCGAAACTTGATGGGGCTATGTTCAATGGACAAGGCTTTATTTCCTCTAATAATTCCACGATCTATATTGTGAATAGCGATGGAACGGGACTTCAGCAAATCACCAAAGATGATGAAAGATTCTCTGGTAGGCCCACTTGGTCCCCACACGGCGACGAACTCATTTACAACAATTTCAATGGCTCTTTTCAACTCTACAAAACGGATCTGAACGGTCACAATCTAACACAACTGACACACGACGGAAATAATACGCACGCGGATTGGTTTGATCCCTTTTATAGCGTTTCGCCTTCGGTGCAATCTATAACAACAACATGGGGAGAAATCAAAGCGGATTAAGAAAACTAAGGTGTGTTCCATATAAGAATATCAACGTCTTTTGTACCGCAAACTGTCAGTTTACGGCGTATCCTTAAAACACAAACTAACAGTTTGTGGTACAACATAAACAAACGCGAAATGTTTAACACACGTTAACTACAAACGATAAGGAGATTTCAACATGAAAACCTTAACCGTAGGTTTCCTAATTTTAACGATGACGCTCGGACAACTCAATGCCGATAACCACTCGGCAGCGAATAGCAAAATCACACTGAACCTTGACGACACATCAGAAGTATCTCTCAAGGGTTTTATTGCTCCAGTTGAATACACACAATACAATTTCCATGTAAAGTGGGATGCGTTGGCGAACTTCAGGGTGGCTGAACCTGAGAAGCAGCATCCGGCCTCGGTTTTCCGTGCTTTTTTGCCGGACGAAGCGGTTGCGGTCGGCGACCTCTGGCAGGTTAAAGAAGAAGGTGCGTTAACACTGCTCAGGCAACTTAACCCGAAGCCGAGGTTTGATCTGGATATCAATAATGGCGACTCTTACGGTTTGTGGGCATGTCTACGCGCCTACAACGATGCATTCGCTGAAATTGTGTTCCGTATCCATGCTGAATTTGTTCTCAATGAGGGTCGGTTTACCCCATCTCAGTTCAAAGGACATCTTCTTATTGATAGGATGAACGGAAAGGTTGTCTCTTTCAAGATGTACGTTCCTGAAGGTGTGTTGAACTTCGATGTTGGGTGGGATAAACTTGGGGCTATAGATGTCGGTTTCTGTCCGCAAATCGAACTCCGTACGGAGAAACAAACAACTTTACTGGACACTGAAGTTGTAGCATCTATCACACAAAAAGACGCTGAACGCGAGATGATATTGCGTTTTTATAAATCCGAGCAAATCAACTGGGTCTCGTTGGAAGAGGCGTTGGAAATGGCACCGGCACAACAAAAACCCGTTCATGCGATTTCGATAGATGGACCGCTTGCCGACGAGGCGTGCTGAGGGAGCGGCAAAAGCCTGAGGGCAGGTGTCCTCTCCGATGACCGAATTATCGAATTCTTGAACGAAAATTTTATCAACACATGGGTACCGAATTCCGAATTAGGGCGCGTCCTGAGCTTACAAGAACCGATTGCCAAGAGACGCGAGCGTGAAGGCACAACCTTTGATACCAGTCACGCCTTGGCACAAGCCATTATGAAAGGCTGGAAAAAACATTCTCCTGCCGATTCTTTGGTTATATCGCCTACCTTTGAACTGATGGGTAGATTGCCCGTCAATGAACGCTATAGACAGGAACCTGTCCAAGAGTACCTGATGTTCCTCCAGGACTCTTTAGCAGGAGAACTCCCCGGATTCGGTGAAGATACTCGGGAACCAGCACCTCTCAATTCAGAAACCGTCCTGAATGGATTGAAAGTTGTACTCAACGATGTTCGGTCTTCACAAGACGTATTGAACGTTTTTCGGGCACCAGGATTAGGACATCAGGATTATACTGTCGTTGAGATTGATGCAACAGCGTTTGAAAATGGGGGTACGCTTACGATTGAGATATCGGTCGGGCAGGCTGAGGCTGCTGGTTCGTTCGATCTGTTTGATGCTGACAGCGAACTCCCGACGAGCGGCGCGCCTGAAAATGCACTTGCCTCAGTATACGGTGTTCAACCGGGTGAAACACAGAAAATCACGTATACCTTCAACCAAGGTCAACATTTTAAGTTTGGGGCTACGGGTGATTGGTTTAGTGAGAAAGGAAGCACTAACGCTTTTGTCGCTAAAATTTCCGTTGAACTGAGTCAGAAACCAGAGGAGAGAGAAGGGGTCTCAACACACTCATATCAATCTCCCGAAGATTTGATGAACGCCTTCGTGAAGGCACTTAAGAATGTTGACTCAGGAGCGATGCGCTCAATGCTAACGGAGCGCGGCATAGAAACATTTGGAATTGAGATGATCCCAGGGGTACTTGTAATGCTGACAGAGCAGGGCATAGAAATACTTGGAAATGAGGAGGTCCTAAAAGATGTGCTTCCGCAACTGCGCCAAATGTTCCGTCAGATGGAGGTCTTGAGCAGCGAATATGTGGGTGGTGAATTCCACTTCCGATTGAGAATGCCAATGGAAAATCCTCCGGAACTATCTGTTAAGATGCGAAAAGTGGGAGATGAGTGGTTCATTTATGATGTCGAACCATTCAAAGGAGATTAGTTAGGTTCTCCTGTTAGCGGACCAACAAAACGCCCTAACAGGAAATACTGTTATCGTGTATAATAGAGTTATCCCGATCCGGAGGCAACGGATGAAGAACACCGATATCGAACTGATTCAGAGCAGTCTCATAGGCGATGAAAATGCTTTTGCAACCTTGGTAAAAAGATACCAAAAGCAGGTGCACGCGCTCGCTTGGCGGAAAGTCGGTGATTTTCACATCGCTGAAGAGATTACACAGGATACTTTCCTGAAAGTCTATCAGAAACTCGGGACCCTTAAGGATCCGCACCGTTTTGAGGGATGGCTTTATAGAATCGCTGCGCGTCAATGTAGCCTGTGGCAGAGAAAGAAACGACTACAGACGCAATCGCTTGAAGACACAGACAGCAAACAAATAGAAAAAATGACATACTCCCAGTATCTCATTGAGGAGCAAGCCGAAGCTGCAACAGAAGCGCGACGCAATATTGCGCAGAGATTACTTGGCAGGCTGCAGGAAAGTGAGCGTACAGTCGTTACACTCCACTACTTCGGGGAGATGACCTGTGAAGAGATTAGCCGGTTTTTAGGCGTATCGGCAAGTACCGTTAAGAGTCGGCTCCGTCGCGCGCGACAGCGTTTAAAGCGATCAGAACCGATGATTCGAGAAGCGTTAGAGGGTTTCCAAATTAGAGCGACGCTCACTGAAAGTATTATGGAAAAAATCTCCGACATCCAACCTGAAACGCCTGGCACAGTCAATCCCTTTATGCCGTGGGCAATCGCTGCCTCGACCCTCGTTTTGGTTGTGATGGCGTTAGGAGCAGGCAATAAATCTTTGACTCGCTTCCAACAGCCTTATGACCTTGACGCTACATCGGAGATGACAGTGGAACTGATTGATACGCCTATCGCGTTGAACCTTACATCGAAACCGGATGTGCGGACGCAGTTCGGTAGGTCTACAGCACCAAGTAGAAGCAAAGGAGCCGAATCGGACGCAGCACAACGTGAATATATTGTTAGGTTCCTCGACACACAAGCAGAGCACGTCGTCCTCAACAATGAAAAGACTTCACAGGAGATCCTGAGCGTTTTCCGAACACCTACAGCGGGTTATCAAGATTATAACGTCTTTGAGATCGATACCACAGCGTTTAAGAACGGTGGCACACTCACTGTTAATATTTGGATAGGAAGTGCTGAGGCTTCTGGTGCGTTTATCCTATTTGCAAAGAACAGCGAATTTTCAACAGACGGAATGCCTAAGACAGTGCTCGCCTCGGCATCAGGAATCCGGCGCGGTAAGGCAGGGCGGATTACACATCGTTTTGAGGAAGGGGCTGCCTTTAAGATGGGCGTTACCGGTAATGCGTTCAGTGGCGAAGGGAAGGTTAATTCTTTTTTCGCAAGAGTTTCTATAGTCCCCCCATCAAATTAAATACAATACAGCAATTGGCATTGGATCCGTCCCAACTCCTGTCCAGTTCCTGTATTTTTTCTTCTCCTGCCACCTTTCTCTCCACTTATCCTAAAAAGATAACGCTCTGGCACGCCAATTTTGAACTTCACCCGCCTTTTTTTCACAATTATGCAACAGTTTAACCACTAAGTCGCGTCACTATAGGTTACTGGGAGGCACTGCATGAAAAAGAAGGACATAGAATTCATTCGCCGTACGCTTGATGGCGACGATACCGCCTTTACCCAACTTGTGAGGAAATATCAGAAACCGGTGCACGCCCTGGTGTGGCGGAAGATTGGCGATTTTCATATCGCTGAGGAAATTACACAAGATACTTTCCTGAAAGCGTATCAGAACCTGGCAACGTTGAAGGAACCACAGCGTTTTTCGAGCTGGCTCTATGTAATAGCGACGCGCCGCTGCATGGCATGGCTGCGGAAAAAGCGTTTATGGACACAAGCACTTGAAGAGACGAACATCGCGCAGTTAGAAAAAGCGACGTATTCGGGATATGTCGTTGAGGAAAATGAGCGAGTATCAGCAGAAACACAGCGCGAGGTTGTGAAAAAGTTGCTTGCGAAACTTCAAGAGAGCGATCGCACGATTATTACACTACGTTACTTTGGTGAGATGTCGAATGTGGAGATTAGCGAGTTTTTGGGTATATCGGCAAATACCGTTAGAAGTCGTCTCCACCGTGCGCAGCAACGTTTAAAGAAGGAGGAACCGATGATTCGAGAGGCTTTAAACAGTTTCCAACTGTCTGCAAATCTAACCGAGAATATTATGCGAGAAATCGGGCGTGTTAAACCCATCGCACCCTCTGCGGGCAAACCCTTGGTCCCGTGGGTAATTGCATCAACTATAGCGGTGATGTTCCTGATGATAGGGTTCGGAAACCGCTATTTATCGCGTTTTCAAAAGCCTTATAGTTTCGACGCAACCTCCGAGATGACAGTAGAACTGATTGAAGCACCGGTTGTGTTAAACCTTGAATCGAAACCGGATATACGACATCAATTTGGGAATTCCAATGCGAAAAGTAAAAAGGATGGATTGGGCCAATATCTTAATCAATCAGAACATTTGGCGAGATTTGCCGCTGTGCCGGTGGACGAAACATCGAAAATTACTGATACCAACAAAGGTAAACGCTACATTACCTTTAGTAGCATCACTAAGGAAGAAAGTGGAACATTCTTGGCAGCAGGGAACTTTCACCTCAAGAAAACGGATTTGGCTTTGACACCCAGAAGTTACGCTACTTCCGGGACTGGCAAAGGTGATCCAAGTCCCATGTACATGTTGATGTACTACATTTTCTACTATAAAACCGATCTTTTCAGGTTTCCTTTGGTTACAGGGGATACTTGGGCACAGGAAGGTCATTGGGAAACATGGGTACAAACGACCATAGAAGGTTATGAACAGGTAGAAATTGCCGCAGGGACCTTCACGGACTGCCTCAAGCATAAAACAGTCTTTACAGGTGCTGACGCAGGCTCTTCGCTGAAAAGTTCACTTGTGAACGGCACGCGCTATTTGTGGTTCGCCAAGGGGATTGGCGTTGTGAAAATGCGCTATGAACATGCCAATGGTATCACCACAGAAGCAGAATTGCTGACATACAAGGGAGCAGCGGAGGACCCAGAATATCTTCCTTTACAGGTGGGTAACGCATGGACCTATAAATGGCAAAACGATTATCGAGATGAAGTATCAATCGAAGTGTGTCAGGTTGTCGAAAATTCCGACCAACCTTCAGGCGGAGACACCACACCGCCAGAAGTAGCGCGTATCATTCCCGACTTATCTGCAAAAGTTCCAACAGATCTAAGAGAGATAAGCGTCGACTTCAGTGAAAGAATGATAGGTATGGATGTGGAGTTTGCTGGAGTTCCAGTAGGTGATATGCAATGGACAAACGACAACACAACCTTTATTATTTCGTTTGAACGTCCCTTGGAGTCTTCAAAGATTTATCGGCTTATATTAGGTGGTGAGGGAAATATCAGAGATATAGCAGGCAATCCATTAGAAGAATACACCCTCACCTTTACAACCGAAGGTACTGGACCCGCTACGCCGACTTTTGTAGATATGACACCTGTCCATGTAAAAGGTATTGAAAAGCTTGATCTCTCAAGTGGTCTGTTTTGTCGAGTTTCAACCGACCTAACAGATGGGTTTGCTTTCCCTTACTATCTGTTGGTTCCACAAGGAATAGATTTCAACAGACCAGTCCATCTACTCGTAGAACCGTGCAACACAGGACCCGTGCGTAGCTTTAAAAGCCTCGAGAGGAAAACAAAGGCATTAGCAGCAAAATCTCACGCGACTGCAATCGCAAGAGAGCTGAAAGCTCCCTTGTTAGTACCAGTTTTCCCGCGGCCTGGGGGAGATCGCTGGCAAATCTACACACATGCTTTAGATAGGGACACGCTTCTAATTCAAGAGGGTGAACTTAGGAGAATTGACTTGCAGCTTATCAAAATGATAGCCCATGCCCAAAAACTCCTGAGGCACAATAATGTGAAGGTAAATGAGAAGGTGTTCATGAACGGATTTTCGGCTTCAGGGACATTTACGAATCGGTTCGCTATCTTACACCCAACGGTTGTCCGTGCGGTCGCAACTGGCGGCATCAATAGCATCCCGACTTTTCCAACAGATCGCTGGCAAGATAAAACACTCCGCTACCCAGTCGGAATTGCAGACGTGAAACAGATCGCTGATATTGAGTTTGATGAAACGGCATATAAGCGTGTCTCCCAGTACATCTACATGGGTGCTTTGGACAACAACGACACTGTTCCGCATCGAGATGCATACGATGAAGTAGATGCTGAATTAGTCAGAGGACTGATTGGCGTTAAAATGATGCCGGATCGGTGGCGCGTGAGTCAATTAATATATCAGGCACTTGGTATTCCAGCGCAATTTGTCACGTATAAGCATGCTGGACACGAAATTACATCTGAGATGATTGACGACATTGTTGCATTTTTCAAGGCAAACTCGAGAAATGAGATTGTTGAAATCGTCCCACACCAATACCTATTGGAGGAGTAAAATGAAACGGATACTCTTTCTTTTGCCTGTTGTACTATTTATCACAAACCCAGTCGCTGCTGGACTGGAGGATGACCTCGTCCTGTATCTCACTTTCGACAATGTAGAAGGTAGGCGGATTTTTGATGCGTCTGGCAACGGATTAGACGCTAAAGTTGTCCAGAACACAAATTTTGTTGAAGGCAAACATGGTGATGCCATTAAGATTACGTCAAATACTGAAGATTGCGTCAATATTCCTGCCTCGGAGGCATTGAAAACCAGTAAAATAACCATGAGTGCCTGGATTTATCGGGAAAATTGGGCTAATGGATCTGGCTACTGGTTTGATAAAGGGTCTTATGCTGGCCCCGCAGATAGACACGCTTACGGTATGGCAATCTTTCAGATTAAGGATGTTCACTGGAACATTGGCGGCTTAAACGCAGAGACTATTCTTGTGATGAGCTTGGGTGGCACTGGAAATCAGTCGAGGCTCAGTGTGAGTCTTCCAAGTCTGGGTAAGAGAAAGTGGCATCACGTTGTTGGAACTTACGATGGCGCGTTTAGGACAATCTATCTGAATGGAGAAGTTTTTTTTGACACAGAAGAGGTCGATTTTGCTCCAACCAAGGTTGTCGCCGACACAAATGATGCGGATTTACGGATTGGATGCGCTAAGGGCAAAAAGGAGTACGCCTTTGACCACGGTTTGATTGATGAAGTCGCGCTCTGGAGTCGCACACTCACCCAAGCTGAAATCAGAACAGTCATGAACGGCAACTTTCTCGCTGTTTCACCCAAAGATAAAGTTTCCACCACATGGGGTGATCTTAAGCGAAGGGCAGTTGCCGACTAAGTTTAAATTAACGGCGAGGTGGAGGTGTGTTCAAAGCTCTGCACTTACCGTCATCTCCAACCGATGCTCGGGTTTCCGCTGCTTCGTTGAGAGTAAGCGGTAATTGAGCCGAAACAAGAGATCGGTAAATCTTCGCAACCTGTAATCCGCGGTTGTGCGGATTTCGTGACTGATACCCTCATAGAAAGTATACTGCGCAAAAGGTATACCCCCACTACTTTCGCCATAACCGAGTTTGTAGTTGATGTCAATACGCCCCTTACCGATAAGACTATATACAACACGATTTTCATAGAAAAAGGTCCGCGTTCTGGCTTCGGGTTCCTCATCGAATTGCTCCTCGTCGGTTGTCTGTCTGTACCCGCCAGTGCCACTCCATCGGAGCGTACGACTCAGTTCATATCGGAGTCCCAATTCGGTAATCCGCTCAAATTGGCGTAGGTCGGAGATGGGTGTTGGAGAAGGCTCTGTTTCATCTCCGCTTGGTAAAGGCGAGGTAATCTCAAAATCGAATTGGCTATACCTCTCGGTCTCTCGGCGTTGCTCCCAGTTCGCATTGACAGACATCCGTTGCGTCGGATTCACAGAAAGACTAACCTCATAAGTCCGATGCCGTCTGTGGCGTTCTTGATTGTTAATTCGGCGATTAAGCGTATCGCCGGTGCGAAAGTTGAATTCAAAACTGAATGCTGGCGACGGCGAAAACTCAAGTCGATGGTGTTGGTTCAATCGTCCGAAAAGCGTATCTGAACCCTGTAGGCTTTGCAACAGATAGAGTGAAACCGCATCTTCCACTTCCTGCTCCTCGGTCAACCAGAACCGTGTTTGTCCTCTCAGCGCACTCAGAAACCACTCTGTATCGGCTGTTCGCTGTCGGCTGTTCGCTATCGGTTGTTCACTATCTGATAATTGCTGACGGTTACTTTGCGGTGTCGGACGTAAACTATCACGGGTCTGCACGGGAGTGCGTTGCTGCCTTTGCTCCTCGCGGGCACGGCGTGCGAAAAATTGACGCGGTTGAAACCGTAACCGAAACTCAGCGTCTACCGCCGTTGTCGGCTTATCGCCAACGTTTTGGTAAATTTTGATATAAGTGCCTTCTTCGGGATCCTCTACATAGTGCAGGTCGTCCAACTTCACGTAATATCCTTCACCCGGTAGGAGCGGAATACCCGTATGCGGATGGATGTCGGTGTAGACCTCACGGCGTTGACTGGTCAGTTTTTTGTCCAACTCGTAGGTGATCTCCATGTCAATTGCGCGGCTGAGCGGTGTCAACTGAAAGCTAACATCTGCGAGTTGGGTTGTTGTATCTGCTCCGAGATCAGTGTGTGCTTTTAAGGTGCGGCGCGCGACGTTCGCTGTCAGATTCATCCCACCTTTCAGAAAGGACTCTTGTTGTGAGAAAGCACCAACTTTCCACGTCCGTGCGGTAGTGCTGCGTTGCCAATCTGACAAACCGATGGGTTCACTATCCACAGTGAGCAACGGTTCTTTCGCAAAAGCCTCCTCAAGTTCATAACTCGTATCAAAGGATGCCCAGTCTTTCACGAGATTGAAGCGTCCAGTTGCCCGATTTCGCTTTCTGTTAAGCATCGCATTGCGCGCCTCAGTCGATTCAACCGTGCCAAGTGTCCCCATGATTCTGAAGGGTCCGATAGGATAAGAGAGATTCCCCTCCTGTCTTGACTTCCGCTGCAATTGCGTTGTGGTTGAATTGACATCCTCCACACGTGAACTACTCCGATAGTCGTCCCAACGCAGGTTTGGAAGCCATTTTCTTATGGTTGTTGGCTGTTGGTTGTTGGCTGTTGGTTGTTGGCTATTAGGAACCGTAGATTGCACAATCCGTGTGCCTGTCCCAAAACGCTCTGGAAACTGACCGCTATAACTCTGACCGCTGACCGCTGACCGCTGACCGCTATTAAAATTTACGCCCCAATTGAAGTTATTACGGATAGTTGCAGATTGGCTATCAGCAATCGGCTGTCGGCTGTTGGGAGAAAGATCGTTGGGGTGTTCACCAACGTTTGCCACTGCCACACCGTCCTGCTGCCCGCTATTCGGTTCAGGATCCCTCTCCTCACTCCTACCGACTCCGGCATCAACTTCGAGCCAGTCGACTGGAAGGACTCGGATGTCAAAGTTCATGGTTCGCTCATCTTGGGCAGTTCGCGAGGGTCCCCTGAGGCCGAGCAGAAACGCGTCATCAAATCCCTCCTTAGCGTATTGTGTCTCATAACGGGAGCGGGAGCGGTTGCTGCTGGATGCACCAACCGGTACAAAGTCAGCATCCATAGCTCGGACATCAAAGTTTGTTGTTAGCTTAGGACGGAACTTGTCAACCTCCTTTGCCCCCCCTAACCCCCTTTGATTCCCATTTAGCAAGGGAATGGGAGGGAATGCAAAGTCCCAATCCGCATAACCGATGAGTTTCCACGCCTGACTCACCTCTTTCCGATCAGCGGTGGAATAGGTATTTTTATCGACAGCACTATAAGCGATTTCCCCGTCAATATAAGCCTGTTCGGTAAGGTTCAAGCGACTTTCCAGTCCCCAGACGCTATGTTTTTGAGGTGCTGCGAGAAGTGCGCCGTCGCCATCAGGATCAAGTATATTCTCGCGAAGTGCCTCCAAGTCCTCCTCAGCAAAAGTGATGAAAGCCTGCTCTGGCTGATTCAGATCCGCTTCAACGGCGTAGGAGGCACCGAAGGATAGCCACTCACCTGGTAGCGTGAAAATGCTATTGAGTCCGTAAAGATTTTGCTGATACGCACGTTCTTCTGGAATGTATTCAAAGTCGATGCGAATCACGTCGTTGCTTGTTATGAGATGCTTGCTGTTGAACTCAACGATGGGATCCCCATATTCACGGATAACGTAATCGTTATTCTCACCGCGGCGCATTCTCTCGCCATTCAACCAGACAATTTCGCTACCGGCTTTCACAATCACGTATTGCCCGTCAACAGTGAGTCGGTATTCACTACGTCCCTCCTCGCCCCGAAGGACTAAACTTGTAGACTGCCCTTTGGGAATGGCACTCGGAATGATATGAAAGTCCACCCACTTGAAATCGCCTTCAACCTGCACACCCTCCAATGCACGCGGAAAGAAGATAAACTCCGATGGACCGAGGGATCCCTCAAAATCACCCAATGTACCCCTCATATTCGGATGCGTGATGCGAATTAACTTCTGATCGATGTCTTGGATATTTTCCGTTGTGCCTTCGGGTTGGATAGGTAAATCTTGGTCAGATAGCATCGCCAACACACCAATATTCTCGGAGGCTTTTCCCTCCACGTTGACTCGGAGTTCCTGGTTCGGTGTTATATCCCGACCACTACCGACTGAAATCCCAAACGTTTGACTGCCAGATACCTCTAATTGGTTATCAGTTGTCGGTTGCCTGCCATCCGTTAGCCCCTCGCGGCGGTCAAGAAAATTCTCACTTGCAACAGACGACTCTTGTCGAGAGCCCGTTGTATCGGTTTGTGGGTTCTCCACACCGTAAAGGTCACGTTTATAGACCCGTTTAATTGCAAAGGGCAGCGTTCGGTAAGTTATCGTCAGCCTATAGGACAGATTTGATTCAACAGTAGTATCCGGTTCGGTTAAAGTGATTTTTCCCAAATAGGGGTCGATTTGATAATCTATACCACGTACAAGGACTTTTCCACCCGATTCCGTTACCCGTTCGCTATTAGGGAGAATTGGTGGATACTTTACTGTGAATTCCAGAGAACCGGTTTTCAGTTCAAAGGATTCTGTTTTTTGAAGGATAAAAAAAGTAGGGAGTTCGAGAACGTTGGTTTTGTTGTCGGAAGGTTCTTGTTCAGTATTTCCAGAACGTGGCAGGAGACACAAACAGAAGGTAAGGAAAAGGATTTTTAAAATATTAAATCTGGTCATCGTTCCACTACGTTTTGCGGCGTACTCGCCCATAAGCGATCTGCTTCACGATGGTGCCTGGTTAAGTACGAAAGGGTTTCAGCGAACCCACCCCGTGCGAATTACACCAAAAAACTGTCCGAAACGAAGCGGAGGGCAGATCAGATGCCCATAGATAGAAAAACATTTCACGGTGGTTTTCGGTTAATTCCACCGTTTCTGGATTATCAAAAGTTTTTTAACAATTGAAATACGACACGGGGAATAAGAAAAACTTGGAATACCTTTATATCGTTCGCTTCGGCATCACTCACGAAGACGCGCCCAATTTTCGAGACAGCGATACCCGCTGGCTGTAAAAGTCCAGAGGTACTAAACTCTATAATGCTCTTTCCGCCCGGTGTAAAGACTTGAACCCGCCGATTTCCACTATCGGTTACATAGAGATAATTCCATTCGTCAAGAGCGATGCATTTCGGATCCCAGAGCTGCCCAAGCGCGTCTCCTTCGCCGCCCCACGTATCAATAGGGTTGCCGCTGAAATCGTATTTTTTGATGAGGTGATTGCCTGTATCAACAATATAGACGTTTCCGTCTGAATCAACACCCAAGTCCGTTGGGTTCCAAAGTTGCTCTCTACCGCTCCCAAAACCACCGTGTGCTGCAACAGGAACACCAGCGACATTGAATTCAATCCAACGATGATTCCCAGTATCAACCACATAAACCTCACCATTGCGTCCAATACCGATGCCTTCGGGTCGGTCGAGTAAAATGTCGTCTACGTTGTCACTGATCGGATAAAAAATCTGATCGACGAAATTGCAATATTGGATCCGATTGTTCCCAGTGTCTGCGACATAGAGACGGTAACTCCGTTGGAAACTCAACGCTATGTCAGTAGGATGATTGAACTCACCCGTTTGCCATCCACGACTTCCGAATTCCGTGATAAAATTGCCCGTATTGTCAATTACTTGAACCCGATTGTTCCCTGCGTCCGCGACATAGAGGCGCTGCTGCTCATCTATAGCGAGTCCCAAGGGTGTCCGAAATTCACCTACACCCTGTCCGGCACTACCGATGGTTTCCAAGTATCTGATACCCAGTATAGGAGGTGCTTTCCGCTCGCGGTTTGATGGCAGAATTCCAATAGGCGGTTGCGAAATTTCAGGTTCGGGTAGGCTACAACTCAAACAAAGCACGAGGAGGAGACAACTTAGCCATTTAAATTTAACATGTTGCCCAGACTGGCGTAGTAATATTCGAGGTTCCCGTTCAATGTACCCCAGTTTAGCCCCGTTGCACCTTAAATTTGAAAACGAACGTCGTTTGCTGTTCATTGAAATCGCTCGTGACTCTCGGGACAATAATCCGTAAGCTGCTATAGCTGATGCTCCGTTTGCGAAAGTAGAGGAAAAATCTTGTATGTTGCCGTGGCATCACCGTCGTTCTTTCAATATCCTCTCTCGGAAGTATTGCTGGATCACCCTGTATCCTGATAGTCTTATCCCATCGGAATATTTCCGCCGCAAATTCTGGTGGTAATTCCGGCCTGAAATTCTTTTTTAGATAAAAGGATTCCTGCGATTTGTCAATCGGTTTGGTAACATTTCCAGTGCCATCAAGCATCTGGCAATCCTTTTGTTTGAAGGAAATCCAGTAGTCTGTGCCGTTATAGATAAAAATAGCGAATGCGTCAACTGCTTTCACATTATTAAGCGGCAGCGCCATAGCCGTCACGCCATTTTTGACATAAACGACAGTGCCTGTCTGTGGCATGATGACAGCATCCGGGTCGAATACAGGGACAATCATTTCCGGTTGAAATGTGTCTTTGATGAAATCGGGAACTTCCGGCACTTTTGAGCAGCCCAGAGGCGTGAATGACAAACAGATGCCCCCTAAGATTTGCAAGACTGACCTTCGAGACAGATGTGTATCTTCCACCCGTCCACGATTTTCAGCGCGCGGGTTTTGCAAGAATGGCAAAGTTTTCAACCAATTTGTCTTATTGTTCATTTTTTTCTCCATTGAGCGCAAGCATCGCAGCTCCGACGATACCAGCATTATTTCCGAGGTGCGCTTTTACAATTTTCATGCGTGCTGGGATGTCCATCGCACGTTTAGACAGCTCCGTACGAATCGGTTCAAAAAGCAGCCCTTCACCAGCTTCCGCAATACCACCACCAATGACTGCGATTTGTGGGTTGAGGATATGCGCTATTGATGTGAGTGCGATACCTATGTAGCGTCCCGTTTCGGCAAAAACCTCAATTGCGAGTTGATCACCTGCCTGCGCTGCTTCCGCTATTCTCCGAGGTGTCAGTGGAGTGCCTTCTGTTGTTGGAGCCGTTAGAACCGTACCGCGTCCGGTTTCTATCTTCTCTTGGGTACGCTCAACAATATTTTTCGCACCGGCATAAGCCTCCAGACAGCCCTGATTGCCACAACCGCAATAACGTCCATTAGGTTCAACAACCGTATGCCCCAATTCTCCAGCAGTATTTTGGCTTCCGTGGTAAACCCGTCCATCAATCACAACACCGCCGCCGACACCTGTGCCGAGCGTCAATGCGACAATACTTTTGTATCCAACCCCAGCACCGTGAAGCAGCTCACCCAAGGTCATAGCGTTCACATCGTTGTCCATGCCTTTTAGCACAGGCTTGTATTTGTTGTCATTCGTATGTGCTTCTGAGTTATGCGCGCCGCCGCGGAACTTCGCCAGTTCTGTGTTCACATAATCGACGAGTGGAATATCACGCCAACCCGGAAAGTTAGGAGAAAAGTGGATGACCCCTGTTTCAGCGATAATAAGCCCGGGTGCCCCCAACCCTACTCCCATTTCGCGTGTGTTGTCCCTCGCATGCGGATTGCTATGGGGACCCGCAGCTTCTGCTTTCGCAAGAACCTGACGAACGGCTTCGGCAATTCGAGCTGCCACTACTTTAGGTCCACCCACTTCTACATCCGTTGGGAGGATCACACGGCAAGAAATATTACCTTCCGATGAGACCAATCCGGCCTTAATGTCGGTACCACCTAAATCAACACCAATGCTATATTCCATTCTTTTAACTATTAAATCTGGTCGCCGCTCCACTTCGTTTCGCGGCGGTTTCTAACTAATTCAGCGTCTACTTCAGGGTATCCAATACCCATTTATTAATTTCAATCTGTATAATCCTGAAAAATCCACTAATTCTGCAAATCCTAATCCAAAACAGCCTTAGAAGGCTAATAGTTAAAGACTTGCGCGCCGTTGCTAACATTACAGAGGTAAATTTCAGGTTCAATGCCAGTCTGTTTGTGGTACTCGCTTGTCACACGGGTCCGGAAGGTCTCTAAAGCGTCTCTATGAACAATGCTGACCGTACATCCTCCAAAACCTGCCCCAGTCATCCGAGTGCCAATCACACCATCAACGCTGTGTGCAATGTCCGTAAGGAGATCTAATTCTCTGCAGCTCACCTCGTAATCATCGCGTAGTCCTTTGTGCGAGGCATTCATTAACCTACCGAACGCTATGAGTGGATCATCTACCTTTTCGGACGTTTGCTGGTTCCGTGCCTTGAGCGTAGAGACGGCATCAAGGACACGTGTGTTTTCCGCAACTACGTATCCACATCTTTTTTGTGTTAGTGCTGGTAACTTTCCTTCATGTTTCTTGAAGTCGGACAGGGTAATGTCGCGAAGAGAAGATATACCGGGTAGCCACCGGCTCAAGAGGTCAACGCCCCTTTCACATTCTGTTCGCCGTTTGTTATATTCAGAAGCAGCAAGTTCCCGTTTTACCTTAGTGTTGCAAATAGCAATGCAATGCGCTCCTAAATTGAGGGGTACATGCTCATACGCAAGTGAACGACAATCAAGAAATAGTCCATGATCCGCCCGACCTAAGAGCGAGATGGTCTGATCCATGATACCACAATTGACACCAACAAATTCGTGCTCTACGCCCTGGCACAATGCAGCAAGTTCTTTCTTGCGCGCTTCTGACACTGCAGCATCTGGCGAAGATTGCGGTATGGAACCGGCTAAAAAAGCGAGAGCGGCAGACACTGACAAGGCAGCCGAAGAACTTAATCCTGCCCCAATCGGAACATCCCCCATGATAACGGCATCAATTCCAGCAATCTTATTCCCTGATTCTTGTAGAAGGGACGCGACACCTATCAAGTAGTAGCTCCAAGTTGGTGCATTCGGTGGAACCGGACGGAGGGCATCAAGATTCAGTTCAAAGGATTCATTGACATCTAAGGCGTGTAAAACGGCACGTCGGTCAGCCCGTTCACGCATAGCGATATGGATATATTTATCAATCGCGACCGGGAATACATAACCCGCGTTATAATCCGTATGTTCACCGATAAGATTCACCCTACCCGGAGCAGATACAACGAACCTTGGTGAAGCACCGAAGATAGCCTCAAACTTCTGTTTAGCAGCAGAAATATACTTAGGTCTACTTCCGAGGCTATTTGGAGTCCTCAGACTATCAATCAAAGCGTCTCGTTTCATGGCATCTCCAGTAGGTTGCTGCGCGCTCAGGTCGCTCACTGCGTTCGCTTTCAGTGGTCAGTGGTTAGCCGTCAGAAAGAGATTCTCCACTGACACCTGAGAATGGCTTCGGCTTTCGTAGCGAACGCCCTGACCGCTAATCACTGAGAAAAAAATTTCAAAAATCGTCCCAACATATCGGGTAGTTCGGCGCGCGGGACATAGCAATCAACGCTTATGTCAGGTTTCACCCCTATATCTGATGCGGGTGCCTGCATCAAAAGTTGCTCCTCAGGTGCGTGTAGTGCCGGTTGCAGATTCGGAGATGTTCGTTTCTGAAGGGATATACTTCCCTCGGCAATAACCAGTTCTCCAAGCGGAAGATACGTTGCAAGCGGATAGACTTCTGTTTCAGTTAAAACAGTGATATGAGGTAGCGATGCATTTGCCAAGCGTTCCATCTGCATTGTCAAATAGGTGATTCCGGTAGAAGCACCCGCCGACCCTTCTGGTTGGCAAGCGACAATTGTAATAAGCGGAATCCGTTTTTGTAGACCTTTCTCAATAGTATTGAGAAGCAGAGAGACATCAATTTCTGTAGGAATCACGTCAACATCTACGATGAAAAGACAGACAGGATGGTCTGAAATTGTTCCCTCAACGGCGAGTCCAGCGGCATTGGTAAATTCAATTTCCATTGCCGACGCATCATCAAGCAGGTACTCAACCCGTTTTTCAGCAAGTAGAGGAAACAGTGCGCCACAATATGAACAGGTATAAAGATTCCGTTCAAGCTCACCTCTAAAAGCGAATTCTTGACATCTGGTACATTTATACCATAAGTTAACGCCCTGTTCTGTGTCGTTAGAGATACGCGCTTCCATTTTCGTCTACTCCGAGATGTGTTTTATGGACGTGTTTTTAAGACTTCATAATTCCTGCTATCGCTTCCGCTTCCGAATCATAACAGTCGAAAATTGTCATGAGTTTTGCCATAACGATGAGACTTCTGACATTCCCGCCGAGGTTAAGGAGGACCACCTGTCCATTCGCTCGTCGAACAGAAGTATGGACAGCAACGAGCACACCTAAACCAGAACTATCCATCATCTGAACGCGTTCCAAATTCAAAATCAAGTTGAGATGTTCTCGAGGTTCCGCAGGGTTACCAGAAATTTGAACCTGCTCCTCAATAATTTTTCTCAGCGCTAAGGCATCGGCACCAATAACTTTTCCCGCAATATCCAGAATTGTAATACTGCCTTTGTGTCGAAGGTTGACTTGCATAGGAATTCCTCAAAAAATTGTTATGGATTCGGTGTCTGCTTATATTTCACCATTTTGATAATTGTGCCGTTGGCTTCATAAGTTACAGAATCCATGCAGGCTTCCATTAGAAAGAGTCCTCTCCCACTGCTTTTAAGCAAATTTTCCGGGTCCAGTGGATCCGCGACCGTTTGACGCGTGAACCCCTCCCCCTCGTCCTCAATGACAATGGTTAGTCTATCCTCAGCAAGAATGAACTGAAAAGTAGCCTTTTTGCTTAGATCCTCTTTATTGCCGTGTTTGATTGCGTTTGTACCCGCCTCAATGACAGCAAGGTTAATCTGCTCTTGGATGTCCTCACCGAATTCCATCTCTCTCAAAATCTCGCTGACAACAACATCGAGCAGGTAAACATGTTGCATTGAACTTGGGAGAGAAAGCGTAATAACCTGTTCAGTTCTCTCGCCCACGTTTGAAGCTCCTTTTTTACGGGGTTGGACCTTTGCCAAGAGCCCTACAAGACAGGTTTTGAGAAGAAGCCCATCTTTTGTTATTTTGATTTGAATTTTAGCTTGATGAAATTTTGGAATTTGACTTAATAATTTCTCAGCACCAGAAAAAAAGACACTCTGTTCGCCGAGATCTCAGATTAGGAAACCGAATTCAATTCATAGAATAATCGAATAATATTCATCACGCCAAAAGCATATTATACGTGCAGCGGTGCTGCGCGTACTTTACCAATTTACGTATTGCGTTTGATAACAACCAAAGCCCTGTCATCATGCGTCTGTGTACTGCCACTAAAGCGAGCCAAGTCCTCAACAATTGCTTCACACAATGCTGATGCAGACAATATTGCATTTTCGGAAATGCAAGCAGCCAGCCTATCCTGACCATAGAACACATCTGACGATGTCGCATTTTGTTGTCCTTTAACGTCCTCTGAACCTACCAATATGTTTTCATTTACAACCGAGTCATCTCCAGCATTCGTCTCAGTGATACCATCGGTATAGAAAACGACAATATCACCGGGTGCTAAGAGGCAGGTGTTGCTGGCAAAGGTCGCTTCTTCAAACGCGCCAACCAACATACTGCCGGTTTTTAAAACATCTATCACACCCGTCCTTTTCCGGTGCAATGGATAGCAGTGTCCACCATTTGAATATGTGAAAGTGGAAGTCACAGTGTCCATTACGCCATAGATCATCGTTGCGAAGAGGGTCGCATCCGTGTCGCGGACGACTAAATCGTTAATCCGTTTAAGAATCGAAGCCGGATCATCCGCTTCACGACAGAGCAAACGTAGTGCTGTTCGGATCATTACCATTAAAAGTGCAGCTGGGATTCCATTCCCCTTCACATCACCCAAGACGATTCCGATCCGTGTTTCACTGAGCGGAATAAAATCATAGAAATCCCCGGAAACAGACATGGAACTCTGGAGCAGTATGCCGATGTCAAACCCTTGAAAACTGGGTGCCTGTTCCGGCAATAATTTTTTCTGAATAGCCGCAGCAGCCTGTAGATGTCCAGCGAGTTGTTGAACACCAGCCTCGTTGAACCCAGATCCCATTGCCCTCATGAGAGGGTTTATATATTTGATGGGCCGTGTCCGTCCAAGCACCGCCTTAACCCGCGCGGTTACCTCTCGGAGGTCAAAAGGTTTGGTGATGTAATCGTCAGCACCGGCATCAAGCCCCTGAACTTTGTCTTCCGTTTGTCCGCGCGCAGTAAGCAGAATGACCGGAACGGTCTTTGTCTCCTCTATATTTTTAAGTTCTTCAATGACCTGAAAACCATCTTTATGCGGCATCATGACATCAAGTAAAATGAGATCCGGCGGATCAAGAGTAGCAGTTTCTACAGCCGCCTTGCCATCACTTGCGGTGCGGACCTCGTACCCATCCGGCTCTAAATTCATCTTGAGGAGTTCAAGGATATCCAGGTCATCATCAACAACTAAAATCGTTTCAGCCATTTTCTTCGTGTCCGATCGGAATAAAAAACTGAAAATTGCATCCTTGTCCGTTATCGCCCGCCTCTACCCATATTTTTCCACCGTGCGCTTCAATTATTCCAGACGCTATCGAGAGTCCCAATCCAGTCCCTCCTTGGTGCTGGGTTCGCGTACTCCTGAGTTGCTGGAATTTATCAAAAACTTTCTCTCGTCCTTCAGCAGGGATCCCGAGTCCCGTGTCAATTACTTCAACGTGAACACCATCCACTGGACTTCCATTCTGCAGTGATTTTGATATTCTCACTGTCACTTTTCCACCGTCGGGTGTAAATTTAATCGCGTTCCCTATGAGATTAATAAAGACTTGGCCGATCCGATCCGCGTCAGCAATTAATATGGGTAGATTGAGTTCAGCATCCAACAATAAACGGATAGCCTTTTCATCTGCTTGGGGTCGAAGCTCCTCAATCCTTCTTTCAGCGATCCAGTCTATCTGGACTTGTTCCCGTTTCATCTCAATACGTCCGGCTTCAATTCGGGAGACATCAAGCAAATCATTAATAAGCGCAGCAAGTCGCTTAGATTGCCGGTGCGCGCGACTCAGACTTTCATATTGCTTTTGATTTATTTTCCCGGTTTTTCCATCGAGTATCAGCGAAATAAAGCCGATGATAGAGGTTAGGGGTGTCCGTAATTCGTGTGAGACCAAAGAAACGAACTCCGACTTCATCTGCTCTATTTCATGTTCATGCGTGATGTCATCAAAGACGTAAACCATCCCTGCGACGTTATTTTTTTCATCAGCGAACTGGCTTGCTATAATGCGAAGCACTCGCGCCTCATCATCTATGCGATCTCCACCGACCCCGATTTCGGCAATCATCGTTTGATGCTGTTTCATTTCCCGCTGTGAGGCAGACAACACTTTCAGATCAACGGTTCTTGTATCTGCTGTCGTAGATGCATCACCCACCAATCGTTTTGTCCAAGAGATAGTACCAGTCTTAGTGTCAATAGTGATAAAGTTCTGATAACCAGCAGTCCGTCCCAGATTTAAAAGTCGTTCAGCTACAGGATTGACGTATAGTACGCGCCCACCGGGTTCAACAACAATAAGCCCCTCACCGAGGTTCTCGACAATAGTGGTAAGTTTTCTTTCTTCCTGCCTGAGTTTATCAACCGCCGTTTTGAGATTGCGGCGCATCTCATTGAATTTTTCAGCGAGGACCCCGACTTCATCATCACTCTCAATGAGAATTTCACTGTCAAATTCGCCCTGTCCGATGCTGTCGGCTGCCTGCGCGACTTCTAATATCGGCCTTGCTATACGTTGGGCAGCCCAGCAGGCAATAATTACAACGATGCCACTTGAGGCAATGGTAACATAAAAAATGTATCTGTTTAGCTTAACAACCCCGGCGTAAGCAGAAGAGGTTGGACGGGAAATAAAGAGTATCCAATTGCTAAAGTTCTGTTGTGTCTTCCAAGATTCGTTCGTTACAGGTCGAGTTCGCGCCCAACCGTAGACGCGTTGTTCATCGAACGCATCCGCTTCACCGTGTGATTCATAGTCATAGTACTTGCCATGGATCCCTTTTTTTCCCTCAATAATTGCCTCCTCTACAGCATCATTCATGTCTATGTAACTACCTATACGATATCCGCTATGAGGTGATGCTGCAATAATTTTCCCAGAACCGTTTGTTAAAAAGGTATATGTTCCGGTGAGATCCTGTTGTGATCCGACTAAACTGGTAAGTTCAGGTAGCAACAAAATTGTTCTGAGCACGCCGATTGTATCGCTTTCTTGTAGAGCAGAAGAACTTTTAGTAGAAGTACGTATCGGGAGTGCGACTGGAAGCAAGTATATCCCGCGCACGTCATCATAAATGACATCTTCCACGAATGGGTAACCGATGCCGTTGTTGTAAGCGCTTTGCCACCACTTCTTGTCTTTTACGGTATAGGGTCGTTCCTTTTTTGTGTCGTAATCCAATTGTGAGTTGTTCGAGCGAAGGACATATCCCGAAGCATTAACAATGGTCACTTCAGTTTTATAACCAGCATAAGTCTCAAGCAAACGGATACTATCTTCGAGGCGTGCCCATACGCTGAAAAACACCGACTGCTGTCCCTTGGCAGTATTCGACCGGGCAACTGCCGGTCGGATATTCGGGAGTTCCGTTTGAATATTCGTGATTCTTTGAGAGATCGCCTTATCGGCGCGAGCCAATTTTTCTTCAGCGAGGAGTACAAGGCTCTCTCCGACACTGTCCTTGAGAGCATTCTCACCAAGAACTTTTATAACCAATGAAACAGCAAACAGCGGCATCAACGCAACTAACAAAAATAGAACGATCTGTTGACCGCGTAAACCTATCTTAAATCGAGAACGCTCCATAGGGCTTTGCCTCCCGTGTTACCACGGGAATTCTTGTAGGCACATTTTTGGCACTGCTATATCAAAGCGGCACTTGCGCTCTCCTCCGTATCATAAATTTCAATAACGGTTGCGAGCTGCGTCACTTCCAAGACTTCCCGAACGGCCTTCTGTGGATTGAGCAAAACTAATTTACCGCCCGATTCCTGACAGTATTTTAACGTAAGTACAATCGCTCCCAACGCGCTGCTGTCAATTAAGGGAACATTCATCAAATCAACAACTAATTTACCTTGTGCTGCTTGAAGTTGCTGTTCCATCTCTCTGCGAAATACATCAGCGGCATTTCCAAGAATCTTTCCCTCTACATGAAGAATAGAGATATTTTTTTCTGCAATCGTTGTGTCAAAATTCATAGGATTTTCCTTAGTTTTCTTATTTGAGGTATTGTACTTTTAAAAACATTGCCCTCGCCCTATTACGCGAAATTTGCACGCTTCACACTTTAACACGGCGCATTACAACATAACTTCGATTGAACTTTGCGTTTGTAAGGACAGTTTCAACAACTCCACCGAGCGTGTTCAGACACGTCGCGCTTTCGTCAATTTCAGTTTTGATTGTCTCCACACCAGACTTATAGGCTATCCACTTTCCATTCTGTTTCAGCAACGGCAAGCAAAAGTCGGCTGAATCCGCGAGGGTAGCAATGTAGCGGGTGAAGACCCAATCGTATGCCCCAATATGTGCAGGCTGTTGGGCACAAACTTCGGCACGCTCGGCAAGTATGGCAACGTTTTCTGCTTGATACAACCGCAATTGCGGAACGATAAATTTTAGAAAACTCGCTTTCTTTTTTGAGGCTTCAACAAGTGTTAACCGGACCTCCGGGACGTAGATTTTTAGGACAACGCCTGGGAATCCGGCACCTGTTCCCACATCAATAATAGAATCTCCATCTCTCAGTGTGATGTATTTCAAGACACTTAGCGAGTCGAGAAAATGTTTATGGATAATTGCGTCAGCATCCGTAATCGCGGTCAGATTTATACGGGCATTCCACCGAAGTAATTCATCGCGATATTGCGTAAATTGTGCGACTTGACGCGTTGTTAGCGGAAATCCGTAGCGATTAAACGCCTCTTTTAAGTGCTGTTTATAATTTACCAATTGCTTTATCGCTGTTCGCGATTCGTTGTGAGTCGTTCGCTTTTCACGACTCGCAGTTTGTCTTGCTTCCTTGCTAATGCGAACCCCTATGTTGCGTTGTGTTGATGAAGGATAACCGTCAATATTGAAATATCCGCAGGCGAAACACCGGGTAGCCGCGAGGCTTGTCCAATAGAAGCAGGTCGAATTTTCATTAGTTTTTCACGTGCTTCCGCCTTTAATCCGGGAACCTCATCATAGTCAAACGCATCGGGTATCCGGAAGTTTTCCATCTTTTTGAATTGGTGAATTTGTCGCTGCTGTCGCTGAATGTAGCCCTCGTACTTAATCTGAATCTCCACCTGCTCCTTCACGGCTTCTGATAAAATCTCAGGCGATGGTACAATCTGACCTATATCTTCATAATGAAGTTGAGGGCGTCTCAGCAGTTCCGCCAAGGATGTGGGTTGCTTTAATTCACCGGTTTTGACTATAGTTGCCCAACTGTCAGCAGGCACAACCTGTCCGCCTCCAATAAGAGGCGGTTCTCCTGGTTTAAGGACAGTTTCGTGCAAGCGTTTTAATTCTGTTTGGATATTTTCAGCTTTCCTTTGAAATTGACGGTATCTGTTGTCATCAACAAGTCCAATTCGTTTACCGATTTCAGTGAGTCTTAGATCGGCGTTGTCCTCCCGCAAGGTCAATCTGTACTCGGCACGCGACGTGAACATCCGGTAAGGTTCACGAATATCCAAGGTAACAAGATCGTCAATAAGTACAGCTACATAGGCTTGGGACCTGTCAAGGATAAGGGGTTCTTCACCTTTCACCTTTAGTGCTGCGTTGATTCCTGCCATAAGCCCTTGTGCGGCGGCTTCCTCGTAACCCGTAGTGCCATTGAGTTGTCCTGCGAAATAGAGTCCAGGTACGCTTTTCGTCTCAAGCGTTGGCTGCAGTTGGGTCGCCGGGGCAAAGTCGTACTCCACAGCGTATCCGAAGCGCATGATTTCGGCGTTCTCTAACCCCTTGATGCTATGCACCATCTCGACCTGTACATCTTCCGGTAGACTTGCAGAAATCCCATTTAGGTAAATCTCATCCGTATCCCTCCCCTCCGGTTCGACGAAAACTTGATGTTCAGTTTTTTCGGCGAATCGGACCACCTTATCTTCAATTGACGGACAATAGCGGGGACCGATGCCAACAATGCGACCGCTGTACATTGCAGATCGGTGGAGATTTTCACGAATGATCGCGTGCGTATTCTCGTTTGTGTAAGTTAGATAACAGGGCAGCTGCGACTGGGTGATATGTTCAGTTGTGAAGGAGAAGGGAAGTGGGTCTTCATCGCCGGGTTGGATTTCCATTTGGCTGAAGTCAATTGTATGGGCATTGACGCGCGGGGGTGTCCCCGTTTTGAGCCTGCCAATCTCAAAACCGAGGTTCAAAAAACTTTCCGAGAGTTTCTCAGCAGCGGATTCACCAGCCCTACCAGCACTATAGGAAACATCGCCAATATGAATTACGCCTTTCAAGAAAGTCCCGGTTGTGAGAATTACAGTTTCGCCCAAATAAGCAGTCCGCGTCTGGCTTAAAATTCCGATGCACTTTCCATTTTCAACGAGGAGTTCTTCAACCAATACCTGTTTAATATCAAGTCGTTCTTCTACCTCTAAGACGCGCTTCATTTCATCTTGGTACGCCTTCTTATCCGCTTGTGCCCGACTCGACCTAACAGCGGGCCCCTTTTTGGTATTGAGACGGCGGAATTGAATGCCGGTTTTATCAATAGTTTTTGCCATCTCGCCGCCGAGCGCGTCTATCTCTTTAACAAGGTGTCCCTTAGCAAGCCCACCAATGGCGGGGTTACACGACATTTTCGCGATAGTATCAAGATTGATAGTGACAATGAGTGTTTCACAACCCATCCGCGCCGCGGCAAGTGCAGCCTCACAACCGGCATGCCCTGCCCCGACTACGATAACATCATAACGTTTTTGATAAGTATTCATTTTCTTTTAGTTGTCAGTTGTCGGTTGTCGGTTAAGAGACACTTTGTAACAATCTACCTAAATCCAGCAGTCTGTCCAGTTTAACTGAAAACTGATAACCAAGCACCGAAAACGCATTAAAGCCCATCATAAATGATACTCATAACGAGCGTGGCGACGATTTCAAGGCTTTTTGGACTACATTTGTCCACCGTGTCTTCAACGGTATGCCAATAGGGGTAAGTGAAATCGATGATATTCACCATTGGAATCCCCACCTTGATAAGAGGAACGTGATCGTCCAAAATCGCCGCCCCTAACCGCTGCTGGAAAGGTGCCAAACCAAGGGTCGATGCCCGATTCCAAATGGCTTGAGTGAACTCACGATTCGCTTCCCAAGAGTAACGCTCTATTGGAAGACTCAAATCCTTGTCTCCCACCATATCCAATAGTATACCGTAATCAGGTCTCCATTTTCCAAGATTTTGTGCGAAAAAGCGAGAACCGATGAACATGTCATCAACGGATCTGCCATAATCTTCACCATCAAAAAGCACGATAACAATTCGACGCGGCGGTGGATGTAGACTGAGAACTCTCGCAATCTCAAGAAGTACTGCAACCCCAGAAGCACCATCGTTAGCACCGAGAATCGGTTTATCTTGATTTTCTGGCTTCGGATCTCGATCAGCGAAGGGGCGCGTATCCCAATGTGCAGCGAGTAGAAGCGTCTCTCTGATTGGTTCTACCCCCGTAACAACTTTCGCTCCAAACTCTGCTAAGATATTGTTGAGTCGAAGCACTACACCGTCCACCTCGTATTGACACGGCTGAAGTTCTACGTTATCCGCATATTTTTCAAGTTCAGTGAACAAATAACGCTGAGTTTGACGATGTGCTGCTGAACCCGGGGGGCGCGGTCCAAAATCACATTGTTTTTCTAATATCGCGAAAGCCCGTTGTGCATCAAAGATGGCTGTCGGCTGTCGGCTGTCAGTTTTTGGTGCTGCTGCAACATGAAAAACATCACAGAACAGACTAATGCCGAGTACTATGAATATAAACAATCGCTTCCGCATCTAAGCTTTCCGCCTGCCTTCAAGTGCCTTCGCCAGCGTTACCTCGTCAATGTATTCCAAATCACCACCCACAGGAATACCGTAGGCAATACGAGTGACATCGACTTTAAACATCTCCAAGTGCTGCGTAAGGTAGAGTGCCGTTGCCTGTCCTTCGGTGGTCCAATTTGTGGCGAGTATTACCTCCTGAATAGGTTTTGCCCCAGGAGCAGGTTGCTGAATCCGTTGAAAGAGTTTATTTATTCCGAGTTCATCGGGTCCAGTGCCATCCAATGGTGACAAAACACCCCCTAAAACGTGATAAAGCCCCTTATACCCATTCGTTCGCTCAATTGCCCACAGGTCATCAGACTCTTCAACAACACAAATGACCTGTTGATCGCGGCGGGGATTTGTACAGATGTAGCACGGATCGGCATCGGTAATAGCACCACAGATACCACAGTAACATAACAGTTTCTTTACTTGCGCGATAGCTTCTGCGATTTGGGCAGTCTCGGTATCAGGTAACTTCAGCATAAAGAACGCTAAGCGCTGTGCTGTTTTCTGTCCAATCGTAGGAAGTTTCTGGAGCTCTGAGATAAGTTTTGCCAACGGTTTCGGATATTCTTGCATGAATTTTTGCTTATCAACAGTCAACCATCAGTCTTATGTGTAGATCGTAAAAATTTTTCGGCAAACACAACATCTTCTTGCTAATAGCGACTTGCTAACAATTCTGGTTAGGGTAGCCCTGGAATTTTAAGTCCACCGGTCAATTTGCTCATTTCCGAGGACATCAATTCTTGTGATTGTTGTAGTGCTTCGTTGATAGCAGCGACAACCAAGTCTTCAAGCATTTCAGTATCGTCCGGATCAACAACTTCCGGTGTAATATGGAGTGAAACAATTTCCTGTTGCCCATTGACGACAGCAGTTACCATTCCGCCGCCGACGGTTGCTTCGACGGTTCGGTTCGCGAGTTCTTCTCGGATTTCAAGCATCCGTTTCTGCATCTGCTGCGCCTGTTTCATCAGGTCATTCATTTTCATAATTTTTTTATCCTGCCTCCAAGCAATTTTATCATCGTATACGCATAAGTGACTGACTTGTTACAAAAATGCTTAGTACAATAGAAATTTCCTTATAAGAATACGTCTTTCCCATTAGAAAAGACGCGATTATTGGGTTTCCAAAACCGTAGCCTCAAAGAGAGTAAGTGCTGTTTTCAGTTGCGGATCGTCCTCAGCCTCAACCTTCCGCATCATTGGGGTTTTCTGATTTGTCTCTTCGGGCATTTTCCCAGGTCTTTCGGGTTCAGGAACAGTATCTAAAACAACCAACGCAATTTTTACAGGTTCGCCGACGGCGCGCGTAAGGGCATCAGTTATAACTTTTTTATCGGTATCCATAATGATGGGGAGGGATGCAGGCGAACAGGCAATTTCAACCACGTCTGGTGCGTTCACTGATAGGACGGATTCGGCGAGTAAACCACGACTGATTTTCATGGGAAGTTTCGATTTTATCTCCTCCCAAAATGAAGGCAATTCTGCCAATGAACAGACAGCATCATGCATCTGTGAACGGGTTGACCCGTTCGGTATCCGTGAAGAGGATATTGCGGCTTGTTTGTCGGAATCTCTACCTGTCGCTTCCTTTGCCAAATCGGATGGGTTTGTGGTAGAAGCCCCTTGCCTCATAGGGAAAGGACGTTGGTTGGATGTGGCTCGTGTATCCCTTGGATTTTCGCTCGAAAATAGAGATCGCTGCGGCGGCATTTCAGGTATTGCGGAAATGCCGGCTTCATCAAATTTTCGCTCTAATGCCGATAATTTGCTAACAATCTCCTCAAGATGGGCACCTTCTTCAAGCGAATTAAGTTGAATGAATGCAGCCTCTAATTGTAGTTGCGGGTATCCATACTGCTTGATATCACGACTGGTGTGCATCAAAATTTTAATAATCCGCGATAACCGACTGACCGACATCCGTTCAGCCTGTTGTTTGAGTTCAGGGAGATCAGACTGTGGGCTCTGAATCAGTTCACCCAGGCTATCATCAATTACCAAGAGCCGCAGATCCCGAAAATGACTGATGAGATGATCAAGACATTTCGACAAATCGGTGCCTTGCTTGGTTAAGTCACTCAGTGTCTTCAATCCTTTTACGAGGTGTCTTTCTATAATCGCAACAGCGAGATCACGAAGGAGGGAACTGGATCCGAGTCCAATGGTTTGCTCGACAGCTTCGATCTTCAAGTCCTTCCCAGTCGAAGCGATAAGGCGTTCTAATAGATTTTCAGCATCTCGCAGACATCCTTCAGATTGTCGGGTGATGAGTGCGAGAACATCCGCGTCCGCCGAAACTTCTTCTTCATTGGCAATCAATTGTAGACGTTCAATGATTTTTTGGTCTTCTAAGTGCCGGAAATCAAAATCTTGGCAGCGAGAACTAATTGTCTTCGGAATTTTGGCATGTTCAGTAGTCGCCATGATGAAGATGACATGTGGCGGCGGCTCCTCAAGCGTTTTAAGCAAGGCATTAAATGCCTCTGGCGAGAGCATGTGCGCTTCATCTATGATATAGATTTTATAAGTACAGGCAGCAGGGGAGAGTTTAACGTTTTCGCGAAGGTCTCGAATGGTATCAATCCCGCGATTGGAGGCAGCATCCATCTCGAATACGTCAAGGGACCTACTGTGTGAAATGTCATTGCAAAATTCACAGTGGTTGCAGGGTTCGGCGGTGGTGGTGGCATCAAATTCCGTTTCTTGAAGACGGTGCGGACAGTTGACGGCTTTGGCAAAAATACGTGCAACCGTTGTCTTTCCTGTGCCGCGCGGCCCCCAAAAGAGATACGCATGCCCGACGCGTTCGGACAAAATCTGGTTTTTCAGCGTCGTTGTAACGTGCTCCTGTCCAACAACATCACTGAAGTTTTGGGGACGCCATTTTTGGGCGAGTACCTCGTAAGACATCACACAAGCCTTCCTTAAACAACCGGAACTTGGGAATTGGGGTGTTGTTAGTCGGGTCGAGACGCTCCAAAGATGACTATGCACCCAGAGTTGACAAGCTTCTCCGAGCGTTGCCCACGCCGTTAGCTCAGGTCAGGCACCCTTGCGTCACACGAGCAACTTATCTACCGCTGCTTCCTTCCGGACCTGACGGGGTTCAACAAGCACTCGTTGCTCAAGACCCAACCATCAACACCACGTGCGCGGGACAGGCCCCACAGAAACAGGCCGCCTACTGGGGATTCAGTTCTGCTTTAGCGGATTGCAGATACAGGGCACCGCTACCTCCCCACCTAGCATAGCCAAGATCTTTTAACGATTAAATCTGAGCTGCTGCGTCCGTTGTCCTTGCAGATTCTAAATCGTTAAGAAACCTTTGATAACCTATAACAGATTTTTCTGATTCATTTCTTATCACGATTAAATCTGAGCTGCTGCGTCCGTTGTCCTTGCAGATTCTAAATCGTTAAGAAACCTTTGATAACCTATAACAGATTTTTCTGATTCATTTCTCATCACGATGATCGATGTGCATAGCACCGAGATTTCATACTTAAAAAATTGAAAAAAGAAAATGGCGGAGAGAGTGGGATTCGAACCCACGGTACTGCAAAACAGCACACATGATTTCCAGTCATGCCAGTTCAACCAACTCCTGCATCTCTCCGCAAAATAAGGGACTATAAGGAAAATAGGAATTTCGATTTAGTTTGTAAATCAAAATTCCATAATGGAGCAGACGGGATTTGAACCCGTGACCTCATCCGTGCGAGGGATGCACTCTCCCAACTGAGCTACTGCCCCAGAATTGTAAGACTTCAGCGCCTTACAACAGTTAAATTTTCTTGAACACTGTCACGCAACTAACAAATAGAAAAAACGGAGAGAGTGGGATTCGAACCCACGGTGACTTACGCCACAACAGTTTTCGAGACTGTCCAGTTCAACCACTCCTGCATCTCTCCTTAAGTGGTTATCAGTTATCGGTTTCCGGCTGTTAGTTAAAGAGGCCTCCTGTAACAAACCAGCATTTCCTAAAATATACCAAGCAGGGGAAGATTGTTACGGACGGTCCTTAACCGACAACTATTAACGCCTATTTCCGACGGCGTTGCTGGAAAAAAGACTTAAGAAGTGTGCTGCTGTCTTCTGCTAAGACGCCACTCACCAATTCAACGCGATGATTCAAACGTTCATCTTGTAGAATGTTATAGAGTGTTCCAGCTGCCCCAGATTTCGGGTCTGCCGTAGCATAAACAACCCTTGGAATGCGTGCTAATACGATCGCCCCGGCACACATTGAGCACGGCTCTAATGTTACATACAAAGTTGTGTCAACAAATCGCCAGTTCCCGATTTTCTCTGCTGCTGCTTGTATCGCAAGCATTTCTGCATGAGCGATGGGATTGCCGTGCTGTTCACGCATATTATGCGCTTCAGCAATCAACATATCTTCTTTAATCAGCATTGCAGCGACTGGCACTTCGCCTTTTTCTCCCGCCTGCCGTGCTAATTCGATTGTCTGTCCCATCCAGAAAAGATCACGATCCAAATTGTGAGTGATTAGCGAACAATTTGTCTTTGCTTTACATTTTTCGTCCAACATAAAATTTGAAAGCGCCTGAGAGGACTCGAACCCCCGACCTGCTGATCCGTAGTCAGCTGCTCTAATCCGCTGAGCTACAGGCGCGTATTGTAATAGCTTTCAGTCCAATGAACAACTATTAGAACGGAGAGGGTGGGATTCGAACCCACGATGGCTTACGCCATAACTGCTTAGCAGGCAGTCCAGTTCAACCACTCCTGCACCTCTCCAAATGGCGGTGGGAGTAGGATTCGAACCCACGATGGCTTGCGCCATAACGGTTTTCAAGACCGCCGCTTTCGTCCACTCAGCCATCCCACCTAACCTTACTGATTCTTCACATAGAACTTTATATATTATACTATATTTGGGCAAGGTTGTCAAGTTAAATTAAGGCGCAATTATTTTTTCGAGTGCATCGAAAAATCCAAAGACAGAAACCAGACGGATGAGATTCCAGATTCTGCAAGCAAAGACGGGAACACTTTTGTTGAATTCCCGTCTATTAGTCGTACATATACACATTTAGAGTGAATTTACAATTACAGATAGCGTAACCGGCGAGGTTACAAACCTTGCTACCTGTTAGAGATTCGCCCGTTAAGTTTCTCTATTCCATTCCAGCGGTTGATTTTGCAAATACGGGAGCAGCATACCCTGCAATCGCTGATGCGCATGATGCAAGTGCGCTTTAATTGTCCCCTCCGACCTGTTTAAGAGTGCTGCGATCTCTTTAATCGCGAGTTCTCTCCGGTGGCGCAAATTAAAAACACGCCGTTGACCCGGTGGCAATTTCTGTACCGCCTTGCGGATGATTCGTCCGAGCTCCTCAGATTCGGTGAGTGCTTCTGGGGACGGATGTGAATTCACCATTCTCAAAACATCGTCAGCATCAAATGATAATTCTTCAAACGTCAGAACTTTAACACGATTTCGCTGACGCTGGAAATCTATGCTACAGTTGATGGCAATCCGGTAAACCCAACTATAAAACGTGGAATCACCTTTGAAATTAGGTAGTGCCTTAAACGCCTTTAAAAACACCTCTTGGCACAGGTCTTTTGCTGTTTCTCGATCACGCACGCGCCGATACAAGAAATTATATATTTTCTTTTGATATTTGAGAACAAGAGGGTTGAAAGCCTCTGTGTCCCCATTCTGGAACCGCCGAATAAGCTCATCCTCACTAATCTGCTCAAGATTTGGATCTGTATATTCTACATCTGTGTGCGAAGTGCCGAATTGCATGGCATCTGTCATCTGTATTTTCTCCATGGGAACAAAGTTAAGTTTGAAAACCCTGAGTTCATAATGTCCATTGAAAAGGAAATGCTCCAAAATTTACACACCATAAGTACTAAAAAGTTCCGACTTTCACATATTAGACACGTTATATATGATTTTTGTTCGCTTAAAATTTCAATTTCAAGGATGCTTGTCATCTTTCTCGTGTACAGAAACGTCTAATGCTGCGTATATGTTGACACGCCTATTGCTTTAGGTTATACTGAAAAACAATATCAGAATTTGTAGAAACCGTCCGTAGCCCCGATACAAGAAAAGAGTGAATCTAATGCGTCGGTATAGCATTCAAACCAAGATCGTTCTCCCGTTTTTACTTCTCTTTGCTGTAGTTGCTGTTGTGCTACCTTTGGTGGCTATCGAAATCTTTGCGTGGAAGTATAGCCAACAGTTTACGCGTGAAACGGAAGGATGGCTTGATACTATTATAGAAACGGGCTATTTCGAACAAGATCAAGAAAAACTTAAACGTGCCTACAGCGTTGAGATTATGATTTTTGGCTCTGATTATACGCTAAACTATAATTCACTCAATAGACTCTCTAATGAGGAGCAGGATTGGGCGAATTTGGCAGATAAAATGCGGCTGCGTGAGGTTAAGAAGCACTTTGAAAACCCAGATGGAACATCCGTTACACAAGACGTTACACTCGCCGGGAAACCGTATAAGGTTTTTTATTTGCCGCTCGAATTCGGACGCTTCTACTGCTTGTTGCGTCCGATGGAAGCGATCGCCGAGGCAAAACGTACGTTCACATGGTATATGCTCAGTATTGCTATCCTCGTTCTGGCTCTGGTCGCTTTTATCAGTCAAAGGATTGGGAAAAATTTGACGAACCCAATCACAGTCTTGGTTGATTCGACAGCACGCGTCGCTACAGGGGACTTAGATGAACAGTGTGATCTTAAAACACACGATGAAATAGGGGATCTCGCCGCTGCGTTTAATAAAATGACCAGAGATTTGAAACAGTCAAGGGATCGGCTGATTCAAGCGGAACGTTTGGCGACAGCAGGAAAAATGTCCGCCTCGTTCGCGCACGAGATCCGAAATCCGTTGTCATCTATGCGGATGCTGGCACAAATGTTGATGCAGAAACCCGAAATGTCGGTGGAAAAGCACCAGCAATCGCTCCGTTATATCCTTGAGGAGATTGAGCGAATTGACACTATTGTCAAAGGGTTGATGGACTTTGCACGTCCTACGGCACTTAACCTCACACAACAACCGCTTGCACCTGTCCTGCAAGAGATCTTAGCTTTGATGGAAGCCAACTTGGTACACCACCAGATTCAGTTAGTGTTAGACCTATCACCTGTAACCCCAGAAGTTCAGTTTGATTCAGATAAATTGAAGCAGGCGTTTATGAATGTCGTCCTGAATGCGATGGAAGCCATGCCACAAGGTGGTGAACTGAAGGTATCCACGGGGATAGAAGATAACAGCGTATGTATCAAAGTCACAGATTCTGGTGTTGGGATACCCGCAGAAGATTTGGAACATATCTTTGAACCGTTCTTTACCCGAAAAACGAAAGGGACCGGTCTCGGTTTGGCAAATGTCAAACGGATTCTTGAGGAGCATGGCGGTGACGTGGCGATCAAAAGCACGTTTGGGGGAGGGACAACGGTTTTGATCTGGCTTCCACTATAGAAAAGGAAAATGCTGACCGCATCGGGAAGTAAGGTTCTCCTGTAACGGAGGCACCTGTATCGGATTGGAAATTGCTCAGCACTTAACACTCCTAAGAAAAATAAAATCTTTTAAGAAAATAAAGTGTGATATAATCGTTACCATTAGAATAACGCCCATTTTAAAAACAGAACGACCAAAATCAAAGAAAGAGAAGGCAATGAATTGATTCAACAACAGGTCCGAGATAGCCTGACATGGCGCGCAGTGTTCATCGGTTTGGCGTGTGCGACCACCGAATGCCTCCTTGCTCCTTATAACGATTACGTCATTCGCAACATCTTCCTTGCAGGTGGCCACTTCCCTGTCGCTCCCTTCTTTGTCCTGACGATTTTTGTCTTAGGTATCAACGTTTTTCTGAAACGGGTACATCCGACTTCCGCCTTTTCATCGGGCGAACTCGTCACAATCTGGTGTATTATGCTCGCGCCAGCAGGCATCCCATCTTCAGGGATGATGCGATACGCGCTCAGCCCGATGGTGGCTTATCAGTACCTCGCGACCCCGGAAAACGACTGGGAGTCCTTATTTCACCACTATATTCCACACTGGCGGGTGGTGCAGGATCGCGGCGCGGCGCGCTCGTTCTTTGAAGGTCTGTTCGCCGGTGAATCCGTGCCGTGGCACGCATGGATAACCCCGATCTTGACGTGGAGTGCCTACGTTCTGGTCGCCTATTTCGTGATGATCTGCCTTTCGGTGCTACTTCGCAAGCAGTGGGTAGAGTATGAACGTTGTGCGTTTCCATTGGTCAAGTTGCCAGTAGAAATGGCAGCACAAGGCAGTGGGAGTCTCGGTCCGCTTTTTAAGAACAGTGCGCTCTGGTTTGGATTTGCGTTCCCAGTATTCCTGCACACAATGAACGGTTTGCATACATTCTTTCCTGCCACCCCACACATTCCACGCGATTTCTGGCTCAATCAGTACCTCGTTGAACGCCCTTGGAATGCCCTCCGTCCGTTTCAGATTGTTATCTTTTGGTCGATGGTCGGGTTTAGCTACCTTCTGACTTTGGAGGTGTCGTTTAGCATCTGGTTCTTCTTCATCTTTTACAAACTGCAATGCCTTTTGGGTGTAATGATGGGTTTTCAACTCACTTCGGGACCCGGCGTTCAGTGGACGGGGAAATCATTCAGTGCGGCACAAGAGGCGGGGGCGTGTCTGGCGTTCATCGCCATTGCGCTCTGGAAGATGCGGCACCATATTAAAAACATGCTCCAGTTCCGTCCCTCCGATGAAGCACTCCCGCATAGCGTTACAATTTTCGGGTTGCTTGGCGGTATTTGTGTCCTTGTGTTTTTCAACCATTTGATGGGTATGTCCCTCTTATTTGCGCTCGGTTTCGTTCTGTTTCTGCTTGCAATGTATGTTGTGCTGACGTGGCAGGTGATTAACGGGGGTATCCCCTTCATCAATCCATCGTTCTCACCACAGAGTTTCTTCCTGACGACGCTCGGCACCTCAAAAATTCATCCTTCTACGGTGACCTCAATGATGATGCATCCGGTATGCATGACGTTAGATCTTCGTGAGTTTATGATGCCTAACATAATGAACGGATTGAAAGCAGCAGATGATGCGCGTGTCAAACGGCGGCAACTTCTCCTTGCGATGGCGGTAGCAATGGTTATTGGGCTTGCCGTTTCCTATTACTCGGCAATTAAAATTAGTTACGCCCATGGCGCGCCTTACACGGGCGGTAGCTGGTTCATGCGGCAACTGGAAGGCTTACTTACAAGTCCAAAGACAAGCACGAATTGGACGAATACTGGGTTTATACTGGTCGGTAGCGGCTTCACAGTCTTTTTGATGTGGATGCGCCAAACCTTTGTGTGGTGGCCCCTGCATCCGCTCGGTTATACGATGCTGAGTTCCTGGGCGACGTTTAAACTCTGGTTCTCGATATTTTTGGGTTGGGGTCTGAAGTTTAGTATTGTGAAATATGGCGGTTTGAAAGCATATCGGAGTGCGAGACCTGTTTTCCTCGGATTGGTCATCGGGGAGATGACCTGTGCTGGTCTCTGGGCAATCATTGGAATGGTTACCGGAATCAGCACAGGATACCGTATCCTGCCAGATTAGGTTATTTCACAATTTTGCCTTGACATTCAAGTTAGAAGCGTGTACCATAATTAGCGAAGTCCAAAGCAACGGAATAGACTTCAACAACCTGCCCTAAAGGAGAATTCCATGAAAAACTTGATAATCGTGATCTGTTTCTTACTCACATCCTCGGCATTTGCTGAATTGACTCCCGAAGATATCCTAACGATTTCAAATATCGTGGAAAAATCGGAAGAACGCCTGCGCACATATATTGACACAACAATCATTGCGTCAGAAAAACGCACGCGCGAATATATCGATATAAAACTTGACGGAACTGAAGGCAAACTTACAGCCAGAATGGATGGTACTGACAGAAATATAACGCTGATTGTGACACTGTTGGTGGGTGTTATGGCATTAATTGTGTTAGCAGTTGGTATACCTCAACTTATCCTTGTCTCCAGGCAACGCAATCAACATGCGATGGAAAAGAGACTTGACGAAATGCAAGATGAAATGAAACAATTCCGTAAAGAAGTCGCCCTTCTGTTAGAGGAACTTTAAACGAAAAACATGAAAAATACAACGCTTACAACACTACTTGCATTCTGCTTGTTATGCACTGGATTACCTTTCGCGTTTTCAGTAGATTTCATTCGATTAGAACGCGAATTCGCAGGCAAAGGGACAACCCAAGGACGGTTCAGCAAGGACATTCATCTCGCCTTTGATAGACAGCACATTTATGTCAGCGATACCGAGAATCGGCTTATCCAGAAGTTGTCGGCGACCGGAGAATTTCTGTTTCAATTCCCGGAAGTCCCAGAATCTCCAGATAATATCCTGCGAAAACCGGGGCATCTCGCCGTAGATAACATCGGAAATATCTATGTTGCCGATGTGACGGTGCATCATATTGCCGAAAGCACAGATCCAAAAGTCTATATGTTCGCGCCGTGTGTCTATAAATTCAACGCAACAGGCGAGCTGTTAGACACCTACTTTGTTGATCCGGTGGATATCCGTCCGAAAGTCGTTTTACCGGTGAGTCTCATCATTGACGAAGAAGGGAAAACCGCTTTTGCCATCCAACCAAAAGGCTATGACAGAGCCCTTCGTGTTGCTCTCAATTCCGAAAATGAACTCTACGTTTTGGACGCTGAACGCGGGCGGATCTATAAGTTCGGTGCTGATGGAGAAAACCTACTTGCTTTCGGTAGGTACGGTTCGGGAGACGGTGAATTTGATATGGATGCTGCGGACATTGCGATTGGTGTACGCGGAAATGTCCTCATCGCTGACACTGGAAACCACCGTATTGTGCAATTTGACGCAGCCGGTAAATTTGTTAGCAGTTTCGGCAGAAAAGGGCGTGGCAACGGGGAATTTACGAAGCCGATGGCACTTGCGACGCTGCCGACTGGCGAAATTTTAGTTAAAGATGCGAGTCAATTCCGCAGAAAAATTGGGGGTCTGCCGGAAATTATCGCGCTCTCGCCGACATTGACCCAACTAACGGAGATTACACCAGGACAAGCGGAACTCGCTGATACAATCGCGAACACGACCCGACCACAATATGGACCCTTTGCTCAGAGTCCCGCAGCCGCTGCTGATACTGCTGCTTTGAACCGACGCGTGCGATTGTTGGAAGAGGCAGAATACAATCGTTACTATGCCGACGAAACTGATGATGAAGGTAAAGCAGAACTCGCCGAAGAACTCAAGCGGAAAGACATTCGTCTCACTCTTTTCCATAACGTCATCTCACGCATCCAGAAGTTTGATAACAACGGACGGTATTTAGGACGTATCATCTATGAAACCGACCAACTCAGCGAGGAGAAGCACGATCAGACCTTCTTAGACCTTGACAATTCTGGACATCTCTATTTGCGAGATGCCAGTGATTTTACAATCGCGCAATATTCGGTTACGGGTTTCACTGTAAGACCTTCCCACATGAACGGATTTTACACCACTCGCGCTGCAATCCTAAACAACAACTACTTGGAAGACTACGAAGACATCGATTTCTCAACAGATGTCCAAGACGAACTCAGCCAATTAGAACTGAAAAATATGTTCGGATGGACGTATAGTCTTTCTGAACGGTGGCACTTGACATTCCTCGATGAACTGACTTACGGCGAGCAGGACGAACGCTATATCACACCTGCCAAGATAGAGGACAGCTACGATTTCGAGACCCAAGCGTTAGAGAACGCATTCGCAGCGAATCTGAAGTTTATCACCAACCCAAATCCGTATCGCTATAAAGAGTTAAATCTATCTATTGGACGTATTGACGGCACGTCTGACTTAACACAGGACGCCCTATTCCCAGAACTCAACAGACAACACAGAGAGGACACCGGTGATGCAAATTCCACGGTGATTGAACTCAATTGGGATATATGGTCACGCGGAAACCTATGGCTCCGGTACGCGGATCTGAATCCTGCTGAAACGAGTCGAAATTTTGTCCGCCGATTCTACGATGTCTCTGGTGATCTCTATGAAGTTTTTGGAAGTCGCAACGAAGCACGACAGTTCATCGGTGAACTGACCATAAAGTTTTGAGGTTTTTTGTCAATATGGAGTTTCGAGCACTACAACCTGAAGAATTAGAAACGTGGCTGGACCATGTTACGTCCGTCTTTACAGGTGGCCGCAAATACTTTTCTAATCATTGGCACAACGACCCTTGGCGGGACCCTGAGGGCATCCGAATCGCCCTCGACAATGGGACTATTGTCAGTACAGTCCGTGTCTTTATTCGGAAGATGTTCTTGCACGGCGAACCGATAACTGTTGGTGGCATTGGAGAGGTTAGTACACGTCCAGAATACCGTCGACGCGGGATCGCTACACAACTCCTCAAGGATTCCATTAAATTTATGGAGTCCCGTGACATTGTGATGTCTTCACTCCACGGCAGTCAACACATTTATTCGATTGAAGGATGGGAGAAAGTACCTCGCTATTACGCCAGACAACCTTTCAGTGCTAAAAAGCGATCAGAGTGGGAAGTCCGTCCGGTCAATTTTGACAATGCGGCCGAGGTCAAACGGATTGCTGATCTCTACGATCAGTATGCGCGAAAATTTAACGGGACCTTTGTCAGAGACGAGATGACGTATTGGACGCAGTGGGTGCGAACTGAGTCATCGAATGCCTGGGTCGCTGAGCGTAATGGAAGCATTGAAGGCTATGTCTCCGTCGCCCAGCGTGAAGATGAACTATGGGTTAAAGAATTCACCGCTTCAGCGGCAGCTTTCGCAATGGATAGCGGTAAGCAACTTCTTGAAGGCATGCTCTCTCATATCATAGCGCAAATGGACGTAGAATCGCTTGAGGTCGTTTATCCCGCCCCTATTGCAGACGGTTTCAACGCGCCGAAGGTCGAAGAACACACAAGTACGATGTACCGTATCAATCAGCCAACTGTCCTTTCGGATTCATTCAATTCAATTCCCGACCTTTTACACAACCACCCCCAACCTTTGTCGCAAGATATCAAGTCGCATCATATCTTTTGGTATACTGATGGGTATTAATGGCGTGCCTTAAGAACCTCCATCCGGGTGTGAGACAACGTCAATAAAAATCTCGTTGCGGAGGGCTTTTGCCGCATAGGCGAGCACGACTCGGATGCTTTCTTCAGTTAGATCCGGATAGTCCGCAATAATCTCCTCATGGGACATACCGCTGGCTAATAGTCCCAATATATGCTCCACGCTCAAGCGTGTTCCTTCAACAATCGGCTTTCCACCAAGGATTCCCGGATTAGCAACTATTCTGGCCATAATTTTTACCTCTCTATTGGAATTCGTTAATCTCACGTCAATATTCTACCATGATTTAAGGTTCATATCAAATCGTTTTACTGAATTACCCTTTGATCCTCAACAAAAAATTTGACTTCTAATGCAACAGGGTATATAATCGTTCCTACAGCACAATAGTGAATCTCGTGGCGATCTGGTTTTCGCTTTTCCATAGTCTGGAACAACAGGATAGCGGAGGATATGAAAATGGCAAAACTACGCGTAGGAGTTATTGGGTGTAGCGGTATCGGCACAACACATGTATCAGGGCTGGTCGATATGCAGAACGTTGAATTAGCCGCTGGCTGCGACTTCGTTCAAAGCACACTGGATGCTTTCAAAGAAAAATATCAGGACACTTGGGACAATATTTCTCTGTATACCAACCATCAAGAGATGCTCGCCGCTGAGAATTTAGACATCGTGACCGTGGCGACCTCTGACCACCGACACGCCGATCTGGTCGTTGACGCTGCAAACGCTGGTGTGAAAGGCATCTTCTGTGAAAAACCGATGGCGACGAGCATCGCAGACGCCGACCGGATGATAGAAGCAACCGAGCGAAACGGAACGATCCTGTCGATTGATCACACGCGTCGGTGGCAGCCCTTGTGGCGGCATACGAAAGAAGTCGTTGTGGGTGGCGGGCGTATCGGGGATGTTCAGTATGTGATCGGCACGTTGAGTGGTGGACGGGCAATGCTCTTCCGCAATGGGACGCATCTCGTCGATGCTATCTGCTATTTCGCCGATTCAGAACCCGAGTGGGTTTCTGCTGAGTTAGAGGATGGCTACGAAGACTATAACGAGTATAAGGGTGATGGTGGACACGTTCCAGCAACAGAACCCTCTGCACACGGCTATATCCACTTCGCCAACGGTGTACGCGGCTATTATGCCGGTGGTCCAAAGACAACGCTTTCTGGGTTCCGTCTGGAAATTGTTGGCACCAACGGTTATATTCTTATCAGCGACCGAGGGGCAACACTCCATCAAGACGATGTTGTTGAAACAATCGAGGCACCGACATGGGACATTTCCGGTATCCCTGCTGGACCCCGGGAGTTGGTAGGTCTTATCACAGAGGGTGGGGAACCGGTTTCGCCTGGAAGCGAAGGCTACAAGGTTGTCCAAATTATCATCGGCTTCTTGACTTCGCAACAACGGGATAACGGAAAGGTCAAGCTGCCGTTGTCTGGCGATTAGTCTTCGTCGGCTTTTAAAACAATCGCATTTTTAGGTGTCCATTGCAGATAGACTGAATCGCCGCGTTGAAAACGACGTGTATTTTGCCCACCTGTATTTTGTTGGTGTGCAATAAGTAGGGTAGGATAGTCTGTCTGCACTGTGTATTGTAGCGTCGTACCGAGGTAACTTTCGTCTTGAATCACGCCGCGTAAGAAATTCGGGATATCAGAGGCGAGTGTTGTCCTTAAGTCAAAACGTTCTGGACGAATTGCGACAGTGACAGGTGTGTTTAGCGATAGGTCGCTGTTCGGCGCGCTGACAATTTTAAGCGGCGGTTCTGTCGCCAGCGCGATTTCATTTTTGCTGATAAGAGTCCCTTCAAGAAAGTTAGAGGTGCCGATGAAGTCTGCAACGAAGCGGCTTTGCGGTGAATCGTAGATTTCAGACGGCGTTCCTACCTGAAGGATTTTTCCATCGTTCATCACCGCAATCCGATCAGACAACGCCAATGCTTCGCCTTGGTCATGCGTGACATAGACGAAGGTAATGCCAACCTTGCGTTGTAACGCTTTGAGTTCCAACTGCATCTGTTTTCGGAGTTTTAAATCAAGGGCAGAGAGCGGTTCATCTAAGAGCAAAATGGTAGGTTCGTTAATTAACGCACGTGCAAGCGCGACGCGTTGTCTCTCGCCACCGGAGAGTTCACTCGGTTTCCGATCGCCGTATCCGGGTAATTGAATCAAATCCAACGAGCGTTCAACCGCATCCGCGATTTCTGATTTAGGGAATTTTTTCATCTGTAGCCCGAACGCAATATTCTGTGCAACGGTTTTGTGTGGAAATAAGGCGTAGTTCTGAAAAACGGTGTTAACGGGACGACGATAAGGTGGGGTCTCCGCCATTAGCTCGCCGTTGATGCGGACCTCCCCAGCCGTAGGATACACAAATCCGCCTATGATGCGCAAGGTCGTTGTTTTACCGCATCCACTGGGTCCGAGCAAAGAAAAAAACTCACCGCCTTCTACTCGCAGCGATACATCGTCAACCGCCACTGTTTCGCTAAACTGTTTTGTTACGGATGTGAGGGTGATTTGTCCTACAGACATGCAAAATCCCATTCTACAGATGATAGAATAAGCATACTTACTAAGAAGAAAGCACCCGCGTTAAGATCTGATTTACCAGTTGTGGATTGGCTTTCCCGCGAGTGGCACGCATCACCTGTCCCACAAGAAACCCAATCGCTTTCTTCGTGCCATCACGGTAATCTTGGGCGGGACCGGGGTTTTCTTCCACAACCTGTAACACAATGGCTTCTATCTCCGAGGTATCTGTGATTTGTGCTAATCCTTTTTCAGCAACAATCTCCTTCGGCATTTTTCCCGTTTCAAAGGTATCGTCAAGCACAGATTTGGCGATTTTACCGCTGATGGTCGCATTTTCAATCAACTGGATGAGTTCACTGAGATGTGCGGGTGTCACCTTTGCGTCTTGGATTTCAATCTCTGCCGTATTGAGGAGTCGAGTCAAGTCGCCCATGATCCAGTTTGCGCAGGTAGTCGGTTCACCACTGAGTTGCGCAGCTGCGTCGAAGAATTCAGCGAGTTGCCGGGTACTCGTCAGGAATTCAGTGTTCTCAGGAGAAATATCGTAGTCCTCGATGAAACGTTCTCGACGGGCAGCGGGCAATTCAGGGAGTGTTGATTGAATTTCCGCAACCCAGTTATTATCCATCTGGACGTGAACGAGATCCGGTTCAGGGAAGTAACGATAGTCGTCTGCCTCCTCTTTGCCACGCATTGCGACTGTTCTACCAGTATTTGCATCAAACAGAAGCGTCTCTTGGACGACCTCCTCGCCTGCGTCTAAGATGCGTGCCTGTCGTTTCACCTCATATTCCATCGCATCAATCAACTCCTGAAACGAGTTCTTGTTTTTGATTTCCGTGCGCGTGCCTAACTCTTTACTACCCTTCGGTCTGAGAGAGAGGTTCGGCTCACAGCGCAGACTTCCTTCTTCCATGTTGCAATCGCTGACCTCAATATATTCCAAAATTTCCTTGACAGCACGGCAGTAGGCGATAGCCTCATCGGGGGAGTGTATTTCGGGTTCGCTTACAATTTCCAATAACGGGACACCGGCGCGATTGAAATCCATAAAACTACGGGTCGGGTCGCCAGTGACTTCGGCATGAATCGACTTGCCAGCATCCTCTTCGAGATGAATCCTTCGGAGTGCGACCGTCCGAAGTTCACCCTCAAACTCAAATGTCACCTGTCCGCTCTGGCACAGTGGTATGTCATATTGCGAAATTTGGTAGTTCTTCGGTAAATCTGGGTAGAAATAGTTCTTACGGTCAAATTTACTGGAAGCCGTGATTTCACACCCCATCGCCAATCCAGCACGAACCGCAAACTCTAAGGCACGTTTGTTGACAACGGGTAACGCGCCAGGCATCCCCAAACAGATTGGACAGGTACAGTCGTTTGCCGAAGCCCCGAAGGTATAGGCGCAATTGCAGAAGAGTTTACTCTCTGTGCATAATTCGGCGTGGATTTCTAATCCGATAACTATTTCATACTTTTCCATGAGTTCTTTCTCGTTTCAATCCGGCGCGATGCCGCCCCCATTAGCCGACGCGGTTAGGCGGCTCGCGCGCCTATAAAATAGCAAATTGTTACAAGGATTTCTCCGATAATTCGTTGACAACAGCGACATTGGCTTCAACTTCACTTTTCGAGGTCATGCCAATGGTCATAGCGTGTACACAAGGCAAACCCATCACAAATTCAATTGCCTCGCGTTGACTTGTTGTATCTTCTGCCAATTTGCCCATGCCTAAGACTTTCATGCCGTAGATACCCTTACCAGCAAACGCCATCTGCTCCATTGTGCGGATAACATCGGCGGGAGATGCGTCCATGCTAATACCCGCATGATTAATCCGAGCCAAGACGACATCCACCCATTCTGTCATTGCAGATGTTTGAAACGCCCCATAATCATGACAAGAGACACCGTGCGCGCGAATTAATCCTTGTTCTTTACAACGAACAAGTGCGTCCATTGCCTCTGGGTATCGTTGTGGCCAGTCAACCTGTGTGAGGCAGTGGAGCAGTACAATATCGACATAATCAGAACCGATTTCTTTCAGGAAACGCTTCACATCCGCCTCTACGGTTTCTGGCGTGCGGGACACCGTCTTTGTCGTGATAGTGACACTTTCCCGTGGTAGTTCTTTGAGTGCCGCCTTAACATGCGGATGGCTCCCATATTGATCGGCAGAATCCCAAAATGTAACGCCTTTTTCATACGCAAACAAAAGCAAGTCACGTAATCCTTCAAACCCTAAATCCGTCTGGTTTGAGCGTCCGTTCCAGCCATTTGACCCGGTGCCAATCGAGAGTCGTGAAACATTCAAACCTGTTTTTCCGAGTGCTACAATTTCCATCAAATACCTCCTGCATTTTTTATATACACCACATCCAAACCGCGCAATTAGTTAAATCTGAATTAAGTGTAACACAACGACCCGAAATTAGGCAACTGATTTCTCTAACGCATACTTTTTTGTTGCTTTTTGGTTCTAAATAACGTTATAGTATAAGATAGTAATTGGGTAATTTTTTTCACTGTAATCGAACTCATGCTAATTCCCATAAGGAGAACCGCAAAAACGCCAGAAATGAAACACATAATATTTTTTAGCAGCAACCGAATCCAGTCCAATCAAACAGCAAATTCATATATCGCATTAGATTTCATGATAATCCAGAAATTCTTTTGGGGCTTGCTGGTCTTGGCTTACAGCTGCCTTGTAATAGGAACACCGGTTTTTGCTGATAAAGAACGTAGTGCGGCATGGCAAGAAGCCTTCGCCTTGGTCGATAAAAGACACCACAAAAGTGCTGTTTTGAAATTGGAGGCTCTATTGGAAACCGACCTGTCCGAGTCAGAGAAACTTGAGATTCATCACGCACTCGGTTACAACTATGAGAAACTCCAGAATCGTCCGAAAGCGGTTCGTCACTACGCACGCGTCGTCTCGTTCAACTATCCATTAGCAGATTACGCAGCCTACCGCTTGGCGCGGCTATACGAAGGTATGAAGAATGAAACGCGGGCGATAAAATGGTATGCGCAGCTTGTGAGGGACTATCCAAAGAGTTTCTACTTTTTGGAGGCAAAATGGGCTTTATCGAAACTCTATCTTGATAAGAAACAGTATGAAACGGCGAGACCACACTTAAACGGACTGGCTAAACACCGGAAATACGCCAGAAGAGCAGCTTTTGAGTTAGCGCGTTGTGATGAAGAACTCGGTGCCACTGCTGATGCGTTTGACGCGTATCGTGAACTCATTCAGAAAGAACATTCAGGCAGCGTCGCCAAAAAAGCACTCGATCGCCTCAAACAACTTATCAGAAAAAATAAGTCTCTAAAACTCACCTCTGATGATCGGATTAATTGTGGCTTAGTTTTCTTTTCACATAGGGCATGGAAGTCGGCTGTAGCAGAATTGGAACGGATTCCCGAAACAGTAGATTTAAGCACGCGTGGATATGCGCTCTACCTCATCGGAAAAAGCTACCAAGGGCGCAAGTGGTACAACACAGCGATTAAAAAGTTTAACGCTGTGATTGCGTTTGGGAATAAAAGTGAATATTTAACGCGCGCGACCTATCAAGTCGCACAATGCTACCGGCGAAAAGGGCACCTCAAAACTGCGGTGAGTCGACTTGAGGACTTCGTGAAAAAATACACATGGAGCGAACTCGTGGACAATGCGCTGTACGATATTGCGCAAATCCGTGAAAAACAGGGCAAATCGGAAGCAGCTCTCGACGCTTATGCCCGTTTAATCGAAACGGCTCCTAAAAGTCCATACGCCGATGTAGCAGCATGGAGAACAGGTTGGCAACGTTTTGACCAAGGCCGCTATGAAGAAAGTTACAAGGCTTTCAAAGGACTAAAGGAACACTTCCCCGGCAATAGATATGCTATGGGTGCACATTTCTGGATGGCAAAAATTCGAGAACGCCAAAACAAACCGGCACTGGCACGGAAACTATACCAAGAAGTCGCTGAAGCACAGTACTGGTACTATACTGCAAGGGCAAAAGCGATTCTGGGGATCACCCGATCAGAGTTGGAACCGAGAGCCGTTCAAGATGCAGAATTACCGGCACCTCAGGCGTGTCCAGAGCAAATTCCACTGCTAATGGAACTCAGGCTTTACGAAGACGCGATTGCCCAACTGAACCATCATATTGACATGAACTCGCTCCCGGAGCGTCAGTGTTTTTATGACTTGATTACGTGTTATGAACGACTCGCACTGTACGATAAAGCTCGGGAACTAACCGAAGCGTCGCTTGAAAGTCCAGCTTTCACGAACGCATCGCATGCCGATTTAGAGAACCTCCAACGGAAACTTTATCCGCGCTATTACGCCGAGGCGATTGCGGAATACAGCAAATTATACAATGTAGACACATTCTTAATTTCCGCAATGATTTTAGAAGAGAGCCGCTACAATGCGGCGGCAATTAGTTGGGCAGGCGCGATTGGATTGATGCAGATTATGCCAGCCACTGGCAAGGAACTCGCGCAACAACTCAAAATCCGACGTTTCCGAACCTCAATGCTTAAAGAACCTGACGTGAACATTCGGATGGGAACAAAGTACATCAGTTACCTCAATTCGTTATTTGACAGCGATCCAATGTTGGTAATTGGCGCGTATAACGGAGGTCCGGGTCGGATGAAACGATGGGTGTCATCGAAAAATATAAAAGATATCGATGAATTCGTAGAGAAAATTACGATTCGAGAGACGCGGCTTCATATCAAGAAGGTCATCAACAGCTACGACAACTACGTCCGGATTTACCGGAAGACAGATGAACCGCCCGCTGTGAATTCAGCAACAGATATAGGAGAAAAGCGGCTACAAGGTTTTTAAACTATTCAATAAGGATTAACTACGCAGCCGCCCAAGAACAATCGCTAAAAAACCTACAAAGCAATCACTTCTGGCGTTTTATCTTGTGTAAGGAGGACACGGCGGGACCAATCTGTATCGTTTTGCGTTGGAAAGTCGGCGCGGTAGTGTGCACCGCGACTTTCGGTACGAACGAGAGCAGACTGCGTTATCATCAAGGCAACATTAAGCATATTAACCGCTTCAATGAGCTCTACATCTGTTGTCTGGAGAAGGACTGGTGAAACTGAGGGCATTTGACCAACAGCATCGGTCGTTTCCACGGTTCTTTCTACGGATGCTGCTTGCAGACTTTCCAAGCTTACTGTCAAATCTTGCAATTTGGCGAGGGTTTGTCTTAAACCCTCGCCATTTCTTTCAATGCTCACATGCTCCCAAAGCACTTCCCGTGTTGCGGCCTTCACCGCTTCTACAAAAGTAAGATCTGTTTCCACAGATGTCAGTGCGTTATCAACAACAGGTATATCTGGCGGGTAATCAGGAGACTCGGATTCGGCAAAGATAGCGGCATTTGTCCCAGCGCGGGCACCAAAGACAAGACACTCTAAAAGGGAGTTGCTTGCCAAGCGATTCGCACCGTGAACACCTGTACACGCCACTTCTCCGCAGGCATAAAGTCCTTTAAGGTTAGTTTCTGTATCGGTGTTAGTGCGGATACCGCCCATCATAAAGTGGGCACCCGGGCGGACGGGTATTAAGTCAACGCTAATATCTAAGCCGTAGCGTTTTGTCGTATCAGAGATAGTTGGAAATCGTTCACGTATAAATTCAGCCGGTTTATGCGTAATATCAAGGTAGACACATGGGAAGCCAGTCAACTCCATCTCGCTTTGAATAGAGCGACTGACGACATCGCGTGGTGCGAGCTCACCCTTCTCGTGGTATTTCCACATAAAACGCTCACCACGTATATTGATAAGTTCCCCACCTTCCCCGCGGACTGCTTCAGAAATCAAGAAGTTGGGAGCACCATCTAAGTAGAGTGTTGTCGGATGGAACTGCACGAATTCCATATCTACCATCTCACATCCGGCACGCCACGCTGCTGCAAAACCGTCTCCAGTTGCGACTTTTGGATTAGAGGTACACGGATAGATTCGCCCGAGCCCACCCGTGGCAAGAATTGTGGCTCTTGCTTGGATGTAGACCAACGCCTCATCAACAACAGCAGATGCCCCGTAACATGCGAGCGTCTCCTCACGTCCCGCTGCATCATTCGCAGTCAATAGGTCAATAGCAAAAGCACTCTGCAGGACCTTGATCCGTTCAGTATTCAGCACACGTTGAATGAGGACATCCGTCGTTTCACGTCCGGTGGCATCACCTTTGTGGACGATCCGCCGCCGACTGTGAGCGGCTTCCTGCGTAAAACGTGGTAAGGCACCTTCCCAATCAAAGTTCGCACCCCAGTCGAGGAGTTCTGCGACCCTTGGAATCCCCTCAGATACCATCATCTCAACGGCGTGGACATCACACAAACCAACCCCAGCTGCGCAAGTATCTTTTATGTGCAAGGCAATCGTGTCATCAAGGTTCATAGCGACAGCAATGCCGCCTTGCGCATAGTGTGTGTTGCTTTCGGTGAGCGTCGTTTTAGTGATTAACGTCACATCGGCGCGCTCGCTCGCAGCGAGAGCAGCACGCAACCCTGCAGCACCACTACCGATGATCAGGATATCGGTATCCCAACTTGAGTGCCTCTTCGGATCCATTACAGGTGTCGGATTTTCCATATACTGGTTTTCGGCTATCAGTACTCGGCTATCAGTCCGGTTTTTGTGTCGGTCCACTCTTGAGAAAATACTACAAATACCAAGCCAACCAACAACCCGCCGAATGCCATACGCGCACTCGACGTTGATTCTAACTGATAACTACTCCGGTGTCTTAGGTACGAAACTTTCACTTACAGGCACGACCTTACCGGTGCCTGTAGCGATAAGCGTCCCGTCCGTGAGCCTAACCTCCGCTTTTGCCTCTACCAATCTTCGTGAAACTTTAATACGCTCTGCAGAAACAAACAGTTTCACGCGAGTTGGTGCCGGATTACGAAAACGGACCTCAAGCTGTGCTGTTACCGCGTGCTGTCCGAACGTGCTAATCCCAACGTAAGTAATCGCTTCATCCAACAAGGTACTGAGGATACCACCGTGTAGAATATTCGCCCATCCTTGCAAATGTTCGGCGGGGGTGCACACAATGCGGACCAAGGCACCTCCCGCTTCAATTTCGGGTTTAACCTGAAGGCCGAACGGATTCTTCATCCCACAGACAAAGCAGTGATCATCATTCAGCACCAGGTCCTCAGATGTATCAGATTGCATATCAGTCATCATTTTCCTCTGCTGATTGGGTCAACATTCCGATGCTTCGCGCCAACTTTTCCTGTTCAACCAACAATCGCTCAAGTTGTGCTCTCTTTTGGGCGACGACTTTTTCGGGGGCACGTTGGATAAAATTCGGATTATCTAAAGTCTTCTGTGCTGCTGTTACGTCCTTGACTGCCTGCTGATACCGCTTACTGAGTCTTGCGTGTTCAGCATCAAGATCAATGACATCGGCAAGTGGGATATAGATAGCAAGCTCGCCAATGACGGCTTCTGCTGAAGCAGGCGGTTTTTGTAACCTTTCAGCAATGATGACACCTGCGACTCGCGTAAAAGCGGGCAAGTACTGAGCGAGATACGTTTCGAGACGGTCCCGAATCTCAGCATCTGGACACTGGATATGGACTTCTACGGATGCGCCCATTGGAACATTTAATTCACCACGAATGCTGCGCACGCTCTCAATGACTTCCATAAGGGTTGCCATAGTAGCTTCTGCCGTTGCATTTTCTCCTATTGGCTCTGGCCACGACGCAATGGCTACCGAGCTTTTATCAACCGCGAATTCGTTTCGACGACCGCCATGCGGGAGTTGTTGCCAAATCTCCTCGCTCAAAAACGGCATAATCGGATGGATGAGTCGCATCGTCTGCTCCAAAATATCGGCAGCCACCCAGAGCGCTTCTGGTTCATCTTGAGCGATCCGTTGTTTGGTGAATTCCAGGTACCAATCACAAAATTCATGCCAGAGGAAGGCATAAAGCACCTGTGCTGCTTCATAGAATCGGAAGTTTTCGAGGGCATCAGTCGTTGTTTCAATAGTGTAGTTAAGACGGCTCCGTATCCACGCGATTTCCAGTATTTCTTGGTGAGTTCCTACTGTATCCGTCTCTGCAGGCACGGGATGCTTCTCTAAATTCATGAGAATAAATCGGGCGGCGTTCCAGATTTTATTGGCGAACCGTCTACCCGCCTCAATCTGCGATTCTGGAAGCGGGACATAAGGGAGTGGTGTACTCGCGTTTGCAAGTGCAAAACGAAAAGCATCCACGCCGTAGATAGCAATTGTTTCCAGAGGGTCAATGCTATTTCCCTTTGACTTGCTCATTTTCTGTCCCTTTTCATCAGCGACAAGACCGTGTAGATAGACAGTTCGGAACGGAACCTCGTCCATACAACCCAACCCTAACATTATCATCCTCGCTATCCAGAAAAAAAGAATATCCCAACCGCTCACAAGAACAGAGGTGGGATAGAAGGTCTTCAATTCTGGTGTTTCCGCCGGCCATCCCATCGTGGAGAAGGGCCAGAGTCCAGAGCTGAACCAGGTATCTAAAACATCTTCTTCTTGGCGGAAATCTGAAGCACCACACTCGCACTGCTGTGGTGTCTCCATCGCAGCGGTAATCGCGTCGCATGCGTTACAATACCATATCGGAATCCGATGTCCCCACCACCGTTGGCGTGCAACGGGCCAGGGTTCGATGTTCTCCATCCAATGATAGAAACGAGCCGTCTCGCGCTCCGGTATAAATTTGACTTCCCCTTTTTGGGTCGCTTCTATTGCGCGTTGTGCCAGCGGTTTAACATTCATAAACCACTGCAAGGATATAGTCGGTTCAACAACCGCACCGCACCGATCATGGTGCCCAACGGCGTGTCGATGTGGAACAATTTTAACAAGATAGTCAGCACTCTGTAAATCCTCAACAACACGCTTACGACAGTCCGATCTCGATAAGCCGACATATTTTTCTGGTGCATTTTCGTTTATATATCCATCTCGGGTAAACACGGCACACTGTTCGAGATTATGCCGCAAACCGATTTCATAGTCGTTCGTATCGTGTGCAGGTGTCACTTTCAGCGCGCCCGTACCGAACTCTCTATCGACATAGGCATCGGCAATGATCGGAATCTCCCGATCACACAACGGAAGGTGTGCCTTTTTCCCGATGAGATGTTGGTAGCGTTCATCGTCGGGATGCACAGCAACAGCAGTATCGCCCAACATTGTCTCTGGGCGCGTTGTGGCAATTTCCAGTACAATCGGACTCTCTTTCACAGGATAACGGATGTGATAAAAGTTGCCATCTATATCAATCGGTTCCACCTCAAGATTACTTATGACGGTGTTACACTCTGGACACCAATTCGCCATATAGGTATCTTGATAGATAAGTCCCTGCTCATAGAATTGAACAAACGCAGTGTTTACTGCTTCACAAAATCCTTCATCATAAGTGAATCTCTCACGTTCCCAATCGCAGGAGCATCCGAGTTGTTGGAGTTGGGAGATGATATAGTCGTGAGTTTCCTCTTTCCACTGCCACATCCGTTCAATAAACTTTTCTCTGCCGAGCGCGATTCGACTCGTGCCTTCATCAGCGAGCCTTCTTTCCATAATGACCTCTGTCATGATACCGGCGTGGTCTGTCCCTGGCATCCAGAGCGTGTTATACCCCTGCATACGTCGCCAGCGGATGAGGCAATCCTGAAGTGTATTATCAAGTGCATGCCCGATATGCAAACCCCCAGTGATATTTGGCGGCGGGATCACAATTGCATAGGGCGGTTTTTCGGAAGTCGCCTCGGCATGAAAGTAGTTGTTTTTCTGCCAAAATTGGTACCATTTTCCCTCAATTTTCTGAGGGGTATAGGTTTTCGGAAGATTTGTCATGTGCGTGAAGACCTTTCTTTGCAATACTGGTCTGCGAGCGGCACTATTAAGCGAAGAGTGGCTCTACCCAGCCGTAGGTTCCTTTTGCCATTTCATAAAGTAGATTCACCTGCCGCGTCTCGGCGTTTAGAAACAGGAGAAACGCTGCATTTGAGGCTTGAAGTTCTGTTGCAGCCTCTGCAACAGTCAACGGTTTAGAAGCAAATTTTTCTTGCGTTGCCACAATCGCCGGAGTTTCTTCAGGCATATCAACTTCTAACGGCATTTCTTCTTCATCGTTTGGATTGAGCCGCGCGACGACTTCTCGGTGTGGTGCGATATTTCTTCGGTCTTTTACTCTGTCTCTATAACGACGAATTTGGCTAACAATTTTATCTGCCGCGCTGTCGATTGCCGACACGACTTCATTCGTATGGCTCTTCGCATAGAAAGATACACGTGGCGCTGTGACCATCATCTCAGCATCAAATCGATGCTTCTCTGCCTTAAGGACAATATTTAACTCGTGCATCCCCGCAAAACGGGATTCAATTCTATCAGCGCGTTTCAGGATATGCGCATGAAGATCGTCGGTAATTTTTAAATTGTGTCCGGAATAAGTTACTTTCATTTTCGATCCTCCTATTTTCTTTCTATCGGTTGTCAGTCGTCCTGACCGCTGACCACTATTTGTTAATTAAACCGAAAAGTACCACGGGCAGAAGATCTTGCACGCGATGTTGGGATACCCAATTCGTCGCGGTATTTCTGAATAGTCCGCCTCGCGATTCGGATCCCCTTCGCTTTCAAAGTATTACTGATTGCCTGATCGCTGAGAGGTTTTGCGGGAGCTTCTTCACGAATCATTTCTTGAATCAGACTTTTCACCTGCTTGGCAGAAACACCTTCGCCCTGGGTCGTTGATAGTTCGTTGCTAAAGAAAAATCGCAACGGATACATACCGTGTGGGGTTTGCACATACTTATTGCTCGTTACGCGACTGACTGTTGACTCATGGATACCGAGTTTCCCAGCTATTGTTCTCAGCGTTAGCGGCTTAATACCTTTAACGCCTTGGGTTAAGAATTCGGTTTGTATCTCAAAGATGGCTTCAGTGACTCGAGCGATTGTGCTACCACGTTGGGCAAGGCTGCTGAGCAAATTTGTTGCATCACGATACCGTTTTTGTATCCATTCCTTCGCTTCAGTATCTAAGGTCTCTTGGTGCTTTTGCAGGATATTCAGATAGTAAGGATTTATCTGTAGTCTTGGTATGTAATTATCCACGGAGACAGCCTGATATTTCCCATCAAGGTATTGTATTTCCACATCAGGTGTAACGGTTTCGCTGAGAGACCCCTTTCTGAGCGTACGCGTCGCTGGATCCGCGAAGTAGCGACCTGGGTATGGAGATAAGGTTCGTATCCACTGTGCAGCCCCGTCAATCTCTGTAATATCAACTTCCAGTGCTTCCGCAATATCGTCCCATCGCTGATTAAGAAAAGCGTCAAATTGTTTTTCAACGATCTCTTGGGCAAGATGGCAGATGCGTCTATCTTGCTGCAAAAAATTTGGTACCTCTTCCGGATATTCTGAAGGGAGAAACACGCCATTCCCTTGGGCATTTCGGTGCCTATCACCTTGAAGGTTACGAATCTGGATAAGCAGTGCTTCTCTTACATCGCGATAGGCAATGCCGAGTGGTTCAAAGGTATCTTGTATCTTACGAAGAACAACCTCAACCAATGCTCTATCACATCTGACCTCCTCAGCAATATCATCTAAGGTCAATTGATAGAAGTTTAGAACAAGTTTCTCGTCACAAGGAAGTTGTTCATATAGAATCGTATAGGTCTTTTGGTTGTCGTGATCAGTGATTTTCCACGCCTGTTTGATATACGTCCCACTATTCTCGGCGGAAAGACATGGGGTCTTTTTTCGTGCAATTGTAGCAGTTTTCGAGAATTGGAAATCACTATTATGGGTTGCCTTTTGTAAGCTCTTCTGAATAACACTGTGGAGTTCCGCTGAGAGGTCTCCGTTATCAAGTTCTGCTACGAAGTCGCACGGTATTTGAAAGAGTTTAAGCTCTAACTGACCATCATCATTTAAATTTCCGAGAATGTATTCACCAATAATCCGTTCTGTTTCGGAAACTATAATTTGCGGGTAAGCGAGTTGAAGTTGTTCAGCAAGGTGTTCGTGCAACAAACGCTCTTCTGGTACATCCAGTGAAAGTTCGTCAGTGTCCGAGTATCTGGAACTTGACCGTTCACTGAGTGAGACCCGATCCTCAAGGACAGCCTCCCAATCAATATCAACCTCAGTATCCTCTCGGTCTATATTTTTTTCTGTTTCACTCCATTCAAGTGCTGGATCTATTTCCTCAAGGGGTGGATCCGTCTCTTCTTCAAGTTCCAAGAGCGGATTCTGTTCTAATTCTTGCGCGATGAACTGCGTCAGCTCCTGCAGCGGCATATTGAGTACTTTCAGCGCCTGTTGCAGCCTCGGTGTAATAGACATCTTTTGTGTCAACTGGGGAGTCTGGGTAAGTTGCGCTTTGTACATCTTTTGCCTCTACTGAATAGGTGTGCTGTGTTCAGTCCTAATTCCCGGGGGACACCCCGGTTTCTGGTATCTGATAGGAAAAGTTGTGCCCAAAATAGAGATCTCTCGCGGTCTCATTGTTGATGAGTTCTTCGGGGGTTCCAGCAAGCGTGATTTGTCCATCAACAATGATGTATGCCCTGTCAACGATATCAAGCGTTTCAACGGCATTATGGTCTGTAATAAGCACGCCAAGATTTCGATCGCGTAAATGTGAGATGAGCTGCTTAATATCAGCAACAGCAATCGGATCTATCCCAGAGAGCGGTTCATCCAACAGAATGAAATCTGGTTGTGCTGCAAGCGCTCGTGCTATTTCTGCACGACGACACTCACCGCCTGAGAGCGTATACGCCTTGCGCAGTAAGAGATTTGAAATGCCGAGTTCATCCGTCAGCTCACGAATACGGGGTTCACGCTCAGATTTTGGGACCCCTTGCGCTTCAAGAATCGCCTCAATATTCTGTTGCACTGTCAATTTCCGGAAAATTGAGGTCTCCTGTGCAAGATAGCCAATGCCGAGCCGGGCACGTTTGTACATCGGATAGAAGGTAATATCCTCATTGGCATAGGTAATCCTGCCAGCATTGGGACGAATCAGCCCTACAACCATGTAGAAGGTCGTCGATTTTCCCGCGCCGTTGGGACCTAAGAGCCCTACGATTTCACCTTGCCTTAGCGACAGGCTCACCTCATTGACAACAATAGGTCCACGGCGTGTATAGCGTTTCACGAGTCTGTGTGCTTGAAGTTCTATTGCCATGATTTCTAATTTATGGTATCTCCCTACGATTGACGCACTGGGTCAATCTGAAGACTCCTCGGTGTCTGTATCAGTTTCTTCCTCAGAATCCGCACCCTCAGCGTTTTCAGTATCTACGCCAGGTTCTTCTTCTGTGGTGCCATCTGTATTATCTGTATTAGAGGTCTCAGTATCTGTATCAGTTTGGTCAGACGTATCTGTGGAAGCCCCTTCTTCATCTGTACTTGCGCCGCCTTCAGCGTCCTCACTCGCCTCTGCCTCTACTGGTGCTGCTTGCGTAACGGTGACCTTAAATTTGACACCGCCCTCACCGGTCTGCTTTCCGGTTGCCCTATTAAAAGTGAAGAGCTTCGTTTCAAGCCGATCCTTGTTTTGTAAGACGACCACATTATCTGTAAGCACAACAGTATTCGTCAAGTTGTTCATAACAGCATGGTCACAAGTAGCAAAAATATCTTGATCTCGGATTTCTACATTGCCCACAGCAATAATTTCTGTTGTTGTCCCTGTTTCCGGATCGGTTTTGAGAGTGATTTTATCGGCATTAAGAAACCCAATTTCAACGCCCTGTTCGTCATACCGGATAGTCTTGGCTTCGTCGATAAGAATCGTTATGCCCTCCTTCTCGAACCTTTCCATTCTTTTAGAGGTACCGGTAATAGTTTCTGTAGTCGGTTCAGTGGTGCTGCTGTCAGTATCGGTACTGGCTCCATTCGCATTTTCAGCATCCGCTGCTTCCTGCGTATTGTTTTCTGTGGCTGATGCTACACCATCCGCGCTCGGAGTGGGCGTTTCGATTTCCGTTTCCTCTGCATTGAGGACTAAAGGCACAATACATACAAAGAATAGAAGGAAGCCGGCATAAACAGAAAAATTACACAATTTATCAAAGTGAAATGGGAGTCTATGTCTATTCCGGCACAACAGAGGTTTTGTGATATTCATCGGTTTTCTCATCTTTTGGATAAAGTTTAAATTGATTGTTTTTCATTTTTACCGTTTCAAGCGTCGGATTCGCATACATTTCCGTTCCGACCCAGGTCGAATCTCCACGTACAATCGTCACTTCGTCTGGGGCATATAACCTACCTGTCCGGTTCTGCCAATGGAGAATCTCACTATATAAAGTACCATCTTTACTGACCCCGACGACTTCTCCTGAAAGATGTAGATTATCTTTCTCACTCCCCGTCAGAAACTGCTTACCCTTCTTACTATTCAAAGTGATAGAAACAACACCGTCTTCAAAAATCTCAACTGTCGGATTTTCCACTTCAACATAACTTCCGTGGAATGTTGAGGTATCCCCGACAAGCGTCCATTTAAGGACACCCGCTTCCGTCTGCTGCGTAGCAAACCGTTCGAGTTTCTGTGTCGGAACTGCCTCTACAGATTCGCCAGTCGTACCGACGGGGGTTTCTGCGCTTTTACAACAGGTCAGGCAAAGAAGCAAACAAAGACACAAACACGTAATCATGCAACTAAGGTCGGGTTTTCCACCGTTGATGCATCCAAATCCACTGCGCTGGGTATTGCCGAATGTAGGATTCGATAATTTTTGTGAATTTTTGCGTATTAATAACAAGATCCTTCTCTTTTACATCTGTCCGCTGGAATACCAAGGGCGGTTCAATAATTGCGCGGTGTGAACCATCGGGTTGACGGACAATAAATGTTGGTAATACAGTCGCGCCTGTTTTAAGGGCAATAGCGACAGGACTATACGGTGTATAGGCAGGTCTACCGAAAAAATCGACGAAAACCCCACTTACACTTGTGTCCACATCAGCGACAATACCAAGCAGTTCATTACGTTTAAGGCATTGAAGTGCTTGACGAATGCCTGTATCCCGATCAATCGTCGTATAACCGGCTTGCGATCGGTAACTTGAAACCAAGGCGTTTAAACGGGGAGAACGCAATTTGCGAACAATAGGGGTCAGTGGGGCAATTGTAGCAGAAATGCTCGCTGCAAGCAGCTCCCAATTCCCGAAATGGCCCGTTAGAATGATGGCGCCTTTCCCTTGCGCGAGTGCTTGTTTTACATACTGGACACCTTCAAAACTAACATATTGCTGAATTTGCTTTGAATTCATACGTGGAAATCGCATAAATTCAAAGATATTCTTGCCTAAATTTTCAAAGCACTGCTTGGCTGTCAACCTTATCTGGTGTTCATCCGTAAAATCCAAGCTCCGCCGCAAATGCTCACACGCTAACGCTCTCTGCTGTGGGGCAAGCCGGAATATGAGAGCTCCTAACTGACCTCCGATAGTTAATAGCACCGAACGTGGCAGCCGAGATACGAAAAATCCGATTAATTTGGCGGTAAACCCATAAAACCAATCTTTGACATTCCCAAACCTAAAGGAGTGGGATTCTTGCTTCTTCATAGTTTGCCTCCCTGCCATACTGAAGTAAAATCATTGACGTTCGAGGTCTTACATCTATTCCACAAGCGTTTATACTCTCGGTACGCCCTACCGCGAGATTCAAAGTTTATCGCGTTATACTTCTGAGGTTTCTTTGATAAGATAGCGTCCCGGGCGATGATGTTTACCGCAACTTGTTCCTCTGGGAATCCGCCAGGTTTTACAATCTGCACTCCACTCCACAAATACGGTGCCAGTAGACGCGCCAATCGCGTGTGGACTTCGGTTCGAGTCGCGTCAGTTCGCATTACAATGTGGCTCCATGCTTGTCTCAAATATACCTTAGAGGCATCTGTACGATTTACGTAGCTTTGACCCCGGTGAATGCCAAGAGACATTCATACCGTTGATTGCTAAAGACTTAGGATTGTTAAGAAAGTCTCCTCATTGCTAATTATAGTATACTAAATTTTCACCAAAATTACAAAGAAATTCGTAAAGTATCGGTAAGCTTTACAGCACAAATGTGCCTATTTCTTTCATTATTCTCTGTTATCTTTAGTTACGATGCGTTTGGGTTCTCTTCAAAAAATAGACAAAGTAATGAAAATAGGACTTGATTTTCAGCGCAATCGCCGGTAAACTCTAAAGCAATCCCAAAACGGAAACCGCTATGCATACCTCTGAAAACGTCAATAAGCAGATTGTTAATCTCACGATCCCGAACATTATTAGCAATTTCTCTATCCCTCTTTTAGGTGTCGTGGATACTGCTTTGATGGGACGGTTAGAGTCCGAACACTACCTTGGTGCGGTCGGCATCGGCGGCATTATTTTCAGTTTTATCTATTGGGGTTTCGGTTTCCTCCGAATGGCGACTACAGGACTCACAGCGCAAGCTTTCGGAGAAAACGATACACCCGAATGCGGACGCTTACTTTTGAGGGCAATCTATCTTGGGGGCGCCTCAAGTCTACTACTCCTTATCTTCCAATGGTCCCTTATTGATCTCAGTTTCCTGCTTATTGATACAAGTCCTGAAGTAGAACACCTTGCCCGCGTTTACTTTCATATCCGCATCTATGCCGCCCCCGCGACATTATGCCTCCACGCACTCCACGGTGTCTTTTTAGGCTTACAGAACGCGCGTTATCCGATGCTGTTGACGATTGTCGTGAACCTCGTCAATATCATCTTGAACGTGGCATTTGTCAAGTTGCTCGGTATGAAAGTGGCAGGCGTAGCATTAGCGACCGCTATTGCACAGTATATAGGACTCCTTTTGGCGATTCTGCTCTTTTTGGGACGGTATCGAAGTCTTCTGACAACTTGGAATATTCGGGAAATTTTGGCATTCTCTAAACTTAAACGATTTCTGAGTATTAGCGGTGACATTTTTATCCGGACGCTCTGTTTAGTCTCCTGCCACGCTTATTTTACGGCGAAATCCGCTGTTCTGAGTGATACCTTTTTGGCAATTAACACTATTCTGCTGCAGTATATCAATCTAATGTCCTATGCGATTGATGGATTTGCTTTCGCAGCGGAGAGTATGATCGGTAAATACAAAGGGGCCCAGGATATGCCAAACCTCAAACGGACGACGCGCCATATCTTCCTTTGGGCATTTCTGTTCAGTGGTGTGATTATGTTAGTTTTCATAATTCTTGGCGAACGGATGTTGCACCTATTTACAAATCAGATGGCTCTTATTGAAGGCGCGAAACCCTATCTTATCTGGATAATCATGGCACCGATTGTCAATGTTGCCGCCTACATTTGGGACGGGATCTTTCTCGGGGCGACCGCCTCTCAGGCTTTGCGCGACTCCGTAATTGTGTCAACACTGATCTATTTAAGTGCTGTCTATCTGTTGATGCCTTATGGTAACCACGGCTTATGGACTGCTCTAACGATACTCCTGGTTGCCCGTGGCGTGTCCCTAACGATACTCGCACCCAAATATCTTTTTAGAACGGATTTTTAGCATAGGCTGTTGGCCTGTGCATCCACCTCAAACTTCTCACCAAACCCGTATGAAATCAAAACCTTAACCAACAACTTACAAAAAAGTTGAAACACTTCGTAACTTGTGCTAAACTGCAAAAAATAGTATGCACATTATGTATAATGTTTAATTAAGGAGAACAAAACACAATGCCAAAGTTTGGTGTAAATCTATTGCTCTGGGCAGATAAGTTTGACAGAGAAACCGTAGACCTCATTCCCAAAGTCGCGGAAATGGGATTCGAGGGAGTTGAAATTCCGATCTTCGATCCGGACACAGTAGACATTCCACACACACAAGCAGCACTCAACGCAACGGGCTTGGAACCCATCGGTTGTAATATCATGGGACCCGATAGGAATCCGATTGATGAAGATCCCGCTATTCGTGAAACAGGGAAGGTGTACCTCAAGCGCGCCATTGAGATTATAGCCGAATTAGGAGGCGATACGTTCGTCGGTCCTATGTATAGTGCAGTCGGTAAACTCGTTGGTAGAGGCAGGAATCAGCAAGAGTGGGACTGGTGTGTTGAAGGACTGCAAGAGATCGCTGAATTCGCAGGACAGCACGGTGTGACACTCGCCAGCGAACCGCTCAACCGATTTGAAACCTATTTCGTCAACATCGCCGAAGATGCCGTCAAACTCGCGAAAGCCGTGGATAGCCCCTATTTCAAGGTTCACCTTGATACGTTCCACATGAACATAGAGGAAAAAAATCAGGCGGATGCCATCATTGCAACCGGCGATTTCTTGCATCACGTTCACTGTTGTGAGAACGACCGCGGCACTCCGGGCACAGGACCTGTAGATTGGGACGGTGTGTTTGGTGCACTCGCCACAGTGAACTACGACAGATGGCTTGTGATTGAATCGTTTACGCCAGCAGTCAAGGAAATCGCTGCTGCGACGTGTATTTGGCGCGACATCGCACCGAGTGCCGAGAGCCTTGCTATCGACGGCCTCGCATTTCTCAAACAGAAAGCAGCGCAATATCTATAGCATCAGTCTATTTGTAGTCGAAATATAGAGCGCTATAGCAAAAATTGGAGGGCTTGAAATGCGTTGCATCAAATCAATCGGACTGCTCTGTGCGATACTCTTTGTCGCTTTTCTAACCGGCGATGGCGTGGCACAGCACACTGCCTCAAATGAAATAGAGACCCGTTCTGCTGCAGAACCACAATTCCTCAGCAATATCCGACAACTCACTTATGATGGGAAGCGTGCTGGAGAGGGTTATTTCTCCGAAGACGGCAATGCCCTCATCTTCCAAAGCGAGCGTGAACCAGATAACCCGTTTTATCAGATCTATTTTTTAGACCTATTGACCGGTGATACACATCGCGTCTCCTCCGGTATCGGTAAGACAACCTGCGCCTTTTTCCGCCCAGGGACCGAGGAAGTGCTTTACGCTTCAACGCATCACGATGTCTTTGCAAAGGCTAAACAGGAAGAAGAGCTAAAATTCCGAGCATCTGGAAAAGAACGTCGCTACAGTTGGGATTACGATGAAGCGATGGATATTTTCTTGTCAAATCGAGATGGCAGTAACCTCACGCAATTGACAGACGCGCCCGGATACGATGCTGAAGCATCATATTCGCCCGATGGTGAACGTATTGTCTTCTGTTCACTGCGGGATGCATATCCGAAAAGCCAACTCTCGCCCAAAGAGTTGAAACAACTGGAAGTTGACCCCTCCTATTTTGGTGAAATTTATATTATGAATGCAGATGGGTCAAATCAGACACGCTTAACAGACGCACCCGGATACGATGGCGGTCCCTTCTTCACACCCGATGGTCAACATATCGTCTGGCGACACTTCACACCCGATGGAAACCAAGCAGACATCTACACGATGCAGATAGACGGTTCAAATATCCAACGACTGACGGATTTCGACAGTATGTCGTGGGCGCCTTACTTCCATCCGAGCGGTGCCTATGTTATTTTCGCCGCTAACAAACTCGGCTTTTCCAATTTTGAGTTATATCTCGTTGACGCGAGCGGCAGGCACGAACCGATCCGAGTTACTTCAACCGACGGATTTGACGGGCTCCCCGTTTTCTCACCAGACGGGAATCGTCTGTGTTGGACTTCCAATCGAAACAGCCAAGAGGTGTCGCAGCTTTATCTCGCAGAATGGAATCACGCAGCTGCATTGGCGGCAATTACTGCAGCACCAAAACGCCAAAATTCACTTGTGCACACGATAGGAGAACGGGTTCTCGATCCCAAATCCTCCAACAAAACAAGCATCCGAGAACATATTGAATTCCTTGCGGACGATGCGCTGGAAGGCAGGATGACGGGTTCAGAAGGTGCGCAGCGCGCAGCGGAACACATTGCTACACAGTTTGAAGAACTCAATCTCAAACCTATTGCGGATGAACAGAACTATTTTCAAACGTTTGAGTTCACCTCGGGTAGGCGGATTATAGCGGAAGAGAACCAGTTTCATATCACACGCCAGATGCACGGTTCGGAACAGGTGATGGCATTCAGTGTAGAAAAGGATTTTCAACCGCTTTCTTTTTCTCGTAACGGTGTTGTTGAAGGTGAGGTGGTCTTTGTTGGGTATGGATTAACCGTCCCTGGCGAGTTAGGTGAAGGCTATGACGCTTATGCTGGGCTGGATGTACAAGACAAAATCGTGGTTGCCCTTCGTTATGTTCCTGAAGCCGTTGAGCCAGAACGCCGCCAACAATTGAATCGATATGCAGGACTCCGCTATAAAGCGATGCAGGCGCGGGAGCACGGCGCAAAAGCGTTTCTCGTCGTCGCCGGTCCGAATTCTCCAAACGCTGGCAAATTAATTCCACTCGATTTCGATAGTAGCCTCGCAGATTCCGGTATTGTTGCGGCATCCATAAGCGATACCGTCGCGAACACACTCTTTGCACCATCTGGTAAAGACCTAAAAGAAATTCAGTCCGGGCTTGATGTGGAAAACCCACATTTCGTTGGGCAGTTTCCGTTACCCGATGTCAAAGTGAAAATCGTTGTTTCGGTTGAGAAAGTGAAGAAAACGGATCAGAACGTGGTTGCCCTTCTCCCACCATCAGAATCAACAGACAACACCGAGTACGTTATTGTCGGCGCGCACTATGATCATATCGGACATGGTGAAATCGGTTCACTTGCCCGGAAGGGCGAGGAAGGACAAATTCACAACGGTGCAGATGATAACGCCTCTGGCACCGCCGTTGTATTAGAATTAGCAGCAACACTCAGCGAGGCACACGCGGAACACCCAGAAAAGTTTCGTAGAGGCATCATCTTTGCCCTCTGGTCTGGAGAGGAACTCGGTCTCATCGGATCCACCCACTTTGTTAACAATCCCGTCCTCCCTTTAGAGAAAGTCGCGGCGTATCTCAACTTTGATATGGTCGGACGGCTCCGGGACAATAAACTTATCTTGCAAGGGGTCGGTTCATCTTCGGTGTGGACAAAACTGATTGAAAAGCGTAATATTCCGATCGGCTTTAATCTGACGCTACAAGCCGATCCGTATTTGCCGACAGATGTGACAGCGTTCTATCCCAAAGAGATACCAGTGCTCAGTTTCTTCACGGGCGGGCACGAGGACTATAACCGTCCAACGGACGATATAGAAACACTCAATTACGACGGGCTTGCGCGGATCTCCAAATTGGCACACGGCATCATTTCAGATTTAATCAGTGCCCCTGAACGTCCTGAATACGTTCGAGTTGAGCGGAGTCAATCGGAGGAAGGAAGTCGCGATACGCTGCGGGCGTACCTTGGTACGATCCCTGACTACACAACCGAAGGCACTGGTGTCAAACTCTCCGGGGTCCGTGCAGGAGGTCCCGCCGATAAAGCCGGTCTAACGGGTGGTGACATCATCGTTGAATTCGGAGGACAGGAAATTACCAACATCTACGACTACACTTACGCGCTTGATGCCGTGAAAATTGGTGAACCTGTCGAAGTTGTTGTCCTACGAGACGGAAAACGGGTGAAGTTGACAATTACACCTGAAGCGCGGAATTAATTTTCCCCGAAACACTGGGCATATTATAGCGTTTTACACTGCATAATCAAAGCCACTATCCCAAAGGTGTGCTTCTAATTTTAACACATTTCACTTTACCATCAAGGGAGATACGCATGGATACAAAAATTTTTAAGTGGATGCTTTGTGCATCACTTTTACTTTCAATCGCAGTGTTGTCTGGATGCGAGCGGATACCCGACGCGGGAATGACTGAAGATATGGTCACGCCGCCCGATACCGAGACCCTAAAAGTAGGCGTAATTCGCCCGCACCCATTGTACTTTAGCTTTGGTGAAGGTGCCGAACTTGCCTTAGCCGAAATCAATCAAACAGGTGGTGTCCTCGGCATGCCGGTCGAATTTGTTTATAGGGAAGAACTCACCGAAGATGTTGTTCAATCGGCAACAGAATTGATTGAAGATGAGAAGGTTGTGGCGATCTTAGGTCCGCTATTTTCGAGTCATGCTGTGAAAGTCGGACCTATTGCGACTATTCCGGTTCTTTTAGGAGCAACAGGCGCAAACGTGACGGAAACGGGCGATTTTCTTTTCCTCGTAGCGAGTTCCAACGCGTTGCAGGCAAAACTCATGGCGCAGTTCGCTGTGAATGAACTCGGCGCGAAAAGTGCCGCAATGATCTGGCAGAACGAAGACGTTTATTCTATGGGCTTTGTTGAAGCATTCGAGGCAAACTTCTTAGAATTCACACTTACAAAGGCTGCCAGTGAAGCCAATCTGCAGGCTACGATAGAGGACCTGGTGCAGCAGTCTGAAGAAGGTGGTATCGTTGCCAAAGAAATCTATGAAAAAGGGGACACAAACTTCGATGCACAACTAATGGCAATCAAAGATGCAAACCCAGATGTCCTCTTCCTTGCAAGTTTCCCACCGGAGAACCCGCTCATAATGAAGCAAGCAAGGGACATAGGTATTGAAGCCGTCTTTATTGGCAGCGATGGTATGGACGATCCACTGATGTTTGAGGTCTTGGAAGACAACACACCTCTTGAAAATACCTACTATTGTACAAACTTTGATCCAGATAACGCAGCATTTATTTCTGCTTACGAAACTATATTTGAGAATCCCGCCAACGGGATCGCTGCAGGTGGCTACGATGCCATGAAAATCCTGGCAATTGCGATCGAGGCAGCGGGTTCGACAGATCCGATAGCAATTCGGGATGCAATCGCGGCGATCACTGACTACGAAGGGGCGACAGCCATCTCCGGTTTTGATGAGAACCGCCATCCTGTTAAAAGCGTCGGGGTCTTCCAAATCAGCGACGGGCAGGTGAAGGCTTACACAACTGGAACAGCATTTGAGATTAGTGGACCGGAATAGATATACAATCCATCAAACCAAAAGCGCGCTGTGACAAATTTTACATCGTATCGCAGCGCGCTTCACTTTCCTTGCAGAGCTACCGTCTGTCATTATTCAAATACGAGATTTGCAACGACGCCTGCATGGTCGGAGGGCCACAGTCCAGAGGCTAACCGATTTGACGGTTCATCCCCGATGGTGCGCGTCATAACAGAAGCAGGAAGTTCCAAATTGCGGACGAAAATCTGGTCGATCCGTTTAAAGTGTTCACTGACCTCATTTAGAATGTTAGGAGCCTGACAACACGTATTACCGGTTCCTTCAGAATCCATCTGCCAAACGTCAACATACCCCGCCGATAGTAAAATTTGGTAAGCCGTCCCATCGGGGGCGGGCGTGTTGAAATCGCCTAATAGAATAATCGGCAAAGTCTCCCCGCTAAGAACATCCACAAGCTCCTGTGTTTGTGCAACTCGAGCTTCTTCCACAAATGCTTCTAAGTGTGTATTGACAACGCGATAAGTGGTACCAGAGACAATGGCATCCACAGCAGTGTATCCTCTTTGGACTTCAAGCCCAAGCATTTCAATCGCAAGCGCGTTTGTGTAGTTCGCACTCACCGGACGTGATACTATGACATCACTGCGAGAGAGTATGACATCAAAATCGGTTAACCGGACATCAACAATTCCAGCATCAGTAAACATAGGCATTTCAACATCAATGTTTTCGACCTGAGCAGCAACTTGATAGTTTAAGCCTTCTGCCTGAAGCGCGCCCATCAAGACTTGGAGGAAATCTATGACCACCTCTTCAGCAGGAACCGTTCCGCCCGCAATCCGGTCGCCGGGACTTTGTTGGCGAATCAGCGAAATCTCTTGTAAACCGATGAGATGTGGCTGATATGCTTTTATAGATTTGGCGATTGCTGCAGCACGTCCCGGAAAATCGGATACCATGACATCGTTGTACATGTTAGCGACTTCTGTCGGAACCTGCAACACATTCTCTACGGATAAAATTGCCTCCGCACTGCCCCCGACGTAAACGTTATAGGTCATCACTGTAAGCGGCTCAGTATCCGGGACAGTGGTATCTGGTATCATCGGCGTTTTGATTTTTTCACAACCCGAAAAACTCAATAGGATTCCAAATAACAGAACCACGATTCCGACAAAATGGACAGGTCTTGAAAATCTATCATAAACACTTATTTTTTTCGACATATTCATCTCCAATGCTTCAATTTTTAAATTGAGGTGACTTTGCTGTATACACAACTCTCTGACTGTAGCTGTATCAATAATTGATTATCGCACATCCTATAAGAAAAATCATGCTGAAAAGAGAATAGCACAAACCTTCTTATATATCAAACTGAATTGTCCCAGTTACTTCCGCTTGACATTTGCTTGTCATTCCCCTATACTTAAGACAGTTTAAAAATTTATGGAGGTATCGCAGTGAAATTCTATTATCAATCCTGTTTGTATTATTGGAAATTAACACTCACAGTCACTCTTATGACAACAGCATTCCTCATTGGATGCAGTCAAAAAACAAGCATGCCGGAGTCCTCTCAATCGACATCACTCACTGGCACAATTACCGAAATAGACGATCACGGCAACGCCGTGACCGATCTGGTCATTGCCCCATTTACCGAACGCAGCTGGAAACTCGGCGATACGCTTGAAGCAGCGTTTGCGACAGGACAGAAAATTGAGATAAAATACGTCGAAAATTACGGAGATGTACCTGAAGGGGACTATTTGGGACGGTTCTCGACATCGACGCAACGGTTTAAAATTGCGATTAACATGGGAAACATCGCCAAGACTTTAGAACTAAAGAGCGGGACCAAAGTGGTTCTCCAGAAAGTAGATTCATCTTCAGCAGATTGAGTATATCTGTTCCAGTAAATAGATATTCTCTACTGCACAAACGCAGACCTGTTCTCTAACAGGCAAATAGCCGGTGCGAGGATAAACATAGAAGAATGCTCTTGACTCTTAAACAAGCAAGCCAATGGGCCTCAGAACATCTAAATAAAAACGTTACACCCGCAAATATCACCTATTTAATCCAGTATGGAAGGATTGAGTCGGTTGTAGATAAGGGAGCAACATTGGTTCATAAGCAAAGTCTTGTGGATTATTACAGTCTGAACCATAGAGAAACACGGTGGAAAGATGAACTCGGCGGTGACTTGAACTGGACGTTGTCTTTTGAAAAGGTTAAAGAGGCAGAAACAACGAAACACGTCCATAGACTGCATCCGTACAAAGGCAAATTTATTCCCCAATTAGTTGAATATTTTTTAGATTCACACACTGACAACTTTAAGCAAGATGTGTATTTTCAACCAGGCGATATTGTGCTCGACCCATTTTGTGGGAGCGGGACGACCTTAGTCCAAGCAAACGAATTGGGTATGCATGCAATTGGCATTGACGTTTCGGCTTTTAATGCTTTCATTAGCAATGGCAAGGTGGCGACATATAATTTGACTCATTTGTATGAGGAAAGCAAAAAAATCACGGCAGCTCTCAAAAATGTCGTTGCTACATCTGGAATAGTTGAATTTGAATCTAAACTCGCAGCATTGCTTACGGATTTCAATAATCAATACTTTCCAATGTCTTTCAAACGCCGAGTCAGATCAGGTGAAATCAATCAGAAACAATATGGGGCTGAGAAGGAAGCCATTTTTTTGGAAACGTATCACAAACTTGTTGCCGAGTACCAAATCGATACACAGATGCCAACCGACTCTGCTCGCTTTATGAAACAGTGGTACCTTCCGGGAATCAGAGCAGAAATTGATTTTGTTCACAACGAAATTCGCAAAGTGGAAAACCTATCAACACAAAAAGCGTTGATGCTCATCTTAAGCCGCACGATCCGTTCTTGTAGAGCCACAACGCACGCAGATTTAGGCACGTTGCGAAAACCAGTAACAACAACCTATTATTGCCGCAAGCATGGAAAAGTCTGCAAACCTCTCTTTTCTATTTTAGGATGGTGGGACCGGTACTGTAAGGATAGTGTGCAAAGATGGATTGCATTCAGTAAATTAAAAACAAATACTTTCCAACATTGCATAACGGGTGATTCGCGGACAATTGACATCTTCAAGATATTGAAACAGGTAGATTCTAATTTTACAGAGACTGCCCAAAAACAACGGATTAAGGGTATCTTTACAAGTCCACCGTATGTTGGACTTATCAATTACCACGAACAGCACGCCTACGCTTATGATCTCTTTGGATTCAAACGTTTAGATGCATTAGAAATTGGCCCCCTATTTAGAGGAAAAGGGCGAGAAGCAAGAGAATCATATATTCACGGCGTAGCAGAGGTTTTCAAAAATTGTAAGCGATTTTTGGCTGATGATTACGATGTTTTTATTGTAGCAAACGATAAATTTAATATGTATCCGACTATCGCTGAAATCGCTGGTATGTCCATTGTCAATCAACACAAACGACCTGTCTTGAATCGCACGGAAAAGAATCGAGAGGCAGCGTATTCTGAGACAATATTCCACTTGAAACAAAAAACGGAGTGACGGATGTCTTTACAACGGCAAACGATGATTAAAGAAAAAATTAAGGAATGTATGCGAGAAAAGTTTCGGTCGTATAATCCTGAAACAAGTTACATGCCATTTCACCATCGTCTACTTGGTAAAGATAGGATGGCTTTATATTCTTTTATCCACTCTTTGAATACAAAATTTGGTACCTCATTTTATGAACCGGTAGCAATTGCGTTGGCGAGTGGAAGGTTTAGAGTCGCAAAAACTCAAGTAAAACCCGCTGACGAAATCAGTGCCCAAGCGCATCAAAGGATCCAAACAATTATTGATGGGTTAGGGACCGCAGATAGAGATCCAAATAAACCCTTGGAAATCCAGGAAATTAGGGAAGTCTGTCGAACTGGAACTTTAGACAAAGTAAAACTGACGCGGGTGGACATTTGGTTGGAAAACTATGAAGGTGAGCTGTTTTTATTCGACCTAAAAACTGTAAAACCTAACAAAGGTAATTTCAAGGAATTTAAACGAACACTTTTGGAGTGGACTGCCGCCGAATTAGCGCGAGACCCAGAGGCATCTGTAAATACAATGATTGGCATCCCTTACAATCCTTATGAACCAAAACCTTATGAGCGATGGACGCTGAAAGGGATGTTAGATTTACAGCACGATATTTTGATAGCAGAAGAATTATGGAATTTTATCGGTGGTGAAGGCACTTACACAGATTTGTTGGATGCCTTTGAAATGGCGGGCATTGAGTTAAGATCGGAAATTGATAGTTATTTCGAGAAATTTAGATATGAAAGTCGACAACGCCTTTGATCAAATAGAATTATTGCAAAACCTCAGTACTGCCTATGATCTACCTTTGCAATCTATAACTTTTTTCCCAGAAGGCGAAGATAGTTACGGCTATATTACTGTATCCGAGACAGGCGAAAAATACTTCGCAAAAGCCTCAACTTCCGTGCCAAATAGCTGCTTGCAGGTAGCGTTCTTCTTAAAGCATAGGTGCAATATATCGGGTGTTGTCGCACCTTTGGAAACGCAGGAGGGTGCCCTGAGCGTTCCGTGGCAAGATTTCCGTGTCGCGTTATTTCCGTTCATTGAAGGTAAAAGTCGCTGGGATCTGTGGAAAGTCGGAAAAGATTTTACAGATACACAACTATCAGAAACCGGAGGATTACTCGCGACGATTCATGAATGTCTCGATACAAGTGCCTCCGATAGTCTTACAGTCGCAGAGTATGACTCACCTTCACTTCGAGGATGGCGACTTGAAAGCAAGATACTTCAAGATAGTCTTACAATAGCAGAATATAACTTACCTTTGCGACATGAACTTCACACAGTCCTTGAAGCACCCGCGAAGAAGATACCGCCGCAGAATCAATATCAGAAGCAGCTCCTCGAAACACTCACGCAGCATAAATCAGAGATTCTACAGGCAACTGAGAGATATGATAGTCTTGGACGTTCGGCAGCCGCATTACAAACGCCGTTCGTTATCACACACGGTGATCCGACCCCAGGCAATCTTATTCTCGATACCGAAGAACGACTTCATTTGATTGATTGGGATGGGGTCTGCTTAGGTCCACCTGAAAAAGATTTGGTCTCTTTCACGGGTGAACGGTTTGAGGTGGTCTTGGAGCGGTATCTTACCGAGAGACAGGATAATATCTCCTTACACGCAGATATTTTCGGTTTCTATATCTATGAGTGGGCAATCAATGAAATCCGAGATTACGGCACCAAGATTCTTTTCAAAAATGACGATCCGACACAGAACGAATACGACTGGGAAAGCCTACAAGACTACCTTCCACCAAACCGGGAGTACATGGAAGATGGTATAGCGGCTGTCCGAAGCACACTCGGTAGGTGCGGTCTCCTACCGAAATAATGGAGGTTAGATAATGTCTCAAATTAAATCCGTGCTACTGTGGGAAAACCAACGGCGTTATGTCCGTGAGGCAATTGATGCAGGTACCCTTAAAGGCGCGATTATTCCGACTGGAAGTACAGAACAACACAACGAACACTTAGCGATGTATCACGATACACAAAGCGCAGTGCATGTCTCCAAATTAGCCGCCGAAAAGTTGTTCCCACAGGTTATCGTCACAACCCCCTTAGCAATCGGTGTATCCGAACACTGGATGGATCATAAGGGAACTCTCACGCTCCGTCCGGAAGTCTTTGGCGAGGTGCTATACGATGTCGCCGATAGCATGCGTCGGCATGGAATCGACAATATCCTGATTGTCAACGGGCATGCGGGCAATTCGGGTCCCGTACATGAGCGGTTAGACGGCTACCGTGAGAAACTCGGCATTAATATCGCGTTCCACTCCTATTGGGAAGCATACACCGAAGAACTGGTCAAAGCGCAGATGGAATCGGAAGTCTGCCCTGGACACGCAGCGGAGTTCGAGACGGCGTTTGCACTTGCTGCTTTTGTCGAAAATGTTGATTGGAACGGTGTGGATTACGACAGTGCGAAACTTACCATCTCTAATGAAGGACAAGCGAAATCCGATCGGGAATATCACCACCAAGCCAAGTTAGCAACTGTTGAAAAGGGGCAAGTGATGATTGATGTTGCTGTTGACTGGGTCGCGGCAAAGATGCAGGAGATGCTTTAATAGCAGTCAACTATCAGCCATCGGCTGTCAGTTAAGTCTTGTGGCAGTCGCATAATGTGTCCCTACCACAAATTGATCTTTACCGACTGCTGACCGCTGACTGCTGATGGCTATTCCACTAATGTCCCTCAATAGCCTTCCGTAACCCGTCACCATTCTCGCGCCACCAACTATAGAGAATGGAAATATCCGTGCCGATGCAGAAATGCCGGACCCCCATATCAAGATAGCGTTTCGCATCGTCGGGACTCCCAATTTCAGCACGCGGCGGCACCCCCATCTTTACTGCCGTCTTAAATACCTTATCGTGTGCTTCACTGATTTCAGGTGCCCCACGCTGACCGACTTTTCCAATACTCATGGAATAATCCGAACCGCCCCACTGAATCATATCAACGCCTTCAACAGACAGGACCTCCTCAAGGTTGTCAACCGTGCCTTTCTTCTCAATCATAATGACATTGACGACATCACGGAGGGCTTGGACGTACTCTGGACCCCCTCCGTATCCCATATAAGAAAACCGACGGGTCGCTACCCCGTAGCTGCCACCATCTTCGGGTGTATCGGCGCGCGTGATACGAACACATTCCTTGACATCCTCAACATTCTGACAATCCGCGTAAAGCACACTCTGGAAGCCAGAACCGATGGCGCGCTGGGCAATGAAGCCGCGCGGCTCCTGGTCAACCTTAATCATCGTGGAGATATTGTGCAGTTCAGCCGCTCGACACAAGTTATCCAGATCGTGTAAATCAAAAGGACCGTACTCCCCTACAAATTCGACATAGTCGTACAATCCTGTGTGCCCAATCGCTTCAACGATGGAGGGCCAAGTCGTATGGATATGTGTGCCAACGGTCGGTTTGTCAGCGTTGAGTAGTTCGCGAAAGGTATTTGTTCTCATAAATTGCTCCTCTGTTTTTGAATCTTGGGTATAGTTTACAACCCGTAGTAACATTAGCAAAGATTGGCACTTTTTTCAACAACTTTTGACTTTTAAACTATGACAAAAGTCCTTGCCTATCGGTAAGATTTCTGTTAAACTTACACTTATTGAAAAAAGCTAAAAAACGTCCGCTGCTGTAATGCAGTATTGACTTAACCGGAAACCACCGTGAAGCGTAGTGGAACGGTGACCAGATTTAAGAGCTAAAAAAATGAAAAACCTAATTACACTACCCAAAAATTTTGCTGACTACTTGACGATTGAAAATGCCGACCTCCGTTTCACAGAAGCGACTGATGTTGCTAAACGTGTCACTGGCGCAGGTGTAGAAATTCATCCGAATATGGATCACGCTGCGATTTTCTGTGACCCACCCCACCTCGTCGCAGACGGTTTGAAACAACTCGGTTACGTCAACGGGTGGGATGCCCGGTGCTATCCATCGCCTGTTGACGGTTGCGATTACATTAACGTCTCCGCGCAATTACCCGCAGATAGCCCGGCGCGCAGCGAAGGATGGTTCGACTACGTCGCCGTTGTGCATCCTATTGATAAACCTGCCCTGGAACACATGCTTGGGCAAGGGTACGGTAATCCTTTTATCCATCACTTGACATGGGGTCTTGTGCCACCTGAGCGCACGACTGCTGATGACTTTGAATATGCGAATTGCGTTGTGCCATTTATGGTAGAAAAACGGGAAGTCATCGGCGATGCAATCGGTGATGATCCGGGTACCCTGATTATCGCGTTACCAGAGGATGTCCTTTCGCATCCGAAATTTGAGGAATCTCTACCGTCATGGCTCGATGATCTTGACGAAGAGGCGTATCAGGTCGAATCAATGCAGGGAGGGGGTTTCCTGATCCAGTTCTTTGTGCTGACGGGTGGCAGGATTGAGGTTGCCTTACGCGTTGACACAACGCAGACCTTTAACCCGAAAAGCGTTCACAAGATTTCGGAAGACGAAATTAGTGCTGTGCAGGGGGAATAGTTACACAATCAGTTTCAAACGATCGGAAGTGGGTTCTCGAACGTATTGAGGCAAGGTAGTCACTGATCGGAAAGGAGGTTTATCACATGGCGTATAGTAATTTTACATTAGAAATGGTGCGAGCAGCGTTTCAATTAGAAATAGTTGAGTCCGCCGACATTTTTTCTCAAGCACCAACAGTAGCACTACGGGAGCCTTTCATAGACGAGTTAGCAGAAAGGGTAGAGTTAGCTATCTCCAGTGGTACAGAGAAAGCACGCTCGGAGCTGATCGTAGCTGATGTGCTGTTTGAACTGCGAAAACATTTCGATCACCGTATCAGCTTCTTTTCAGGGATTGAGTTTAGCGTTGATGCTGAACAAGGATTAACAGGTATATGTGATTTTTTAGTGAGTCTGTCTCCGATACTCTCTTTCTTAGAGGCACCCGTCATCATTCTTGTTGAAGCAAAACGCGAGAACTTGATAGTCGGGCTCGGTCAGTGCACCGCTGAGATGATCGCAGCACAACGTTTTAACACTGAGAGAGGTAATAACATTTCTTGCATCTATGGTGCCACAACCTCCGGAACAGAGTGGCGATTTCTCAAATTGGAAGGAACGAAACTCCATATTGATAGATCGGTCTACCCAATCGCACAATGCGATAAAATCCTCGGTATCCTCGCAAGCATGGTAAAGCAAAAGGCGTAGAGCATTATAGGAGGTGTCTCAATGGCATATAGCAACTTTACCTTAAGCGAAGTAAAGAAGGCGTTTCAGATAGTAGAAACAGTTGAATCGGTAAACCTCTTTTCTCACGTAGAGCCAAAAACGCCAAGTTCGGTACTCACAGCGGTATTGGAACGAAATATGCAGGTAGCTCTCGCTGTCAACACTGAAAAGGCGAAATCCGAACTGATTACCGCGAATGTACTCATAGAACTCCGCGAGAAATTTGACAGACGGATCGGCGTTTTTTCTGGGATTGACTTCAACGTTGATGCCGAAAACGGATTGACGGGGGTCTGTGATTTTTTAGTAAGCTTGTCTCCGGCACGATTCGTTTTAGAGGCACCTGTCATCATTCTTGTTGAGGCAAAGAAAGATGATCTGACAGTAGGACTCGGCCAGTGCGTCGCCGAGATGATCGCAGCACAACGTTTTAACAAGGAAAATGGAAATGATATCCCTTGTATCTACGGGGCGACCACTTCTGGAACAGAATGGCTCTTTCTCAAATTGGAAGGGCAAACCCTTTATATTGATACCGAATTCTACTCAATTCACGAGTGCGACAAAATCCTCGGTATCCTCGCAAGTATGGTAGAACAAAAGGCATAGTTTTGCTGTAAAGAAAATTTGTAATTAAAACATAAATATGGTATAATAATTAGAAAGTAGAGTGTTGATATCAAGAATCCCTTTTTAATCCAATCCTGAGAGGTTGAAAAAAGGATGCAAGATCGTAATGTGAATCGAAATTGTAAATCGGAATCGGCTGGATGATGCCTTTCTCGTCACATCAGACGGGAGAGGTTTTTTGTTTATTAAGAGAACGCACATAACAAACGCATATAGGACCAAAAAATGCCAATAACAGATTTCACAGGGCGCGAAAAAGCACAAGTCATGAACACCGAAGAAATTCGTCGTGCCTTGCTCAGAATCGCTCACGAGATTTTAGAGCAGAACCATAAACACATCGGAGATCTTGTTCTCGTTGGTGTTAAAAGTCGAGGCGATATTATTGCTCACCGCATTGCCGAAAACCTCGAACGCATCGAACAAATTGAAGTCGACGTGGGCGCTATTGATGTCACGCTCTATCGCGATGACCTCAATCTCTATGAAACCCAAATCCAAGTGAATAGCACCGAACTTCCATTTGACGTTACGGGGAAATGGGTTATCTTGGTAGACGAAGTACTCTATACAGGACGTACGGTTCGCGCCGCGATGGATGCCCTGATGGATTTCGGCAGACCTGCAGCAATCCAACTGGCGACCCTAATTGATAGAGGTCATCGTGAATTGCCGATCGCTGCTGATTACGTCGGCAAGAATGTCCCCACCTCCCGAAAAGAGTTTGTGCGGGTGCAGCTTGCCGAAGAGCATGGCACAGACGCAGCGATAATTTATGAAAGAGAGGATGAATGAGCGACGCATTTATTGCTAACGGGCATATCATTGATCCAGCCAATAACATTGATGAACTTGGCGATCTTGTTATCGCTGATGGCAGAATTGCCCAAATCAATGCTAAGAAAAAGATTTCCAAACCCGCAACTACGGATGTATACGATGCAACGGGTTTGATTGTTACACCCGGCTTAATTGATATGCACGTCCATCTCCGTGAACCCGGATTTGAGCACAAAGAGACGATCGCTACCGGCACAGCGGCGGCAGCCGCAGGGGGATTCACGTCGGTTGCTTGTATGGCGAATACATTACCGGTGATAGATACGCCCGAAAAGATTGAGCAGATTTACGACATCGCAGCAGAAACCGCAGCAACCAACGTATTTCCTTTCGGTAGTATTACCAAGAACCTTGCTGGTAACGAACTCACCGATATGCGAGGGATGCGTTCCGCCGGTGCAGTTGGTTTCAGCGACGATGGCGTTACCGTTATGAATACTGCACGCATGCGCGACGCACTCGCCTTGAGCGCAGAACTCGGTTTCCCGATTATGGTTCATTGCGAAGATCACAATCTCAATGCAGGTGCCGTCATGAATCTCGGAGAGACTTCCCGAAAGTTAGGTCTCATCGGCAGCCCAAACGCCGCGGAGGACATCATCGTAGCACGCGACATCATGTTAGCAGAGATGACAGGTGGCCATCTCCACGTGCTTCATGTTAGCACAGCCGGTGCCGTCGAGTTAGTCCGCCAAGGCAAAAGCCGAGGTGTTCATGTGACTGCCGAGGCGTGTCCACACCACTGGATCCTCACCGATACGGAGGTAGAGAAACAGGGAACGAATGCCAAGATGCATCCACCGCTCCGTACACAGACCGATATTGACGCAGTCATCGAAGGTCTATGTGATGGAACAATTGACGCAATCGCGACCGACCACGCCCCACACGCACCCTCGGAAAAAGCAGAAGGTATGCTTAATGCGCCTAACGGAATTATCGGATCGGAAACGTGTCTACCCCTTGTGTTTACACATCTCGTCGAGCCAGGACATCTGACGTTGATAGAGGCAATCGCGAAAATGACTTCAATTCCGGCAAACATCCTCGGTATCGACCGCGGGACACTGTCCTCTGGAGCAGTCGGAGATGTCACCACTATCGATGTTGATTCGGTTAAACAGGTTGACGTAACAAAATCTCGTTCAAAAAGTCAAAACACACCTTTCGATGGATGGGAACTTAAAGGCTGGCAGACACTCACACTCCGAGAAGGAAGAAAAATATGAAAGCAATTTTGGCATTAGCCGACGGAACAGTTTTTGAGGGCGAGCAGTTTGGCGCGACGGGCGAAACCGCCGGCGAGGTCGTCTTTAATACAAGTATGACGGGTTATCAGGAAGTTCTGACCGATCCTTCTTACAAAGGGCAAATCGTCACAATGACCTACCCGTTGATTGGTAATTACGGCTGCAACGAAGCAGACGTTGAATCTATCGGACCACAGGTAGAGGGATTTGTCGTTCGTGAATACAGTGCCTACCACAGCAATTGGCGTTCAAAATGGAGTTTAGATACCTACCTTGCCGAACACGGTATCATCGGTATCCAAGGGATAGACACCCGGGCACTCACCCGTCGCCTCCGGGTCCACGGTGTCATGAACGGTTGCCTCTCCACAGAAGACCCGAACCCTGAGTCTCTGGTCGCGAAAGCGAAAGCCTGGCACGGGCTGGTCGGTTGGGACTTGGTGCAACGCGTAACATGTCCAAACCCGTATGCGTGGCAGCATCAAGAGAATAACAATGTCGATCCAAAATACCGTGTGGTTGCCCTCGATTTCGGTATCAAATATAACATCTTGCGTCAACTTACCGAACACGGATGCGAAGTTCAAGTTGTGCCAGCACAGACAACCGCTGAAGAGATCCTCGCCGCGGAGCCAGACGGTGTGTTCTTATCAAACGGTCCGGGGGATCCAATGCCTGTTGACTATGCGATTGAGACAATACAAGGGTTGATGGGTAAAAAACCGCTTTTCGGCATCTGTTTGGGACATCAACTTTTAGGACTTGCCCTCGGCGGAAAAACGTTCAAGCTAAAATTTGGACATCGAGGCGCAAATCAACCCGTCAAGCATCTTGAGACCGATCGGGTTGAAATTACCTCACAAAACCACGGGTTTTGTGTTGACATTGATTCACTGCCAAATAGCGTTGACATTACACATATTAACCTAAATGACGACACACTGGAAGGGATACAACATCGGGAGTATCCCATTTTTTCTGTGCAGTATCATCCAGAAGCGTCACCCGGTCCGCACGATGCGACTTATCTCTTTTCGCGCTTTACAGAAATGATGGATTTTTAACTATTAAATCTGAGCTGCTGCGTCCGTTGTCCTTGCAGTATTTCAGGTGCTAACAAACCTCTTTAAACCTAAAATAGACTCTTTCTTTATAGAATTTAATAACCGTACATTCTCCCATTTTCGTTGAAATTAACCAGAAACCATCGTGGAACGAAGTGGAACGATGACCAGATTTAAGAGCGAAAAAAATGCCAAAACGAACAGATATAGACAAAATCTTAATTATCGGATCCGGCGCAATTATCATCGGTCAAGCGTGCGAGTTTGACTATTCAGGAACACAAGCATGCAAGGCACTCAAAGAGGAGGGGTATGAAATTACCCTCGTCAATAGTAACCCTGCGACTATCATGACAGACCCGGATTTCGCCGATCAGACCTACATTGAACCGATTACAGCAGACACCGTGGAACTCGTCATCGCCAAAGAACGTCCACAGGCACTGCTACCGACGCTCGGTGGACAAACGGCGCTAAACGTGTCTGTCGAACTTGCGGAAAGCGGCGTATTAGATAAATACAACGTCGAACTTATCGGTGCCAAATTGCCAGCCATCCAAAAAGCAGAAGACCGCGCCCTCTTCAAAGAGGCGATGATAAAAATCGGATTGGAAGTCCCCCAGAGCGGTATCGCGCATTCCGTGCAGGAAGCCCTTGATCTCGTTAAAGAGATCGGGTTCCCCGCAATCATCCGTCCCGCGTTTACACTCGGCGGTACTGGTGGTGGAATCGCTTACAATATCGAAGAATACGAAAAAATGGTCGCCGCCGGTCTCGCCTTAAGCCCTATCAGCGAACTGCTTATCGAAGAATCCGTTATAGGTTGGAAGGAATTCGAGTTGGAGGTCATGCGAGATGGAGCAGACAACGTCGTTATAATATGTTCAATTGAAAATGTCGATCCAATGGGAATCCACACCGGTGACAGTATTACCGTCGCCCCCATCCAAACCCTAACAGACAAAGAATATCAACTCATGCGGGATTCGGCGATTAAAATTATCCGCGAAATAGGCGTTGACACAGGAGGTTCAAATATTCAATTCGCTGTTGATCCGAAGACGGGTAAACAGGTTGTCATTGAGATGAACCCTCGCGTCTCTCGGAGTTCCGCGCTCGCCTCAAAAGCCACTGGATTTCCGATCGCTAAGATTGCTGCAAAATTGGCCGTCGGTTATAATTTAGATGAAATACCCAACGATATTACAGCTGAAACGCCAGCGTGCTTTGAACCGACGATTGATTATGTCGTTGTTAAAATTCCGCGGTGGGCGTTTGAAAAATTTCAAGGTACTGATGAGACCCTCACAACACAGATGAAATCAGTCGGTGAGGCGATGGCGATCGGCGGGACCTTTAAAGAGGCACTACAGAAAGGACTCCGTTCGTTAGAAACCGGATGGTCTGGATTAGACAACCATCCACTCGAAGAACTTCCACTGTCTGAACTTCCGAGCAAGCTAAGTATTCCGAACGTCAAGCGTATTTTTTATATCAAAGCTGCCCTTGCGCGTGGCATGAGTATTGAGGAAATTCATGCCTACACGCACATTGACCCGTTTTTCCTCTACAATTTGAAGGAAATCGTTGACTTTGAACAGACCTTGTCCCAGCCGAGCACGCAGCAACAGATAAAACAGCATTTGCAAGACGCTGTGCTAAATCACATTCCACAAAATGGCGAACCCGATGGTGTAACCACAAAGAAACTCTTGCAGCAAGCAAAACAATTCGGATTTTCTGACCGACAATTAAGCGACATCTACAACGTATCCGAGGGTACCATTCGTGAAGGTCGAGAAGGTCTCGGCATTGAAGCGACTTTCAAAACTGTTGACACCTGCGCCGCTGAGTTTGAGGCAGAAACGCCCTACTATTATTCTACCTGTTCCAGCGAAGACGAGGTCCGTCCATCTGATAAACCGAAAATCATGATCCTTGGCGGGGGTCCAAATCGGATCGGACAAGGGATCGAATTCGACTACTGTTGTGTCCATGCTGCCCTCGCCTTGAAAGCCGAAGGTTATGAAACTATTATGGTGAACAGCAATCCGGAAACCGTTAGTACGGACTACGATACTTCGGATCGACTCTACTTTGAACCTCTAACGTGTGAAGACGTTTTAAATATTTACCACAAAGAGAAACCCTTCGGGGTCATTGTTCAGTTCGGCGGACAGACCCCATTAAACCTTGCTATCGCGCTCAAGGAGGCAGGCGTTCCGATAATCGGCACCAGTCCTGAAGATATTGCTCGCTCCGAGGATCGAAAACTCTTCAAAGCCGTATTAGATGAGATTGGATTGATGCAACCCCCTAACGGTACGGCAACATCAAGTGAGGAAGCCGCGCCTATCGCTGCAGCACTTGGCTATCCTGTTATTGTGCGTCCGTCTTACGTTTTAGGGGGACGTGCAATGCAAATCGTTTACGACGAAGAACTCTTACAGGAATACATGCATTCTGCCGTTCAAGCCTCGCCGGAGCACCCAGTCCTCATCGATAAATACCTTGAAGAGGCGATCGAAGTGGATGTCGATGCAATATCCGATGGAGAAAAGACCGTCATTGGTGGTATTATGGAACACATTGAGGAGGCGGGTATCCATTCAGGAGACAGCGACTGTGTGTTACCACCCTATACGCTCGTAGACGAACAGATCGAAACCCTAAAAACTTTCACCTACGCTTTGGCAAAAGCACTACGCGTGCGCGGTCTGATGAATGTCCAGTATGCCATAAAAAATGATGAAATCTACGTGCTTGAGGTAAATCCACGTGCGTCTCGAACCATCCCGTTTGTGAGCAAAGCGATCGGTGTGCCATTGGCAAAACTTGCAGCGCGTGTCATGGCAGGCGAAACGCTCGCTGAACTTGGATTTACACGTGAAATTGAACCTACATATTTCAGTGTCAAGGCACCGGTTTTTCCGTTTAATCGCTTTCCAGGTTCCAATACTCGACTTGGACCCGAAATGAAATCTACTGGCGAGGTAATGGGGATTGACACAGATTTCTCTCGCGCCTTTGCGAAAGCACAAAAGGCTTGCGGTTATACGCTACCGTTGCGTGGCAAAGTTTTTATCAGCGTCAAAAATAAAGACAAGCGCGCGATTATTTTCATCGCCAAGAAACTCATAGATATGGGCTTTGAACTCATCGCCACACACGGAACCGCGAAAGTACTTCTCCGCAATGGAATGGAAGCAGAACTCGTTTTCAGCATCGGAAAAGGCAGACCGACTATTCATGACTATATCAAAAATCATGCCGTTGACCTGATCATCAATACACCGACCGGAGACTTGCACCGTCCGAATGAACTTTTAATTCGGGAGATGGCAATAACCCATGATATTCCGATTTTCTCAACGATTCCTGGCGCCGCCGCAGCCGTCAATGCTATTGATGCGCTGCAACGTGGAGATATTACGGTCACGTCTCTCCAAGACCACTTTCGGACGCTTTAATAGTTATCGGTTTTCAGGTAAGTGTATGGCAGGCGTCCGCGCTCCCACCCGTCATAACGAGTTACCGACGATCAATTACTGAAAACTGAAAAGTACAAAAAGGATATATAAATGGAAACCAACGACTCTATACAAAGAAACACCCGATGGGTTCAAACCTTCGATCGGATTCTCGAAATGCTGAATCTTGATGTGGAACGCCCCGTGAGTGTCCTGAAAATCGAAGATGGTAGAGAGGTTGTCGTTGTGCAACCAAACGCTTTTACGATTTCTCGCATTTACGCAACCGGCCGTCCTGACGGGATGCGCCCGCACGGTGTGGATTCCTATTACGATTACTTTTTCGCAAAATTACGGACGTATGAAGAACACCACGGGACTCGTGAAGGATTTGAATTAGAACCGGAGGAATGGCAAACGCTCTTCGAGGAATCTTTCCATCGCTATACACGCTACCTTTTGTTTGCAAGTATCAAACGGTGGAAAGATGTACAGCGTGATACTGCTACTAACATTGCTGTAACGAATTTGGCACGCCAGTGCGCGCCATCAGATATCGCTTGGCAGAGTTACCAATATAAGGGGTACATGCTTATGATGCACAGCCTCGCTAGCGCAGAATTGAGTCTGCAAGCAGACGACGCGGCAGCAGCATTACAACATATAGATACCGGTATCCGACAGATTGGCGAGTTTTGTGGTGAATGTTTGCGCGAGGAGCACGGGGAAGCAGAAAATATTACACGCGAACGCTACCTGAGCAATCTCATAGAGTTCCGTTCTGATTTGGAATCGCTTGACACAGAAGCCACCGAGGCAGAAAGCGATGAAGAGGACATCTTAGCAGAATTGGAAAGATTACTAAACGAAGACGAAGACGAAAACGAAGCGTAACTTCCGCTTCCGTTAAATGCTTCGGTACAAAGGTCGACGATAGTAAGCAAAGTTCTCAGTCTCGCCCGGCTACAGCGGTTCTTCCTCCGCGGGCGCTTGCAGGAGAATGCCACCAAGAAACAGAAATGCAATGCCTCGGGTCAGCATGTGCAACTGTATATCCATGTTCAGGATAACACCCACTGGAAAAGCGATTACCGAAATAAAGAATAGATACATGCCAATCGAATTTCCCCAGGCACCGAGCGCTGAACCATAACAGATTGCTAATAGGGCACACAGAAAGGCACTGGTCATAAAGAGTGCCTCTCCCCATTCTACCCAGAGCGTATAAAGTGATTCTCCAATTGAAGCTGTAGAGGTTTCGTTTGCTAACTTGGATAGTTCGTTCAATGGAGCAGTTTGGGAACAGTGGGCTATTAACTCTATAATAAGCCACGATACGGCAAAAGTCGCGCCTAAGATGCTGCGTGTACCTGCTTCCGAAGAAAGTAAGCCATAACTGGCTAACAAAGTTGGAATAAGGAAAATAAGCGTTACAACACCTATACCGTGAAAAATCCCTATTCTTCCTATAAGTTCAAACCCTTCCTCTGGCTGGGGTGATAAACCGAAAATAAACCAAATACTCGACGCGAGCATGAGGAAACCGCTCAAGATACCGGTGAGCCCACCGAGCCTATACAGTGAACTGAACTTTCTATCCATTCATTCCTCCGAAAAATTATGAATAAGATTTCTTATAGTGTACGTTACTAAGTTTATAGTTTATCAAAATTCTCAACTTTAAACAACACTTTTTTGGCGCGATAGGATATTATATGCCTATAGACTAAGAAACGTGATCAGAAATTTGAGATATTCTGGAAGGTGCTTCCAACCATGGACACGCAGAAAACCGTGCTTATTGTAGATGCCGATCGAACGGAGCGTGAACTTGTCTGCGAAACGTTAGCAGGCAAAGGGCTACGTCTCGTTGCTACAGGCAATATGTATCAGGCGTTTTATCATATTGAACATCTGAAGGTAGATATCCTTATTGCACAATTGAAAGCAAGACGGATTGATGGATTAGCACTGTTGGAGGCGGCGATACAGCATCATCCAGATGTCGGTGTAATTTTTATTACAGAACCCAACATCTTAGAAACCGACATCGGTATCAGAGCGATGCTCACTTACAAAGATACCTATTTCCTACCAAAGCCGGTTAACCCAGTTCATCTGGCGGCACTCCTACACAGAACCCTCGAAACTCAACGCCTCGCGTTTGAAAATCGGCAGCTGCAATCACAAATAGATGAAAACGAAGGTCTACGCCGTTTGACGGGCAAGTCGCCTGAAATCACCAGAATCCGCGAAATGATTGCCCAAATCGCACCCACAAAAGCGACCATAATGATTTACGGGGCACGTGGTACGGGTAAGGAATTAGTCGCCCGAGCGATCCATCACCGCAGTTTGCGACACGGGCCCCTGATCGCATTTAATTGTGCAACGCTAAACGAAAACCTTGCAGAATCCGAACTCTTCGGGCATGAACGCGGCGCGTTCAGTGGCGCATATCATCAGCGAAAAGGAAGATTTGAACTCGCGCACGGCGGCACCCTATTTCTCGATGAAATTTCGCAGCTCAGCCTCTCTAACCAAGCACGCCTCTTGCGGGTACTCGAGGAACGCGAATTTGAACGCGTCGGTGGAGACAAAACCATACAAGTTGATGTCCGCATTGTATGTGCCACAAATCACGACTTGGAAGACGCATCGAAAAAACGCGAATTTCTGCCTGACCTTTACGACCGACTTAACGTCGTCCCTATCCATCTTCCGACGCTTCAGGAACGTATCGAAGATATTCCACTTCTTGTTAAAGACTTCCTTGAAGAATTTTGCCAACAAAATAGCAAAGCTCCGATAAACCTGTCGCCAGAGGCTATTAGAACACTGATGAAATACGAGTGGCCCGGAAATGTTCGCGAATTGAAAAATTGCATTGAGGGAATTGTTGTGATGTCAACGCAATCTATAATCCAACAGATTGACCTACCCGAACGGATCCTGAAAGCGACAGGGACAGCGTTTTCAAATCTACCGTCAATTCCCGATGTTTGGGAACCTGTTGCGGCAGAAAAGCAGCACTTAAACGTGGAAGTCGGCATGTCGCTTGATGAAATTAACCGTGAAGCACTACGCGCGACGCTTGAATCCGTAGACAACAACAAAGCAAAAGCAGCAGAAATACTCAAAGTGAGTCGTCGCACGATCCAACGAAAAACCAAAGAATATGGCTTGTGTGAAGATCAAGACTCGTAAGCGAATATCTGCTAACCGCTACTCAAGAGTTTCTGCTTATTTGCATAAACCTGTTTGTAATAATCTACGCGCTTTAATTGCAAAGCCGCCGCCTCGTCGATGACCACAATTGTGCGCGGATGCATCTGCAGGACCGATGCAGGCACTTCCGCTGTAATCGGTCCCTCCACTGCGTGAGCAATCGCCGCCGCTTTCGATTCTCCACTCGCTAACAGCAGGCATTGTTTTGCGTCCATAATTGTGCCTACGCCCATCGTAATCGCCATTTTTGGTACCGCATCAACACTATCACCAAAATGCGGCGCGTTCGCCTCCAAGGTGCTTTGCGTGAGAGTCTTGATACGGGTTCGAGAACCCAGAGAAGAACTCGGTTCGTTAAAACCGATATGACCGTCCTTGCCAATACCAAGTATCTGAATGTCAATACCGCCAGCTGCTACGATCGTCGCTTCGTATCTTTCGCAGAATTCCTCATGTGCAACCGCGGTACTCTGTGGAATATGGCAATTCTCAGAAGGGATATTGATGGCACTAAAAAAGTGCGTCTCCATAAAGGTGTGGTAACTATACGGATGGTTCGGTGGGATTCCGACGTACTCATCTAAGTTAAAAGTTGTCACCTCCGAGAAATCAAGTCCATCCGTCTTGTGCATTCGTATCAAGGCTTCATAAAGTCCAATCGGTGTGCTACCGGTGGCAAGCCCTAAAACAAGATTTGGCTTTTTTAGCAGCGCATCGCGAACGATTTCCGCTGAAACCGCCACAAGTTTTGCATAGGTAGGTTGAATGATAATTTCCATTGCTTCTGTAGGTACGCTTTCTAAGCGCGTTAGGCGTTTCTATTTTACACATGTCCAGCGATAATTCTGTCCATATCATCACTGATGCCATGCACCGTTCCTTCTGGGTTGTCTTTATCAACAGGTAGTTCTGCCGTTATATAGTCGTCATAACCGACCCCTTCAAGTGCCGCCATGACAGCGTTCCAATCGATTGTACAATCCTCAATGAGATAAGTGAACCTAAGTTCGGTGGCGTTAAAACCTTTGACATGTACTTTAGAAATACGATTTCCAAGAGAACGGATCCAGTGTTGCGGATACCCGTATAGGACGATATTACCGACATCAAAATAGGCGGTTATTGTATCGCTCTCAAACGCATCAAGATACTGACAAAATTCTATCGGGCTGAGCAGAAATTTATTCCAAACGTTCTCAAGGGCAATCGCGATGCCTTTCTCTGTCGCCTCCGGAATTAACTTACGAATTTCCACCTGCGAACGCGCATACGCCTCTTCATAACTCGTTCCGTCATTAACAACAGCAGGAACAAGCAACACGGTGTCTGCGCCAATAGCCGATGCGGTTGTTATTGAATCAAGCATGCCTGCCCGCGATGCGGCGCGAACGCTGTCGTCCGGATCAGAAAGTGGACACGCCCAATGTTTACTGTTCATCACGCTAAACACTTCCAATTGGCATTGCGTTGCGATTTGTTTTGTTTGGTGCCGGTCAGTATCATTTTCGAGGGTACCGATTTCAACACCGTCAAACCCGGCTTCCTTCGCGAGTTTGAACCGCGCTTCGGTTGAATCACCAGGTAATGAGCCGATACAGATCCCTTTTTTCATACGTTTCCTTTCGATTATGTGTGTGAACCTTATTTTTTCAGATGCTTATTTGCGGTTTGTGCATCTTGAATTTTCAGTAGCATTGCGTTATACTCATCCGAATCAGGGGCTAACGCGAGTGCCTGATTAATCGCCCCTAAAGCTTTCGTATATTCAGCATTGCGGTAATAGGTATACGCGAGTGTGTCGTAATGTTTCGCCGTCGGCATCAAAGTAACTGCGCGTTCGGCTAAGTCAATTGCTTGCTGCATCTCTTTGCCGAGTCCAGCGTAGAGTCGCGCCAAGTTGTTATATGCTTCTGCTGCGGTGTTATCCGCTGCAATCGCTTGTTTGAACGCTAGAATCGCTGGTTCAAACTGACGCTGGTTGATATAGATGACCCCCAACTTCACCGATACCTGTGGATTATTGGGTGCAATCTTTGCAGCCGTTTGGTAGACCTCAATGGCTTCTTCAAGATTCCGCTGTTGAATCAATATCTCACCAAGGCTGAGGTATGCCGGCAAGTAAGACGGGTGTACCCGTATTGCGGTTTTGTAGGCTCGAGATGCCTCTGTTAAGTTGTCATAAGTTTCATGGAGTTCACCGAGTTTAATATAAAGCATTGGCAGATTCGGGTTCCTGTAGAGGGCTTCTCGGTATTGGTGCATCCTATCTTCATAAGTTTTTAAGCGACGAAACTGCGTCATCGCCACCTCCGCGTGTTCACTATCCCCAAGTCGTCGGTATGCGAGTGCCCGCCGATAGTGTGCCTGGGATAGATAGCGATTTCGCGCGAGGGCAGCATCGTAATACGCCAGAGCCTGTTTCAGCCGATTTTGCATTTCTGCGACTCTCCCCAATCCGTAATAGGATTCAGTATGGTTTGGATGCAACCGAATGCCTGCCTGATACGCTTTCTCAGCGTCATCAAATCGACGTTGGCGCGCATAAACATCGCCGAGATGAATGTATGCTTCGGCAGTTTCAGTCAATAGCCCAAAGACTTGTTTGAGATGGCTTTCAGCGAGCGATAACTCACCTTGCACTTTGTAGATGATGCCTAAATGAAGATGAGCATTCCCATGAACCTCTGGCTGTCCATCCAGTGCCAATGCAGCCTGATACGCCGCTATCGCCTCACTGAGGCTATTGAGCTCCTGATAGACAATACCGATGTAGCAGTGGGCGAAACTGCGAATACGCTCGGATGTGGCGAATTCTTTTCGGATCGTTTGAAACTCGACGAGCGCCAGATCGTACCGTTCCATGTCAAGGTAACGGATACCGCGTTCAATCCGGCTATTGAGTTCCATTTCAGGATCGCACCATCCCGGCACCAAAGCAGGTGAAACGAAGAAAATAAAAGAGAGAGACAAAATTTTCACTGAAAGGAACTGACGAGACTGATGGGTAAACATGCATGGATGAAGAGGTAGATATGGGACGGAGAAACTCCGTCCCTACACTTTGTGGGTGCGTTATTAGTCACGACGTGCTTTGAGTTGCCCCCATGTAGTAGAAAGTTTGTCTTGGGATTCAACTGGAAGTAGATTCCCATCCATCACATCGGTGACCTCATCAGCATCAAGTGCCCTATCGTAGACATAGAGGTCATCAATGTAGAACTTCGCAGCATTATAATTTGTTTTACCGATGTAAAGTTTCTCTGCGCCTTGCGCGTGATCCTTCGGAACAGTCTGTTCATCGACAACTTTGCCATCAATGTAAAATAGGAAATCAGTGCCTTCTTTGATACCCGCAATGTGGTACCACTTATTTTCGTCAAACGTATCACCTTCTCCATCAGGACCGACACAATGGCTTCCCGCGTTCCCTGGATTGAACCGGTAGTGGATGTGCAAAGGCACACGGTTACAGGTCCATATCCCGGGTGAACGATCAGAGCCGGGTGCCTTTTTCGCGATGATTTGATCCCAACCACCGGAGTTTGGATCCGTAAAGTTGAGCCAGAAGAGAAAGGAATTGTCCGTATAATCTTCTAATTCCTTGAAGGAATCGACCGTCACACTGTCGGCGCCTTTTGCAAATAACATTGAACCGTTGCCGTAAACAACTTCATCCTTGACGATCTTCGCGCCATCAACGATTTCACCATCATTTCCGCCTCCGGTTTCATCCACAAGTGTTCCACCTTTGGCTTCATCGAAACTGAAGTAAAGGATTAAACCGTCATCTTGAACCTGCGCGGCATCCGTGGAGAGTGCGCTGCCTATTATTAGGACGGCAGCGAGAACATACATAACTAAACGCATGAGTAACCTCCTCATGTCTAAGCGAAATTAACGTGCCCTGCGAACCTCAAAAAGAGCCCGCGTTTTAACCCATTGGGAATATGATACAAGAGATGTTTAAATATGTCAAGGGAAACCTGTGTTTGCAATTTTTTAGTCTCCTTACAGAAACAGATGACGTCTGGCTTTCAGATATGGTATAATTAGGATACACCCACGACTCCCCTTGGTGTTTCGAGCCAATAAAATCTTTGACATCCCTTCATACCTATGCTATGATAGGACACAATTCAACAGAAAGGGATACAGAAAATGAAGGGTACCGATAACCGATCTATCTACGTTGTTGCCATCTGCGGGAGTCTACGACAGGGGAGTACGACACACGCTGCACTCCAAATCGCGCTCGCTGCTGCGGAAGAGGCAGGGGCTGAGGTCGAATTCCTCGAACTTAGCGAATACGAACTTGTTTTTCAAGGCTCTGTTGCGAACGAGAGCGACTACCCACCCGGAGTATTCAAACTGCGGGAAAAGGTCCAACGCGCCGACGGCATACTTCTCGGCTCACCGGAATACCATGGCAGCTTCAGCGGCGTCCTCAAAAACGCACTCGACCTGATGGGGTTTGACGAATTTGAGAATAAAGTTATCGGACTCATCGGTGTGTCCGGCGGACGCATGGGAGCAGTCAATACTATCTCTATGTTACGAACGGTAGGGACCGCGCTGCACGCTTGGGTTGTCCCGAATGACGCATCAATTCCCAACTCGTCCGATGCTTTTGATATAGACGGCAATTTACGTGACGCTGAACTTAGTGAACGTGTTAAAGCCGTAGGCAAGCAGGTTACTGAATTTGCTGCGCTCCGGCATTTAACGTAAGCGCAAAATCAAGGAAAATAGGGCAAACAGAACCGAATCAATGAGATGGATACCATACACAACTGGGATGCCTGGATTGGAACAGACGAAGCCGGAAAAGGCGATTATTTCGGATCGCTTGTTGTTGCAGCCGTTTATGTAGACGCAGCATGTCGCGAAATCCTTTCAACTCTCGGTATCACTGATGGGAAGAAGCTATCAAACCGACGCCTTCAACACCTCGCTGAACGGATGCACAATGACTATGAGAAGCATATCGTTGTTGTTGAAAAAATACCAACTAATTACAACGCGCTTTACGACACGCTCCGTAGGCGTGGACAAAACTTAAATCATTTACTCGCTTCGCTTCACGGAGAAGCCATCCGGACTTTGGCAACTCGGGTCGGTGCGAAACATGTACTTGTTGACAAATTCTCTAAAAACGACCTTATTACACAACAAACAGATGCTGAACTACATCCAACAATAAAAATAATCCAAGTACCGAAAGCAGAACGTGACATCGCTGTTGCTGCAGCCTCTATCATTGCCCGCGACGCTTTTCTAAAACGGATGGAAGCGCTGTCTGAAAAATACGAGATGCGCCTACCAAGAGGCTCATATCAAGTCGTTGATGCCGGTAAAGAATTTATCCGACTGCATGGCAGTAATGCTTTGGGAAATGTCGCGAAACTTCATTTCAGTTTGACAGATGCCGTCCTTCGTAAATAAGTGTCCCTTTAAATCTTTTTCGTGTGAGACAAATTATGGAAGAATTATTTAGCGTTCACTACGCCGAGGTTGGACTTAAAGGAAAAAACAGGATATTTTTTGAAAAACGACTGGTAAGTAATATCAAGGTCGCCCTGCGCGGCACCGGCTATGCAGAGATAGAGCGACTGCATGACAGAATTCTCGTCCGACTCGGAAAAAATGCCGATGTCCCTGAAATTAAGAAACGTCTACAACAAGTTATGGGGATTGCTTATTTTGAACTCGCTTGCACTACGGAGAGAGACATGACTGCCATCAAAGAGACTGCCCTGCAGCAAATTCAGGGAAGAACTTACGAGTCTCTTAAGGTTGAAACAAGACGAACTGATAAAACGTTCCCCCTAACGTCGCCCCAGATCAGTGCTGAGGTCGGCGGACATCTCATTGAGAAAACCGGGGCACGAGCGGATATGCATAACCCCGATCTCATCTGTTGGATTAAAATAACACAGAAAAACGCCTACATCTCCACAGAAAAGATTCCTGGCATCGGTGGATTGCCTGTCGGCGTGAGTGGTAAGGTATTGGTAATGTTGTCAGGCGGGATTGATTCTCCTGTCGCCGCATGGCAAATGATAAAGCGCGGTGCGAAAGCGGTTTTTATTCACTTTTATAGCTATCCATATACCGATAAAGCGTCTCTGGAGAAAGTAATTGAACTCGCTGAAATTTTGGCAGTTTCAAATTATCGGAGTCTGGTTTACCTCGTCCCGTTTGCTGAACTTCAACAGACTATTGTTACACAGACACCAGCACCGTTCCGCGTTTTGTTGTACCGGAGGATGATGACGCGCATCGCGGAACGCGTTGCGACTCTGATAAACGCCGAGGCACTTGTTACAGGTGAGAGTCTCGCACAGGTCGCTTCGCAGACGTTAACGAATCTTCGTACCATCGAAGCGATTGCTGACATTCCGATTCTTCGACCCCTTATTGGTGAGGATAAGGCTGAAATCATCGAAAAGGCACAACGGATCAGCACCTTTGACGTATCCACACGTCCACACCAAGACTGTTGTTCCCTCTTCGTGCCGAAGCATCCTGCAACTCGCGCTTCACTTGCCGAGTTAGCGGACGCAGAGTCAAACTTAGATATAGACGCATTGGTTGAAACAGCACTGAACAACCTCGAAAAACAAGTCGTTGGTTAAGAAATGGTTTCTCTGAAAATATTGCTCATTCGACTCAGCTCCCTTGGCGACATTGTACTGACAACACCAGCCATCCGGGCAGTACGCGCCAACTTTCCTAACGCTCACATCGCTATGCTCGTAGCGAAACAATCCGCCGATATCCTTCGTGAAAACCCACATCTCAACGAAATAATTACCTTTGACAGACTCGCCAAAGACAAAGATACAGGTGAAATGTGGCGCGTTGTTCGTCTGCTACGTGAACGTAAGTTCACACTGGCTATTGATCTCCAACGGAAGTTTCGGACCGAGATACTCATGTACTTCAGTGGTGCCACCGAACGGGTCGGAAAAGGTAGGCTTTGCACGGTTCGTGTCCCTGAACAAGGGAACAAACACGCTACAGAGCATTACTTTGACATCTTGCATGCGGTAGGCATTCCAGCAGAAGATCAGAAGTTAGAACTCTTTCTCACTGAATCTGAACGGAGAGATGCCGTGCAGCGGCTCAAGACTGCGGGTATCGTTGCCGGGAAGTTAAAAGTAGGACTCTTTCCGGGGGCTGGATGGAAACTACGCGAATGGATGCCCGAACGTTTTGCTGCTATTGGGAATAGATTGGTGGAACACTTCAATGCGGACGTTCTGATTTTTGGTGGACAGCAGGAATCTGAACTCGTGCAGAAGGTCGCGAATCTTATGGAGATGCCCGCGATTCCATTTGCGGGTAATCTTCAGATGAGGCAGTTAGCCGCTTGTATTGAGCAGTGTGATCTTTTTCTTACCAACGATACAGGCCCGATGCACATTGCAGCAGGCGTTGGGACCCGCACTGTATCACTGTTCGGTCCCGGCAACCACATCCGTTTTCAACCACTTGGGGTGGAACACCAAATCATCCGACATGACGTGCCGTGCAGCCCTTGTAAGCAGTTCACAGATAAGTGCAAAGATAACATCTGTATGAAGGGCATTGGTGTAGACGAGGTGTGGCACTCTATCTCTCGCGCCTTGCAGGAAAACCTCTAAGTGGAACCGATGGAATGCCTACCCGCACGCTGCTTCAAAAGCGCGCAGATGATTTTCGCCGAGCACTTTTCGGATATCCGTATCGGAATAGCCACGCTCACTCAAGCCTTCCGCGATTTTGATGAATTCACAGGCATCTTTGAGTAAGTCGCCACCGCCATCAAAATCGGAGCCGATGCCAACATGGTCTATACCGGCGATGTCAATTGCGTAGGCAAAATGATTGAGAAGTTGCGCTAACGGCGGCATCTTCGTCCAACCGTCCAAGGTAATAAACCCAGGCACAAAAGTAATACCAATAACACCCCCATTAGCCGCTAAGGCTTTCAATTGCTCGTTGGTTAAGTTACGTGAGTGGCGGCATAAGGTCTGACAATTGCTATGAGACGCGATGACAGGATGTTCAGAGATTTCCAAAACATCCCAAAACCCACGTTCACTGATATGGGAAACATCCACAAGCATCCCTAACCGGTTCATCTCTTTGACCAATGCGACCCCGAATTTCGTCAAGCCACCGCCCGAATCTTCCTCATCATTTCCTGTTGATGCCCACGTATTGGGATTATGGGTCAATCCGATTGAGCGAACCCCCAATAAATAAAGGGAACGGAGGACATTTAGGCTCCGTTCTACGGCTTCGCTGTTTTCAATCGCAAGGATTGCCGCGAGTTTGCCCGCCGCTTTCGCTTCGCGAATATCCTTCGCCTGTCGCGCGATACAGATATCGGCGGCATTGGCTGTTACCTCTGCATCGAACCAGCCGAAAGCATCCATAGCGTAAGCGAGATGGTTCTTCCACGCACGTGTCACATCGACAGCAAAAAAGGCAGCATCAATCCCACCCTTCCGCATTTTCGGGATGTTGAGTTGGATGCCAATCGCTTCTTCCTCTGGAGGGACTGGACCTCGCAGATAAGCAATCGTTCCCAAGGGTTGCGTGGGATTTTGACAATGCTCGTCAGCAAGGCTGATATTATCGCGGCGGATATGCGCCACGATAGCGTCATTGTGCGAATCAATTACGATGGATTGTCCATGAAGTACCGAGATAGGGGTATCTGATCGTGTCTGGCTGTTTTTCTTTTCCATAATCCTCAGCTTTAATCCAATACGGTTTTTATGGTTCGTTCGGCGATATCGGGCGTAATTCGCAATGTCGTTGCAACGGTATACGGTAGTTGATGTTCAGTGACATAGGCGGATAAACCGATAAGGGTCTCAGCGATCGCATCAGTAGAGAGACCTGGCAGTCGGTAGTTAATCTGTAAGCATTCCAAGGCATGACGGTACTGCGTCCAAGAAGGTTGAGATTGCAAGGCAGCCATCAGCAAGATGCCGAGTCCTACGAGTTCCCCGTGTAAAACAGTTCCGTCATTTCCATGCACACTTTCCGTACTTGTCTGTTTAGCAGGGGTTAGATGGTTCTCAATTGCATAGACAAAATGGTGTTCGCTTCCCTCTTCAACGCGGCTATGTCCACACAGATAACAGAGTTGAACCTCCATACAGAGTAGGTCAAGCAGAAGTTTCAGGCCTGTAGGTGTGCCGCGACCAATCTCCCGTGCGTTATCAAGCAGCGTTTGAAGGAGAGTCGTACCTATGTCAATGATTTGTGGTGTAATTTGCTGACTGGGTGGGTTCTCACTCATTTTTTCGGCTTCTTGCCAATCCCACATCGCCGTTGCAATTGAAAGGACATCCGCAGCACCACTCGCACGCATCGGCGCAGGCGCGTTGCACAAAAGATCCATGTCTATAATAACAGTATCCGGTGTTTTTGAAGAGAGGTAGCGAACACACCCATTTTCTCTAACACCTGTCGCGTCAGTGAGAAAAGCATCTGTTGACAGGATAGTAGGCAGCGCAACCAAGGGGAGTCCATTTGCCGATGCGACGTATTTAGCAGTGTCAATCGCCAGACCGCCACCGATGCCGTAAACCACTTCGCCTTCACACGCTTCGGCGAGCGTCGTCATATACGCGCCCGTGTTCCCGTCAACATAGATCAGTTGTTTCGGGTGTACGGCAATTCCATTGACAGCCGCCCACGCGGGTTCCGTTGTCAAAACAACAGCATCGCGTCCTTCGCTAATATCAGCAAATGCGCATTTGACAATGCTCGGCAGCCGTCCAATTTTGTCATAAGAACAATCATCTTGCAACATCAGAATCCTCTAACGAGATTAGGCGACTTCACGCCAGAGACGAGAGATCAACCAGATAGATTTGTCGGGAACCTTCGTGAACCGAATCAAAAGTAACAGTTGCACCATCAGGTGTCCAACGCGGGTGCAGATCACATCGAATATCCCCAACAAACTGCGCTTCATGATGGAACTCCCCTAAAACAATCTTCCGATTTTCGGCAATGTTGTAGACCATTAGTTGTGCCAAACGCTGCGGACTACTTGGATAACTATCACAAAGCAGCCACTCTCGGTCAGGAGAATATGAGGCATGTCCATCGCGTGGCAAGACACCGCGCCCAAACGGTGTGAAGTCCCGCAGCCCATCTGTAAATTCAACGAACCCCATCTCACCAGATATATCTGAAGAAACAAGAATCCGCGTCGGAGTCTGCCAATCAAAGTGTGAAACCTTATAACCGAACGGAATTTGCATTTCCAAATCAGAACCATCCGGGTTCACTGTCCAGAGTGAAGAATAAAACCGTGTCTCCTGACGGACTCGGCAGAAAAACAGGAGCCGCGTGCCATCTGTATTAAACAAAACGTGATTGAACCATGTCCGTTTACCGATCAAATGTTCGTTCCGACTTGCTCGGATGACCTCGGCTATAGAAAGCACGAGCCTTGAGCTCCCATCTTGAAGGTTAAGCCGATACAAGCCATCATCTTCCGGCTGTGCCTCAACGGCAGCAGATTTCGTGTGGGTCGCATAACCAACAACAGCACGGCAGTGTGCCATTCGTCCATAGTTAAGCCCGATAGCGATTGGAGCCGTAGGGGACACAGCAGCAATTGCGCCGCGAATTGTGCGCGCAACACCCGTAATTGGGTCCAAGGCACGTGATACCAGCTGGTCATCCTCCCAGTCGTTAAACGTGAATTCCGCAGCGGCTCCATTCGCTTCACCCACGTTGCCGCCATTGATCCAATGCATCATGCTTCCCTGCTGGAGATTAAAAGCGGAGGTTTGGGCGTGTGGCATAAATTCATGGGTGTCGCGGTGGATCAGTCCAATCGTCGCGACATCTTCTGGTAGAGGGCGATGGGTATGAAAATCTGTCTCCAGTGCCAGATGATACCTGCCACTATTATCCCACGGATTAATACCGTAATAGCCGAAAAAATGATGTTTTGGACCGGCAGACAATCTTTTAATCTTCATGTTGACTTTTTTGCAGCAGGTTCAGGAACCTAGACCTTTCAGGGTTTTCACTGAATCAACGCCAGACCCCACTAAAATTTTGAAACCATATTTGTATTCTATCGTTTTTACTATCGACTTAAAAAAATAAACGGTTTTACTGAACGAATTTGGTACCTTCCTTGAATATGAAGCACGCGCGGCAACCTTTTGTATTATCGATCACACTCCACGCGGACGATAGGAAAAAATGCAATTTGCAGCAAAAACGGACACAGGTAGACTTCGTGACAGAAACGAAGACCTATACTACTTTGATACACAGCTCCAGTTGTTTGCTATCGCCGACGGTATGAGCGGTCACGAACGAGGTGACCTGGCGAGTAAGCTCGCTCTTGATGTTATCGAGCAATGGGGACAAGCCCAGGCATCTCCACATAGTGATTTAGGACCCATGAAGCGGCTTGGCGTTTTGAGCGAACTTGCTGAGGCAGCGAATCAACGCATCTATACTGCCTCCAAAAACGGGGGTACAGCCCGCGGTATGGGCACAACTCTGATTGCCGGTTTTGTTACCTTTAGTTACCTCGCCTATGTTCACGTCGGTGACAGTCGGCTTTACGTTTTGCGCGATGAAAGCCTGACACAGATAACAACAGACGACTCTTTCGTTCAAAAAATGGTCGAACAAGGCGAAATAACACCCGAAGAGGGCCGTGTCCATGAAAAGCGAAACATCATTACACAAGCGATCGGACTTAGACCGACAGTCACTATCAATGCCGATGCCTATCCACTCGTCCCTGGCGACATCGTTGTCGCTTGTACAGATGGTTTGCACGATTTAATTGTGGACGACCAAGAAATCGCCGATATTATTGTATCTGCTGCCAACCTTGAAGAAGCGTGTAATAATCTTGTCAATACAGCACTCGACTATGGCGGCACGGATAACGTCACAGTGCTGCTTGTAAGCGTCGATTAGCCTACGCGCTGTTAATTGTCGCAATGCCCACCGCTTAAGAAGCGAGTTATTCCTCAGGTGTTCCTCCCGCATGCTCCCCGAAAACTAATGCACCATCCGGGTCTATAGTTCCCTCCGATGTCTCGTCTGATAGAGATTCCAAGTGTGCAGGCATCGCTAATTCCGGTAATTCAATACGTCCCGCTTCAGCCCACAAGCGTTCAAGATTATAGTAGGTCCGCCGCTCAGCAAGAAAAACATGGACGACGAAATCGACATAATCCAATAGAATCCAATCCGCTTTACGCTCTCCCTCTTGGTGCCAAGGACGCTGTTCCCAATTCGTTTCAAGTTCCTCAAGCACAGCTTGCGAAATACCTTCGACCTGAATATCGGAAACCCCACTGAAGATTGCAAAGAAGTCCGTGAAACAATCAAGCTCACGCAGATCAAGGATAATACCGTCTTGCGCGCGTCGGCTCATCGCGGCAGAAGCCGCGGCTTTTACTATCTCTAACGTATTGTGTTCTGCCATCTGATTTTCCTTTCCGCCATACCCAAACCGGCACTGAGTGTCTAATTAATGCTAAAATCCGCCATAATTGCTAATACCAGCAAATATCTTGTTATATGTATGAAGCGTGTTCGGATGAATCATCCCGCCTTTTTGCAGGAGACGTTCAATCTGGGCGCGCGCGACGTGATGCACTGCCCGTTCCAAATTTATGTATGCAAATTTTCTAACAATCTCCGCTGCCTTGTATGTACGCATCGGTTCTGCAAAATCTGCAACGTATAACACTTGCGAAACAAGAGGCATTGATGGACTACCGGTTGTATGGCTGTGAATCGCTTCAAGGACTTCAAACTCGGTTACCTTAAACTTCTCTTTCGCCAGCTCCGCGCCAACACGTGAATGCAAAAGCGACGGATTCAATTTCTCAATTGGATCAAGGCGAATTTCGTAACGTTCTACTTCCCGATATAACCTCTCGGTGTCCATCCATTTTGCGCTGTCGTGTAGCAGCGCAGCAAGGTTGGCATGCCATACATCTGCTTTGTGAGCGCGTGCTAAGTCAACCGCCATCTCTTGGACAGAGAGAACGTGCTCGAGGCGTTCCACACTCAGTTTTGCTGAGAGGTACGCTTGAATTTCAACCGACTTTGGGTGTGCTCGGAGCATTTCTAATGTAGAAGCTGCCCGATCATTTTGTAGATTTAGCGTGTTGTTAGATGTTCCTTGCAAGTTCATATTACATAGACCTTTACCGTTTTAGCCGCCATCATCGTCGGGGTCCATCCCCAATTCGATAAGGAGCTCCCGCTCGGTATCCGACAATATCACACTCGGCAAAGGCGTGCTAATAGTGTATTCTTCATTCAGCCATTTAGCCAGATCCGCCGCCTTACATCGTGCACTACAGAACGGGAAATTTTTCGGTAGAGGCGTCCCTTCTTTCCACAAAAAATCGTAAACTGTTCCGCATATACTGCATGTGTGTTGCATATCCTTACATCCTTATCATCCAACCCGAAAGCCACGACTTCGGTTAATGATACAACTTGTGGCGATAAATGTACGATCGAACTGTTTCGGGCACAAGATACCGAATTGAAAGCCCCTTCCTAATCCGTTCACGAATGACTGTAGCAGATATATCAACGCCAGTTACTGGAAAGGTTGTAACCCGATTGCGTATCTCAGGCGGCACCTGATTCAGATCGTAACTCGGACGCGTCGTTGCAATCATCACGCATCGCGCCAACACCTCATCAAAGTCTTTCCAGATTTTATACTCGATAAGCGAATCGGCACCAATAATCCAGCCGAGTTCACGGGTGTCTCCGTAAAGCCTCTCAAGGGCTTTCAAGGTCTCAATCGTATATGACGGGCCTGCCCGATCCAATTCAATGCGTGACACTTCAAAATTCGGGTTTCCTGCGATCGCCAGAAGTACCATCTGGTACCGGTGTTCGGGTGCGATAATATCAGCATCAGAAACTTTGTGAGGCGGTCTCGCAGACGGGATAAACAGGATTTTATCGTACCCCAATCCTGTCCGAACCTGTTCAGCACTTAGCAAGTGCGCGTAATGGATTGGATTGAACGTCCCCCCCATCACTGCAATCCTTTCGGTCATGTTCAGCACCAGAATATCCTGCGGATCCCACCTTAATTTAGTAGCCCCAGTATTTGACTGCCATGCTTAAAGTATACAAGTTTGCACGGGAGAAGTCAACGGAAAAATTGTGTAATGTCAACTTCTCTGGGTGCGTGCCTTGTAATCGTCATAAGCGCGTTCAATCTGCTTCGCTGATTCTTCAGGTCCGAGAAAATGTGCCCCCGTCAGCACGACTGGCGGTTTTCCGCGCCCCGTCAGCAGTTCGGCAACTTGGCATTTAATGGCATTCACAATTGATAACGTGCCGATGCTGGAGGTGGGACCCACCGGATAGGCTAAATTCGGAATTTCTACAACAGCGTCGCCCGGTGGATTGCAGTTGTCAATCGTCAGATCAGCAATCTCAAACAGACGGTTGCCAGAAGGATGTTTCGAGGTCGATGAACGACTGTGCGCAATAGAACTGACCGCAATCACGGGAAGACCTCGCGCCTTCGCACCCATTGCCATCTCAATGGGAAGGATATTTGTTCCAGAATTAGAAAACACGATCATACAGTCATCTGAACCGAAGGTGAAGTTGCGTAAGATCACTTCTGCATAGCCTGATACGTTTTCCAAAAAGAGCGCCTGCCGTTGACCATTGCAGCCGACAACTTGATTGTGATATGTAACCGCTAATTCAACGATAGGAAAGAAGCCTGGAAAGCTGCCGTAGCGTGGGAACATTTCTTCGACTGCCATACGGGAGTGTCCGGAACCAAACAGATAGACGAGTCCATCTGCTGCTATTGTCTCAGCGCATATCTCAGATACTTGTGCGATGGCATCGGTCTGTGTCGCCTCAATCTGTTTCAGAACGTCTTGTGCAGTATGTAGATACCGTAGATAAGAAGTGCTCATAATATAGGTTTACTTCTTCCTCAAATTTTCGTCTCGTGCCTTAGTGCGTCTTTGCATAAATTGTATAAGTGGCTGCGTCGCTTCTGCACCATCCAACTGCTGATCTAATTTCGACAACGTAATTTCTTCCTTCTTCGTCAGTCCAGTAGAAAATTTCTTGTCCAATAAACCATGATACGCTTCAAGGAGGTGCCCTGGAAGTTCATAAGCGAAGGTGTTTTCGTCCTCATCTGGATGCCATTTGCGATACTCATCCATTGGAACGATCGCGGCAACGGGCTTTCCGTTTTGTTCAAGCACAAGGCTCTCATTCCCTTCCCAAGTTGTTCGCAGTAAGTCTTCAACTTGACGTGGCAGGTCGTCTAATGAAATCGTTTTATTCATGATCAGGACTCCTGAATTCGGTGAGATCGCCGTGATTGGAAGAGGCATCAACAAGTGAGGCAAATAGCACAGCTCGGCAAGCAGCTCAGGGGCGACGCGCCCACCAGAGGTTTAGTGTGGAAGGGTGCCCGTGGCGGATAGATTTCTCGCGTGCAGCTTCGCGGTTGATGTCATCTAAGGGTAAAGCAACTTCAATCAGTTTTTTGCGGTAGGTCACAATTTCTCCTTTTAGTGGATTGTATCATAACACAAAAGGGAGAATTGTGCAAAGCCAATTCATTTTCCAACGGGTGTGCAAAGTTTTGGGTGTGTAAATATTTCGGCAGCGTTTCCTATGTAAGCAGTCTAAGACATAGCACTCCGCTGGAGTGCAGCATTTTTCGCATTGGAATTTCTATAGACATATCACGCCGCTGGCGTGAGGAACTCTTCTCCATCAAGAAATCTCTTTGCTCCAAGGGAGCAATATGTCTATAGAAAAAGATGGGGCCTTTCTCTCGCATTCCCGGAGAATGCCATTAAGGCATTCATACCGTTGATTTGGAGTGCTATGTAAACACACCTGGCCTCAGAAAAAAATCAATGCTTTGACAAAAACTTTACACACCCTTTTCCAACACAGATCATTAGCATTGAGGATCAGACCTGTTTTTCCAGTTTTACATTCCATATTGAAAATGTATTTTCAATATCTTCAATTGGGATCTCATCTAGGTTCGCTAAGGAATGTAATCGGTATGTATAAGATGGAATATATACCGCGCTTGGGTACTGCAATAACGGTTCATTAGTTTCTTCATCTCTAAACATAGCTACCGACTGCATGTAGTGATCATCCACCAATTTTTCAAACTCTCTACCAATAGAATAAAATCTTGTCCGCTCGTTTTCAGACATACACTTTATATCCGCCTCACTTATCCGAAGAACATTTACTTCCTGATTTTCGCATAGAACTACAAGTCTTATTATACAGAGCTGCCGATAAGTGAGTACATCAAGATCTTTTAAAATCTGGCGATATGTATCTATATCTAAATCTTGATCGAAATGAACATTTTCTGTTAAATTCGCCATAAATTTTATTTTCGGATCCTCTGTTGTATCTATCACCTTTTTCAAAGTTGACTCCACAACTTCTTCAAAGTTAGACCGATTCGTAGGGGTTTCCTCAAAGAACCCATCCTTCCGAAATTCTTCACCGTCTTTTGATCTTTGCGCAATACCCTCTACAGCTTGTTTCGCCCATTGATATAACCGTTTGGATTCACTTCTGCTGGTAAGAGGTGAAATCACTCGGCGTATGACTTCTCTGACAATTATTGGGATGACAGCTGCGGATATTCCCGTTGGATCGCCAATAGCGGAGCTCATCAAAATACCTAACACCGGCAGACTAAAATCCTGTATAAGAGATTCCTGTGCATCTTCTTCTGGTTTCATCAGATTCATTTCGATAGCTCCTGCGTGGTCAAGCATCCAGTCAGCGGCATTACACTTCCTTTCTACTTAACCAAAACCAATAATAGAACTCCTCCATTACATTGGTAGTACTCTAGGAAGTTGAGTTACAGTTCCTTTTAGACGTTCTTTAGATGGTGAATAAGCAGCTTTATTGCTGTAACGGAAGGTTATGGTATTTATCAAATCATTAATGTTGTCACTTTTCATGGGACTTTCCGTGAACCTCGCGTACCTATTATTATCTGAAAAACCAATAAGACATGAGGTAGGAGTCATTGGAAAAATCATCATAACATCTTTCTGGAAAGATATACGTTCAAGGGTAAATGATGCTTCTGCTTTTATGCCCCTTTCACCGCGAAAAATAATGGTATCACCAAAATTCTCCACTTTTGCCTCTTTCCATTCAATACCAATATACGTAGGAGCCAACAAATTTTCGGGATTAAATATACTAACTGGATCGTCACTGGTAATGAAAACTTTTTGCTTGTTTCCTATTTCACGTCGAATAAAATTCCAATTCCGGAATTCATTAAAGAACGCATTAGAAAAAGCAAGACTCAAGTCAAACCTACTTCTATGGTCCTCATCAATTAATATCTTGTGATTATTATGTAACCCTTCTATTTGCAATTCAAATGAACTGATTGATTCAGCCAGATTTTTTCTTTTTTTGATGTTATTTCCTAACATAAAACCAACAAACTTCAAGAATCTTAGGGAAAGATCAATATCTGGGGACATAGGGCTTTCTATCACTTCCTTTAATATATCCGCAAATACCTTTTCAAATCTGCTTTGCAGAATTTCTTGTTCCGGAGAATTGTAATTATTTTGTGAGCAAATTTGACTTATTTTGTTCTTATGGATATTGTTTTTCAGATTCATAGAGAAAACCCGAGATTTACCCTCGTCATAAGCGAAGTTTTTCAAATAAAATCTGGGAACGTAATGGTGATTTTTGCTGTCGTATGCCACTTACACCTCCATTTTGAATTTAGTGCTGTGTCACGTCCAAACTGATAGGAGTTCGTAGTGGCGCAATTCATTGCGTCTTGGGTTTCCCTTGCGATGAATCGCACGACTACAAACTGAGTTTACTCCTCATTTGAAAGTGGACAGCCCACTGTTCGACTACTTTTTCACAGTTGTTCCTATTTCAATTTTCATCTTTGGTGGAATATTTGGTAGATTGTTTACACACGATTTTAGAAACATGTCACCCCTAGGAACTCTAAAAATAGTAGTATCGTTATCGACTTACTGATGGTTTGGACTGTTTATCAGCGGATTTAAAGAGGGTCGCCGTGTTTTTAAGGAGGTGGCGTTTCTACTTTGAGAGGTCTTCTGCGCTGAGGTTATGTCGTTGACACAGTGCCCCTTGTGAGCTTTGACCGCTGAGTACCTCAACAACAACTTCGGTTTCCTTAAATTCAGGGGTGAACCTTCTTCGTTTGGCCCTCCATGGGAGGCTCCTTTCAATGAGATTGTCATTGCATCACAATCTTGGTTTAGACAGTGGCCCAAATTTCCGATGGCATTACAACGTTTTGGTTCTTTACCATTCTACCTAAGGAAAACATCCAAGCAAAACACCTACGATTATACGCGTATTTTTATTATTAAGTCGACGTTAAATTATTCGCTTGACTTTGGTTTCTCGACCCAATAGTTCATCTTATCCTTACCGAAATTTGCATACTTTAATAGGTTGACATACCCTACTGTGCAATGCACTGCATGGAAAAATAAATCTGAACAGAAACGCTTGAAATGAGCATACTTGTTATCAAGACTGTGAACCCAATAGTTTCGGTTGTTTTCTATCCCCGTCGTGGATATAGGAAAAGAGCAAGTCTCATTATCTGGATCAATATAAAAGAGTAGACCGTCTTCAAGGCTTAACACTGCACTATGCCTATGTGCATAAGCTACGGACTTATATATTTCGTTCAGAGTTGATGGAAAGGTATTACACAATGGGAAATCAATACGATTACATATTAGAAAAGTGAACACTTGATCGAAAGAAATCCGGACCGGATTATACTTTGCCTCTGCTAATCTATGCCACCTTACAGCCGCTGACGATTCATCAGACACAGCTGAACGCATCTCTTTTACTTTTGCAAGTCGAATAAGAGCATTCTTAAATTGCTCACGGTTCATATTAGACTTCACCTCTCCAGCAGCTATCACTGTTTCTATAGGAAAGAATCTCTGTCGATTCTGCGACTCCAATGGTGGTGTAAGCGATGGATCGTAAATAACGAGATCTATCTGCCCACTTACATCTCCTAACGCGTTCACAATGAATCCTGTGTCAATAGCCAGTCGCTGTGGCAGGAAAGAATGAAGGAAATCGTGAACGATAGCTTCACGATATGTACCAAATTCTCCGGTATGCCTGAGTTTGTTTTGTTTCTCATCGTCGTGAAAGAGAGTTTTTGCACGCACCGCAAATGCTGAACGAAATATATCTATTCGCTCCTCAATCAGTTCGTCTATAATTTTGTTTGCCATTTGTAATCTTTCGTTAGTTGGACCCTTTCACTAAAATATCCATGTTGCCAAGAAGTATTAAACCTATCTCAGTGCCTCCACACGGTCAAGCAGCTTACTAAAATCAATTTATTTTCAGAACCTTACGAAACCCTTCTTTATCATAATATTCGCAGGCGAAAATTTCGGGGTCTTTTGTTGGTAGTAAAACCCGTCCACATTCAATCGCAATTGATATAGGAACTGCTGGTAAAATAAAAACTTTGCAGCGATGTCCATGTACAGATTGCACCCGATTCAGTAACTTCCGATACTCATAACTGCAATATTCAAGCTGCTTGCGATTTTTCAAAAAGTGCGGGGAAGGATTTTCGATAGTGATCTCATAAACGCTAAAAGTATCGTCAACGAAATTAGCATATTTGTCCTCACCGATTGTGTCACTTAGTGCTAATATAATTGCGACCTTTTCACTGTTTTCCACGAACTTAATGGGGTTCACAATGTAGGAGGTTTGCATCTCCTGCCCTTCTACCTGCCACGACCATGTTTGACTTGTATCCTTGATGTTCCTATGACTTTGGTATAAATCTGATGGTATGGTATCCCCGATACATTTACCCAGAAACATAAGCAGCGGCATAGGTCCAATGGCGAATACAGAGAAATGTTTGATCTTTTTCTCGTCTATTCCTTCCTCAACACGTGTATTGATTTTTCTTTCAATAGTTCTCGCATAAGTGCTCCATTCAGCTTCATCGCCATACCGGTCAAAATCAGGTATTTCAATCTTAATCCCTTCATCGACTGGATATTTCGGGAACATTGCATTGCGATAAGCCTCATGGTTAATTCGAGGAATCCTGTCTTTAATTTTTACTGTGAACAGCACGACTGTTGACTTATGAATCTCCTCTGGATAGTTTGTTTGAATCTCAATTCTTTTCTCATGCTCCTGTTTCCACCGACGTAACAACTCGGTTGGATATCTGTCAGGGTCATCGTCAATTTCCTTATGGCATCGTTGACATAAAAGCATGAGATTGGAATAATCAATTCGTAAATCCACTGATTCTTCGCTGCCACGAGGACCATCTTCGCTGGATCCAACAATATGTGCCACTTCCCCGAAGTTTTTGTCACTTAACGTCAGGTTATTACGCCAGACGGGTTCATTACATCCGAGAAACTCACACCGGCCAGCTGCTTTGACCCATAATTTCAGGCGAGTATGCTGTGGCACATTTCCGGAGTTAAATTTAGGTTTCGATTTCTCTTTACTATTCATTGTTTTAAAACCAATCATGGGGTCGGAAAACCATCCCCGAAAACGAGTTGTAAAGTCTGACAAGACGTTAATGTGTCAACAGTCAACTCCACTTGACTCAAAGCGTCTCTGAATTCTTCAAGTTTACTTTTGAAGTTTCCCATCTGTCTATCACTCATCTTTTTAAATAGTTCGTTGTACGGATGAACAGGCAGATGAACACTCATACGACTTGTCCACCAATCAAACTGATTAATGATTGCTTGAGCCAAATTTTTGAGTGCTGTTAAATCGTCATAGTAATATTTCCCATCAGGAATATTATAACGTGTCCCAATCTTAAACCAATTGTGAGCACATGCTGTCATTGCGATTCCTGTTGGCCGTCCATTTCCATTTGCTGAGAAGTTAACATCCTTCCATCTTTTCAGGAACCGTATAACTCGCCTGAATTGTTCTCGGTGCCCATCTTGATTCTGGAATTTTTGCTGGAAGACTTCTACCAGTTTTTGGGGCTCAGCGATTTCCCACACCTGATTCTCTGGGGCTGAACCTAAAAAGCCTTTCGCCAGATAAGTTCGGTTGTCCCAATTATAGGTATTTGCTGAATAGATTGCCAAGTCAATATGATAGAGTTCCTCACCTGCCCGGTGATACTGCACTCTCACGCAAGGCCGTTTATATTCTACCGTCCGATTCCCAGTTCGCAAGGCCTCATAAACCCACTGTTTAACCTCAACGGAAGAATGGTCATTTTTTGAGAGATGAAAATTCAGCCCCACATCAATATCATAGTCTTCGCTTCGGAGAGGTTCAACACCTGTGCCCATCGCGTAACTTCCCTGATTAAAGTGTTCAAATCTTGGGATTCTTACATTTTGGTTTTGGGCATACCTTCGTAAACCCCCACGTAAGTCATCTAAAAGTAAATCTCTCTTTTGCCGTAAGGTGCTATTATCATCGTAACTTCTTCTGATAGTATCATGAAATTTATTGAAGTATGTCTGAACGTTCGCCATAATTTTTCATATCCTCTAATTCATCACTAAAATGGTAATTCAGCAACATGAAATGGTCGTAGTTGTCAACTACTTTTTCAACGAATCATCAGGCTTTCTCAATAAGAAAACCGTGTTGTGTGAGCTCCGTAGATGCAGCTGTCCACACAGCACGGGCTTGTTCAACAGCCTCGGATGCGTCTATTTCCGTGGCTTCTTGTCCATCTTCCGGGTAGCGGGCTGCGACTGCCCATCTGTTTAGGTCCTCCAAGTTTAGCAGCGCGGTTTTAAGGTGCCAACTTTCAGGCAACAGATCTCGTAGAACATTCAAGTCGTGCGTTCTCCGAAAATCGATCTGCAAGAAGATTAATACCGCCTTGAGAGCTTTTTCAGCGGCTTGTTGGGCATGCCAACAGGATTGGCGAGGTGGAACGCGCGGATCCTGTAAATAGGTTTCAGCAGTTATCAAGTCTTCTTCCGCATAGCGGAGCCAGCGGGCGGTGTCTGCAAGGCGATCAGCTGTTGCCATAGCGGACTTTATCTCCTTGTTGGGTGTATCATATTGTGCCGCCGCGCTCCGACTCTTCCAAAGGACCTTACCCTCTTGTTGAGCATACCGCAACACGGAGCCGATCCGCGGGCGGCCGCGTTCTAACTCTTTCGGTGTTGATACAATAATGTCTTTTGCCACAGGTAAATCAGCCAGCGCGCGCCCAATGTCAATGGCAGTTTTCCGTTTATCCGTGAGCTCCGAAAAAATCACAAGCAGATCTATATCGCTATCCCGATCTGCGTCGCCTCGCGCCTGCGAACCGAAGAGGATAATCTGCAAAGGATCAAAGTCGCGCACGATGCGCTCTGTCATGATTGAAATGAATTTGTTATCCATTGTCTCTCCTTACAAGGAACCTACCTGTTGCAGAGAACTCACAGCCTGTGCCTACTACTTTTAATCGAACTCATGTAAATTCATATTATACCACCCCTCTTATTGAAAAATCAAGGATGTTGACAAATCCATCTTTGCTACCCATAACCCACAACCCATAACTTGTAACCCAACATAACGCCCAAAACTATGACAAAAGACCTTGCACAGAAGATCCAGAAAGGATATAATGCAGAGGTTAGAGAATCTCACTGAAACATACAATATTTTCCGCACTGACATCACAGCTTGTCCAATAAATTGTGGGAGGGCTTTGTAAGCCCGATTACGAAGAAAAATATGAACTTTCAAACACATTGGGACCGTTATCTACAGAAGATACGCCATACACAAGAGAGCGCAGCAGCAACCCCAGAACTTTCGCTATTCCCACACCTCCAAGCCTTCCTTGAGGAACTCTCCGTTGACTATTTTCGCAGAAACACAATAAGGTTCGTCCAAGAACCGAGGCGATTAGATCAGATTGGTAGACCGGATTTCGTTGCCATGGACGGATTACTGCCCATCGGTTATATTGAGGCGGAGGCATATCGTAGAGACCTGAACAATCTCACCGGACACGCATCGGAACAAAACGCGCGTTTTACCGAAAACCTTGATAACTTTATCCTCACGAATTTCGTCGATTTCCAGTTGTGGACAGAGGGGCGGCTGCGTGCGGAGGCACGGGTTGATACAGGAACTGAAGATTTAGAGACGTTGTTGGAAAGGTTTCTAAACGCTGGACCTATTCAGATTGCCACGCCAGAAGCACTTGCGAGATACCTTGCGAGACGGACGCGGGAACTACAAATACAGGTCGCCACGACACTCGCTGATGAAAGTAACGATATTTATCGGATGTACTCGGCGTTCAAGGAACTCCTCCTGTCTACATTGACCCCTGACGATTTTGCGGATATGTATGCACAGACGCTCGCTTATGGGTTGTTTGCGGCGCGCTGCACACTCCCGAATGCGACGCACTTCTCGCGACATACGGCTGCGGAGGCACTTCCGCGATCAAACCCGTTCCTCGTCCAACTCTTTCATCATATCGCTTCACCGACATTGGAGACGAACGTCACCTATATTCTGGACGAGATTGCGGCACTCCTCCGAAACGTTCCGACGGAGATGCTCCGCACGGCGTTTGCTGCGCGGAATCACCTCCAAGATCCTATTATCTACTTCTACGAGACGTTCCTCACTGAATACGACTCGCAGCGTCGCGTTGATCGCGGTGTCTACTACACACCACCACAGGTTGTCTCCTATATCGTCAGGTCTGTGGACAGTCTGTTGAAAACGGAATTGAACAGACGGGACGGGCTCGCTGATGACAATACACTCATCCTTGACCCGGCGACGGGGACGGGTGGTTTTTTGTTGACGGTGTTGGAGCATATCCAAGAATCTGTAACGCAAACGTACGGTACTGCGGAGTGGGCCCCGTATGTCAACGCCGATCTGGTCAGACGGATTTTTGGGTTTGAGCTGCTGGTTGCACCCTATACGATCGCACATTTGAAGTTGGGTTTGTTTTTACAATCGCAAGGATGGCGTGCGGATGAACGCCTCGGTATCTACCTCACGAACACTTTGGAACAACCGGAGGAGATGCAGCCCCCGTTACCTTTTGCGGAGTTTATCTCTGATGAGGCGAATGCGGCGTTGTCGGTAAAGCGAGACGAACCGCTGCTGGTTATTCTTGGCAATCCTCCATATCCACAAGATTCAGCGAATCCAAGCAGTATAGGAAACAGGTTGACTTTTATCGGAGAACTTATTGAAGATTATAAACCAACAGATGGAAAATTATTGGGAATTAAAGATCAGACGAAATTTCTTCAAGCCGATTATGTGAAATTTATCCGTTGGGCACAGTGGCGAATTGATAAAAATGGTGAAGGCATCATTGGATATATTGTCAATAATAATTTTCTTCGCGGAGTAACTTTTCGCAGAATGAGGCAATCCCTAATGAAAAGTTTCAATGCTATTTATTGTTTCAATTTACATGGTGGTAGCAGAATCGGGGAAATTGCTCCGGAGACGGAAATTGACGAAAACGTCTTTGACATCAAGCAAGGAGTCACTATTCTCTTATGTGTAAAAGAACCGAACAATCCCGCACCGGCAAAGATCTCTTATGCTGATCTTTGGGGATTTCGTGAGGAGAAATACAACGCACTTTCCGAGATCAATGTCGAAACCAATAACTGGTGTGCATTTCAACCAAAATCACCGTACTATTATTTTACACCGCAGGAGGTGGAAGCGCGAGCAGAATATGAAAAAGAATCGAAGAAAATTACCGATATTTTTCAGACCAGTTCAATTGGAATTCTCACAGCCCGCGATAAACTGACGATCCATTGGACTGCTGAGCAGTTACATAGAACTGTAAAAGATTTTGTTTCGCTTTCTGAAGATGAAGCCCGCCAGAAATACAAATTGCGAAAAGACACCCAGGACTGGAAGGTTCACCTTGCCCAGGCGGATCTTCGGACTCACCCAGATGTTGAACAGCACACCCAACCTATAACTTATCGTCCTTATGATACACGCTGGACTTATTATACTGGACAATCGCGTGGTTTTCACTGTGCTCCCCGTCCTTTAATTATGCCTTATCTGCAGGAAGAAAATCCTGCCCTTTGCACACACCGTAGCCTCAGAAGTGCAAGCACATGGCAGCACGCCTTTGTTACCAACCGAATTATCGATGGCAATTGCATCTCAAACAAAGATGGGCCTACCCATGTATTTCCGCTCTACCTATACCCAGATCCAGCGGAATTGGGACTTGAGACGGAGCGTTCGCTCAATTTCAAGCCTGCCTTTCTTACTGCGCTCTCGGAGGCGTTGGCACTTCCACAAATTGAGCCGTTTAACCTACCCGAAGGTGTTTCATCGGAGGAGATCCTCGCCTATATCTATGCGGTGCTGTCCAGTCCGACCTACCGCCAACGGTACTACGATTTTTTGAAATACGATTTCCCGCGTATTCCGTTACCACGCGATATTGCGCAGTTCCGCACGCTCGCAGCGTTGGGGCAGCGGTTGATTGACGCGCACCTTTTGAAAGATGGGTCAGTTCCACCACGCCATCGGTTTGAGGGTGAAGGAGATAGGGTTGTCGGACAGGTGCATTATTTGGACGGACGGGTTTGGATTAATACGTCTCAATATTTCACGGATGTACCTGTTGGGGTGTGGGAGTATGAAATTGGTTCGTATCGGGTGTGTGAGAAATGGTTGCGGGATCGGCGCGGGGTGGAATTGCGGCGTGAAGATGTCCAGCGGTATCGTGCGATTCTGGTAGCTGTGGCGGAGACGCTTGGGGTTATGGGGGAGATTGATGCGGTTTTGTGGAATGGGGTATGAATCGGACTTCTTCGGTCTTCAAGGATTGGCATGTATTAAAAATTAAACGAAAAAAATAAAGAGGGTATTTCATACTTTGAGGAGCTATATTGAAATTATGAGTCCAGACAAACAAGCATATCTTACTATTATGGAAGAAATCGTATTCAGAACAGATGTTATTGAGGAACTAATATCCAAAAAGATTAACATGAAGTATACGGGCATTCAAATTGAGTCAATGGCACTTCAGGTGCGTATGATTACCGAACTAATCGCGCTTGGATCTTTAGCTGCTAATAAACCTCTCTTTGAGGAAAATCTAAAAAAATTCAAAAAACTCTATCATCCTAAAGATATACTACGGGATATAGAAAAATTAAATCCTAAATTCTATCCTGAACCTATAGTTGAGATACAAGCAAAAGACGATTCTCGAATAGGTGAATTTGTCCCATTGAAATCAGGGTTCATGAAACGTGATGAACTGATTAAAGCACATGGTCAATGCGGTGATATGCTACATGCCAAAAACCCTTATGGGAAAGGTATAGACTACTCGGACTACGACCGCTATGAAGCGATGATGATTAATTGGGTGACTCGTATTAAAACACTCCTTAATTTCCATCTTATAAGACCGTTGGATCAAAATCAAATCTATAAAGTCTGGATGTTAGATAAGGAAACTCGCCGACCTCGCATGCAAACATTTCAAAGGATTAAATTTTGACAATTTCTGCTCAATCAACGTGTTAAAGACTACGAGTTTGGACTATTCGTCAGATCCACCGTTACTACAAACACATATCTGGGGGTTAGGTTTCTGGATCATCTTCTAAGCTCTGATCCCAAGGATCCATGTCTAAGTAAATCTGTTGTGTACAATCACAAAGTTCAAGGAGGCTTGATAATGTGCTGCTATTGGCAAATCTCGTATGGATCCCCCCGGACCTTCTCCAAGTATCTGTGAAATGTGCTTCTGAGATCAGTTCTATTCCTGTAAGTATTAGAATGGGATTAAACGGACGACTATTCTTTCTGTTTTTCCGAGAGTGATTTACTATAGAACGCAGGACCTTTTTTTCCTTCCTATCTAATGACTTTCCCAGTTTTGCAAAAACAAGGATTGCCCCGGGAAATGCTTTACCTAAATCTTTCATTCTATTAGCATCTTTTTTCTCAAAGGCATTAAACGTCTTACACTCAGCGAAAATGATTTCTATTTTAGAATGTCGAGAATTTGACGCTTGAAAAAACAAAGCAAGATCTGCTTCTATTTTCAATTTCCCTTTTTTTGCCGTAAAACTCATGAGTGGAGTTTTTTTTCCGTTATACCATGGAAAGTTAGAAAAAAAACGAAGCGTTAGAATCACAGTATATGCTCCATCAGACTGGTTCGATGAACTAAAGGGACCGATTGTTCGGTATGCCCATTTAACCTTTTGGAAATCAGAAGGAAAAGAAAATGGCGTTAAACACTGTGGACATTGTAGTTCGTAATCGTTTCCTTTCACAGAATACCACGAATGTTTTGTACATACTGGACACTGGATTTTCATCCCTAACTGAAAAACCTTTTTCGCAATCAGATGATGAAGTATATCTTCTCCCTTTCGCCTAAGCGTTCTTTCTTCATTGGCAATTTCTCTAAATATTTTGTCCCGAACGAATTCTGCCGAAAGAAATTTCCCATCACTGCGGTTCATCTTACCTAACAGTTGAATAATTCCTTCGCTTGCCAAAATCCAAGTCCCCCTAATTCCTTGAAGCTGCTGCAACATTTGTTGGGCGATACGACCAGGAGGCGAAGGTTTGACTGTCCAATCTTTTGACTCCAGCCATTGCGTAAATACCCCCTCAGCGTGCGGATCTCTTAAAAATAGACTTTGTTCTGAGCTGCAAGAAAAATAAACCAATCCATTCTTGAAGATACGCATTCCATCATGTAGTCGTAGTCCAATAGATTCTACAACAATAGAGAATGCTTGCTTGCTATCTCCTTCGGGAATCACTTCCGCGAAAATAATTTTATCGTCAGACAGTCGCCACTCAATTTCATTTGCAAATATTGGTTTAGAAAGTCCGAAAAAAGGTCCGATGAACTTCGGATCTAGAGTTTTAAAACGAATTGGTTCCTGATCTGTTGATACATCATGTTCAGCTCTATCAGCTATCAAGGTACAACTTTCAACATAGTCATCTGCTCTCGCTGACTCATCCCATATTCGTGGGTACTGAGTTTGAGATACTACTTTCGAGTCCTCGAGCGAATCCAGAAAGTGTCTGTGTTCACACTCGGATATAGAACGGCTTTTAAGAATCGTAGTCTTGCGATAGAATTCAAGATTTGGGACGTGAGATAAACATTTTTCCTGAATAAAATTCAGTATAGATGTTTGTGTTTTGTCGGATTTCGTAAATTGCTTGGGAACAGGAAACACTTCCCAACCAACGGCCCGCAGATTCCAATAATCCATAATATCAAGAGGTTTAGTCGCATCCAAAAAAAAGATACGCAGTTTTCCTTGACGACCGCTGGATCCAAGATAGAGCTCCGTCATACGTCTTAAAAATAGTTTGTTACGATTAAAAAACTCTGTGTAGTTTGAAGCTGAACAGTCTATTTTTTTTGCATCTAAAGCCTCTGCAAAGCTCTCCCAAAAAACCTTGTCAATATTTTTAGGCAGCACCCCAAAAACACTCGCAAAAAAAAGAGTAAAGTCGGTATTAAAGCGGGGGACACATATATCCTCTTCCTCTGGATACCGACGTTGGAATTTAAGTTCCTCTTGAAAGAAATGATTTAATATCTCAAAAAGACCAATTCCGTAGTTGGGGGCTTTCCTCTTTTCAACTTGTGCAAGAATTTCTGAAACGTCATCAATTCTCTCGCGATAACCAACATCAAGAGAATAACCAGCACATTTGCCCATTGGAACTACATAGTCTGGGTCAAAATTATCTAAATATCCTGAAACAACGCTCTTAGCAGTTGGGTTATCGTACGGAGGAACTTTCCATGCTGAAGGTATCCGCTCGTAGGTGGGAATAATTGGATTATATGTACCACCCCATAAAAATGTATTAATTTCTATGGCTTTCAGGAGAGATTCCCTATCGTTAGGATTAACAAGAAATGCTAATTTGATAGGTCTCAGTGTGACCTTGACGGTTCCGCGTGTCATAAAAAGATCCGAAGCGTGAAATATGTTATAAAGTTGGCATAATTGTGGTTGAAACTGCTTCTACAAATCAGTGAAATATCTGATAAGTTATTATACACCATATTAGCAATGGATGCCAATGCTTTTTGAAATAGGGATGTGTAAATATTTTGTCAAAATTAGTGCTGAAGTGCCTCAAGTGAGATGACAAACACCGGTTCAGCGAGGAGGGCTTCGGCTTTGTGCCTCGCCTCTCTTGAGAGTCCCCCGGATTCGCGAGTGGGCACGGGGACCCACGCGAACAGTACTTTATAGGAAAAGTTGAGTTTGCAGGGCAGACGACTTAGATCGCTTCGTGACAAAAACTTTACACACCCACGCCCAAAGTTACATTGACTTAAATCGTTATCTGGCATACAATCATTACCAAAAAAGGAGTCATAATGAGCACATCAGATCGTCCAAATATCCTCTGGATCTCTGTAGAGGACACAACCCCACGTTTCGGTTGTTACGGGGACACACTTGCGCGTACACCGAACATCGACCGGCTTGCTGCCGGTGGGTGTCGGTTCCCAAATGCGTTTTCGACTGCCGGCGTCTGTGCCCCGAGCCGTTCCGCAATCATTACCGGCATGTACCAGACTTCGATCGGTACACACCACATGCGAACAAGGCATACAAACGAAAACACACCAGAGATGCCGACCCCATATTCCGCAGTCCCACCGCCTTACGTCAAAACCTTTACCGAATACCTCAGAGGTGCTGGATACTACTGCACGAACAATAGCAAAACCGACTATCAGTTTACACCGCCCATTACTGCATGGGATGTGTGTGACGACACAGGTCATTGGCGAAATCGCGAAGACGGACAACCCTTCTTTTCAGTTTTCAATCCGACTGTCACACACGAAAGTGGGATGTGGGAACGGGAGGACCGCCCCCTAACGACCACCACAAATCCGGATGACGTGGTGTTACCGCCGTATCTACCGGATACACCAAAAGCGCGGCAGGCACTGGCGCGTCAATACGACAACCTTACGACCGCCGATGCTCGCGTCGGTGAACTCTTAGATCAATTGGAAGAAGACGGACTCGCAGAAAACACAATCGTCTTTCTCTGGAGCGACCACGGCGAAGGACTTCCACGCGGGAAACGCTGGCCCTATGACGCTGGTATCCGCATACCCTTAATCGTGCGGTGGCCCGACACGCTTGCTGCCGGTAGTGTCAGCACACAGTTGGTAAGTCTGATTGATCTCGGTCCAACAGTGCTTTCGCTCTCTGGTGTAGAGGCACCGGAACATTTACAGGGACAACCCTTCCTCGGAGCAGAGAAGGTTGAACGCGAATATATCTTCGCGACGCGCGACCGCTACGATGAATCTTACGATATGGTCCGCGCTGTGCGTGATAAACGGTATAAATACATTAGGAATTATTATCCTGAAAAACCGTATCTACTCTGGATTCCCTATCGTAATCGGCATCCGATTATGCAGGAGATGTGGCGGTTGCACGCTGCAGGGGAACTGGAAGGCGATCAGGCAGTTATGTTCCGTTATCCGCGTCCTGCTGAGGAACTTTACGACGTTGAAAACGATCGGTATGAACTCAACAATTTAGCGGCAGACGCTGAACACCACAATGTGCTGGAGCGGATGCGCGGCGCGCTGTCGCAGTGGCAGTCTGACTTCGGCGATATGGGCGATATATCCGAAGAACAAATGGTGGCACAGTGGTATCCTGACGGTAAACAACCGCAAACAGCGGCTCCTATTTTCATCCCGATTAATGCCGAACAACCCGGCACAACGGTAGTGGACGATACCAGTGAATGGTCGGGACCTCTTCTTTTGCAGCTTCATTGCTCTACACACGGCGCGTCAATCGCCTACACGACTGAGCAAGGGGCGGACGCACATTGGCGATTGTATACCGAACCGTTGCACATCCCAGTAGGCGAAACCACTGTGCGAGCGAAAGCGATCCGCATCGGCTATCAAGAGAGTGATGAGAAGGTAATTCGCGTTAGGGTTCTATAGCAAATATACCTTCTTGTCAGTGGCGTTTCTAACCGCACCGACAACAAGACCCCCACATTTTTTTACGAGCATTTCCTTGCTTCAGATGTTTTGGTATGGTATACTAAGCATTGTCTCTCAGTGCCAGTTACAATACCTAATCCAAACTGTAGGGATCTCATGGAAAAATGTAAGGAGGAATCAGATATGAAAGTCTGGAAGAAACCGTTAACCCCAGACATACGCGGCGTAAGGGTAGGTGAATCTCTTAAACCAGATCGACCAGAACCTGTGGGACGACCTGCCGGACTCCCACTCGTAAAACTCGCAGACCTATTAGCTGAAGAAACCGAGAACGCAGAACAAGAGGCTGGTAATTCTACTTCACCCAAACCAGATCGACCAGAACCTGTGGGACGACCTGCCGGACTCCCACTCGTAAAACTCGCAGACCTATTAGCTGAAGAAACCGAGAACGCAGATTCCGGGGAAATAGACACAGGACCCGCAGTAGGCAAAGAAATATGGTAACATCAGCCCAAGACGGTTCAACCTATATCCCAATACGAGGGGATGTAATAGATATTAACTTCGACCCACAAGCAGGAAGAGAGATTTGGGATTGGCGACCTGCTCTTGTCCTCTCCTCATGGAATTTCAACCGCGTGAAGAATGTAGCGATTGTCTGTCCAATTACTCGGACTAAGAGAGGGGGCCGCTTTGAGATTGAGATTCCGAGCGGACTGGAGGTACACGGTTTTATTCAGGCAGATCAAGTTAAGAGCCTGGATTGGCGAGCCAGAAGAGCTGTCTTTTGGTGTGCGATGTCTGTGGAAACACTGGTTACAGTCTCTAACATAGTTCAAGCAATTATATGGGGAGATTAGTCACTTCTAAAAAGAAGACGAAGGGCTTTACAGGAATTATCTTATATTATAATCAGGAGAAAATTCATAATGGCGCAACAGAACAGCCAAGACTATTTCGTTTATGTCGGCACTTACACACATGGAGATAGCGAAGGGATTTACGTCTATCGCTTAGACGGTGCGACGGGTGCCTTGGAATACAGCAGCAAACTCACAGGCGTTGAAAATCCATCATTTTTGGAGATACATCCAAGCGGTCAGTACCTCTTTGCTGTCAATGAAGTCGGTGAGTTTGAGGGTAAGGATAGCGGAGCCGTTACAGCATTCTACATCCATCGAGAGACTGGCGAGATTAGTTATCTCAACCAACGCGCAACCGGTGGTGGCGCGCCTTGTCATTTGAGTGTAGATGCGACGGGTCAGTGCCTGCTTGTAGCAAATTACGGCGGTGGCAGCGTGGCTGCCTTTCAAATAGAATCGGATGGACGGCTGAGCGAAGCCTCTGATTTTGTGCAGCATGAAGGCGCCAGTATCAATCCACAGCGGCAGATGGAACCGCATGCCCACTCAATTATGATTGATGCCAGTAACCGTTACGCCTTCTCACCCGACCTCGGCATTGATAAAGTCCTGATTTACCAATTGGACGCAGAAAACGGCAAACTCACACCGAATACACAACCGTGGGCACGCGTGCATCCTGGGGCGGGACCCCGACACTTCGATTTCCATCCGAATGGACAGTACGCTTATGTAATTAACGAACTCGATTCAACGTTCACGGCATTCCGATATGACGCCAGTACCGGAACACTGACAGAATTCCAGACGATTTCCACACTTCCCGATGATTTCGATGGTAGAAGTCACTGCGCTGACGTTCACGTCCATCCTTCCGGGAAATTCTTGTACGGCTCAAACCGCGGACACGACAGCATCGCCATTTGCGCGATTGACGCAGAAACAGGCACCCTGAGTCCTATCGGTTATGAATCCACACAAGGGCAAACCCCGAGGAATTTCGGGTTGAATCCAGAAGGTACATTCCTTTTTGCAGCGAATCAACAGACGGATACCGTCGTGACGTTTGCGATTGATCAAGAGACTGGGGAATTAACTGCGACGGGACACGTAACAGAAGTGCCAACCCCTGTCTGTCTAAAAATGCTGCCCTGTGCTTAAATAAAAATGGGCGGGCATAATGTCCGCCCAATCAAATACATCAATTAACGTTGATGACGCTCCTGCCTACGGCGTTCTTGGAGTTTATCCCATGGGTAGATCAAACACCGATCCGCCCAATCTCGGTAAAGTCCAGTCAGTTCTTCGAACTTTTGCGGATGCTTAGTGGCGAGATCGTTAATCTCCGTCCGCTCTGCTGCGAGATCGTAGAGTTCCCAATCACCGGGAAACTTGCAGACCAGCTTCCAATTTTCTTGACGAACAGCACAATTGCCTTCGTGTTCCCAATAAAGCACCCCTTTACCGTTGTCCTTCCCATCGAAAATCGGTACTAAACTCGTGCCCTCTAACGGCAAAATAGGGTTCCCATTGTGCGCTTCAGGGTAGGTAGCACCTGAAACTTCGAGGCATGTCGCCATGATGTCTGGGAGTTGTCCGGGTTGATGGCGCAATTCTCCAGCGGTCTCTATCGCATCTGGCCAATGTGCAATCAGTGGCGTAGCGATACCGCCTTCATGTACCCAGTGCTTGTATTCACGGAAAGGGGTATTAGACAGGTTTGCCCACGGAACGCCGTAACTCTGATAGGTGGTTTCGGGACCCGGCATAATGTTTGGGTCATTGCCCCGCTGAACAGGTCTCCCATCAGAAGTTGTCTGGGTGCTAATCAGTGAACCGCTGTCGCGTCTCGCCGGGGGCCCTCCGAGTTCTTCGGCACAACCGCCATTATCGGCTAAAAAGAGGATGAGCGTGTTATCAAGTTGCCCTGTCTCCTCCAATGTGTTGATAATTCGCCCGATACCTGCATCCATACGGGTGATTTGTGCTGCGTAGACCTCCATGCGCCGCTGGTTCCACTCCTTATACGCCGCTTCGCGCCAAGGTCGCTGTGAGGGGTCTCTTCCGGTAAGCTGCCACGCTTCATCTAAAATCTTCATTTCCCGCATCCGTGAGAGGCGTTCTTCTCGCAGTTCATCCCACCCTGCAGCGAAGCGTCCATTGTAGCGAGCGATGTCCTCTTCGTGCGCGTGCAGGGGCCAGTGCGGTGCAGTGTAAGCAACGTAGGTGAAGAATGGACGTTCCGGTGTCTTTTCAGTGTGGTTCTGGATAAACGTCACGGCTTCATCACTGATGGCATCTGTGAGAAAGTAGCCTTCAGGGAGTTCATCGTGTTCAATCCGGGTGTTATTCCGCGTCAGGGTATTCGGCTTCCAGAAATTAGCGGCACCGGTGATAATCCCATAGTACTCGTCAAACCCGCGCTGACAGGGCCAGCTATGTTTGGGACCATCTGCACCGGCATGCCGCGAGATATGCCATTTGCCGCTCATATATGTGCCGTAACCTTCCGAGCGGACCGCGTCGGCGATAGTGATACACCGGTCATTCAGATCACCGCGATACCCTTCAAGTCCGTCGTCGCCCATCATGTGCCCTACACCCGTTTGGTGCGGATGTAAGCCAGTCAGCATAGAAGCACGAGATGGGCAGCACCGCGCGGTGTTGTAAAATTGTGTAAAGCGCAGTCCACCCGTAGCAAGCCTGTCAAGGTTGGGTGTATGGACTTCGCCGCCGTAGCAGCCCAAGTCGGAAAAACCCATATCATCGTTCAGAATGAGGACAATGTTCGGTTTGTTATTTTCGCTCATAGAAGAGATTCCTTTCATTCGTGAAATTAGTATTGCTTTTAGTGACACGGTTACGTTACGATTAAAGAAGAGACGCAAAACTTAAGTAGAAATAAGACATCAGGACTTCCCTCAACAAAGGAGCAAAACATGATTGCGAATTTGATTACGCTTTTCCGATTAATCCTGGTATTTGTTGTGATCTCACTCTTCGGGCAGCACCTCTATTTAGACATTTTGCTTGTCGCACTGATCGGATTGATCCTATTTCTTGACGCAGTCGACGGTTACGTTGCGCGAAAACTCAACCAGACTTCAGACTTCGGGGCACTCTTGGATATCGTCGGCGACCGCATTGTTGAATGTATCTTTTGGGTTTACTTCGCTGTTGTTGGACTGATTCCCGTCTGGATTCCAGTTATCGTTATTGCTCGTGGTTTCTTTACAGACGGTCTGCGGAGCGCTGCCTTCGCACAAGGGAAAACGGCGTTCGGTGAAAATACAATGATGACCTCAAGGTGGACGCGTGCGCTCACGAGTTCACGAATGAGTCGTAGCATTTATGGCATTGCGAAAACGATTGCCTTCCTTTATCTCGGTGGCCTCATAGCCTTCAAAAATTCGGGCTTTTACCCAGAATTGACTGTCGGTTTGGAATTGACAGGTGTCATTTTATCAACCATAACCGTTGCGATGTGCTTAATTCGCGGTCTCCCTGTTTTGATTGATGGCTGGAAATACGTGAAAAACTAACCGCCAGCACCTATCGGAAACCTTTAGAATTTGGATGGAACAGCGGCAGATTGCGTGCTCGCCCTTCCAGCCTTCCGATCCTCCAATCCCTGCTCCTGCTGACTGCTATTTAGCAATAGGTAACTCCCATCCTCGCTTGCGAGCGACACAAAAAGCGATTTCGCCGCCGGATACGCATCTGCTGGAAGTATCCGGTTTTTAAGGGTAAATACAAGCCGATAGGTAATAACATTTTCAACCTGTCTGTACTGCCGACTCAGTTCCGCTATCTCTATAGTGTGATGGAGGTCCTCCGGCAAAACAGCCGTCCATCCTTCCGGCATTCGGATGTGAACGGTTTTCTCAATTTGCATCGGATAGCCAAAATCTAAAGAATGAGTGCGTTGCGCATCGGCAAAAGTTTCAGCATAAGCCGCAAATTCATCAATCGGTAAGCGGAGTAGGATGCTGCTTCCCAAAGATTCAGCGTAATTCTCAACATGAAAACCGAGATTAATTTCCACCGGCACATTGAGATCGCTAAGGTCAGACACATCGCACCACTCTATTTGGATCCCCGGAAATTGCTGACTGAGCTCAGTGGCTAAAGTGGTTTTCATAGCATTCGGATGGATCTGTTGATAGGTCCACCGCGTATTTAGACTGTATTGCCCACGCGTCTGAATGCGAATCGTTCCCGCCGCCGTCCCCTCACCGTTTAACGCCAATTCTGTTGTACTCACAAGTCGATTAGATGCCGGTGGAAAAATAGGTGTCTCTACGAACAGACCGTGTGTATCGGAGATGAGAAACCCAGTGCGTCCCTGCGTGCTATACGGTAAGTCTCCGTAACTACAAGTTGCCGCCGTTGTATCTAACCAGATATAGGTATCCGTGCCGGTAGGGACTGCAGCAATCATGTGGTTGAACTGGCTGAGAAACGGAAGCGTAGTATCGATGCGTTCATGGGGTGCCATACTAATCAGGCAAGGATAGGCTTTAATACCGGCGAGATCCAGCATTGAGATTAGGAGCGTCGTTTTGTCCTTGCAGTCCCCGTATTGCATCTGGAAAACCTCAGTGGCATACGAGGGTTGGTAAGCACTCTGTCCCAGCTCAATACCAACATACCGAATTTTTGAGGCGACGAAATTGTAGATAGCGCGGATCTTTGCCGCATCCGTTCTCAAATCTCTGGTGAGGTGCCGAACTTTCGCCTCAATTGCAGCATCCGGCGTATATCTCCCTTTTGCGAGTTCCTTATACCAAGTGTAGACATCCCCCCAGTCTGCAATTGAGGAATAGTGCAGGCGTGGCACGATGTCGTTAATATGCGGCATGCCATCCTCCGATGCCACTGCCGGAGTCGCCCCATATTTCCAAATGTAGATAACCGTATCATCCGCTGTATAAGAGACCTGTGGCACTAACGGAGGCATTTGTGATGCTGGGTTAGCGATCTCCCACTGAAGACGCCATGCCTTCGGCATCTGAAGTGCGTAACTCGTTTCAAGGGTCGCCTCTGTTGACTGAAAATTATAGCCCCCCGTAATCCACGTCTCGCCGCCAGCAACTTTATCTTCAAGCGTTACCTTGTATTCAATACAAACCCCCGGCGCAAGACCGACCATAGAGATAACTTTCCACAGCGCGTCTGAGTAGAGATTGTAGGCCAATAAACCGGGCGGCGTTACATCGTTGTACGCTTCATCGGGAGGTTGAAGCACCGTGCCATCCGCTGTAATTGTTCTCGCTATATTAACCCCGATATTTTGCGATGCGGGTTGGTAAGGGATGGCGATATCCCCATATCTTTGGATGCCCCTTTCGGTGAGAATCTTAACGACTTGGTGCGTCGTATAGCGGGACTGTCCCGTCGGTAAAACATCATGACTGAAGTGATTGAACAAAATGAGTGTATCAGCATCCGGATAATCACTGGCATCCGGGGCGTTTGCAATGATGGACTCAACATCTGGATCGAGAAGGGTGACTGGCAGTACGTCAACGACCTGTACGGGGTTCAGATTGAGTTGGGAAAGTGCTTGTAGGCGTGTAATAGCGAGCAGGTTGTCTGGTGCGACCTCTAAAAGTTGCTGGTATTGCAGTTGTGCCTCAAAATAACGTTGTTGATTTTCATAAAGTGCTGCGAGCTGCTGCCTTGCCCAGATATCGTTTGGAAACAATCGAATGGATGCCCGGAACTCCGCGATCGCCTCACCGACTTTACCTTGCTCCAGATAAATAAGCCCCAAGTAGTTGTGCAAATTCTCGCATTCGGGACGCTCACACCTCGGATCAATCAATAACGCTTTGTGAAGGACTCTTATACCATCATCGTAGCGTTGTAACTGCTTGTAAGCCAAACCGAGATGATTTAACGCATACAGATTATCCGCTGAAATGTCCAAAACCCGTTCGTAGTACTCGGCAGCAGCAGCATAGTTGCTCAGTTTTTCAGAAATGTATCCGACATAATTCAGCGCGGTGATATTATTCGGATCTAATGTGAGAAATATGAGGAAGGCATCCCTTGCGTTTTCGTATTCCTCAAGTTGAAGATATATCTCCGCGATTTTGTACTGTACGTCATTGGAATCCGAACGGATCGTCACAGCAGCTTCGTAAGCAGTCAGGGCAGCTCGGAGGTTTCCGCGTTTTAGTTCATAATTGCCAACTTCGACATGCTCACGCCACTGGCGGTTCCGTTCAATGAGTGGATCCACCACGGACGGCGTAGACGTTCTTTTTGGAAAGATCGTACACCCACCCAGAAAAAAAAGCAGGCTTAACACCAAAAATGTATAGTTTCTAAGGCGTGTCATGTCAGTACCCTTTAAGACGGATGGATGGACCCTATTTTCTTTGAAGCTTCGGGTTTTTGATGTGCCGTTCTTTATCTCGGTGCGTCTTCTTCTCCATCGACTTTTTGAATGCGTCCTCAAGTTCAACACCCGTCTGATTCGCAAGACAGATAAGTACAAAGAGAATATCCGCCATCTCCTCACCGAGATCAAGGTCCTGTTCGTTCTTTTTGAAACTCTGATCGCCGTATTGGCGTGCCATAATCCGCGCCAATTCGCCAACCTCTTCCATAAGGATCGCGGTATTGGTTAACTCAGAAAAATAGCGGACTCCATAGGTGCGTATCCAATCATCTACGAGTTTTTGGCAATTTTCGAGCGTATAGTCCATGTTAATTTTTAACTCCATTCCGTAGTGTTCCCGTAGGACCCACAAAGTACTGCAAATCAGCATTATGTTTTGCCAACGTTGTGATAAACAAATCTCAACTCACTCATATTTTAGCAAGGTTCAGCGGGAAAGTAAACATTTTTCTAAGGTGATGCGTTTAAGAGCACAGTTCCACGAAAATCTTTTGATTTTTCCGAAGGTTTGATATATACTTAATTGTATTATTACTTTAGGAGGGGTAACCCGTGCCATTTATAGTGGATTCTACAATTAACTTTACATCTAAACTGTAGGAGGGAACTCCGATTCCCGACTCACAGTGGTTGGGTCGCGATTCGGAGATCGCTCCTACAGAATATATGTAAACTTATTTACATAATTTACTATGGTTTTGGACATAAAGTTCACGAACAGAAACGAGGCTGATATTAGGCTAAATAGGCTAAGGAAAAATCAGATGGGAATTACGAATAAAGAACTGGAATTCTATAAAACAAACGGCTATTTTCTGAAAAAAGGACTTGTTTCTTCAGAAGATATTGCGCGGATTTCTGAAGAGATCGAAGATATACATAACCGTATGGCGGCGCAACCCACGGAGGGTATCGGCATCTCTTGGGAAGTCTACGATTCAGAGGATCATCCGCCCCGTATTAAGCAGTTGATGCACAGTGAGTTGGTGAGTACGACGCTCAATCGCCTGCTTCGTTCTGATGATGTGCTGGACATCTTAGAGGCAATGATGGGTGAAAACATTTCACTGTATCACAGCAAACTGCTTCCAAAAGCCGGGGGCGACGGAACAGCGATTCCGTGGCATCAGGATTACGCGTATTGGAAAAATGATAATAACAAACCCGTGATGATTAATTGCCAATTAGCGATAAACGAAGCAAACCTTGAGAACGGGTGTATTCAGTTCGTGCCTGGAAGCCACAATTGGGGCTTACAGGAACATGAACGGAAACAACAAACATTTGGGGTGTTTCTCCCCGGTCACTACCAAGAACGTGAAGACGCCGTTGCGGTAGAAATGGAACCCGGAGATGGCGTATTCTTTAATGCCCTCATTATCCACGGTTCTGCTCCGAACAACTCGGAAAACGATCGACTGATGAACACCTTTGCCTATAATGTAACAGGGAATGGCGAGACCCAATGCCGAGAAGTCTTACGCGGTATACCACTTGAGGCGTAAGAATGAAGCGAATTGCTTCATGGGTATTGTGTGGAAAAAGGTCGTCCGTGGGAGAAAATATGATAAAAGCGAAAAACATAACCAACGTTTGGAAGATTCTCTCGGTTTTGCTTATGGGCGTTGTAATCGGCTGCAGCGAGGGTGATTCGGATAGCACAAACCTCGCACCGAGCATTCTTGTCTTTGAAGCCGAATCAGACATAGTCGCGCCAGGGGCAGCAGTACAAATCCGTTTGAAAGCGACCGACCTTGAGAACGATGCTTTATCATACACCTGGTCTGCCACAGACGGCGAACTCACAGAAACCGACGCTGGGGCAGTCTGGAAGGCACCGGAAACTGAACGGAAATACCAGATTGAGGTCGCAGTCAGCGACGGTGTCCGAATCACAACGAGCACACTTGACATCCAAGTATGGCGGACCCGACCGGGAGATTATTATCCACTGGCAGTCGGAAACACCTGGCATTACCGAGCCCCCGGTGGTGACGAAATTACATTTGAAATTGTGGATACCATCCAGATTCAGCGAGCAGGTGGAGAAACCCTTGAGAGCTTCGTCCTTCAGAAATCCAGTAAGGCTGAGGACTTGAAAAACGTGGTAAACTACTCCTACCTCGGCACAAGTGTTGACGAAGAAGGCGAAGTTTCAGCCATTCTACAACATGCCCAGAATACAACCTCCGGTACGAGTGATACAATTCTGTTCGTCCCATACCTACCCCTCTATCAATTCCCACTCATTCCCGGTAATAAATGGGAAACTAAATTTCAAGCACAATTAGTTCCTGAACTTTTTCCCATTGGTGAGGGGCTTGATGAATTTGAAGTGCTTTCAGAAGAGACTGTGACCGTACCTGCTGGAACTTTTAAACATGTCTTTCAGGTTCAAGAATCATTTCGGTGGGGATTTGACATAGAAAACCAGAATTTCCCACTCGATATTACTGTCGTGAAAAAATGGGTCGCACCCGATGTGGGGATTATCAAATTTACACAGGCACAAACCCGCGGTGATGTGACAGTCGAAACCGTTTTTGAACTCGAATCCTTTGAATTGGTACAAAATTGAGTTAAATCCGTGAAAAATATATTTAAAAAACCAGAAATTTTGACCACGACTGTCGGCTCCTATCCCGTGCCGACGTGGCTGCACTCAACCCCAACCGAGCAGAGTCTTCTCGATGCCACACGAGTTGTTGTTGATATCCAACGGCAACGCGGTATCGAACTCCCAACAGATGGTGAACTCTATCGTTTTGATCCCAACCACCCAGACACCAACGGGATGATTGACTATTTCATCCGTCCACTTTCAGGTATAAGGGCAGAGGTAGGACGGCAGGAATGGCACGAGTTCCGCCAGATGCAAACGATGTCGTTTCGGGCAAAACCCGCTGGCGTTGTAGAGAATGCATTAGGCGAAGGCACGCTAAATCTCGTTTCTGACTGTGAACGTGCCGTGAGTGTTGCTGGTAAAAATCTCAAATTTACAGTGACAAGTCCTTATATGCTCGCACGGACGCTATTGGATAAACATTACGGAGACTTTGATGCCTTGCTCACTGCTTTGGCAGAGGTGTTAGCGGCGCAGGTACGCGAACTCGATTGTGCCTGTCTGCAAATTGACGAAGCGAATATACCGGGCAATCCAGAAGATGGACCTCGCGCTGCCGAGGCGATTAATATTGTACTCGATGCGTTCGGCGGAGAGAAGGCAGTTCATTTCTGTTTTGGCAATTATGGCGGTCAGGTTATCCAGAAAGGGAACTGGGCCGCTCTCATTGATTTCTTAAACATGCTCCGATGTGACCATCTCGTTTTAGAACTCAAACACCGTCCTGAAGCAGACTTAGAAGCACTCAAGGCGGTTTCATCAGATATTGTTCTCGGTATCGGTGTGATTGACGTAAAAGTTAACCCGATTGAGACCGCTGATGACGTGGCAGCGAGCATCGAACAAGCAGAAAAAATATTAGGTGCCGGACGGATCGGTTGGGTGCATCCGGATTGCGGCTTTTGGATGCTTCAACGCTCCGTGGTCGACCGGAAGATAGAGGCTTTAGTGCAAGGACGGGATCGGTACCTCGGTACCGCATAGGCGGATAAAGGAACTCCTATGTTTGAAATGCAGCTTCCTGGTTTTAGAAAATTCCAGACGATTTCCGCTGTGGCTGCCGGCATCGGTTTTATTATCGGCGTGCTAATTCCCGCCCGTGCCATCTTCATGAATAACTGGCAATGTCCATTTGGAAACGGACTGATTCAGATTTGTGGTTTCTTAGGTATTGTAGGACTGGGAAGCGGAATTGTTGTTGGAAACCTCGTTGCTCTTCTCTTGATTGGAATTGCGAAACGGCGGTTAAAAGATAAACGGAGGTAACAAAAACTTAAAGTGGACTTCAATCTCCTTCACCTCATCTTGCTTTTTGGGACAGGTATCGCTGCGGGTTTCGTAAACACAGTCGCCGCTGGTGGATCGTTATTGGCACTCCCGATGCTCATTTTTCTTACCGCCGATCCTACATTAGCAAACGGGACCAACAGAGTCGCTATTTTCTTCCAAAACATTAGTGCTATCATGGGATTCCGCCGTAAAGGCGTTTCCAATTTTCGGTATGGTATCTTACTGGCTGTCCCTGCAGCTTTCGGGGCATGGATAGGTGCTAAAATTGCGATCGGTACGGATGCTGCTCTATTTCAATTCATCCTCGCGTTCGTGATGCTTGTTATGCTCGCGCTGACACTGCTGAATCCAACAGCACGCTTAAAGGATAGGATTGAAAGCGACACCACAGGTTCCAGAATCGTCGCAATGGCTGTGTTTTTCTTTATCGGCATCTATGGTGGGTTCATTCAAGCCGGTGTAGGTTTGCTCGTTATAACGGCTTTGCGGCTTCTCACGGGTATGGATTTAGTGCGGACGAATGCGATTAAAGTTTTTGTTATCTTCTGTTATACTGTGGTTGCACTTGCCACTTTTATCGTGAGCAAGCAGGTCGATTGGACTTTAGGTGTGACATTAGCGATAGGGAATGCTACAGGCGCCTGGATCGGCAGCCATTGGGCAGTCGAAAAAGGAGACAAGTGGATTAAAGTAGTCCTCGTTGTAACCGTACTTGTTTTTGCAACGAATCTTGTGTTAGAACCGTTTGATTTAGATATTAAATCGCTGCTCGGGCTCGGTTAGCGGTTTAATTCTTGATACGAGAAAATGAGCCGATGGAGCGCAGTAATATGGGTCGTGAGTGTGAGGACCCCAAGCACACAGAGTAGAATCACAGCATTGGTCTGAACGATCGGAAATCTATGCCATAGTACCCCTTGTAGCAGGGTCCCAGCACCGAGCAAGACGATGCGCTCCGGACGTTGCATGAGTCCAACCTTACATGTAACCCGTAGTCCCTCAGCCCTCGCCCTTACATAACTCACTAAGATTGAACCGAACCAAGCGCCAAAGGCGAGAATGATCCCAATCAAACTCTCTAAAGTATAAAAATAGATAAGGGCACCAAGAAAGAGAAAACCTTCGGAATAGCGATCAATCACGGAGTCCAAGAGTGCCCCTGATGCCCGCAAATTCGTCTGAGCGCGGGCAACGGCTCCATCTATCATATCAAAACTCCCACCAAACAAAATTAGAATCCCACCTACAACGAGCCGGCCCGTCGCCACATAAAAGGTCGCAACGAGGTTAACGAGGAATCCAAAGAGCGTCACCATATCCGCTGTAATACCGAGTGCGACCATTTTATTTGCCACAGCAGATAGAATAACCTCAAGACGGGGTTTTAATTTTGCTTCAAACATTGGCATACCTCTCATTGAGACGGTAATTTTGCCGAAATCTCAGCGCTGTCCTTAGCAAACATCTGCAAAGCGGCACTCCGATTCTCAATTAATTCTGTGGTCGGAACAGCCTCCGCTTGAGAGAGAAGTTCCAAAATTGCAGATGCAATTTCCGTTGGACGCTCCGCTATTTTAACTTTCTCAGATTCAGAAGATTGGATATCTGGAGATCCGATACAGACAACACCATCACTCCAGATGAGCTCCCAAGGTGGATAAGCAGCGTCGTAAGCTTCGTCAAAAACCGTAATAATAGGATGGGGTAGCTTCAGGAGTGCCAATTCAACGTTCTGAATCGCCTGCGTATTGGCTAAGGACATTTTACGCTGCTTTGTAGCAATGTGGATGATAGGAAGGTTCCACAAAATGATGGGCTTTTTAAGGCGACGAGCGAGGCTGATGAGGCGTAAGAACTGCCGCCAGCCTTGCGGTGTTTTTAGGCTCTGCGTGTCGCCTTGGACGCAAGTAACTTTCGTGTCATATATCCAAGCGAGCCCGGCAAATTGGAAAGCCCCTTTACTCCCGGCTCTATCACCAGAGAGTGCAATCGCCTGAGTGAAGGGAGGTGTTTTTGCTTGGGTGTTTCCCCTAAGATATTCAGAGGTATTTACTGACATATACGCAGTACCTTATACACGATAGCAAACCCTATAAAAAAAGCAGGGAGGTGGTTTAGACACCTTCCCTGCCTAAAAGGTGATGCGTTAATTTGATTTATTCGCCGCTACGTCCACCGATGCTACCGATAATAAACAATCCAACACCGGCTGCGACCGTTGTCAGGAACACCAAGGCACGTTTGGACGAGGAAATTTCCTCGTGGACACCCTTGGCATTTTCAAGTATCATCTTGACTTCGCCGATTGCCTTTTGGTTGGTTTCAATGGCAGTCAAAAACATCTTCACGTCACCTTGAAGAGATTCAATCTGCTCGTGTGTTGCTTTCGCTTCCATTTTCCGCTCTTCGTGCATCTTTGCCACCCCTGAAAGGTGTTCATCAAGGTGAGCGATTGCGTCTAGGATAGCATCTTTGTTGGCTGCAAGGGCTTCTTTGAGGCTTGCAGCGATGACTTCACCGGATTGACCCACAGCATCCATCAACGCCTCTTGCGATTTCAGGCTGTCCTCAAGGGCTTTAAGTTGCGCTTTGAGTTCCGCCATACTGTCGTTGAGTCCGCTAATTTCCGCTTCCAATTTATCCCGCGTCGCTTCGGATTCGGCTAATTCCACTTTCAGCCGTTCCAGTTCCTCCTGGTACCCCGCGAGTTCTTCCTCAGCAATATCAATAGCCTCTTTTGCCATAGCAACTGGAATCCGCAACTTTTCGCCAGGATAGATGAGGTGCGGGTTAGTGAAGTCGTTGTATGCGCTCAGTTCGCGCCAGCGGAGTGGATCTTCAAGATGCTGTTGGCAGAGGGACCAGAGCGTATCGCCTTTTTCAATAGTAATGAGCATTGTATCGTCATCGCCATCATGCGGTGTGATCCGCGCTGAGGCGGATAACACATAAACGCCACTGAGTGCTGCGCAGATGTACAGAATCAGTGCTAACTTTAGCGTGCCTCTTATCATTTTCATCAATTTTCTCCTTTAGTAGCTATAAGAGAGGGAAGCAAAGTGAGTTGATCCGACTCCGTTGATTTCACCAGCCATACCGTCTTGAATGGCATAATCAATCTGCAGCCCACCGATGTTCACCCCAAACCCACCGAAGAGGTTTTGGACATCACGGGAGGCTCTAACACCACCGCGGATAGCAAACGCAGTTGATTTGTAAGTGAGAATCGTATATTCAGCACCGAGTTTCAAACTCGTGGCACTTTGGTCAAGATTCACGAGCTCTTGCTCAATATCTGCGGCGAATGTGACGACATTACCCATATAAAGATTATAGGCTAAGCCGAGATTAATAACCATCGGGACGGTGTCTTCACCGAGGGACGCACCGAGATACTTCGCAGCGATGCCGTAGTGGAAAGTTGGCACCTTTTCCTCACCGACATCTATGTGCAGGGCATGTCCCATCAGTCCGACATCTACGCCACCAAAACCGCTCTGGCTTTCAACGCCTTCTGCCCCGAAGTTATCTGCCAGCATACGGCCCGTTAGACCGATACTGAAATTCCCGAGACCGATGCCGTAAGAGAGGGAATAGGCGTTGGCACTATAGTCAAACTCGCCACCATAGCGTTCATTGGCATCATATTGCTGGATGCCGCTGACCCCTGCGTTCGTGACAGCAAGTCCAATAGATCCCGCTGAACCGAGAGCTTTGGTCAAGGCAATGAAGTTATGGCTTCTATCGAGATCCAGCTGCTGTGTCGAAAAGTTGAGGCTTAAATCCGCTGCGGAGCCGAGTCCTGCTGGGTTCCAAACGGTCGCGGTGGCATCATCAGCGATCGCTGTGAAGGCACCACCTAAGCCGATTGAGCGTGCACCGGCACCAAGCCGCAGATGTGGCATGGCATCCACTCCGGCAAAGCTGGCCGGCGACACCGCTAGGATAAGAAAGAAAAGGGGTATTAAACCGCATAACAATTTCGGGCCCCGTTTGGAAACCCATTTAGCGATTTGTTCTGTCATTAACATTATATCCTCCTTCAGTGTCCACATCGGGAACTGGACAGACGTCCAATTCCCGATATGCAGACTGCCATTTACTTAGCGCGTCAGTGCAAGTTTGAGAATGGCATACTCGGGTTCAAAACCATCTGCTACCATAATTTGACAGAAGTAGACACCTCGAGCCAAATCTTCGCCAGAAGAACTCGTGCCATCCCAACCTATTGCGCCTTTACCCACGTACTCGCCTGCGTCCCATACCTCATTATCAACCAAGACTCGGACGGGTCGGAGCGTCATGTCGTAAATGACAATGCTCACTGTGGATTGTCGAGTCAATGTAAAGGAAATACGAGTGTTATCCTTGAATGGGTTAGGTGCGTTAATCGGACGCGATGCCAATACTGGACCTGCCTCACTCTCAACAAAGAAGGTAAACTCGTGGACCGCCATGTTCGCTTCACGGGCACCGCTGCTATCTTCAGAGACGTTGCCCTCTTTATGCGCCATGTCAGACACTTCAAGTTTAACCGAATGTTGCCCGAAAGCAAGATCGAGATCGGGGGTGTATATCACCTGTGATGCCGATTTCTGGTCCGGTTTGAGGTTAATCAGGTTGTCATCCAGCACGAAGCGGATAGAATCAACATCCACACCGGATTCAGCATCAGCGAAACTTATCGAAATCTGCGGACGACGTTCAGTCAGGCGTGCCTCATTTTGGGGCGACGACATCGTGATAATCGGGGCTGCAGTATCGAAGTCAATCGAGAAGGCGCCTTGCGCCGTGGCAGAATTGCCGATTGTATCAGTCGCTCGCACCTGAATCGTGTAAGTCCCTTCATCAAGCGGTGCTTCAGGAATGAAATCCACACGTGTGATACCTTCGACATCGTCTTCACCATCATCTTCGATACCGCCTTCAACCTCTTCACCATCGCTATCCAAGACGACGATATTTATTTCATCAACGCCGGATTCATCGTTGGCACTTGCCGAGATTGTCGGGAGTCCGCCGCGGAGCGTACCTGTCGGCGTGATTGAGGTAATCGTCGGTGCGACATTATCAACCTCGAGCGTGAACGTCCACGAATGTTGCGTTGTACCACCTTCACTGATGGCGACGACCGTTATGGTGTGCGTACCTGCTGTGAAGCTATCAGCCGTCTCAATGCGCCCTTGAGCAATCTGCGCAAGTGGAATGGAGCGGAACGGTTTATCATTAATACCGAACTTCGCACTCACAATACTCGATTGATCATCGGTAACAACCGCTGAGAGCGTTACCCAGCTATCACCTTTGACGACCCCAGACGGAGCGGCTGCAGAGATGACAGGTGGCGTTGTATCCCTCGGTACTTTTACCGTGAAGGACACAGATGTCTCCGCCGTATTACCATCACCGTCAGTGACTGCTACAACAACCGTGTGATTACCATCAGCCAATGCATCTTCAGGGGTATAGGAGAATCGGTTCCCGTCTACCGCTGGCGTGGCATCAACATCGTTGACGGTAAATGTAGTTACCTCAACAGTGCCTGCGCCGGAAAATTCACCACTGATAAGCGGTGCACCGTGCTCGAAAGTCTGCCCTGAACTCGGTGAATGGATCGCAACAGCGGGGAGTGTACCGCTGATAGCAAATTCAACAGAAGCCTCACCGATGTTACCAAGCACATCAGCAACTTGAACGGTCGCGCTGTACGCACCACCGGGGAGTTGCTCAGTACGGGTGTAAACCAATGTCGATTCATTGGTTTCAACGGCACCTTGGTCAACCATAATATCTTGGTCGCCTTGCTCGGGAAGCATCCGTGTCAACATAACGGTTGGCCCATTGGCAAGTTCCGTTGTTGCCCAAGCCAAGACCCCTGTACCATCAGCGTCAGCACCACTGCCTGCCCCATCTTCGTATGTTGCATGAAGAGTTGGTAAACTATCCACCGTATGGTCTTCGGAGGGAGTCTGAATTGTAACCATCGGACCGGTGTTATCAAGGTTAATCATCGCCAATGCGAAGGATACCGAACCGTTCCACTGGGTAACCACACCTTCTGGTGTATAAGCACCATCAGGCAGTGCTGAAATTTCCATAACCGAAAGTGAGAAAGTCATTTCTGGATCTTCGGCACTTTCACTGGCTCTTGGATCACCGTTAATACTGGCACTCAGTTGGTCAGCGGCTAAGGAGCCGTTGGCAACCATGAAACCGACTGTGAGTGAATCCCGAAGTGGGATCGGTTCAGCAGGAGGTTCCGCTACGTCCACACCGTCGACTGCTGTGACCGCTAAATCCGTAACATCCGAAAGTCGGAAATTTACGACATGGACAGCAGTTTGAGGCGATGCATCGGTCTGCACATTACCAAATTCGTCAACTGCAAGCGCATGGAACATGTAAGTCCCATTTTCCAGCATACTAACATCAACGGTAATGTCCAAAACGCCAGCTTCACCATCGGTAACAGTCTCGTTACCCTCAGCATCGGTTTGAATTAATTTCACAGATGCGTAGGTTTTCGGATCGGCTGTCGGTTCAATGGTAAGCATATCCATCGGCGAGGGAACCGCTTCGTCAACAATTCCACCGACCGTATAACTTCCATCCTCATTTGCTTCAACGGGTTGCGGAGCAACACCATCGGCAACGTTTGTAACAGCGACAATATTTGTGGGACCTATCGGTCCGACATCGTCAACATTATCAACCGACAAGTGGCTCTTGACATTCGCAGGTGCTGGAAGTTCACCAGCATCGGTCAGAGCAGAGGCGGTTACGATATACTGATTTTCATCTTTGGTAGCATCGCGGACCGCTGTGCTCTCAGCAGTGATCGTGTCTTCAAGTGCTGTCGTATCTACCGTAACCGTCCATTTCATCAGGTTCGGCGGATAGTCGTCTCGATAGATCGAAGCTTCTGAGGCTGCACCTAATGCAACAGTTCCAGCTGCGAGACCAAGAAGATCGTCAATAACGTCAGCGTTATCCTCAAGTGCTTTAAATTCTTCAGCAGTAATAACAACACCTTCACCGGTCACGCCAACCACCTCACCCGCAATCTTCAATTGGAAAGAGGCGACTTCTGGATATGTCCGTTCCGGGGTATATCCGCTAATTGTGACCGTGCCTTGGGGTCCACCACTATCTGGGTTTGTTTGCGTAATGGACTCAGAATCAAGGGCAAGTGCGATTACGTCAAAGTCAACCGGGTGAACACCAGCATCTAAGTTAATGGCGAACGGTTCTGACGGACCTATGAGTCCAAACTCATTTGTTGCCACAGCACGCACCATAACAGTATTGCCTGCGGCGACAAGTTCCTCAAAATCCGTAACATCCCAACTGACTGTATCCATTGCCAATTCTTCGTTTTCAGCCAACGTAAGCGTCTCAATTGTTTGCCATGCCCCATTTGCGTCCATGTATTCGACCCTGATGGAGGCCGGGTGCACTGTGCGATTGTCTACAGTGACCGTTAGCATGACACCGTCGGTAGTATTCACGAAAATGGTTCCACTTTCGTAAGGCTCATCCGCATCACCGTCGCCGTTTCGATCACCAATACTGACAGCTGTAACACTTGCTGCATCAGTTTCTGGGGCGATAATTCTGAGTCGGGTAGGTTCAGCATGGGATCCGATATTGAAGAGTGTATCAATCCCCATTGCACGGATGCCATAGTCACCTATCAGGAGAGGCATGTGATCACCCTGAATCGGCGTTATCAGATAATCAGACGGATCAAAGGTCACTGGGACAAGATCATTAACAAGCTTCACCGTCCCCCCCAGGGCATCAATTATTAGTTGCGCTTGGGATTCATTCAAGCGACCTATAAAAGGTTCCAAACTCTTAAGGAACGGGTTATTTAGGATTCGATTTGGTGTTAGCAATGCCAAGGCTGCCTCAGGGGTAGGGATGGTAGCATTTAAGAGTGCCACTATCCGCGCATCATCAAGTCCACCAACGAGCTGCGGAAACATCTGCCTCGCGAACGAAGCAAGTTGATTCTCAGGAATCTGTGCAAGGACTGCTGACCAAATCCTGGATGCTAACATCCTGGATTCAATTGACAACGGCATCCAAGTACTTAGGGGATTGCCATGGGCATCTAATGCTATTTCTTGATAAAATAGGTACCCTTCGCCTGCACCGACACCCCCACCTTTCGGCATACCCATGATCTTAAGAGCTGCAGCACCAGCGTTAGGGGCAGTAGCAACATAGATGCCTTCCGCATTTGTATATCCTGTAGTGTTTCCACCATCCATAATTTGGATGTCAGCTTCCGGTGCCCTGGTATCAACAGTAAACATCTCTTGAACCTGATCCAGCGGGTTTCCATCAGCATCGTGGACAACAGCACCTAAGTAGTAGTCTCGATCATCAAGATCATCAATGTTTGCAACCCAGAGTGAGGCACCTGGCGCGGGGCGACGCACCGTGAAGACAGAAGCCAGCATTGGATCAAACTCATTCTCGAACTTTGTCACAATACTATTCGCATTACGTTGGAGTATGCTCAGAATTCTGTTCCGCTGCTGCTGCGTAGCAACACTCAGAAACTCATTTACACTGATTGACTGACCTGTTATGGCTTTTTGGATTATGCTGGCGGCTCTCGGTGAAGTCAATATATCCGTAAGGACCCGATTTAAATTAGGTGTAAAGAGTGCATCAATAATACCACGATCCACTATCTGAAGGTTTTTCGGATCTGGCATCGCCCAACCGCTAATTTCAATACTGTGTATGACATCGTCACTGAGGACATCTGCAAGGCTCACAGTGGTTGGATCCATAGCGGCAATTGCTTCGCGATCCAGCGTTGTGAATCCTACCGGTTCGGCGAGCACAACCTCAAAATAGTAATAAGTACTACCAGGTGGAATACCTAGCTCTGTTTCCCAAACAACACCATCCGCTCCAGTCGTCGGCTGCATATCAACAGCGATATAATCATCCGCCCTCGGTCCTGTGTTCGTATACCGAAGTGTAACACTGTCGAATAATTGGGTATCCAAACTGGGCCATGCGGGTAAGTTGGTAGCAGCGAGCGTTTCCTCTAACCGGAACGTATAGGGGATAGTCTCGGACTGAAATTCATCGGGTGTAACTTCCGTACCTTCAACGGTTTTGCCGTCCGAGAGATTAAACGTGACACCACCAACCTTCGCTGGCACGCGCATATAAACTTGTAAACTATCCCGCGTTACATGTTTGGTGCTTCTTTCTAAATAGGCAAAATCCGTAAAGTCTGGTGTTATCGCATTTCCGAAGTTCTCATAATCTAAATGCTTGGCTTCATTTTCAAAAATAGCAAGACGTTTCGCCTCTAAAATCTGGCGGATCTGCTTTTTCGTGAAAAAGCCTTGTGGAACCATGTCAACGATTGTGTCCACTAAGGTTTCTGCAGGTAGCCCTGTTGCTCGGGCAATTTCCCTTACGAAACCAATCCCAGAATCCGCATTTAGTGAAAGTCCACCAAGCCTCGATTGACCCAACAGGGAATCATTCGCTGGCATTATTGGATCAAATGGCTCTACCGTTGGTACTTCCACGGGTGGGGTTGTATCCACTGGCGGAGTCGTATCCACAGGTGGAGTCGTATCCACGGGTGGGGTTGTATCTACTGGCGGAGTCGTATCCACTGGCGGAATCGTATCCACGGGTGGGGCACCAACATTCAATAGTCCTGCAAGTTCGTCAATCGCCTCTACATTTGCAAGTAGAGACTGCACCAGCGGGTCATTGAGCATTGCTTGAAGTTCGGCATCTTCTTTCAGAAGTGCGATGAACTTCGGATCTGTGTCAGGAGCAAAATTCAACAGAAGATCCGGAGCAGCAACGACAGCACCGATAAGTGCCGGATTTGCGCTCAAAATACCTTGAATTTGGTCCGATTTCAAGCCTTCCAGAACGTCTGGCAAAACCGCTTGGATATCTTCACGCTGCAGCAACCCACTGTATTTTTCATGTACCTGCTGAGCGAGAGAAGCTTCCTGCCCTAAAACCGTGTTCGGAATTGAACTGTAAAAAACACACAATGTAAAAATCAAAAAACAAACGAGTGTTCGTTTTTTCATTAACTCATCCTCCTCGTTAAGCCTGCGCGCAAGCAAGACTAAGTACTGAGTTTCTCAGATGGGCAAGCGAGAATACAACAAAAACGACGGGGGTAGATGTTTGCCCATCTAAATAACATCTTACCAACGAGCTTAAAACTTCCCGATACCGATGTAGCCTTAGGAGATGGTTCTCGTATAACATAAGGCAAAAGTCAAGTGTAAGTGGAAAGCGACACCCAACTTCTATGCTTGACCTTGCGGGAATTTTTCTATTATTTTACCATAAAGTGGCGAAATTAAGCAAACATTTAATCGTTAAGCGGCAGAGACATTTCGTCATTCGGACAAAACACTCTACAGTTACGTGATGTTTTTATGCAATCGGTGAATATTTGTTCCCGCCGCATCGGTATATCATCGATTAAATTGCAGTCTGCTTATATATGATACCACAACCTTTAAAATATGTCAAATCAAAATTTCAATCTTGTTCTGAAGATTTCCAACTGTTTAAGAGTAGAAAATCACAATCTAATTGACATATTATCAAAAAACGCCTAAACTGTCAAGAAAAAATGTATCGAGGGCAATCTTATGTTGACGCAATCCGAAAAAAATCAACTCGACACGGAAGGTTTTCTGCTGCTGGAAAGCTTAATCCCGCCTGACACAACCGCGGAACTCCGAGAACGTGCTTTATCATTAGCTGCAGCCGAGCAGCAAACCGATAAAAGCCATATATATCTTGCTAACGGCAGTGCCCAACGCGTCTGGAACCTCATCAATAAAGGCAAAATCTTTGAAGAAGCCATCCAACAACCAAAGATGCTCGCAGCAATGGCGTATCTACTCGGCTCCGATTGCACCTTGAGTTCATTTACAGTAAACGTGCTTTATCCGGGCGCGCCTGACGCAGGTCTCCATATCGACTATCCCTTATCTGCCCTGCCCACACCGCGTCCCAGTTTTCCTATGGTTGCCAACAGCGTATGGTTTTTGGATGACTGGACACTTGAAAACGGGGCAACCAGCTGTGTGCCGCGGAGCCATCGCCGACTTGAGACATTGCCTGAATCGGGGGTCGAATATGCCGACGAGTTACAAATTTGCGGACCGCGAGGATCCGTCTTGATTGTCAATGGCGCAATATGGCACGGTTCTTCAGAAAATAAAACGAATGCACCCCGTGTTGGGTTACTCGGTTTCTTCTGCCGCTCGATTCTGAAACCACAACAAGCACACCTGAAATTGGTATCGGATGACGTTATCTCGCGGGCAACACCGACCCTAAAGCGTCTGCTCGGTCTTGATTCTTTACCCAATATGAACGCTTAGTCGGGATTGGGAAATCCCTCCTACAAAAATCCCACTGTATCACGGCACAACATAACTCGCCTCTGCCATTAACACCCATGCTGCTTCAGGAGTTGCGGGCGTCAATTGATACATCAACGCAGCTTTAATCGTATCGCCGGTTGTAGCAGATACATTATCAAAAGTATAAGTCCTACGCTCCGCTGGAAGCAGACGGTTCTCATTGTCGTCAGAAATTGAAACTGCCTGTTTCCAACGTTCGATACCCTCCGATGTAAGAAGTACCACTTCAAGTATAAGAGTCCGCAAGGTCCCACCCGGTAAGACGTGCCCCGTCTTACTTTGAAGTTTCACACTTACCTTTCCAGTTTCGTATTCAAGTTGAAGACCTGCAGCACGCCTGAGCTGTGCGACACTCCGGCTGCCACGCCAAGTGTGCTTTCTACCTTTAATACTCTCGTAACTCGCCGTACTTTGTAATCGGGTCACAACCGGCATGTGACACGTGGCACAACCTTGGTTTTTCTCAGCGAACTTGCTACTCAGAAAACTGGAAACTTGGTCGTGTTCTGGGACACTGGGTTGACCGTGACATGTGCTACAGAGTGCTGTTGGGTCGGTATGAACAGGATTGGTTACATTCGCATGAAAATAGGTTTCCGCGCTTGCTGGGGGCCCGTGCATCGCACCGTGTGCATCCAGATGACAAACCAGACATGAAACACCAGCTTCTCGGTCCCTGTCTCTCAGCTTCGGCATTTTCCCGACACCTGTGACAAGAATCGGTTGCGGCGCATGGCACTGATCGCATTTCGTTTCTCTGTCTGGGACCTGGCTCGCAGCCGCTTGATAGATTTCATCAACCCACGCCTTGGCGTGCATGGAATTTTCCCACTCTCTCCAGATTGCAGGATGGCAGCTTTGGCACTTTCCGTCCCGAAACCCCTGATACACCGCCGCTACACCGTCCGTCTGGTTGTCAGCACGTAGCGTAAAGACACCCATGAGTGTGATGAAAATACATCCCAAAAGTCCAAAGCTGATACCGACTATATGTCGGTGCGTTCGCGTGAAACTCATCATCCTCTCTTACAGCCTATCTAAGAGCGCGAGCGCTGCTGCCTCTCCACTGCGAATACAATCTGGGATTCCTACGCCGTAGTAACCGTTTCCAGCAACGGCAAATCCTGGCAATTCGTTGGCGAGTCGTTCCACAGTGCTAACAACGTCTTGGTGTCCCACTTGATACTGTGCCATTGCCTGCGGATGCTTGCTAACGACAGTAAATTGTGGGGGACCTTTGATGCCGAGAATCGGCGTTAGATCTGCTTGACACAATTCAAGCAGTTCACTTTCAGACTGTTTAGACTTCGGTTCGCCGATGAAAGCACGTAACAAGACGTGTTCGGTTGGGGCGCGACCTTCAAATTTAACACTACTGAACGAACAACCGATGATAGAAAGATTTTCAGGAGCCGGAACGACAAATCCCATCCCGTCCAGCGGGTGCGTGACATCCGCACGACGGAACGCTAAGTTAACAGTCGCGGAGGAAGCATACGGAATAGCCTTGACTTGTGTGGCAAGCGGTACAGACACATTTTCGACAAGCGCGCCTGCTTGTCGTGCTGGTAGCGCAAGGCAGAGGAGTTCCGAATTAAACACCTCTCCGTTAGCCAGTGAAACACGCCATCCAGTATCGTGGGTATGCTCGATACCTTCCACGCTCGCATCTAACCTAATACAGTCAGATACAACTTCAGTAAGCGTATCGACCAAGGTCTGCATGCCGGACTTGAATGAAAGAAACAGACTATAACGCGGCCCACTTGTCCCTTGACTTGTTTCGGCTGCCTGCTTCCTTTGTGCGCGGAGTGCTTTGATAATACTACCGTGTGTATTTTCCATCTCCAAGAATCTTGGAAAGGTCGCCTTTAAACTGAGGTTTTCGGCATCTGAGGTATAGATACCACCGATCATAGGCTGCGCTATCCGTGTGAAAGCCTCGGTCCCAAGCCGCCGTCTGACGAAGTGTGCTACGGCTTCATCCGTATCCCTTCCGCGGCGTGGAATAAAGAGTTCCATTGCCATCCGCAGCTTACCGTGCCAACTGAAGAGCGGGCTTTTTAAAAACGGCTTGAACGCCCCTGGTGCCATCAAGTAAAAGCTTTCAGGAACGGGATGCAATTCCCCATTTCGGAGGACAAAACTCTGACGGAGTTTCGGATTAGTTCCGATGAATTGATCCGCAATCCCGAGCTCTTCACAGAGTGTTTTTGCCGCCGGTTTTGTTGAGAGAAAAGCATCAGGACCGTGCTCAAGGAGGAAGCCGTCGCGGTGTTCGGTACGAATCACGCCCCCGACGCGCGTGGTCGCTTCAAGGAGGGTAACATCAAGTGGAATATCGCGCGCTGCGGCTTCACGCTGCAAGCGGTAGCACGCCGCTAATCCTGTGATGCCGCCGCCAATAACAATGGCCCGCTTCCTCTCCGCCTTTTCCGACATAAGAACCCTCAATCTATCTATAGTAAAGCCTACAATTAAGTAGACACCCATCTCTTAACAAACATCCGTTCGTAGTAGTGCGATTCATCGCACGTTGTGTTAAGCAGTGCTTCAGTTATTTTTTACTTTCACTATCAATTCAAAACGGGTAATGAACGGTTTCCCTACTACGAACGGAATTTCTCACAGACGAAGTCTGCCAACATACCGATAAATTTAGGATGGGAACCAACAGTGCCTACCCGAATAAAATCAACCCCGCACGCGGCCGCTGTCTCTGCTGCCTCTATATCCAAGTCATAGAGGACCTCCACGTGGTCACAGAGGAAACCGATTGGAGAAGCGACAATAGTATCAACGCCTTTCGTTTTTTCGGCTTTAATCCAATCGTTGATATCCGGTTGTGTCCACGGTATCGGGCTGTTTTCTACAGCACTCTGGTACGCCAAACCAAACCGGGATTTCCCTATCTCTTGAGCAACCGCTTCGCCAGTTTTTCTAAATTGTTGCGTGTAAGGCGAGGTATTCGCTGCGGCTTGCGGAATCGCGTGCGCCGTAAAAACAAGTTTGGCACGTTCTAATTTGTCGCCAGACGCCGTTTTGATAATTTCAGCGATCGCACCGACATAACCGCTATGTGTGTACCACGGATCAAGATAATCGATAGACGGTTTCTCACCATCAATTGCATCAATCCCTTTTTTTACCGTTTGTTGATACCATTCCCAACTGACTTTGGACTGGTGGGGTGCCATGATAATGCCGAGTATTTTGCGGTGTCCTTTTCGCGCCATTTCCGCGATAACCTCTTTTAAATACGGGTTCCAATGTCTGAATCCGGCATAAACAGGGAGTGGTACGTCTCGTTTTCTCAGTGTGTTTTCTAATGCGGTGGCTTGTCCGAAAGTCAATTCGTTAAACGGCGAAAACCCACCTAATTTTATATAATGTGCAGAGATGTCTTTTATACGTTCTATTTGAGATTCAGCCGGTCCCACAATGCCTTTGACAAAGCAGTAGGCTTCGCCGGGACAGGCGTCGCTATCGTATTGTTGGCAGCATCCGGGGGTCGGTCCGCCGAATGCGACCAACAGAACACTATCGTATTTCATTTCGCCTCCTTTCATGCCATATTGGCGAGTTGTGCAGGCATAAACGTTGCGTCAGCGGCAATTGCGTTCGCAAACGCTTCACGTGCGAGCGTCTCATTTCCATTCGTCCGATGTGAAAGTCCAATAGAAAAATAGGCTTGTGCGACCCGCCTGCCATGAAGCCCACAGACCAAGGCTTTATAGATCGACTTGAGCCCCGTCTCCGTTTCATCACCGTTGCGATAAGCAGAAAGAATACGGTTATAACCCCGTTGGAGATGTGCTGGCGCATAGTCAGGGTTTAGTTCAAGTGCAACATCCAAAGCCCTTTCTACCTCAGCAAAGAAATCGCCTTTTTCAAGCACACTTGACACCGTTCGGGATGCCTGTGTAAGCATATCTGCGTATGCAGTCCACGCCTCAGGTAGGTTCGGATATTTTTCGGTAGCACTTTTTAAAATAGCGATAGCCAAGCCGAAGTCGTTGCCCTCTGCCACCTCCTCAGCAGTTTCACAATAGGCCTCAAAGTCTTGAAGTTCGCGCGTCCGTTGGTGCAATTTTTCAGCATCAGCAGTTGGAATAGCCGAGGGTTTGAGATGTTGCCAACCCGGCTCCGGGTCATCGATTAATCCACGATATACCCTTAAAATTGCATAGCGCGGGGTTCCCCAAACCTCAGCAATCTCCCGAATCCAGCTGGGAAACTTAACTTCCATATCCGCCAACAATGTCGGCAAAGACATGCCCTGTTCAAAACGTTTTCGGACTTCCGTTAGGAAATAGGTTTCAATTTCGAGTAACAAATCAATTTCTGCGTCGTGTGCTAAAGGTCCATGTCCGGGCAATACATGCTCTGGTCCATAAGTGCGAAGTTCACGAATTGTGTCAATCCAATCGTGATTCGCCATGAGTCCTTCGTTCATAACAGGTTGCCCAAAGATAGGAAAGCTCCCCGTCATAACGGTATCGCCAGAGACGATGCACCTCTCTGCCGGGATTCTGATAGCCGTCGCATCATCTGTTTCCGCCTTCCCCAAGTGGATGAGATGCAGGGGCTGATTGCCTAAATCGAGTTCGATTTCGTGTTCAAAGGTCTTCTGTGGAAGAAAGGGCGCATCACCCAGCGTAAAACCGCGAGAACGGAGGAACGCCTCTTGCCGAGGTGACCTATTCACCATAAAGTCTTTTGTCATTTCGCGTGCAACGACAGTCGCGCCTGCGCTGTGAAAAACAGTATTTCCATTCGTATGATCCCAGTGATAGTGTGTGTTAATTGCGTACAGAATGGGTTTATCTGTGATAGTGCGAATCGCTTTAAGGAGTCGCTGCCCCATCGTTTGATTTACCTGTGTATCAATTACCGCAATCCCTTTATCCCCAATGATGATAGAGGAATTAACGATATTACGAAACAGATACACGCGTTCTGTTACTTTAACAAGCTCTCCATATTGCCGTGGGGCAAAAGGATTTTCCAAAATGTTTCTCATTAACTTTCCTGTAGTGTTTTCGCAATATTTACAAAATGTTTAACGTTTTCGAAAGGCGTATCTCTATGAAGTCCATGGCTCAGATTCAGGATATGTCCGGTTTTCGCCCCTTGTTCTAAACAGATCTTGACAGCTGCCGTGATGTCGGCGGGTGTCCCGTCTCGGAGAATATCGTTGTCAACATTTCCCTGAAAAGCGACAGCACTGTTTGTCAGTTCTTTGGCTTTACCGAGATCAACGCATTTTCCGACACTGAGTACATCGGCGCCACTCTGGTGCATTAAATCGAGATACGAACACTCTTTTGCGAAGAGTATTCGGGGTATTTCTGAGTTCACCTCAGCAAAAATTCGTTGGTGATAAGGGAAAGCGAAGTTCTCGTAGGTCTGACGCGGCAAGACATCCGCAATCGACTCGAAGAGTTGTACCACTTGAACGCCTTGGCTAATCTGGTAGTTCAAATAATGAATTGTCATATCTGTCAACTTGTCGAGGAGACAATGCAGGCGTTTAGGTGCCTCTTCCATCATTTGGAAAACCGGGGTCGCCTTCTCGGATACACCCGTACCACGTTTGATGGGACTTTCGCCCGCGATGAGGAAGAACGCGAGCGTCAAAGGCGCACCGGCAAAACCGATGAGCGGTAGTGCTTCATTCAAGGTCTGGCGTAGATCACGAATGACCCGTCCAGTAAACGCTAACTGCGTTGAGGGTTCATGGAGTGGCTGAAGCGCATCGATTTGTGCTTGCGTCCGAATCGGCGAGTCTAAGATGGGACCGGGGGCAAATCGGAAGTGTGCCCCCATTGGTGCGAGCGGTGTGAGAATATCTTTGTAGACGATAATAGCATCGACACCGATCCGTTTAGGCAGGAGTGAAATCTTAACTGCCCATTCTACATCGGTTTCTGATATGGGTGTCGGGCAGGTTCGGAAAAGACGTTCCAAAGGGAGGTTAATCTCTTGCCGAATCTGCCGGTAAAGGGGATCTGATCTTCCAGCCTGCCGCATCATCCACACAGGGACGCGTTCGACCGGCAGGCATCTTGCTGCGCGAAGAAGTAAGTCGTTCTTTACTTGTTGTTCCATACTAACAGGTTCTACCCTTCAACGCGTTTTTAAATTGCCCCATGTCGTCGCTAATTTGGCTGTAGGTTCTACAGGCGCAACGCCAAGGACTTTGCCAACACCATCTTCCATGAGTGTTTTCAGGTCTGCCTCGCTCAAAGCATCGCTAAACATAGCAACATCGTCGACGATGCCTTTGAAATAGCCGCCATCGCAGCCGTGACCCGCTGGACAGAGTCCACTTCCGATGAGCAAACCTTTCTCAGGGGCACCGACCTTATTCGGTCCTTTTGACTTAAACTCGGCATCAATGTAGAGTTCGTATTCCGTGCCGTTATAGATACCGGCTACAAAATACCATTTGTCCGGTGTATCCACTGGCGTGCTCGCGGCAGCACAACCGGCTTGGCAGCTTTTAAACTCAAAGTTACCACCGTTCCAGAATTCAAACCACCAATTCGCGCCGCCACCGTCCCCGGGGTTACCATTTGCGATGATAAGGGTCGCCGCACCTTTCCCTGCGGGGTTGTTACCACCAACCTCCGTCGGATACATCCAGAAAGTAACTGTGAACACTTCGGGATTAAACAACGGGGACGGAAGGATTTCGACGTAGTCATCTTTTCCGTCAAATACAACGGCTTGCCTGAATTGTCCATCTTCCCATTTCGTGCCTTCTTTGAGTTCACCATCATTGCCGTTTCCAGATAAATCTTCAGCGATTTTCCCAGTACCTTCATCGAAAAGCCAGATACCAACGACTGTCTTCGGATCAATTTTGGCATGACTCGTTGTCGTATAACATACAGCGAGGAGTACGAATCCAAAGCCTATCAGTATCCGGCATCGTTTTGGCTTATTAGCAAGAAATCGTATGAGCGAATTCATGAGAGGTCTCCTTTTTGGTGTCGTTCAAGAAACTGCCGTAGTTTGGCAAAACTCTTAACGTTCTTCATAATCCTGCCACTTTCCCGTTCTTCGAGATAGAGGAAGAACCCCATAAGATAAAGGCTCACCAAAAACAGCAGAAACCCTGTAAAGCATCGAGCGATTGCCCAATAATCCGATTGAAAACTAAGGTAAGGGGTGACAGCCGCTATATCGCTGGTTCCATCGGATAAACCTTGCTTATCCCACTCCACCGTAACAAAATCACCCCATCCAGTTATCCCAAGTGACAGAAAAGCGATTGAAAGGACAAAGACAATGAAAAATGGGATCCCCATATTCTATACCGCTTACGCAGAGACTTTTATGATGCCTTTTGTACAACTGTCTTCGCGGTTGCGTACCTTCGTTATTCCGTCAACAAGTGATTCAAGTGGGAATTCGTGGCTGATAATTTTGTCCATATCGACATCGCCACTCGAAATGAGCTGCACCGCTTCTTCCCAGGTATCAGGTGCAAGCCAAGAAAATCTGATAGTTTTATCCATAAGGATGGTATCAAGGATCGGGACTTGCATCACATCCGTGTCGCCGGGAAGCCCGAAGATAACGACGGTTGCATGCCGACCGGTGACCTCTAAGGCGGTGTGAATCGCGTCAAGGGAACTGGTTGCTGTAATTGCGCGGTCTGCTAATTCGCCATCATTGAGCTCCTGAATTGCGGCACCTAAGTCTTCAACGTAATGCGGAGAGTTCGTGTCGCTGACGTTAACGACTACATCTGCGCCAAGCTCCTTACCGCAATCCAAGCGATAATCGCGAGTGCCAACGAGTAGGACGTTCTTCAAACCGCGGCTCTTTAGCACTTGCACCATCATCAAACCGATAGGTCCGGGTCCAAAAACGACGGCGGTTTGTCCGGCTTCAGCGTTGAGATTGTTAACCGCATAGAGTCCACACGCCAAAGGTTCTGTTAACGCACCTTGGTCATACGTGACGTTGTCGGGGAGTTTGACCGTCCAACGATAATCAGAAACTGCGTATTCTGCAAAACCACCATCAACACCCACACCGAGCACGCGTTTCTCTGGACACAAATTGGACAACCCTTTCTGACTCCAGAAAGAATTCGGGTTCGACTGAACAGGGTTAACAACAACCCGGTCACCGACTTTAAATCCACCTGTTGTCCCGGCTTCACTGCCAACTTTAACGACTTCACCCGTGAATTCATGCCCGAGGATCAGCGGTCCTTTGCCATCGTCGGTCTCAAGTGAACTATTACCGAAATAGTACGCAACATCCGAACCACAGATGCCTACCGAACGCACTTCAACCAACACGTCGGTTTCCCCCGGTGCCGGTTCCGGTCTATCTTCAAGGCTCATTGATTCGGGTTCATAGAAAATTTGGGATTTCATTAAGATGTGCCTCCTTAAGTTCTAATGCATATTTTCATTTTAGCATATCTGAATTTAAATTACAACCGAATTAAATCGTATCAAACCGTATGTAGTTAAAAAATAAATTGCATCTCCAAAAGCAGCAATCGGCTGCAGAACTCGCCGATGAAGACCGTGATGATCGCAATAAAAAGGAAACCCGTTGCAGCGCGGGTCGCGCCAAGTTCGTCACGGGCAACCGATTTGGGACGTAAGCAGTCCCATGTAATGAAGTAGAGTAACAGCGTGCCAGCAATACCTATAAGCACCCGCATCCCGAAAATAATATGATAAAAGAGGTTAAAAGAGACAACATTTGTCGATTGTTGTCGGAAAAAGAAATTCAGGCAGAGCAATAGTACCATCACCAAAAGCGTATAGAGTAACCCACTGTTAAACCGTTTCAAATAGCGCACCGGTAAATCGGGGACGACGAGGTACCAGTGACCAAACCACATACCGGTGTGGACAGCACCCAGTAACACAGCAGCAGCCAAGAATTGAACGGGTAATAGAAACATTTCGCCGGGGATTTGGATAATTTGAAGGTAACGCTGGGCACTTAAAACGATCCACGCCACGCTAGAAATTACACCGCCCCAGAAAAGGGTTCGTGTGAGCAGTGGTGTTTTGAACCACCACGTCAATGTCCAAACAAGTACAATAAGGAAGAAGGTGATGACGGAAATGGACTCTGGATGCTGCCAAGACCCAAAAAAGTTAAGAAATGTAACGGGTTGCTGATGAAGCGCGAGGTTCGCACACCGCGACAAACCGCCTACAAGTAGATAAATCGCCCCCATCAAGCGATAGAAATTTGCCCCTACCAATCCTTGCGGAACCAAGAAAAGGAGAACAAACCCACCAACTGTAAGTTGGCTGAAAACAAGGTAAAAAACGTCGATTATACTGAACATCTGAATCGGTGGGCAAACGAAAACCCATTACAGTTCGCTGTAGAGCGATGGGTTCGTACATCGCTATGCTTAAAAACCATAATGGGTTTACAAATTGTGCGCTGTTTAAAAACGCGTGGTTTCGTATAAAAAACGATGTGTCTCTCTTTAGAGGATCTCAACTTCAGCACCAAGTGCTTCGAGTTGCTCTTTTGTTTTCTCAGCATCCTCTTTGGAGACAGCTTCCTGAATGACAACGGGTGCGGATTCGACTTTCTCTTTCGCTTCTTTTAAGCCGAGTCCAGTAATAGCGCGGACCTCTTTAATAACAGGAATTTTCTTTCCACCAAAACTTTTGAGCTGAACGTCAAATTCCGTTTTCTCTTCTGGTTCGGCGGCTTCCTCCGCGCCAGGTGCAGCGGCAGCGGGCATCATCCCTGGCATAGCCATTGCTGGGGCAGCTGATGCACTGACACCAAACTTATCTTCCAACGCTTTGACCAATTCAGAGAGTTCCAAAACGGTCATATTACTAATTTCGTCAATCATTTTATCCAGATCTGCAGCCATTTTTCTATCCTTTCTATCGTATTAGGCGTTTTCCGCCTCTTTCTTTTGATCAGAAACCTGCGTGAGTACAGAGGTTACCTGACGTATTGTTCCACTGAGTACGTTCACCATACCTGTGATGGGTGAACCTTGATGTAAGGTATTGACGAGCCCGGTGAGCGGAGCACCAATGGTCCCCACAGTGCGGGCGAGCATAACCTCTCGTGACGGCATATCTTGGAGGGCTTCAACGCCTGCAGCGTCAACCACCTGCGTTCCAAGAATCCCGCCTTTAACCTTAAAATTTTCGTGTTCTTTACCAAATTGAAATAAAATTTTTGACGACGCCGCTGGATCTGTGCTGGTAGCGAGAGCCGTATTGCCCTTGAGATAAGGCTCCAGCCCTTCAATGCCCCTCTCTTGGGCAACGACGTTCACTAATGTGTTCTTACAGACTTTATACTGGACTTCCGCTGCGCGAAGTTGATTCCGCAGTTCATTCACCTCCGCAACAGTAAGCCCCTGAAAATCTGCCAAAAGCACAACATCAGCACCTTCAAAAAGTTCACGAATTTGTTCTACCTGCTGAACGTTTGCCTGATTCGGCATTATGTCAGCTCCTTTCTACTCGCGTTATATGTAGTCGAGGTACGGCACCCCGACACCCAACAAACTGTTTAGCTCAACACAAGATCACATGCAAAAAGCCCCCATCGGCTGCTGGAGGCTCATATCAAAAGGCAAGAAAGAGACGAATACAGAACGCTTACGTTCTATCCGATAAGTCTTCTGTTGCGCTAAGCCTCGGTAGGCAATTAAGCCAACGGCACCTACGGTCTACGACTTTATTCTGTTGTAAAGGCTATTCCATACAATCTTAGCATCCCACGGAACTTACACAAACTGTTGCGGATCTATTCGGATGCCCGCTCCCATCGTTGATGAGATCGCCACGCTCCGAATATATCTGCCTTTGACAGCTGACGGTCGAGCGGCAACCAGTGCCCCCATCACTGCGTTAAGATTCCCTTTAATGCTCTCTTCTTCAAAAGAGACTTTTCCAATCGGGACATGAACGACACCAGACGATCGTTCTATTCTATATTCAATCTGTCCGGCTTTGACACTTTCAATAGCCTCGGCAACATCCATTGTGACAGTGCCAGCCTTGGCATTAGGCATCAGCCCTCGGGGTCCAAGGATACGTCCGAGTTTTGGCATAATACTCCGCATCAAGTCCGGTGTAGCGATGGCTGTATCAAACTCAAGCCATCCATCAGCAATTTTATCCACCAGTTCGTCCGTTCCGACAAAATCTGCCCCAGCGTCTTCGGCTTGTCGTGCCGGGTCACCTTGGGCAAAAACAACAACACGGACAGATTTACCCGTCCCGTGTGGGAGTGAGACAGTGCCACGGATATTCTGATCGGCTTGTCGAGCGTCCACACCCAGACGTGATGCCAAATCCACCGTCTCATCAAACTTTGCCTTGCTGGTCTTTTTTAGGAGTGAGACAGCCTCATCAACCGTGTGAAGTTTGAACCTGTCCACCTGTTCTTTAATTTCGCGGTATCGCTTTCCTTTTTTCGCCATGTTGTTCTCCGATACGCACAGGGCATCTCTATCTGCCCCGCTTCAAAGCGAATTTCCTCGTATGCAGACGATACACTGGCTCGCCCACACCGAAAAACATTATTCAATTGTAAGCCCCATACTGCGGGCAGTGCCTTCCACCATCCGCATTGCAGCTTCTAAGTCTGTGGTATTCAAATCAGGCAATTTCGTCTGTGCAATCTCGCGAATCTGCTCCATTTTGATGGAAGCGACTTTATTTCGGTTCGGCTCCCCTGAACCTTTAGCGATTTTCGCTGCAGATTTCAACAAGACCGCAGCGGGTGGGGATTTCACGACGAACGCAAACGATCTATCGCTATAACACGTGATGACTGTCGTGACCACCATACCGGTTTGATGCTGCGTCTGGGCGTTAAAGGATTTGATAAACTCCTGCAGATTAATCATATAAGGGGCGAGACTCGGACCAACCGGCGGTTGCGGTGTTGCCTGGCCGGATACCAATTGGAGCTTAACTTCACCTGCCACTTTTTTTGCCATTGTTCTTCCTGTCCTGAATTTTGTGAATTCTACAGCGCGTTTACAAAACTACACTGTTGCGTTTTAGTTCAATTGCTCAACTTCAAGCATTCCCAGATCAACAGATGTTGAGCGTCCAAAAAGCGAAATACTGAGACGCAAACGGTGGTGCACCATGTCAACCTCTTCAATCTCACCCGGAAATCCACTGAAGGGACCATTTATTACTTTCACCTTATCACCAACCTCGTATTCGATCAGTGGTGTCGGCGGCACCTCCTCTTCCTCAGTCGACATCTGTAACATCGCTTCAACATCTTCAGGGCTTAGGGGCGATGGATGCGCAGGTGGACCCAAGAAATTCATGACACCCGGGGTCTCTTGGATGAGTGCCCAACTTCGCTGCCCAATCTGACTATCGACATGTGGACCCAACTCATGGGTGGTATTAATGAGAACGTACCCTGGATAAGAAGGACGGATACTGACTTTGCGCTGACTGTCTTTGACCTCTACCACTTCGGTTTCAGGGACATTCACCTGCAAAATCTCATCCTGCAACTCTTCTCTTGTAATCATATTATCAAGACTGAGTTTGACCTTCTTTTCATGTCCGGTATATATCTGAACAACGTACCAGTATCCATCCATATTCTTTCTAATTCACGATTAAGTCAATAGTGCTGTTAAAAAACCCGAAGCCATTAGCGAATAAAGAGTGTCCTAAGAAAAGCCATACCGAAACCTTCGAGCGAAGTGTTCAAGAGGTAGCGACTGACAACAACGGCGATTAACGGAACACACGCTATCGCTGTTGCCACCAACTTCCGGTTTTGTTCATTTCCGAAGAGCGAGTCCTCGGAGGCGGCTTTCGCGTCTCTGCTGCTCTGAGGTTGGTTTTCCCAGCTTCTCACAAAAAAGAAGACGACGATCGGGAGTGCTATCAAAACAACCCAACTTAACGGGCTACGCCATTCAGGGAAAGCAGAGTTACCATCCACCAAGCCGATAAATAATCCTAACAGCGCCGACGCGACGATGACAGTAATAGTGCTACCCTGAACCTCTTTCATGTCAGGTTTGGTGACCTTCTGCCACTCCAATCTAATGCCCTGAATGTAATTTTTCAAACGAGTTATCATAAGTTAAAAGGCAGGCCAGGAGGGATTCGAACCCCCAACATTCGGTTTTGGAGACCGACGCTCTAGCCGTTGGAGCTACTGGCCTGCAAGGGTCTCGTAGGACAATCTTAAACGTGAAAAACGCACGCTTAAGGCGGTCCCTACGTAAAAGTTATCGTGTTTCTTTATGGACTGTATGCTTTCGACAGAATCGACAGTATTTCTTCCGTTCATACCGATTTTGATTCGTCCGACGGTTACGAGTCGTCACATAATTCTTTCGATTGCATGCATCACATGCTAATTGTGCAATGTCTCTTGGCATAATAACCCTCTACACTGTAATACGTGGGGCCGACGACCGGGATTGAACCGGTGACCTCGTCCTTACCAAGGACGCGCTCTACCGACTGAGCTACGTCGGCATAGATAAAACATCAACAAGCGGGAGACGGGATTTGAACCCGCGACACATGGCTTGGAAGGCCAATGCTCTACCAGCTGAGCTACTCCCGCAGACTATCAACCGCTCCCCTACTTTCGGTAGCAGAGGCGATGGGGGCAGATGGATTCGAACCACCGTAGGCATTGCCAACAGATTTACAGTCTGCCCTTTTTGACCACTCAAGCATACCCCCAAATGAAAGCTGACGAGAGGAATCGAACCTCCAACCTAGTGATTACAAATCACTTGCTCTACCATTGAGCCACGTCAGCAAACAGACACTCTATAATTATACCCGCTCTCTTGTAGATTGTCAAGTGATTTTACGCTCTTACCCAGACGCGTTGCCAGCAGAAAACAACGTCCCATTCATACAGATTAGAGCCCTTCTTCACGTTCCTCTTCTTCAGGCTGCGGCGCTGCGTCAGAAACGATTTCTTCACTGAAGATATCGCTCTCATCATTTGAATCCTGAGGATCTGTAAAAATTGAGGCCGCACTGGAATCCAGCACTTCTGCTTCGCCCTGTTTATAATGAAGCTTTCCGTCAACCAATTCTTGTGTCGCAATCGCGACCGGTTTCTGTTTTTTACTCGCTGCACTTGGACGGACGATCGGTAAACCGTCGGAATTTATTTGGCGCGCACGTTTCGCAACAACATTCACCGCAAGATATTTGTTTTCCACTGTTTTCACCAAATCCTCGTTGTAAACGACTTCGTTCATTGACAGCTCTCCTCATTAAAAGATGGATCCAGATTGTTAAGCGCAATTATTAATTATACCCGATTTTCCAAAAAAGTCAAGTTAAAATAGCAGAAAAGTTGACAATTTAACTTTAAAGTGGTAAAATTGAAATATCAAACTATGCCGCTGTATGTTACGAAACCAAAGGAAACCTCTAAATGGATACGAATATCCAGCCTATTCTCGAAAAATCGCTTGCTGGGGAACGATTGGACTTTGACGACTGCCTGACGCTTTTCAAGAGCCATGATCTACTCGCTTTAGGACACGCCGCAGATGTCATTCGGCAACGCAAACACCCCGAAGGTTACGTCACTTATATTATCGACAGGAATATCAATTACACCAATTGGTGTTATGTTGACTGTGATTTCTGTGCGTTTTACCGGCATCGCAAGGACCCGGATGCCTACGTCATGGAGCGTGACGAACTCGGGAAAAAAATTCAGGAAACGATCGACCTCGGCGGTGAGATGATTCTCATGCAGGGGGGCTTACACCCGAAACTCAAACTCGACTGGTACGAAGACCTCCTCCGGTGGATCAAAGCGAACTACCCTATCCATATTCACGGGTTCTCACCCCCCGAGTTGGACTGGTTCGCCAAGATAAACCGTATGCCGCTTCGGGAGACGCTGCGCCGCTTACGAGACGCAGGACTCGATTCGATCCCTGGCGGTGGTGCAGAGATCCTCACCGAACACGCACGCGACGAGATTAGTCCCAAGAAATGCACTGCCGACGAATGGTTGGAAGTCATGCGTCAAGGGCATCTCGTCGGGCTTAAGTCGAGTGCGACAATGATGTATGGACACGTAGAAAGCTACGCTGAGCGTGTTGAGCACCTCGTGCGTCTGCGTGACTTGCAAGATGAGACAGGCGGATTTACGGCTTTTATCTGCTGGTCCCTACAACCCGCTAACACACGTATGGAGCATATACCGCCAGCGGGAAGTTTTGAGTACCTTAAGACGCTTGCCATCTCTCGATTGTTTCTGGACAATTTCGATAACTTCCAGTCTTCATGGGTTACCCAAGGTCCTAAGATCGGGCAGCTTTCCCTGAAGTTCGGCGCAAATGACATGGGTGGCACAATGATAGAGGAAAACGTCGTTAGCCAAGCCGGAACCGTCTACTGCATGCCGATTGAGGAGATCGAAAGGACGATTACTGAGTTGGGGTATATTCCCAAACGCCGTAACTTCTTTTATAAACTTCTCAATTAATTCTTCCAATCTCTCAACGCGTTGAACCGCTTGTTTGACATTCCGGCACATGGAGTTTGAGATGCCAAACACCCGCCCTAATGTCCTTTTAATCACCACTGATCAGCAACGCGGCGACTGTCTGGGACTGGATCCCGACGGTCCTGGTTGCCTGCAGACCCCAAACCTCGACTGGATCGGTCGCACGGGCACACATTTTCGCCGTGGATACGCTGAATGCCCGAGCTGTATCCCAGCACGGCGCGGTCTTATGACGGGAACCGCACCGGCGGCAAACGGAGCAGTCGGATTTAGGGGCGCGCCGTGGAACCCACCGCATACCTTGGCAGGCGAATTGTCCAGAGCCGGTTATCAAACCGAAATGATTGGCAAACTGCATCTCACGCCACCGCGCAAGCGATACGGTTTTGATCATCTCCAATTAGCTGATGCCACCCGAGGAACTCACAACGACTATGTCGACTGGTTGGGACAATACCACCGCCGCAACGATGTCGATCCGGGTATGGCACACGGTGTCTCCGCGAACGGATGGGTCGGTCGGCCGCATCATCTACCTGAAGAACAGATGCACACGTTTTGGTGTATTGATCGCGCCCTCAATTTCCTGCAAAAACGTGACCCGACGGTACCGTTTTTCCTCAACATCTCCTTTATAGACCCGCATCCACCACTGACCCCACCAGCGCATTATTATCAACGCTACATCCAGCGGGATCTCCCGTCACCCGTCGTTGGTGATTGGGCACCCGAATTTGAGGACACCCAGAAGGGACTCGACCCAAATGCTTGGGAAATCCGTCTCGACGACTACGATATGCGTGCTGCTCGCGCTGCCTATTACGGGATGATTAATTTTATTGACGATCAGATCGGGCGTCTGATTCAGTATACCGGCGGAATGAAAGACTGTCTGGTCATTTTCACTTCCGACCACGGTGAGATGCTCGGTGATCATAATTTATACCGTAAAACCTGGCCCTACGAAGCCTCGGCGCGCGTCCCATTTTTAATGCGGGCACCGGCGAAATGGGGGTATCCGAAAGAATCTGTTTGTCAAAGTCCGGTCGGTCTGCAAGACATTATGCCGACGATTCTGGATGCCGCTGGTGTTGAGATCCCGAGTACCTGCACTGGTAAAAGCCTGCTACCGGTCATGCGAGGTGACACCGATCGGGTCCGAGATTATCTCCACGGTGAACATTCGGGGTGTTACGACTACGATCACGGCAACCACTATGTGACAGACGGACACCACAAGTACATCTGGTACTCCCAAACCGGTCGTGAACACCTCTTCAATCTGAAGGAAGATCCGCAGGAAACACACGATCTCGCAAACCAGAACGGGGCTGAAACCCATTTAGTCCCTTGGCGAAATCGCCTGATTGAATTTCTCCGTCACCGTCCCGAACGCTTCACCGATGGCACAAGCCTTATAACAGGGCAAACACACGATGCCTTGCTGCCGAACTACCAACCCGACGCGACCTATCCTTATTTATAGTGTTATTATTCCATTAAAACAGAAATGGCGAGGTTAGAAAACCTCGCCTACCAAGTCGGAACGTTTTCGGTCTGTGATTCGGGAACAACTAACGGTAATCTGGATGAATCCAGAGTTCACTATTCTTTTTCCGTGCAGCGAACCAGTTCAAATATGTTTCCCGTTTTTTCGCCTGGATGATTGTCTGAAGGTGCCGCGTCTTTTCAGCCGGATCCATTTGGAACGCCTCAACATCCGGTTCCTGTCGCTCAACAAGCTGAACGATGTACACGGAAGTGTTCCCCGTGAAGGGACCCCCAATTTCATCCATCTTCATCTGAAACGCCGCAAACATGACCTCAGCAGAATTCCCCATCCCCGAAATATAATTGCTACTGGCGCTCAGCGAAAATAGGTTGCTTTCTTGCACTGAAAGCCGATCCGCTGTCAAACCTTCGGGGGCACTATACTTTCCAAGCAATTCTTCAAGCGATTCGGCGGTGTCGCGTTGATCAAACAGGCTTTGGGCATCCGTCAAGGCACTTGCTTTTGCTTTTTCCTCTTTTAGTGCCTCAACCACTTCTGTTTTTACCTCAGCAAACGGCGGGATAGCAGCAGGCTTTTTCTCCAAGATGGTAGCGACAAAATAGGCTTCTACTTCACCGGTCCGTTTCTTTGCCTCAAGCACCTTTATTACATTCACTTCCATATCAAAGATTTCTTGGAGTAATTCCTCGTATCCCCACCTCGCGCCAATTCGCGGAATCGTTGTCGCATCACGACTGAAAAGTCCGGTTTCTAAAACAGCGAGCGGTAGGTTCTTGAAGTTCTCCTGTGCAAGCGCAGCGTCATAGTCCTGAATTTCGACTTCGTACAACAGGTCATTCGCGACCCGTCTCGCCTCATCAACACCGCTGACCTGAACCAACTTCTGTTGGATTTCATATTGGACCTGCGCAAAAGGTTGGATCTCTGGTGTCTTCTTCTCCTCCAATTTGATGATATGATACCCGAATTGTGTCTCAACTAAACCACTGACTTCTCCAATTTCCAGTGTATCAAACGCCGCCTCTTCAAAGGGTTTCACCATATCCCCACGTGCAAAATAGTCGCCAGCAGGGAGGTTTGGATTAGAACCTCTTAATGCACCGCCTTGGACTGAGGAAGGACCCTCCGAATGTGTTTTGGCGAGCTCAGCAAAATCGGCACCTTCTGCAAGTTCGGCGTTAATGGTTTCCAGCAATTCCGCTGCAGCGACTTGGGTCTCCGCTTTCTGTTCATCAGTTGCCCCGTCAGGAAACTTTTTCAAGATATGGCGCGCTTTGACGGCTTCTGGTGTGGTAAACGCCGACTTATTCGCCTCGTAATAATCTTTAACCTCTGAATCTGAAACAAAAAGGATGGGTTCCACTCTGATAAACTTGACGTTCACCTGCTCCTGGGACTTATAGTCATCCTTGTTCTCTTCATAATAGGCTTCTGCCGCCGCGTCATCCACCTCAGCCATTGTGGTGTAATCACTATGCTTAAATTCGATAAATTTGACTTTCGCCTTATCTGATTCAAGCCGATATGCCTGTTCCGCTTCAGTGTCGGTTATCAATTCTAAGGCTTGGATGCTGTCTCGGAGCGTAGTGGAACTGAGTTGCAGCCGAATATTCTCTGTATAGAGGTCTGCTGCACCGAACTGCTCATAAAGATTATACTGCTGGACCCGGTCTGCATCGCTTCGGATGTAACGTGTTATATCGGCGTCGGCAATATCGACACTCCCCAGAATCGTTTGTTGGACCCAACGATCAATGACCGACTGTTGTGTCTGTTCCCGGTCAGGTGTACCGACACTCCGACTTTGCTGTCTCTGCGACTCTATAGCATTCGCAACAGCATTTTCAAACTCACCCCGTTTAACTTCCGCACCGTCAATCCTGAGAACGACTTCTTCCTCTGGTCCGTCACCGCCACCGCGCGTGTTGCTATAGAGGAACACCGTTCCTATCAGAAACACAATGGCGATGACCCACATAAAGAGTTGTGCAATAAATTTCTCGCGTAGAAAGATAATCATGTCTTCTAAAATATCTCCTGTTCAATTTCTGTCTAACAGACTCTCATTCTCATGCATGCAAAGATGTTAATATTATACATACAAAGAAAACAAAAGTCAAATCGTATTAGGGCGAGTACGGAAATATTTTGACATGAAAAGATTCAGGCAATCCCTATAAGTTTTCCCGTATGCCAAAATTGTAGCATAGGAAACCGTTAGCCTGTGCTTGATCTCCGCACAAGCTAAATGAGGAATCAATCCGCCGATTTCGTGTCTGCCTGTTCTTCAGCACTCGGATCGACGATGGGATTCCTGCTATCGGTGAGTACAGGTCCACCCATATCAACCGCCAGTCTTATGTATCGCTCTCTGTCCTTTTTCCACTTTTTTAAGTTCGCTTTTGTGGTATCTGAGGGATAGAGGTGGTATTCTGCGGTATAGAGTTCTATTGCCTCATCAATGTTCAGTCCGTGTCCGTATGCGAGTTTTTGCTTGAGTCGGATATAGGTGCGGACTTCTGGAATATCCCCATATTTCCGGACGAGCGGGTTGTGTGGACTCGGATTGTCTGGGTCATCCTTAAACGGATGGAAACCAGGAATAAAATCTTCTTTCGGAGTAGCCTGTTTCTCATGGACATCTGCTGTGTTTGGAAGCGATTCATTGACCTGCCTTACACCACAACCCGAGAGCACGATGACAAAGAGAAAAAAAATGAGTAACGTCTTCAAAGTTTTCATTGTGTTCACCTCTAAAAAAATATCGGAGCCTGCCATCACAAAAACTATTTTGTTACATTATACCCATAAAGACGAAAATAGTCAATAACTATCGGGTGTGTAATAGGGGCATTTATAGTGGATCCCAGAATTAATGAGACACTTTGCACCAGCACAGTTAGGAAACCGTGCCTACCGCGGGAGGACGGAAGTGTCTCTTTATTTTTAGGTTTTACTATAGTTTTCCAATAATTTACATCCGGATGCCCGGATTTAGTCTGGGAATAGACTAAATCCATTCCTTGTATTACATTCTTGTTCGGGAAAAGTGTGCTATCCCGGATTTGGTCTGGGAATAGACCAAATCCATTCCTTGTATTACATTTAAATTCGGGCTTCCGGAGACAGGAACCCTTTACATAAGTAAACTTATCTCTTAAAACTAAATGGCCCTGGGTGTGTAAATATTTTGTCAAAATCATTTACGAAAACCACAGCACCCCGTAGGGGCGAGGTTACCTCGCCCGTATTATAACTTCCAATCGGGCGGGGAGACCCCGCCCCTACGCCCAGTTTCAAAAACTTTACACACCCATAACTATCTATCCAATTACTCGCCTCCGTCTCCCCACTTAAAAAGAGGTAAGTATTCAGGATGACGCTTCTCCAACCACGTTCTAAACTTCTCCAACAACCGATAATGTCGAACCTTAGCCGTTCCTTCTTTGATACCCAGTGCGTTGGCAATCTCTCTAAAGGTCATACGGCTCTGATGCCTTAATAAGGTTTTGAAAACCCAATTGGGAATAAAACATAAATTGTCCAAACTTTAGTCTCTATTAACTTAAGTGGGAAAAATAAAGAAAAAAGTTACAAAAAATTCATTACAGCCCCCTAACTCCCAGCCTTCCCTCCTTCCAATCCTTCAGCTCCGCGGTTCTCTAAACGATTTTGGGAAATTTGATAAAAATTTGCCAATTTTTGAAATTTGCTATATACTAATTAGGAAATAGCAAGGGTTTGATTGGAATTTCTGCGAAAATTGACCAAACACATAATGCAAATTCAGAACGTAAAAGATTTTAGTCTGAAATACACCTTAGAATCTGGGCAATCGTTTAGATGGAACAAGATTGGTGAGGCATACTACGGGGTCGTAGAAGGGCGGATACTCAAAATTTCTCAACAAGGGTCTACCTTATCTGTTGAAAGCTCAATTAGCGAAGATGAGGCGACCTTCGTGCCATACCTCCGACATTATCTCGATTTGGAACGCGATGTCCCCAAACTCCTCACAGCAGTCACCAAAGATGCCTACATCCATCGAACCATTCAGAAACTCTGGGGAATGCACATTCTGAACCAGGAACTCTGGGAAACAATAGCGTCCTTTATTTTATCACAAAACAACAATGTCCCACGGATCCGTGGCATCATTCGTAGGCTTTCGGAACGTTATGGTAAGAAACTCAGGATTGGGGAGTACGTGGACTACAGTTTCCCAAGTCCTTATGCCCTTGCGACGACAACTGAAGAAGCACTTCTCGCATGTGGTACGGGCTACCGGGCAAGTTACCTTCAGGATACCGCGCGTGCGGTCATTAGCGGAGACCTCTCACTTGCCGCACTGAAGCAACTACCATATCTTGAAGCGAAACAGAAGCTAATGGATCGCAAAGGCATTGGCGAAAAGGTTGCTGATTGTATCTGTCTATTTTCGCTTGGACATCTCGCAGCACTACCGATTGATGTTTGGATAAAACGCATTTTCGAGACGCTTTATTTGCGGCGGCGCGCCACACATCGCGAAATACGTGAATTCGCTTACAACTATTTCGGGGAGGGTGTCGGATACGCCCAGCAGTATCTTTTTCACTACGTTCACGAATGTCCAGACTGGGCAGACGCTGAACACCTATCGCTGATTGAAGCAGAAACCGAATTTTTAACAGCAAATTGCAAACCTGTGGTAAATTGAACAATAAAGATGATCTGAAAGGAGATCGAAATATGGCTGAATCATTAGAACAAAGTATTGTATCACTACTGGAAGAGCATGTTGAACTTGCGGTCTCGACAGTTCAAGAATTGAGAGCAAACAAACTCGAACTTGAAGCTGAGATTGCCAGACTTAACAGCGACGTGGTACAACGCGATGCCCACATTCAAGAACTTGAACAGCGGAATAGCCGTCTTGAAGACGAGCTCAATTTAGAACGGTTAGCTATTTCTCAAGAACGCGCCGACATTCGAGAACGTCTTGAGGGCTTAATGAATGTCCTTGCCTCATCAAATGAAGCGGTAACGGAGGTAAGAACACCATTAGAGATGGAAGCAGATACACATCCTGAAATCGATTTTACCACCGCCCGGAATGATGAAGACGAAATATAGAACCTTGACGAAGAATACCGCAGGCTCAGAATGCCCTTCGTAAAGCCGAGATAACAAACTGTTGTGCGTGTCTTAGTTCTCTCTCATTCCTATATTATGAAACCGTATCGGCGAAAATTCGCACTCATCGCCGAACGTCCGGATGTTACGCTACGGGTCATTACGCCCACACGTTGGTATGAAAGTTTCCAAGATATCGTCTTTGAACCAGAACCGGACACACCGTGCGAAGAATTTCCGTATCCAATCCGCTTCTCCGGCTACGGCAGTCGTTTTTATTATCGGCGCGGTGTGAAGCCTCACTTCCGAGATTTCCAACCCGACATTATCCACTTGGAAGAAGAGGCATGGAGTCTCAATGCACTACAGACAGTTCGTTTGAAACGGAAGTATTGTCCGCAGAGCCGTTTTATCTTTCGCACCTCACTCAGCGTACCGATCAAACAGCGGTTTGGCATATTGCCGGTATGGATTGAACACCGCGTCTTTCGAGAAACCGATAGAGCCTTTCCGCTCAGTGCAAACGCTGGTAAGATCCTAACCGCACGCGGATATACTGGAGAACAGACACCATTTCCAAATGGGGTTGATGTACGCCATTTCTATAAAATGGACGTTAGCGAACTCCGGAACGCATTGCAACTCAATGGCTGTTTTGTTATCGGTTATGTCGGTAGGCTGCTACAGATGAAGGGGATAGATACACTCCTCAAGGCACTGGCACACCTCGCAAGTCAAGATGCCACGTACACCTACAAACTTCTGATTGTCGGGCAAGGCGAGGACAAATCCGAATTCCAGAGAATTGCTGGAACCCTCGGTATCTCTGAACAGGTTGTCTGGATAGATGCGGTACCCCCTGAAGAGGTACCCGCCTATATTAATTGTATGGACACATTAGTCCTACCCTCTCGGACAACCCCAGGATGGGTTGAATTTTTTGGGCGAGTCCTTATAGAAGGCATGGCGTGCGAAGTCCCGGTCATCGGTTCGGATTCTGGCGAAATTCCGCATGTGATTGACGATGCCGGTCTTATTTTCTCTGAGGCAGATGCCGATGCCTTGGCAGAAAGGATACGTCGCATCGCACACGACGCAAATCTTCGGAAGGATCTGATTGGGCGTGGACTGACCCGCATCGAAAATTTCACATGGGAGACGATTGCAGAACGGACGTATCAGGTGTATAAGGAATTAATCGAGGACGTTTCGTAGGTGGTATCGCGAAACGCGAGAAACAGACGGGTAATGCCCCCGACTGGACTCGAACCAGCATGCCAATTAAGGCACAGGCCCTCAACCTGCCGTGTATACCAATTCCACCACAGGGGCATTCTGTGGTTAATTATATCTTATTCAGACCGCGATGTCAAATTTTTTCTTTTTTAACGATTGCTTCTGAGCTGCTGCGTCCGTTGTCCTTGCAGATTCTAAATCATTAAGAAACCTTTGATAACCTAAAGGCTGCTGGTATTAACTGAGAACCACCGTGAAACGAAGTGGAACGGTGACCAGATTAAATAGTTTATAAAGATATGAACACTCCCACATCAGAATCTCTTGAACAGCTACTATCCAACACACTGGCTGGCGAAGTTCGCTTTGACCTCTATTCTAAAGCACTCTACAGCACAGACGCAAGTCTCTATCAGATACAGCCGATAGGTGTTGTCCTTCCAAAAGATAAGCAGGACGTTATCAAGACGGTGCAAATCGCCTCAGAACACAAGGTGCCGATCCTCCCGCGCGGTGGCGGCACAAGCCTTGCCGGACAGAGCGTCGGTGAAGCAATCGTGCTCGATATGTCCAAATACATGAACCAACTGCTCGAAGTGAACGTCGCTGAACGTTGGGCGCGGGTTCAACCCGGCATCGTTTTAGACGAGTTGAATCATAAACTGAAGCCCCACGGTCTGATGTATGCCCCTGATGTCGCTACAAGCAGTCGGGCAAATGTAGGTGGTACGATCGGGAACAACTCGGCAGGTTCACATTCGCTTATCTACGGGAAAACCATCGATCATGTCATGTCGCTCGATTTAATCCTCTCCAACGCAGATCAAATCACAACATCACCCCTATCACTCAAAGAATTAGAGACGAAAAAACACGGAAACACATTAGAAGCAAATATCTATCGCGAACTCTGCCGAATCTGCGCAGCTAACGAATCAGAAATTCGGAAACGCTATCCGCGTATCTTGCGGCGTGTTGCCGGTTATAACCTCGACGAATTTATTAAGGATGCCGGTTCAAAAGAGGTCACCCCCTATCGCCGTGACGGATGCGATGAGAATCACCCGTTCAGCTTGACGAAAATTCTTGTCGGTTCTGAAGGAACACTCGCAACGACTGCCGAAGCAACAGTGAACCTTGTCCCGATCCCTAAACGGACGGCACTGTGCGTTGTCCATTTTGAATCACTCGTCAATTCCATGGAGGCGATGCAACCGATCTTGGCGTGTAACCCTACCGCTGTAGAACTTATAGACAAGACGATTCTCGATATGGCGCGCGGCTCATTAGAATTTTCACGGCTTACCACCTTCATACAGGGTGAACCCACCGCGCTCCTTGCTGTCGAATTTTACGGTGAGACACAGGCAGAATTGGAATCACAACTGGATAAACTTGAAAAGACCTTGAAAAGTACCGGGTTTGGTTACGCGTTTGTGCAATGTTTCACTGCTGAAGAAAAAGCACGCGTCTGGGAGACCCGAAAAGCCGGACTCGGTCTGCTTATGGGTATGAAAGGCGACGCCAAACCGGTCGGTTTCGTCGAAGATGCTGCAGTACCGATAGCGAATTTGCCGGAATACGTCCGTCGATTCGATGAAATCGTCACAGCACACAACACCACCGCCGCCTACTACGCACATGCGAGCGTCGGACTGTTGCATAACCGACCCATCGTCAACCTCAAATCCGAAACCGATATTCAGAAGATGCACGACATCGCTCGCGAAGTCCGAGACCTACTCATAGAATTAGACGGCACGACGAGTGGAGAACACGGCGATGGACTCGTTCGGAGTGAATGGATAGAAAGTATGTTCGGTCCGCAGATATATCAAGCACTCACTGAAGTCAAAAAAGCATTTGACCCAGACGGTATCATGAACCCTGGTAAGATCGTTGACGCGCCGCCGATGACAGAAAACCTCCGCTTCGGTTCGGATTACAGTACCATTAAAATTGACACCTACTTCGATTTCTCCAGTCAAGACGGATTTGGCGGCGCAATCGAGATGTGTAACGGGGTCGGTGCCTGTCGGAAAACGCTCACGGGTACCATGTGCCCCTCCTTCATTGGCACACGTGAAGAGGAACACTCAACGCGCGGTCGCGCGAATGCGCTCCGATCTATTATCTCAGGGGCATTGCCACACACAGAACTCACTAATGAACGGCTACAAGAAGTTCTCGACTTATGTCTCGGATGCAAAGCATGCAAAGCAGAATGTCCATCTAACGTAGACATGGCGAAGATAAAGTATGAGGTGCTCGCACACTACCATAAAGCCAACGGCTTACCGTTGCATCGACGGTTATTCGGCGAAATTGGAGCACTCGCGCCCCTCGGCTCAATGTTTTCACCACTTTCTAATTGGGCAGTCAACAATACACTTTCTAAATGGATTGCTGAAAAAATAATCGGCGTTGACCGACGGCGAGATATGCCCACCTTTGTCCGTCCGACTTATGAACAGTGGTTCCGAAAGCGGCGGTCGCGACACACATCGGATAAGAAAGTCGTCCTTTTTCCCGATACCTTCATGAACTACAGTGAACCCTCTATCGGCAAGGCTGCCGTAGAGGTACTGGAAGCGTGCGGATTCGAGGTAATCCTACCGAAGAAGCGGTGCTGTGGTCGTCCACTCATCTCGGAGGGGATGCTCGACCGAGCTATTGAGAATGCAAGCTACAACATTGATGCACTCGGCGTTTATGCTGATGCAGGGATTCCAATTATCGGATGCGAACCGAGTTGTACGTCTGCCCTCACAGATGATTATGTTGAGTTAATCGGTACGCCTGATGCAAAACGCGTTGCTGAGGCGACCTGTTCGTTTGAGGAATTTTTCGCGCAACTGGCTGAAAACGGGGAATTGCCGCTGGAACTCTCGACTGAACCGCGCGACATTCTCCTACACGGACATTGTCATCAGCGAGCACTCGTCGGTATCGAACCGACTGTGAAGATGCTAAGTTCACCCGCAGAACACGACGTTACAGTGATTGATTCGAGTTGTTGTGGGATGGCTGGCGCATTCGGGTATGAGAAAGCACACTACGAACTTTCCATGAACATCGGTGAATTGCGGCTCTTTGGAGCCGTTCGCGAGAAACCGCCAGGCAGTTTCACGCTCAGTGCTGCCGGTTTCTCCTGTAGGCATCAACTTGAGCACGCGACAGGCGTGCAACCGAAGCATCCGGTTGAAGTGTTACGCGAGGCACTAACGCAAACTTAAACGTTACGCACCGGAGGAAGATATATGTCTAAAATTTATCAACCGCTTGACGATTTTAAAATTGTTGAGTTGCCGGAAAAACAGTTACCGTTTTGGAAGATTGCGGGTCCAGGGGCTATCTTGGTAGGTCTGTCGATTGGTGCCGGTGAAAGTGTGATTTGGCCCCTCATTGCCGCTGAGTACGGCGGCAGTATGATCTGGGCAGCGGCACTCGGTGTATTCCTCCAACTCTGGATTAACTTCGAGGTAGGGCGTTGGACAATCGCGACGGGTGAGACGGTATATACGGGTTACAGCCGCATCTGGCGAGGTTTCGGCCCAGTGTTCATCCTGCTTACTGTCGTGGGTTGGATCGCACCCGGATGGGCGCGGACATCAGGACTCGCACTCAAAGCACTCCTACTTGGACCCGGCGGCTGGGGACCTGACACCTTTTGGACAATGGTGACGTTTGCAGGCGTTGCGCTCATCCTTTTCGGACCGAAGATGGTTTATCAATCCGTGGAACGGACTGTCGAAGTACTTGTCGCGATTGTAACGGTTGGGTTAATTCTGGTCGCCCTCGCTGTCGGCTCAATGGATACATGGAAAACACTTGGTGCCGGTTTGGTAAACGTTGGGTACATAGACCCGGGCATGTCAGTGAAAAAACTATTTAGCGCATTAGTCTTCGCCGGTGCCGGTGGGACCGCGAATCTCTTCTACACGTTCTATCTACGCGATAAAAATATAGGGATGGGCGCACAGTTACCAGGGCTACAGAACCCGCTTCGGGGCAGGAGCGAAAAGGTACCCGCAACAGGATTCCTCTTTGAAGCAACGGAAGAAAATAGAAAACGCTTCACGGCATGGTGGCAATATGTAAAAAACGATCAAATACTTTTCTTTTGGGCACTCAATACCTTCACAATTATGCTCTTTATCTTTGGGGCACTCGCAGTTTTACACCCGCAAGGAATTGTTCCTGAACAGGGGAGGCTCATTTACGACGAAGCACAGATATTAGGTGAAATCTGGGGTGTCGCAGGGCAGAAGATATTCTTGTTGGTGGGTGTCGCAACACTTTTTGGAACACAACTCGCACTCGTCGATGGGGTGTCGCGTTCGATTTCTGATATTATCTACACCAACTTTCGAGGTGCGCAAAAACGGGATTTGAGTTGGTGGTATCTCCTTATCGCCGGCATCTGGATCGTCGGCGGATGTGTCATAACCTTTGTCATGGAGCAGTTGAACGTCAGTGAATTAGGATTCCTCTTTAACGCGGCATACATGGGGGGTTTCGCTATGGCACTTTATGTGCCGCTTACCCTCTACATGAACTACCGCTTCCTGCCTGACTTCGCAAAACCGAAACGCCTCTCTACTTTTATGATGCTTATCGCCTCATGTGTCTATATCGGCTTTGCGATTTCAAGTATTATCTGGGAAATTAAGCAATTGATCGGAGGATAGAAATGCATAAGAATGGACAAAAAGCCTTTTTTGAAAAAGAAGGCTATCTCGTTGTCGAAAACCTGTTGTCAACGGAAGAAGTTAAAACGTGCCAAGCAGAAATTCACCGGTTGCATCAGTTCGCTGCAGGACAAGAATCCAACACAGAAAAGGACCGGGCTGATATAGCGCGCCGGCACGTACAACGTGAGCCGTTTGCCGAAGACAAAACGCAAGGCAACAGACTACCCGTGCTGAGGAAAGCGGAAAATACGCGACAGTACTCCGATGTGTTTCGCGATCTCGCGCAGCATCCGAAACTCATAGCAGTTGTCCAAGAACTTATCGGACCGGATCTGCTGCTTTTCAGAAGCACACTGATGTTCAAACCCGCGTTTCACGGCTCTTCGCATGGGCTGCATCAGGATTCGGCGTACTGGCCGATGGAGCCACCTAACCTTGTTACTGTCAGTATTGCACTCAATGATGCGACACCGGAAAACGGTTGTTTTAAGGTGATCCCGAAAAGCCACCTATGGGGTATGCAGTCTTGGGGACACATCGCTCGGCAGCAGGACGCAGAACTTACCGACCGGAAAGAGGTTGCAGAACGACAAATGGATGTCCCGCTTTCTGCAGGGAGTGCCCTGTTCTTCCACAGTTTGATGGTACACGGTTCGGGTCCAAACAGCACCCCAAATCCTCGGAATACGGCGTTGTACGCCTACTTCTCACCACAAGTCAGATATGTCCCGAAAGGCGGAAAACCGGCAGAAAAGACATTTCCTGTTGTTGCGGGGCTCGGTGGAAAGACAGAACTCACCCTTGTGGCACAAACATAGAAAATCCTCAAACAGTATACGGAGGGCTATACTGCTATCATTATGGACGAAATTACCAAAGATCCTTCGGAAGAAAAAAACAGCCAGATGCCTGTTATTAGAAAGCAGCAGGGTACAGAAATAGAAATGGCGAAAGCCAATGCCCTTGCTGTTTATGAAGAACAAAGAGATACGCGTGAAAAAAAGGGGTTCTTCGGGAAATCTGGTCGGAAATCGATATTGTCTCGCGAACAAATTATGCAGCTACTTCGGGAGAACATTCAGGCACTTTCTGAAAACGAAGGACAATTCTTACGTGCCATCTTCGGCTTGGAAACATTGACGGCGCAAGAGGTGATGGTCCCCTTGTCGGAGATAGCCCCGCTAATCGTGAAATCGCGATGTTCCGAGATTTCACAGTACTATCGCGCTTCAAACTCCCGATACATCCCTATCTATAATGAACGCGTTGATTGGTTGATTGGAGTCGTTGATGCCATGGAAATTATCACAAGCGAGCAACAGGACCAGGACTTAGCAATATTTGTAAGGGAAGCACATTATGTGCCAGCCCTGAAATCCACCTGGGATTTATTAAACGAGCTGCGGCAATCCGATATCCCTATAGCGATAGTGGTTAACGAACACGGCAGTTGTATTGGGGTTGTAGAGCTAATAGATATTTTGGAAAGGATTGTCGGCAAAATAGCGACGAATCGGAAGCGGGAGACACCTCGCTTAGAACAACTCGCGGAAAACGAGTGGCAGATTGATGCACGCGTGTTAATTTCTGAAGTCAATACGTTATTGGATACCGATATTTCGACAGATCGCTGTGCTACCATCGGAGGCTTTATCCTTATTTTGCTCGGACGCTTGCCAACAGAAGGCGAAACAATCGAATATGAAAACCTCACATTTAACATAGATGAGGTCTCCAAATATCGCATTTCTGGAATCCGTGTTCTGAAAAAACTGAGGTAAATTAGGGAGTGTTTGCATCTGATCATCAAAATCGCTGGGAAATCGATGAAACTGAAACGTTCGCGTCATCATATCTTCAAAAGAACACGTATTCGGGGCTTAATTGTCTGGTATCTCATTCTCCTCGGGGCTATCCTCATTCTCGTCTGGAAAATGCCGGCAATCGTTGCCCATTTGTAAAATAGGGGAGATATCTCCGATTTAAAGGGACAAGACTTTTGCAATTCTGACTAACGGTAAAATTTTCGCGTATAAATAGGGGTATTACGTATTTTAAACGTTTTTTTCTTGACTCGGTTACGTTTGTATGGTAAATTGTAATAATATTTGCAAGATTCTTAGGGCACAATCTTACTCATAGCCTCTGCTATTAGATACGGATCAGACAGAAAACGCAGGCACTGTGTAGCAGTCCCTAACAGATTCTGCTACAAAAAAGCGCCCCGCGTAAACCCTAATTCTAAAGTGTAAGGAGGATCTATTAGATGTATACACTTATTTTAATGTCATCTCGTAAGAATTCGGTCCGACAGCATACCATCCACCGAAGACATATATTGTTCTGCTTCTTTTTCGTGCTGCTTCTATTCACAATAGCAATCGGCGGATTCACCTATGGACTTTCGCAAAAGCATCAGAGAATTAATTTCGAAGCGGAAATACAAGCGAATACGCAGAAGCAAATTGAAGAAATTACGCAGGAAAAACTGCGAGTTGAATCGGAACTTACCGATATGAACGAGGAGATGAAAACCATCCACAAGATGACGGAACAGATTCGGCAGACTCTGGGCATCTTCGGTCAAGGTGGTGGAGATAGTAGAGAACTTCCGGTATCCGAGACGGCTGAGGAGACGGCTGAGGCTCAGCAAGCGGATGGCTCACGGATCGATAACACCCCAGAAGAGACAGACGAAAAACAGGAACCCCTAACGCCCAGCACCTTGAAAGATGAGACGCTGGCTCTCTATGACTATGTCGGCAAACACCAAGAACAGATCGATGAATATCCTTCGATTTTACCGGTGGACCTCCAACACGCAGATGGTGAGAAACACGCCTACTGGTATTCGTCTCAGTTTGGGTGGCGCATGCATCCGTTGACGAAGAAACGCGAATTTCACCAAGGACTTGATATTAAAACACCGGCTGGTATCCCCGTGATCGCTGCTGCTGCTGGCACAGTTGGCGCGGTTAAAACGAATGGGTATTTAGGAAAAACAGTCGAGATCAACCATGAAACACTACTACTCAAAACCTTGTACGCCCATTTGCAAGATTACGCAGATAACCTCAAAGTCGGGCAACAAGTGACGCGCGGTCAACTGATCGGCTACGTCGGAAATACCGGGCGCAGCACTGGAACGCACCTCCACTATGGTATTTATGATATGGAAAAAGAGCAGTGGATAAACCCGATTAAATATATTTTAGATCAGCAGCCAACGATTTCACCCTAACCGCATACTTTGCGTATGACTCCGCACGAAAAAGGATAACGAAAAATATGTCCTATTTAAAACCCCTCGGACGTTGTAGCACACAGATTGCAACGTGGGGGATTGTACTATGTCTTTTGGCACTACCCACTGTTCTATTTGCACAGGACGAACTTATCATCATCTCTCCACACCCCGAAGGCATTGAAACAGAATTCGGCACAAATTTCGAGAAATGGTATCAAGAACAGACCGGGAGAACCGTCAAAACCGATTGGCGAGATGTCGGCGGGACCTCCTCCAACTACCGATTTATTGAATCGGAGTTTAAACGGGTACCCGATGGTATTGGTATTGATATCTTTTTCGGTGGTGGGACTGACAACTACCTCCGCCTCTCAAATATGGGATGGCTGCACGCTTACAAACTACCTGAGACACAACTTGCCCAGATGATGCAATCCTTCCAAGGGATTCCGCTCTATGATGCTGAACATCAGTGGTACGGCGCAGCTTTATCGAGTTTCGGCATCATGTCCAACGAGGAACTTCGTGAATTGCTCCAACTTCCTAAAGCCACAGCATGGGAGGATTTAGGGGACCTTGCACTACTCGGTAGAATCGGGGCAGCCGACCCAAGGGAAAGTGGCTCTGCACACATGGTGTACGAGATTATCCTGCAAACCCTCGGTTGGGAAAAAGGGTTCGCACTCCTGACCAAAATCGGGGGTAATGTCCGAGGCTTCTCTGCCGGTGCCAATGCTATTCCGACAGATGTCGTTGCTGGACAAGTCATCTACGGACTCGCCATCGACTTTTATGCCTACGGTCAAATCGCTGTCGTTGGTGCAGATAAGATTAAATACGTTGTGCCAGCCGACGGTGCGGTTGTTACCGCAGATCCAATCGCGATTCTCAAAGGTGCACCGAATCTGCCAGTTGCACAAAAGTTTCTTGAATTCGTTCTCTCGGAAAACGCACAAAAACTCTGGATGCTCCGCGACACCGATCCAGAGGGACCCCAATGGAAAGGTGGTTTGAACCGCGCAAGCGTACTACCGGCACTCTACGATAAACTCGGTGAAAGATGTATCGTTCCAAATCCGTTTGCCATGGAAGGCACCCCGTTCCGATACGACTCAGATAAAGGCGGTGGACGCTGGAATATCGTCAACGATCTCTTTGGTGTCCTCATCATCGATTCCCACAAAGACCTCGTCAATGCGTGGAAAGCAATTCAGAAGTGCAAAGATCCGGTAAAACGCGACGCGGCAATCGCAGTTCTCACGAAGATGCCTATCACCGAAGCAGAAGCGATGCAGATGGCGGCTACTGACTGGAAAGATCCGAGTATTCGTAACGAAAAAATCAAGGAATGGGGACAATTCGCAAAAGAAAAGTTCAAAGAGGCAAGAAATCTGGCAAAATAGTCCCATCCAGAATTAGTAAGACTTCATCGCCGCCGTGATGCCATATCAAACCCAACGGCGGCGACGAGTACCACGCCTTTGATGATGTCTTGCCACGAGGCATCCATGTTCGCCATACTCATCCCGTTGTTAAGGCTCTCCATGACGAGCGCGCCCAAAACCGCACCAAAGATGCTCCCGCGGCCACCCATCAAACTCGCACCACCGATAACACACGCCGCAATAGTATCCAACTCCAATAACCGTCCGGCTTCAGGACTCGCACTCCCGACGCGTGCCGTGAGCACAACACCAGCGATCGCCATCAATGCCCCCATCGTCGCAAATACCCGCAGCGTAATACTGCGTACGTTGACTCCTGAAAGGTAGGCTGCTTCTGCATTTCCACCGACCGCATAAACATAACGTCCAAAACGGGTGTGGTTCGCGATGAAATGAAACACAAACGCCAATCCAAACAGAATACATACCGGAAAAGGAATCCCTTTATGGGCATTCATCACAGTGATGAACGCCGCAATCAGTGCCAATGCCCCGGTTATCTTCAATAGAACGAGGAATCGAGAGGCTTTTTCAGTGCCATATTGCAGCCGTCTGGCGTGCTGCTGGTAAAAGCGCACGCTACTTATGCAGAAACCAACAATTAAAAGACCCCAACCGAGTGTAGGCGAAAGATACGCATTGCCGATCGCTTTGAGCCAATTGTCTGGTAGCAGAATAGTTTCGCCTCTCGTAAAAGCCAACATTAAACCACGATAGGCTAAAAATCCACCTAATGTAACAATGAAGGCGGGGATACGTTGATACGCCACGAGATAGCCCTGCATCAGTCCTATCAGAATCCCGATACAGATAACAACGAAGAGGGTCAGGAGAATCGGTTGTCCCCACCGCACGTGTATGATCGCTGCAATAGCACCCAGTAATCCGGCACCATAACCGACAGAAAGATCGATGTTAGCAGAGACAATAACAAGAGTCATGCCTACAGCAAGAATAGCTGTAACCGCGGCTTGACGGGAGAGGTTGGACAGATTCCGAGTACTGAGGAAGGTGCCGCCGGTCAGGAGTGTGAAAATCACCCAAACACAGACGAGGGCAAGCACCATTGCATACATGCGGAAATTTAGGTGCTTCATGCTTGTGCGAACAAAGTCTGGAAATTTTTTGTTGTCGTTTCGCCGATTGCCGCCACGGAAGTCCCGCGGAGTTCAGCAATCTTTTCCGCTACAGCCCGGACATAAGCAGGTTCATTCCGTTTGCCCCGCCGAAACTGCGGTGCCAGCCACGGACAATCGGTTTCTATGAGGAGTCGATCTTCAGGGACTTCCCTCGCAACCGCTTGGACATCCTTGGCATTCGGGTACGTCACGATGCCCCCGATACCGATATGGAATCCGATAGCAAGACTTCTCTGCATTAATTCCACATCGCCAGTAAAGCAGTGTAGGACCCCTCGAATTCTTCCTTGTCGCGCTTCTAAGATGGGCAGGATGTCCATATACGCATCACGATTGTGAATGACGATAGGCAGCTGCATCGCTTCGGCGAGGTCCAACTGTTTTTCAAACGCCTCTTTCTGTATCGGACGCGGTGAGAGATTACGGTAATAATCCAACCCCATCTCACCGAGGGCAATCACCTTTGGATGTGCAGCAAGTTTACGAAATTCCTCAAGAACATCTGGGGTTAGGTCTTTCGCGTCGTGCGGGTGCATCCCGACAGTGGCATAGATTTGCGGATGTTTCTCCGCTAATTCCACTGCGCCGAGGCTCGTCTCCATATCAAATCCGATGACGAGGATAGCAGAGACCCCGGCTTCTTGTGCGCGTTTTAGCACCGCATCCCGGTCGCGATCGAATTGGGAAAGCTGAATATGCGCGTGCGAATCGATAAGCATCTTTATTGCGTTCGCTTTCAGTTGTCGGTGTTGTCAGAGCGTCATGAGTCCTAGGTAGTGGGTTAAAAGGCGTTTGGTAACAATCACCTCGCCTTCCCACAACTCAAAACCGAGAACCGACAACCAATAACCAATTACATCAAAGGCGTTCGGATAACCGTCTCAAGCGTATGTGCACGGGGTGGTTGCGTCACAAGAAACAGAATCAGATCCGCCACATCCTCCGGGAGTGTGAGATGCGCAATCACATCATCAGGATGGTTATCACGGCGCATCTTAGTATCCACGGGACCCGGACAAACAACCGAGGCTTTCACACCGTGCGGCCTGCCTTCATTATTCGTCGTCTCCGTGAAGCCAACAACAGCGAATTTAGATGCACAATACGCGCCCCCGTTGACATGCCCAGACTTGCCAGACACTGAAGAGACATTGACAATATGTCCATACTGCTGCTCACACATGTGACTGAAAACGGCTTGTGTGCCGAGAAATACGCCCTTAAGATTGACAGCCATTGTCAGATCCCAATCCTCTTCCCGAATTTTCGGAATCGGGTTATGGATTGCTACGCCTGCATTGTTAACGAGGATGTCCACCTTGCCGAAGATGTCAAGCGTCCGAGCGACCATGGCATCAACATCTGTTTTCAACTGGATATCGGTTGTGATAGCGAGTGCGCGCCTGCCGAGTTGCGTCACCTCTTTAGCAACAGCGGCTATCTCGGTATCCGTCCGTGCAGCGAGAACGATGTCGGCACCTTCTCTGGCAAACGCTAAGGCGGTTGAGCGACCGATCCCGCGCCCGCCGCCTGTGATAATCGCAATACGATTTTCAAGTTTCACAAGTTCTCCTTAAAATAACCCAAGTTGCTACTTACAAAATTTCAGGTGATCAGACCACTGTTTTAATGAAAGCCGTTCATTCTCCAGAACGGTTTTGTACCGCAAACTGTTAGTTTGCGTCCTTTATCACACAATCTAAAAGTTTCTACAGCACCGGTTCTCCGTTCACCTACGATATCTGATACTGACCGAGTTTCTGCTTATCAAACAAAATCCCGTGTCCCGGACGATCCGGCGGCGAAAAATGCCCATCCCTGAGCGTCAAGGTATCCTCAAGTACCGGGTCAAATGATGGAATGTATTCCACAAAAAGCGAGTGCGGTACCGCTGCCGAGAGATGTACGTGCAAATCCATCAAAAAGTGTGGCGATACAGAAAGTCCGAAACATTCCGCCGTATGCGCAACCTTCATCCACTCAGAGATACCACCAACGCGGACGGCATCGGGTTGGAGGATGTCCGCTGCACCGTGTGCAATGTACTCCTTAAAGACATATTTATTGTAAATCGTCTCACCAAGAGCAATCGGGATAGTTGTTTTCTCGCGGAGTGTGACGTGGCTCTCCACATCGTCCGCCTCAATCGGTTCCTCAAACCAGAAGAGTCCTGCTTCTTCAACACGACAAGCGAGTTGAATCGCTTCCCGGGCGTTCCATTTCATATTCGCATCAATCATGAGGTAAGGTTCCTGACCGATCGCCTTCCTGACAGCAAAGATTCGCCTCACGTCCTCGTGAAGGCTGTCGCGCCCGACCTTAATCTTGATACCTTTGAAACCTTGCGCAACAAATTCCACAGACTGCCTGACGAGTTCATCTTCGGAGAGGTGTAACCACCCACCGTCTGTATTGTAAACAGGAACAGACGCTCTCGCGCCACCGAGGAGTTGATAGAGCGGCAGCCCAGCACGTTTCGCCATGAGGTCCCAGAGCGCAATATCTACCGCAGCCATGCCTAAAGTGACAATACCGCCTCTCCCGACCCAATGCGTATCCATCCACATCCGATTCCAAATCCGGTCAATGTTGGCAGCATCTTCTTCAAGCAGGATAGGCGTGAGATACGCATCCATAATTTGTTTGATCGCCTCTCCACCTTTGCCGATAGTATAGGAGAAACCCGTCCCGATAACGCCATCTGCGTCCTCAATCTCAATGAAGGGGAACTCCATAGAAACAAAAGTCTGGATAGCATCAACCCGCTCAACTTCAGGCGGGATGTCATAAAGAGACGTGCGAACTGCTTTAATTTTCATTAGACTTTGCCTATTGCTTCAAGTTCTCAATCATCGCCAATAAATTTTGGATACAGATGCGAGAGGCTTCCTCACCGGCTTCAGAGAAGGCTTGCCCTGCAGGGCGATTAAGAATCGCTTCATCAATTTTCAGTGAGGGTCGCCAGTGCGTTTCAAGGCAGAGATGTCCTTCGTAACCTTCATCAATGAAGGCTTGTAGTTGCCCTTCCCAGTCGATAATACCGTCGCCGACAGGCACAGATTCTATTTCACCTGTGTCAGGATTCGGACCCGCATCCTTGAGATGTGCATGGATCATCGTCGATTTCATGCGGTTGTAGGCATCAGGATACGGGGTCTCACCCCCCTTGGCGTGCGCCTCATTGGCAGGGTCCCAGATACCGCGGATATTCGGTGAATCAATCTGTTCAATAAATTCTGCTGTGAGTTTGGCGGTGCGAAGTGAGGTAGTGGATTCGTTCTCCATGCCGAGGACGATACCTTCGCCGTCTATCATGCTGCGCGGCTCATCGTAAGAAGCGATAATCTCGTCCCATCGCGCCTCCGTTTCGCCGGTATCCCAAAAGACGAAGGTGCGGATGAGGTGGGTATCAAACGCCTTTGCCGTCCGAATGCACCCTTTCAGTATATCAAGGTGTTCTTTCCGCTCTTCAGCATTGTCCATATCGCATTTAAAAAACGGGGACGCGACACCGATAATCTCAATATCCGTGCCATCAAGTAAGCGTTTTATTTCATCGATGTCAGCGTCAGTGAGTTCGTGGGGAAGTTTGTCCCAGACCGAGCGGATTTCGATAGAGTGTAAATTGAATTCTTTTACAAAATTAACAACGGTTGCGAAGTCCTGCGAGACTTCGTCGTTGATAACGCCGAGTTTAAACATAGTCGTACGTCTCCTTTGAAACTTTTACGATATGTTAGCATAGCGCGGCGTTAATAGCAAGCAGGATTTATTTTTCTTCAGCTTCTTCAACTTTGAATTTCAGAGATTTTTCATCGCTCTCTTTGTAACCGATCCGAATTGCTTTCGCGCTTACAACGGTTTCACCTTTCGGTAAGCGCAACGGTTCTGTATACAACTGCCATCGAGCATCTTCACCTTGTTCGGTTGCATACGCAATTGAGGCACCTTGTGTTGAACAGTAGAGTTGCAGAAGCACCGGTGCGTCCCATTCTCCATCTTCATGAGCAGGCACCGTGCCGGGGTGAGACGCGTTAATAGGAATGAAAAGGGGTGATGCCGTTTGCGGTTGTATGCCATTAGGATACCACTTCGCCACCATTTCTTCTTCAGATATATTCCCCATATCCCCGAATTCCGATTGCCACGCTGTCAACGTTTCCCGCATCCGTTTAAGTACATCCGCGTGTGCTGCATTTTCTGCTAAATTGTTGAGTTCATACTTGTCATTTTCCACATCGTAGAGTTCTTCAGCAGGGCGCGGTGATTGGAACATGACCAATTGATCGCCCTCTAATTTGCCTTCGACATAAAGTCGCCACATCTCCTGCATCACGGGATGGTCATTGCGGTAAGGATCCCAGAGGAGATACGGCTGTTCGGGATAATAATTTCGGATGTATTTATACCTTTTATCACGTACAGCACGCAACATCTGATACGATAAATCAAGGCGGTCGCGCGTCGCAAAAATATATTCACGTTCTACTTTTTCTGGTCCAAGGAAGGGTTGGCCTTGTAGGTGCTGCGGGGCTTGAACACCACATAACGAAAGCACAGTGGGACCGAGATCAATCAAACTCACCAATTGATCACTTTCACTCCCTGGATTCAGTACTTCGTGCCAACGCACAATCAACGGAATTCGGATCCCCGCATCATAGGGCCAACGTTTACCGCGTGGGAGCCCTTCACCGTGATCGCTCCAGAGAAAAACAATGGTATTCTCTGCGAGCCCATCCTCTTCGAGTTGATCTAACAACTCTCCGACACGGGCATCGGCAGTGGCGAGGTTATCGTACTGTCGAGCCAATGCAGCCCGGGCTTTAGGGGTATCTGGTAAATAAGGCGGTAATTCCACGTCATCTGGATTCGTAATCAGGGGACGATCTTCCTTTTCCCACATACCACTTTCGTGTGTAACGAGTGGGTTAAAAACGGAAAAGAAGGGCTGCCCGTCCGCACGATTTCGCCAGTGCCCTTGAGTGCTATTGTCATCCCACGCTGTGATAGGGGGTGTAAACTGGTAGTCTGTTTTACTATTGTTGGTGCAATAATAGCCTGCCCCTCTCAGATATTCGGTGAATGTTTTCACATAAGGGGGCGGAACAACAGAATACGGCGTAGGGAGGTCCGGTGTACTTTCGTGTGTATGCGTTGTCCGATGGTGATGTGTGCCGATGGAAGTCTGATACATACCGGTGATAATAGCGGAACGACTCGGTGCACAGACTCCAGCAGTCGAAAACGCATTCGGAAACCGACAGCCGCCAGCAGCGATCCGGTCAATATTGGGTGTACGTGCGATTGGGTCCCCGTAACAACCGAAACGGGGCGTTGTATCCTCTATAGAAATCCAAAGAATATTCGGACGATCTGATGTGTTCATTGCAGCTCCCTCTTTTCGTACAGAATACGCTTAATCCTTAAGCATCTTGAGGATATGCTTTGCTAAGGGCTCTTTAAGTTCTCTATGGCGGGGAACTGGCTGAGAAACGCGCGTCTTTGGATTTTGATACCAATCATGTTTCGCGCCATGACGAATGAGCACACATCCCATCTTCTTTAACTCACGAATTACGTCTCGTCTCTTCATGCAATTTGTAATTCTGCAACCTTTCTGACACATGGAATAGTGCCGCTCGTGAGTTCCATGTAAATGTCAAGAAGATTTTCCTCTAATTCCGCTAATGTTTCGCCCTGCGTCCAATAATCAGGGTATGTCTCAAGGTAGCCAAGAAACATGTCCTCATCTTGCCAGTAAATGTATTTTTGCGTTTTCATAGATAACCTCAAATTATACCAACCCAATAGGGAGCGAACCTACCCAGACATTTATTCTTGTGTTGATTGTAATTATACCACCCAAATTGCCATAAATCAAGATCTATTTTCAAAAAAAATAAGGCAATTTCGTTTAATTTTGATCTTCTGCCTAAGCACTCTTCGCTGTAGGAGCGAGTGTTTTGCTTGGGGTTTTTGCTTGGGTGTTTCTGCGGATTTCTTCATGCTCGCGATGTGTACTGTCATCGGAAATTTGGGGCACTCTCTAAACCAAGATTGTGGTATAATAACGTGAGTTTGATAAATAATTTAAACGTTACTATGAAAACTATGAATCACGACTTAAACCCTGACACATCCCATTATGACAATTGAGTTGCAAGGAGGAGAAAAAATATGATACAATACCATTAATTGTAGCGTTGCTTATGGAGGAGAACGTGATGAATCACACAGAATTGCCGCTCCCACATGGTCAAAGAGAAGAAATTCATCGGATTCTATCCAATGCTTCCGATAGAGCTGGCGGCATAGATAGCGAATCTATACTGCGAAGCCTCCAAGAACTCGCCACCGATGATCCAGACATCCAAGTCTGCTTTTCAGACATCATTATCCGCGTCTTGAAAGCCGCCATAGACTCCCCGAACCCTGAAGCCGCGCTCAATCATTTCTCGCGTTTTGGACAAGTCGCGTTTTATCGCCGATCCCTCTATCAACTCCTACGAGATGACCCGTTTCTCATACGACCCCTCATCTTAAGTTTCGGCGCGTCCACCTATCTATCTGAAACCCTGATTCGCAAGCCCGAATATTTCTACGACATCATTGATGCAGACGTAATGGGAACCCAGAAAACTTCCCAGATAATGTATCAGGAACTGACGCAATCAATTTCGCGGTTCGCTTCGGTCGAGCAGAAACTCCGCATCCTCCGACGCTACAAACGCCGAGAAACACTTCGGATCGGGCTTCGCGACCTCCTCAAAATAGCAGATGTCGAAACAACGACCTTGGAGTTGAGCAATTTAGCAGAAGCGGCGTTGCAACACTGTTACGAAATCGGACGGGATCAGGTAATGAAACCCAAGTACGGGACCCCTCTTAATGAAGAAGGTGATGCCCCATGCCGTTTCGCCATCATCGGAATGGGAAAGTTGGGCGGTTATGAACTGAATTTTAGTTCCGACATCGACCTGATTTTTGTCTATTCAGATGACGCACATACGGATATGGGGAACGAGAATACCGAATACTTCTCGCGTCTCTGCGAATTCATAATCAAGGCGATGAGCGAGATAACATCAGACGGCTATGTCTTTCGGGTTGACATCCGTTTGCGTCCTGAAAGTAGTGCAGGCGTCATTATCCGCTCCATCGAGAGTTACGAAAGTTACTATGAGGGTTGGGGCGATCTCTGGGAGCGTCAAGCACTCATTAAAGCGCGTCCTGTCGCTGGGGATATGGCATTTGGTGAAGAGTTCATCCGTATGATCCAACCGTTTGTTTACCAACGCTATTTAGACGGTGTGACACTCACTGAGATTAAGGCAGACATCCGACGCACAAAAGCCCGAATAGAAGAACGACTCGTCAATGAAGGTGCGAATCTTGAGACGCATGTAAAACTGGGTCCCGGCGCGATTCGTGATATAGAGTTCACCGTTCAATGTCTTCAGATGATCCACGGTGCCAAGCGTAAGTCGCTATGTTCACACAATTCACTGGAAGCAATTGCGGCACTGAAGGAGAACGGACTCCTCGACCCAGAAGACGCCGATGCGCTCACGGCTGCTTATCGGTTCTTACGCACTGTTGAGAATTGTATTCAAATTGAGGCGGATCAGCAGCGTTACGCTATCCCTGAGGGAGAAACCGAAGCACGGGAACTCGCCCGCCGCGTCGGCTACCCACACACCTCAGAAATTGATGCGCTGGAAACATTTCGTGTGGACTATCGCCGTCACACGGAACAGGTACGCGCCATTTTTCGGAAGATTACAACGACTTCGATTGAATCCGCAGACGGACTTGACATCGGAATCCTGCTTGCTGAAGAGGATTCACAACAACTTGAGACCTTCTTAAGTACATTCCGTTTTGAAAATGCCAGAGAGGCACAGCGGCTTCTAAGGCAGCTCGCGAACGGGGGCGACGGTATCCAATTCTCCCCGAATGTCAGACGGACCTTCTTTAAACTCGCACCAGCGCTCCTCAGCGTCTTACGCGATTCCCCGAACCCAGATATGGCACTCCGTTATCTTGCAGCATTCACAGACAAAGTCGGTGCGCGGAGCAGCTACTATACGATGTTCGCTGAAAAACCGTCAACACTTGAAGTACTTACGCGCGTTTGTGGGAGCAGCCTGTACCTCGCTGACATGCTCATCGCGAGTCCTGAACTTTTCGATCTACTGACTGTCCCGACATTGGTAGAACGCTCCAAGACCCTCACCGAGAAGCAAGAAGAGGCGTTGCAAATTGTGGCACAAGCACCAGAGGGCAGAAGGTTGAGTATGCTCCGGCGATATAAGAACGACGAGATCTGGCGTATCGCCCTACGTAATATCCTCGGCAATGCAACACTCCCCACAACGACCGAAGAACTCTCCGATTTAGCCGAAGCCGTCTTGCAAGCGATCTACCCAGAAATTGAAGCAGAGATGCGCGAGGCACACGGCACACCGCTTGCGCCCGATGGAACACCCGTCACCTTCGCAATTATTGCGATGGGTAAGTTCGGCGGTCGCGAATTGAACTTCAGCTCGGACCTCGATGTTATGTACCTCTATTCCGCAGCCGGTGAAACGACACAAGGCATGTCAAACGCCGACTATTTCTCAACCATCGGTTTAGAGTTAGTAAAACGACTCGCTGGAAACCAAGGCATGGGCATTTATGAAATCGACTTACGGCTCCGTCCGCACGGCACAGGCGGTGCGATCGCGCTATCGTTGGCGGGGTATCAGAATTATTACGATAACACAGCCGAAGTTTGGGAACGTCAGGCACTTACGCGAGCGCGCGTTGTTGCTGGAGACACAGAACACCTCGGAAAGCGGTTTTTAGAGATCGCTCACGCCTTCTGCTACGCCGATCCCATAACACCTGAAGAGATCGCTCAGATTGTCCATACACGCCAACGGAAGGAAGCACAAGCGACTCGAACGACTTCTACCCGACGTAGACGGCGCGGCAAGACCCAGAATGTCAAATCTGGATACGGCGGACTTGTCGATATCGAGTTCCTTGTGCAAATCCTACAACTCTTGCACGGCGGTGAGACACCTTCTATTCGCGTACAAAACACACCTCTCGCTATTGAGAAACTGCATAGTATCGGGGTACTGACGGAAGCAGAACGGGACGGACTCTCGGAGGCATATCTATTCCTCAGACGCGTTGAGAATGCATTGCGGATCGTCCACGATCGGGCATTGGATGACCTTCCGAGAAATCGGACAGAGTTGACGCAATTGGCACGCCGCCTCGGATACGTAACAACCGAAGATAAATCTGCAGTGGAAGCTTTCCTGCAGGACTATGGAAAATGGACGGAGACAACCCGCTCACTTTTCAATGAAATTCTCGTCCCGCTGTAGGAGCGAGCCTCCGCTCGCGACTCTGCCTATAAATCACACAAAAATCTTAAAACGAAATAGCCCGGGTGCCACCTAATTTTCCCTTGAGAAATTCTGATAGACCTGTTAAAATAAATGCCAATCCTTTTAGAATAAGGGGAAAACTTATGGTTTTTGGACAAGGCACACATCAGTATACAGTAGAAGAAAATTGGTGGAAACTCCCAGAGGATTGGGAATTCGGCTGGGTTCCTGCGGTTGCCGTTGACTCACAGGATCGTGTTTATGTCTACAGCCGGAGCGAACACCCGATGGTCGTCTTCGATCTGGATGGCAACTTTCTGACCTCTTGGGGTGATGACATCCTCAAGGACGCACACGGGATCTTTATCGATGCCGACGATAATATCTACTGCACGGAACGGGACACACATGTCATGCGGAAGTTTACGCCGGAAGGTGAGCTGCTCATGACACTCGGCACACCCGATGAACCCGGTGCAGATGGGGAACCCTTCAATAAACCGACAGACTTGGCAATCGGACCTGACGGTGAAATGTATATCACCGACGGTTACGGCAATGCCCGCGTCCATAAATACTCGCCTGATGGTGAGTTGATTAAGTCGTGGGGGCAGCCCGGTACGGGACCCGGTGAATTCGACCTTCCCCACTGTGTCAGAGTCGATCCACGTAACAGACTTATGGTCGCTGACCGCGAGAACAATCGGATCCAGTTCTTTACGCTTGATGGAGAATACATCGAAGAATGGGGAGACCTCCGGCAGCCAGACACTATCTATATCGACGAAGAGGATCTTGTCTATATCGCTGAATTAGCGCAGCGTATCACAATTATGACACTCGACGGCGAGGTCATCTCCCAATGGGGTTCTGAACGTGGGAGTACCGTCCCCGGTGAGTTTTTCGCATGTCCACACGGGATATGGTTAGATTCAAAGGGCGATATGTATGTCGGCGAAGTCCAAGCAGATGCGCGACTCCAGAAATTCATTCGGCAGCGGTAAAATCGGTTTTTAGGGGGAAGCGTCTTATGTTTCGCCCTTGAACGCTAAATTATTATAGGGCGAGGTCTCAACGCCTCGCCCCTTACTGCATTAAGGTCGAAGTATCATGGCAGAAAGCTTCTCATTTTTCCAGAAAGTCAATACGGATTTTGATAAAGCTGCCCGATTCACCGAATATCCCCGTGGGCTTTTGGAACAGATAAAGATTTGTAACAACTCCTGTCATTTCACATTCCCCATAAAACGGGACGATGGGACTATTCAAACCATTCACGGCTGGCGGGCGGAACATAGCCACCATATTCTCCCGACAAAGGGTGGGATCCGTTATAGCACGCTTGTCAACGAAGATGAAATCATGGCACTTGCGGCACTGATGACTTACAAGTGCGCGCTCGTTGATGTCCCATTCGGTGGCGCGAAAGGTGGTATCCAGCTGGACCGACGCGAATATTCGGAAAGTGAATTGGAGCGTATCACCCGCCGTTATACCTACGAATTAATTCAGAAGAATTACATCGGACCCGGAATAGACGTACCCGCACCCGACTTCGGGACCGGTGAGACTGAGATGGCGTGGATTCTTGATACCTATATTACAATGGCACCCGATAAACTCAACGCCATGGCATGTGTAACGGGCAAACCAATCACACAAAACGGAATTCATGGGCGGAAAGAGGCTACCGGACGCGGCGTCGTCTTCGGCTTACAAGAGGCGTGCAGCGTTGTAGAGGATATGAAGCAGCTTGGGCTTCCCCCAGGTTTACACGGAAAAAAGGTGGTCGTTCAGGGGTTCGGTAACGTCGGCTCCCACGCTGCCCAGTTCCTGATGGAAGCAGACGCACGTGTTACGGGGATTATTGAGCGAAACGGCGGCATTTATGATCCACGCGGATTCGATATCGAAAAAGTCGCCATGCATCGCAAAGAAACCGGGTCAATCCGCGGGTATCCGTGTACGCAGTTTTTTGAGAATCCGAACGACGGTTTGGAATTAGAATGCGATATCCTCGTGCCGGCTGCACTTGAAAACCAACTAACAGCGGAAAACGCGCCACGCATCAAAGCCGCTATTGTTGCAGAGGCTGCGAACGGACCGACGACCCCAGATGCCGATAAAATCCTCCAAGAACGCGGGATTATGATTATACCCGATACTTTCCTAAACGCTGGCGGGGTCACTGTCTCCTATTTCGAGTGGCTCCGTAATCTGTCGCACGTCCGATTCGGAAGGCTCGGTAAACGTTTTGAGGATCAGGCGCAACACGCCATGCGCCGTGCCGTCGAGAAAGCGACTGGCTACCAGTTTTCGGACAATGAACTCGAAATCATACACGGTGCCGATGAAGAAGATCTGGTAAACTCTGGCCTGCAGGACACAATGATAAACGCCTATCAAGAGATACGTGAAACCCGTATGCAATACAAAAATAAAAATAATGATGTGGATTGCCGCACAGCAGCGTTCATTAATGCCATCCACAAAATTGCGAAATCCTATATGCAACTGGGCATTTTCCCGTAATTTCTAACTGCAATGAAAAAATAAAAACATATAAAAGGAAGAAAAATGATCTTTCTCAGCGTTAATGTAAACAAAGTCGCAACATTGCGAAACTCGCGAGGTGGTGATATTCCTGACATACGCACCGCCGTTGATACCTGTGTTGCTGCTGGCGCGCAGGGCATCACCGTGCATCCGCGCGAAGACCAACGACATATCACACCGACAGATGTTCAGGACATCGCCGAACGCTTAGCAGAAATCAACACCCGAAAATCACCCACCATCGAATATAACATTGAAGGCGATCCGAGACCCGACCTCATTGATATGGTACTTCGGACGCAACCGACGCAATGCACGCTCGTCCCCGTTGTGGCGGGTGAGATAACCAGCCACACTGTTTGGGACATCCACAAAGATGGCGATACGTTGAAACCGATCATCGCAGCCTTGAAAGATGCAGGTATCCGTGTCAGCCTGTTTAGTGGAACAGATATAGAGCAGATAGCGATGACGCGTGACATCGGGGCAGATCGAATTGAACTCTATACGGCACCTTACGCTATGGCAAAAACCGAGACAGAAGTTGAACACGAATTCGGGTTGCTAAAGAATACCGCACTAAAGGCGATGGATTTAGGACTTGGAATCAATGCGGGTCACGACCTGAATCTTGATAACTTGCCCTTGATGCAGGAATTACCGGGGCTCCTTGAAGTCTCTATCGGTCACCATCTCATGGCAGACGCGCTTTACATCGGGATGGAAGCCGCCGTCAAAGCATATCGGCAAGCATTGGGGCAGCAGGTAAGATGAGAAATGCCAAGACGTGTGCTATTTTCGACTTAGACGGCACGATTATCCGCCTCTCCTCGGAACAGGTTTTTCTGCGGTATCTGCTCAGCCACGGTGAGATCCCAATACCGAACTTGTTGGCGTGGGTATCCTATCTGCTCCGGGTTAAATCTCTGCGAGCAGCAAAACCTAATAAGATTTACCTTCGCGGGTTGGAGCAGACGGACGTTCACGAGATTGCCCGACGCTGCTTTACGGAGACGCTTCGTCCCAGCATAGCACCTCACATCTCAGAATTGATACACCGCCATCGTGCCGAAGAACGGACGGTTATCCTGATGTCGGGGTCGTTGTCTTTTCTCGTTCAGCCGTTTCATGAGTACTTCCAGACCGACCTAATGGTCGCACACCAACTGGAGATGGTTGACGGCAGATTTACGGGACAACGGATTGGGCTACACCCGTATGCGGAAAACAAAGCGAAACTCACCCAACAACTCGCCGCTGAACACGGGTTTGACTTAAGCCACTCTTACGCCTATGGAAACCATCACACAGATGCCCACAAACTGGAATTGTTTGGGCATCCCGTCGCTGTTAATCCAGACGGCGGGTTGCGGCGCATTGCCATCAATAAGGGCTGGCATATAGAAAGATGACTTGGTCACAATACGATGCGACTTGAAAAATATATTGCTACCTCAGGGATCGCCTCTCGGCGGGCAGTGAAAAAGCGCATTCTCGCCGGTGCTGTCAGCGTTAACGGCGAACCTATTCTGGTTCCCGGATACCCAATTGACATAGAAACTGATGTCGTTGAATTTGAGGGTAAACGCGTTGAACCGTTGAAAGATCGGATCTATTTGATGCTAAATAAACCGGCGGGCTGCATCACAACGCGCAGCGACCAACGCGGCCGACCGACTGTTATGGACCTCGTTCGGGACCTATCGGATACAATCTATCCAGTTGGACGTTTAGATTTGGAGACCGAGGGGTTGCTGCTCTTCACAAACGATGGAGATTTCGCCTACCGACTGCTACATCCAAGCCATGAGATAGAAAAAACCTATATCGCCTGGGTGAAAGGCGTACCGCGCGACGCGGTGATTCAGCAGCTGCGTCAAGGGGTCAGGATTCCGAGCGGAACAACGGCACCGGCAAAGGTCAGCCAGTTAAAAATAAGCAAAGATGGGCACGCAACAGCGCTTGAGGTAACAATTCATGAGGGGAAAAAACGACAGGTGCGGATGATGTTTAAAGCCGTGGGACATCCGGTCATCCGTCTAAAACGGGTCCAGATCGGGACTTTGAAGTTAGGGCACCTGCCGTTAGGCGCGTATCGACTTTTGACTTCGGAAGAGGTATCCGAGCTACTGAGTTTATAGGCGCGGTCTGGGACCACGCCTATCGGAAACTATTTATCAGCGTTTGCCAAATCTTTGACCCGTTCGAGCATCGCCTCAGCGTTTTGCCTGATATTTCTATCAGTCGCGTGATGTGAGAGGTTCTCAAGTACAGCAATCGCGTCCGTATAATGTTCTTTAATGGCGTAGGTCACGCCGAGGTAATATTGCGCCGGTTCATAGAGATCACTGTTCGGATACTTGTCTATCAGCACTTTGAAGTGAGAAACCGACTTTTCAAAATATTCCTCTGCCTTCTCAGCATCGGCGGTTTCAAGGAGCATGCCGTAAGTGAGTCCCAACTGGTTGTGCAATTTCGGAATGAGTTTCGACCTGTTTTTCGGATCGTATTCAAACGCTTTCTCAGTGAACAGAACGCCTTTTTCCAACTGCTTGCGTTCCAAATAGATGAGTGCGACCTCAGCGTTGAGTTTGCCATCATTGGGTTTCGCTTCCAATTTCTCCAGTTTTTCTTGGAACTGAGCCTCTATTTTCAAGGCATCTTCCATAACCGGTGCAAATTGGTCAGGCGGTAGGAAGCCTGAGTGAGATTTGATAAGTCCGCCGTCCGGACTCACAAACAAAACCGCAGGATAACCAGCGACTCCGTAGCGGCTACGCATCTCCTCATTGATGGGACGTTCTGTATCTTCCGGATTGACTTTGACAGAAATAAAATTCTCAGCGAGTGTGACGATATTTGCATCTGTAAACGTTTCGGCATCCAGCCGCTTACACCACCCTCACCAATCGGTATAGAAGTCCATCATGATAGGTTTACTGGTCTTCTCGGCTTCCTCCAAGGTGACCTCTACGGATTCACGCCACTGGATCTCTTCACTCGCGACGCGCGCCGGGACTGTGCCAACGATCAGCAACAGAATGATGAGTCCTGTCAGATATGCGGCAGTCCGGTGAAAAACGGGCTTAAACATAATTCTCTCTCCTTTTGTGTTAGATAAATGCGCTAATCCAAAATTCCATTACTATTTTTCAGCTGCAGCGTTTTGATCCTGTTCAAGCGCAGCTGCACTCGTTGTTTTGCTTGATAACGTTATTCGACACCTACCGCAGGTAACAACAATTTTGACGAGTTTCCGTTGTTTGCCAATATGAGACTGCTTCTGCTCTGTTTGTACGTGTCTTTGGCAGCGAGGACACCACTGTTGTTTTGCTCCTAACATGGGTAGCTCCTTTGTGACATTGTGTTTAGCATCAATGCCCTCCAGTGGTCGGTAGAGAATAGACACACCATACCACGATAAAAGTTCATTTTTTCCTTCGCTTCGACAAATATTATTTTCCGACACAGAACTGAGAGAAAATCCTATCGAGAATATCCTCCGTTGTCGTCTTGCCAACGATGTCGCCCAGGGCATCAAGGCTGATTCGCAAATCGACAGCAACGAGCTCCGGAGGCATACCGTCTGCGAGGCTCTCTATCGCATAATTGAGTCCATCGTGTGCACGCCTGAGGGCGTCCTGATGGCGTGCGTTGGTCACAATCGGTGATTCACCGACAACGAACGCATCACCCAGCAGTTCTTCAGAGACGGCGGTTTTTAGTGCTTCGAGTCCTTTACCTTGAGGGATCACTGTCTCAACGATCCGCTTTTTTGGGCAGTATGCCAGTAGCACCGCCGCTGATGTCACAACCGGTAGGTCTGTCTTATTCAAGATAAGAATTACCTGCTGCGCTTGCGCTGTCTGCAAGAGGTCTATATCGGCATCATTTAAAGGTTGCGATGCGTCGAACATCAAGAGTAACAATTCTGCCTTATCTAAGACGGCTCTGCTCCGTTGAACGCCTTGTTGTTCAACAATATCATCTGTCTGTCGAATACCAGCGGTGTCAAAAAGTTTCAATGGGATACCGCCGATATTAATAGCCTCTTCAATTGTGTCGCGCGTCGTGCCCGGAATATCTGTAACGATGGCACGTGCCGTTCCAACGAGTGCATTAAGTAAACTCGATTTTCCGACATTGGGTTTACCTAATATGGCGACATTGACCCCTTCCGAGATGAGTCTCCCTTCATCGGCAGTTTCAAGAAGCACCGTTAAGTCTCTCTGAACAGTCCGAGCGCATTCGAGCTGCGCCTCTACCTTCATGAAATCGAGGTCTTCCTCAGGAAAATCAACAGACGCTTCAATCTCTGCAAGTAGGGCTGCGATCCGGTCATTGAGTTGGTTGACAGTCTCAGACAGTTTCCCCGCGAGCGCCTCTATTGCGATTTTTCGGCTTAAATCCGTTTTCGAGGCGATGAGTTCGGCGACGGCTTCCGCTTGCGCAAGGTCAAGTCTACCGTTAAGGAACGCACGTTTCGTGAATTCACCCGGTTCTGCAAGCCGTGCCCCGTGCTTTACTACCAAGTCCAATACCGCCGTGAGGGGGACAGTCCCACCGTGACAATTAAACTCGACGATGTCTTCTCCGGTATACGTTTTTGGCGCGTGCATGATTCCGAGTAAAACTTCATCAACGACGGCATCGGACGCGTTCGGATCTACAACGTGTCCGTATGTAAGCGTATACGTCGGGAGTTGCGAGGGAGATACAGCCCGCGGAGATCGGAATAAATCGGTAGCAATCGGCAGGGCAAGCGGCCCACTGACTCGGACGATGCCGATACCCGCTTCGCCGCGTGCTGTTGCGATGGCTGCGATGGTATCATGGAACTTCATTTTTTTAGCGGTTGGCGGTTAGCGATTAGCAGTTAGTTAATAGTTAATAGTTAATAGTTAATAGTAAAAAAAGCACCGTGGTAAGGACAGGTCTCTCTAATGACTGAAGGTCTTAACCAAAAACCAACAACCAATAACTAACAACCACAAAAGACAGATCTCTCTAATGACTGAAGGTCTTAACCAAAAACCAATAACTAACAACTATAAGCGAACCGCTATCTGCTAACCACCAGTTGTAATGACGACCCGACGCATGTCACCCTCGCCTTGACTATAGGTGGATATAATATCATCCTCTTTCAAGGCGACATGGATGATGCGGCGGTCACGCGGCGACATTGGTGCCAAGACAACCTCGCGGTTGGTATACTTCACCTGCTCCGCCATTTGGTGCGCCATTTCGACAAGCCGTTCCTCTCGGCGTTCCCGGTAGCCCTCGGTGTCAACAAAAACCCGTCTTTTTACAAGCGAGGCTTTATTAACAATGCAATTGAGGAGTCGTTCAATAGCATCAAGCGTCTGCCCGTGCTTCCCGATGAGGAGCGCAGGACTGTCGGTGCGGACATTGAGATGCGTGCTGCCCTCAACAAAATCCGATTCGACTTCGGCATCAATCCCCATCCGGTTGAGCAACTCTCTGAGAATTGTATCGGGTGCAGAAGAGACATCTTGCTTAATTGTTACTCGAACTTTGGCAGGTTTCGCGCCGAAATTTAAGATACCTTTTGTCGGTTCACTGATAATGTCAATTGTAACCTGCTCGCGAGTCGCCTTAAGTTCGTTGAGTGCCTGTTCAATTGCTTCCTCCACTGTATCGCCTTCAGCTTCAATATAATGTTGCACAGGTTGAGTCCTCCTATAAAACGTTTCCGGCAGTGAAGTCGTTGACGCGGCGTATGACTCTGGGCTAAGTCTACTTCCGTTTGGAAGTGTTCCGTTTTTTCGTATCTGTAGACCCCGATGGCTCTTCGTCCGTCGCGCTTCGGTTCTGTAGATACTGTTGTGCTATAGTGAACACATTATTACACAACCAATACAAGACAAACCCTGATGCCCAGTTATAAAAAATGAAGATAAAGATAATTGGCATGAATTGCATCAGTTTCATCTGCATATTGTCGGTCGTTGGTGTCATATTACCGACGAATTTCTGTTGGAGCCACGTTGTTAATCCGTTGATGATAGGCAGCAGTCGAATGGCATCTATCTGTGTGACAATCAGCGGAATCGTAAAGGGCAATTCGATCAAAGTATCGGGAGCGGAAAGGTCACTGATCCAGAGCAGGAAAGGTGCCCCGCGGAGTTCCACGGCACCGCCAAGGAGCGAAAAGAGTGCGAAGAAGAGCGGAATTTGTGGGAGCCACGGGATACAACCGCCAAGCGGATTAACACCATTTTCCTTGTAGAGTCGCATTGTAGCGCGGTTAAGCTTTTGCGGATCGTCCCTATATTTCTCCTTCAATTCCAAAAGTTCGGGTTGGAGTTTCTGCATCTTCTTCATCGATGCGTGCGCCTTACGGGTAAACGGATAAGTGATGATCTTCACCATGGCAGTCAACAGAATAATTGAGAGTCCGTAGTTTCTGAAGATGGCGTGAAATCCTTGGAATAGCCAAAGCATGCCCCAAACAAGTGGTGCAAAGAATCCAAAGTCAATCACTTTGGAAAGATGGAGCGGTATCTCTGAGTCGTTGGGTGCCTCAATAGTTTTCAGGATTTTGTCGTTTTTCGGTCCCACGTAGAGCCGGAATTCGTGACTGGCTTTCTGCTGAGATGCAAGATAAAAACCGGGAACAACGAGCCCAACTGTCTCTGTTGGCGCGACGACAGCGACATCGGCACCGGCACTCGCATTGGGAGTCTCTGTTAATTTATAGGTCGCTGCGATTTCTGGATCAGGGATCATGATCGCGCTGAAGTACTGACTATCCAACCCTGCCCAAAGCACAGTCGCTAAAGCCTGCTCGTCTTTAAGCGTGCGTACAGGATTCCCTTCACCGGTGTAAACCTTTGCGCCCTCTTTTCCACGGCGCCCACGTTTCCCACTTTTCTTTTCGTGGGGTAGGAGGTCGGCATTGATACCCCGGCCCCATTGAAGTTCATATCCATTTGCAGGTTCATTTCCACCCATAAGTAAAGGTTCACCGGAGACGTTTTGGAAGGTAACGACCAGATCAACAAAATAGGTGCCAGGGATGAAAGTTAACTGCTTTGCAACCTGCAGTTTTTCTGCGATGATTGTTCGGAAAGTGAGTGTTTCTACACCCTCGCCCGCTGTGAGGTCGATTTCAGACTTGTCTGCGCGCCACGAAGCATTAAGCAAGTCAAGTTGGAGTTGGTCATTTGCGAAGCGGAGCGCGAGGCAGCTCAGCGCATTCTCTGGAATCAGGTTCAGAGGTTCATCGACTTCAACGGTCCGGTCTGGAAACTGATTGAGTTCCCACACCTTGGCGATCGCAAGTTTTTCGTTGAACACAACACTATACCTATCGGTGTGAACGTTAACTTTTGCGTCATCCGGGCTTTCCTGTAAAGGGGTCCAGAGATCTGTATCGACGGACACCTCGGTTCCGTCGGGTGTTGGCTGCGTTGCGTCATCGGGTTGCATTTGGCGTGTATCAGATGATGGGACTGTTTCGGTCGTTGCGGATTCGTCTGGCTCGGGGGCAAAGCGGTTGCCAAAAAAAAGACTCCATCCAATCATGACAGCAATCATCAGGACGAGTGCGAGAATATAACGTACTCCCATTGAAATTAGGTGCTCCTCATCTATACGTACTTCTGAGACCAACCGTTTCCGACGTAGCGTGTCTACGCCGCTATTTCAGCGGGTCGAAGCCACCCGGATGATATGGGTGACATTTTGAAAGTCGTTTAAGTGTTAGCCAGATCCCTTTGAGCGTCCCGTAACGTTCTAATGCCTGCTGCGCGTATTGTGAACACGTGGGATAAAAACGACAGGAACGGGGAAACAGCGGTGAAATGAAACGGCGATAAAAACGGATCGGTTGGACGAGTACGGTCGCCATATATGTTTTGCGGCACGTTTGCTGATTCCCGCATGGATTCATAACTTCCGAGTGCTGCTTACAGTCTGACACGCCTGTGTTCCTCATCGGCTATTTCGGTTCCCGTTCCACGGCGGGGTGGTGACATTCGCGCGATTCAAGATAGAGGCTCTCCGGAATAAACGACAGAGCGCGTCTGCTGCTTCCTGACATTTAAGCCGAGACGCTGTGGTCCTACCGACAACTACGATATCATAAGCCGCCTGTATGTGAGGACATAAGTGCCGAAACGACTCCCGAATTAATCTTTTAACCCGATTCCTTTGGACGCTGTTGCCGACTTTTTTGCTAACGGTTATCCCCAATCGAGAATGCGCGAAGCCTGTGGGGCGTACGTATATCACAAAATAACGATTCCAATACTTACCGCCGTCTTGATAGGCACGTTGGAATTCCGAACGTTTTTTTAATTTTCTCGGATCTGGCATGATTCAGTTGAGATACAGGTATTTTCTCCACGACGGATGGCATCCTCGAAAATGACGGTTGAGTTGTAAATACGTTAATATTGATGGTGTTTTGGGCTGGCGTGCGAGTGTGAGTTGGGTCTCGTAGAGCATCTTATTTCCTTTTTTATTATTACATTTCTTGCACGCCGTCACGACATTTTCCCAGTTCGTTTGTCCACCCCGCGAGATCGGTATCACATGGTCAAGGGTAAGTTGCGCCGTTGGGAACTCACCATGACAGTATTGACACGTGTAATGATCCCGGACGAGGACATTCTTCCGTGAAAATTTGACGACACTACGCGGAACATGCACGTAGTTCACCAAACGAATTACATGTGGTACGCTTATTGCAGCACTGGGCGAATGAATCTTAAGGTCAGAGACTTCTTCCGTTTGTGCAGTGCCTTTGAAAACCATTTTCATCGCACGCCGGAGGTTGCAAACGTTGATGGCTTCATAACTTGCATTAAGTACCAAGACAGATATTTCCACTTGCATCTCCTCTAACTTGAATGATTGGTTCTAACCACATTAACTCTTTATGTATAATACCACATTTCTGGTCAAATTGCAACTAAAATCACTATGTAGCTGTTGGCTGTTAGTGGCTGGTTATAAGTTGTAAGTTATAAGTTTTTGGTTGTCAGAATCGCGGATTTATCGGGATAGTGGGGATTTTAAGAGTTCATTGGAGCGTATTTTTTCTCAGAAAAAGGTGGGTAGCAAGAATCAGCAAGATTGAACGAAGTTTAATAATTTAAATCGGTAATATTTCAACGTCTGGATGCCCGAACTTGTTCGGGGGAGTAAGCACGGTCCCAAACAAGTTTGGGCATCCTCTAAGCGTAGGAATATTAAACTTTCGGGGTCGTTAAATCGCCGCTGAGGATTGTGGGACACCAGAATTTCTCAATATACTCAATGATAAGCTGCGTGCCTTCTTCGTGACTAACATAAGGCGGCTTAAACGGATTATACATCGCATCCGTGAGATCGCGTGCCAGGACAGCGTTGAAACCCCAGCGAACCATCTGTTTAATCGCGAAAGAGCGTCCGAGGACGCACATATTGGTGTGTACTCCCATGAAGATGATGTTCTTAATGCCCTTGTGATGGAGAAGATTGTAGACCTCTTGTCCATTATCGCTGATAGCATCTGTGTCAGCGATCTTAATAACCGGATGTTGTCGGTGCCACGCTTTGTAGGTATCGGTTTCACCGGTGTCTGAGCCGCCATCGGAGGCATCGACAGGCAAGGGCGGATCGGGCAGTTCCCGTTCAGGTGGCGGTTCAGCGTGTGGGAGTCCTAAGACCGATCGGCGTGCAGGGTGCGTCTCGTAGAAATCCATCGTGTCGGAAGGGGCGTGGATGATATGAACGCCGCTTTGTCTTGCCCGTCCAAGCACGATGTTCATCCGAGGTGCCATCACATTCACGCGCTCTGTCGCACCCCAGGACCAGTGTTCGTTCCACATATCAACGACAACAATAGCCGTTTCAGCGGAATTCCAGTGGACCTCTTCTTCAATGATACGCCACCCGTTCCTACCAGCAGTTCGCGCTTCCTGTCGACGCGTTGAAAGCGACAACGTCTCAGTGGCTGAAAAGGTCTGGCTTAAGATGTTAAGTAGCATCGATTTCTGCTGCTCCTTTGCGAAAAACGTAAGCGTCTTTATGACGGCCGTAGTAGTTTTTTCGGATGCCACAGATGCGGAACCCGAATTGTCGGTAGAGGTATTGTGCCGGTAAATTGCTGACCGCGACTTCTAAGAAGACCTCGCGTCCGTCGTGTAGGGCTATCATCTCTAAGGCTGAAGCAAGGAGATATTTGCCGATACCTTGCCCGCGATAGGCAGTCGGTACTGCAATATTTAAAATATGCGCTTCTTCATAGAGAACAGCGAACACGATGTAACCCATGATGGTGTCTTCACACCGCGCAACGTAAAAAAATTCATAAGATCTCGGTCGCTTTAGGGACAGTGTAAAATAGGTCGCGCTCCACGGGTCCTCAAAGCATTCGTTTTCTATATCCAGGACCTGCTGCAGATCAGATACGCACATCGGTTCAAACGTGAGGTTTTGGAGCGGTTTTTGGGTTGCCATTTGTTGTAAAAGTGAGGAGAGTATAACACGATCTGAAAGTCCGTGTCAACGAAAAAGAAGCGTATGCGTTTTATAGGAGCATAGACATAGCACGCTCACCTTGTTGTTTTTTTTTCAGAAGTCTGTTATAATTACTCCTACTATGGCATCTGCTGAGAAAAAGGAGCATATTATGAAAGACTTTGCTTTTACAGGTGGGCGGCCGGATCCGTATACGTTTCCGACGGAAGGTCTAATTGAGGCGAGTGCAAAAGCACTCCGTAAGTTGGGAGGCGATCTGGTTAATTATCCCGGCGAATCCGGTTATCGCGGTTTAAGGGAACTGGCATCTATGCGGTTTGAACGGCGTGAAGGGGTCCCACTGCCGATAGATAACATCTCAATCACCTCCGGCTCTATGCAAGCACTGGAATTGGTGCTCGGAACGCTCATCAATCCTGGCGATACCGTGCTAACAGAGGAATACACCTACAGCGGTACCTTGGGGATTATGCGGCATTTCAAAGCAAATATTGAGGGGGTCGGGATGGACTATATTGACGGCATGGATATGGACGACCTGGCATCGAAACTGCAGGCACTCAAGCGTAAAAATATCTGTCCCTCGTTCATCTATACGACTTCAAACCATCAGAACCCAACAGGTGCGATCCTTTCGCTTGAACGGCGGAAACGGATGTTGGAATTAGCAGAGGAATACGACACACTCATTGTTGAAGACGACTGCTACGGCGATATAGATTTCACATCGACACCGACACCGGCTTCGCTCTTTAAATTGGACACCTCGAACCGTGTGATTTTTATCGCTACTTTCTCAAAAATCTTAGGCGCAGGCGTCCGACAGGGTTATTTCGTGGCGCGGGAACCGTACTACGGGCAAATCCATCAGAACCGCTGGGACGGCGGGACGAGTGCATTGGCGAGTGCGATTGTCGCTGAATTCTTTATGGAGCATCTCGAAGCGCATCTTGTAAAGACAAACGCTGCTGTGGGCGCAAAATGTCGCGCTGTCGTGGAAACGCTTGATAAGCATGTGAGCGACATCTGCACATGGACCCGTCCGCGGGGCGGACTTTTCCTCTGGATAGACCTCCCCGAGACGACAGACCTTGACAAACTCCGCGAACTCGCTGCGGAGAAGGGTGTCGGTTTCAGCAACGGGAGTGCTTTCCACTACGCGAACGCGCCCGTGAAAGCGATCCGATTGGCGTACGCTTACTGCCACGTGGAAGATATCCCCGAAGGGATCACCTATCTGTGTGAAGCGATCCGTGAGGCACAAACCTCAACGGCAGAGGTCGCCGCGGGGGATTAGCGGAATTGGCAGTTGTGGGTAAGAGTCGGGATTCGGAAATCCCTCCTACAGAAGACGGAAAGAAAGGAACGAAACTTTTGCGCAATATCATCCTTATCTCATTAGATACGCTGCGGGCATCAAGCATGAGTTGCTATGGGCATTACAATCTGACGACCCCACATCTCGATGCGCTTGCGGAACGATCAACACTTTTTGAGAAGTGTATCAGTCCGCATATCCCGACGCACCCTGCACATACAACAATATTCACCGGTAAGGATGTCTTGTCCCACCAAATCATCACACAAGGCGGGACATTGCACTTATCAGACGATATAAAGACGCTGCCGGAATTGTTGAGCGAGGCGGGCTACTTTACCGTCGCTGCGGATAACTTACGACGCTGGTTTCAGCGGGGTTTCCCAGAAACCCATTACCGAGGCTACCAATGGGATAACAGTTATCGGAACGCTCGCAAGGCGGAGGCGGTTAACGACACGGCGATGGAATTGTTGGATCTCGCACAAGCGCAGGATAAACCTTGGTTCGCTTTCCTGCACTACTGGGATCCACACACGCCATACTTGCCACCGCTCCCGTTTGAACGGATGTTCTATAGCGGGGACGAATGCGATCCGAACAATCGAAGCATGGATGCTGTCTATGCATGTGAACCGTTTACGGACTATTTCCGGCAGTGGATGTGCACACCGGATCCGACAGACCCAGAAAATATCGCTAAAAAACGGCTCTGGCGAGATAGACGGTATGTCAATGCTCAGTATGACGCCTCAATCGCTTATATGGATGCTTGCCTGGCGCAACTTTTCCGGTATCTACAAGATTGTGGACAACTTGAGGAGACGCTGCTCATCATCACAGCAGATCACGGCGAGGAACTTGACGAACACGAACTCTGGTATGACCATCATGGGTTATACGAGACGAACTGTCACGTTCCGTTAATTGTTCACTGTCCGGCACTTATTCCGGATGGGCAACGGCTCGGCGGTCTCGTGCGTCTCACCGATATTGCACCAACAATCCTCGATTATATGGGGTTGACGGCGATGGCGGAACGTGAAAACATGGAGGGCAGCAGTCTTCGGAGTCTAATGGAGCACGGCAGCGACACTGGAACAACAGAGGCTATCTACCTGACGGAATGTGGTTGGATGAAAAAACGCGGATGGCAGACGCAAAAGTGGAAACTGATTATCGAAACAGGCGGAACACCTGATGTTTACAACACGCCGGATTTGGAACTCTATGATCTCGAAGAGGATCCGGATGAGGTCTACAACCTCGCTGAGGAAGCCGATGTGGTCGTTGCGCGGCTGAAAGGCGACATGGAGGCTTTCTTGGAACGCCGACTCGCTGAGACAGGGCTACCCGACCCGACGCTTGTTCAAGACATTACGATGCGGCGCATCGGTGATAAATCAAGAGCCGTGCCGCTTTAAGAGGCGAATCATGGAATGTAGAAATAGGTTGCTCTTTATAAGCAAGGTTTTCGACGGGTTGCATTGCGCCACGACATCGACCCGGATCTGGGTGGTGATGCTAATAGCAGTGCTGGTTTGCAACGGTTGTACCGCTCTTAAGGAAGCACAGCAACGCCGTGAGCAACGGATACTTGAAGAGCGGAATGCCAGTTCGTTGATGCTCAGACCCTCGAATCCAACGATCAAAATTAAAGAACCTGACGCGTTGTACGCCACGAGCGACCACTATACCCTCACTTTCGCCGAAGATTTGTACGAGCATTCAGAACTTGACTCCATTGAAGAGCGAGAGACGTTCGCTCGGAGCGCGCTCGGTTATATGGAGAGCCTCTACGACGCAATGAACCGACTCTTCGGTTTTCAACCGAAGCATAAAATCCACGTGACGTTGCACGATATCTATCAAGGCACGAGGCTTGCCGCAACAACGACGACAAACTACCGTTACGGATTCCAGAATGGACGGTACCTGAAATTCGTCAACGGGATTAAGATGGATTTTCCGCTGGCGATGTATGAGAAACACGGGGTTAGAGCACACGAGTTGACGCACGCCTTCACAAATATCTATTTCTTGCCGGTCTGGTTCTCCGAAGGTATCGCCGTGTTAATTCAGACAGAGTATGCACAAGGTGGAACACATCCGAAATTTGATAGCCTCAAAGGCGATTTAAGGGTCGATCTTGATGGTGTGAACCAATTGGAAAACTGGGGTGGACACCTCGATGGCGGGCCCCTCACGCAGTGGCGCTATAGATATTCCTACACCATTGTTTCCGAATTACGCGAACGGTACGGCAACGATTTTTATATCAAGGTCTTTGAGTTGATGGAAACCGACGCGCTCCACCAGAGACTTGAGGGCAAGATGCGCACGAGTTTCCTCGTCTATTATCTCAGCAAAGCCGCAGGTGAGGATCTCGTGCCGTTTTTTCAGGAATTACAGTTCAAGGTCCGTAGACTGACGAAAGAAGATATTCTGAAGCAAATTGAAGAAATGAACAGCCAAATTCGGAGGCAACCGTGAGTTGGAAGTTAAACAGAAATTGGGTTTGCAAATATGTGCTTTTAGGGATGTTGTGTTTCTATTGGGGATGTACCCTCGGACAGAAGTGGAGCGAGAACTACGCCCTCCTACCCGGCACAAGCGCGACCGACCCTGCCTTCATTGATGCCAATCCCGAAACTATCGGTCAGTCCCAACGCAAGCAAGGGTCCGGCAGCGTAGGAACGGATCTTGACATCCCATCAGAGGCGATTATTTACCTTCCGGAAAGGAAGTCGATATACCGTATTGTGATTCACTCTACCAACCTTGAGGAATTTGAGGTGCACGCCTTTAATTCGCGTGGAGAGTGGGATAAAATTTACGACCGTCGAAGCAACAGAGATTTGATTATTGACATCCGCCTCAAAAAGGTCATCATGACCTCAGGTATTAAAGTGGTCGTGCGGCGGACAACAGATGATGCAGCACGTAAGCGTGAAAATATTCAACTCAGGCGAGAAAACGTGCAAACCTCCGATGGCAATATCCGACGCGGGCGATACCGCTATTTTATTACCGGCCCGACGACGGCACTCGCGAACATCGCCGAGATTGAGTTGTACGGGTATGCTACGGCATCACCTTAAATAGCTGTTGGCAATTAACCGCCTTAGTATTTTACGTGAAGACCGGCGAGGTTTCTAACCTCGCCTACCATTTTTAAACTTATGCAGTCTAATCGGTTTCAACAGTTCTTAGACCGCTATCTTGGCATCCCGCTTCATCTGCTGCTACGCCCACTTCTCAAACACCGCCCGATACCCGACACCCCAAAAAAGATTTTATTTATCCAACTCTCCGCGTTGGGTGATACAATTCTGGCGATCCCCGCCATTCGTGCCGTCCGACACGCCTTTCCTAACGCCGAATTCACGGTATTAGCCTCACCAACGAATCTGAACTATTTGACACACTGCCCGTACATCAACAAACGTATCCGTTTCCGGACGCTGGGACCCGCGTTGTTCGCGCAGCTCCGACAGGAAGGTTTCGATTGGGCAATTGATTTGGAGCATTGGCCCCGACTGAGCGCGCTCCTCGCCTATGCAAGCGGTGCGCCGATGCGGATCGGGTTTCGGACTCACGGACAGCATCGCCATTTCCTCTTTACAACATCGGTGCCACATACCGCCGGACAACATGAGGTTCGGAACTTCTTAGACCTTGCGACACGATTAGGGTGTCCAACGCTCGAATTCGGGCTTGAAGTCTGGTACAGCGAATCGGAACAGACGTGGGTGCATCAAACCTTGACGGAAGAGGGTATCTCACTGGAGAGACCACTTTTTGCGCTACATCCAGAAGCAGGAAGACGCGGTGAACCGCGGCGACGCTGGTCCCCAGAACGTTATGTCGCTTTGGCAAATGCACTCGTCGCGCGGTATGATGGACAGATTGTCTTAACGGGTGCACCGGGAGAAGTAGAAATTTCTCAAGAGATTGCAAAGCGGACGAAACACCGGTCAGTCGTGCTTGCCGGTCAGACGGACGTTAATCAACTGGCGGCACTCTTTGCGGCAGCGACGCTCGTTGTCAGTGGGAACTGCGGTCCGATGCACCTTGCAGCGGCGGCGGGGACCCGTGTCGTCGGGTTGCACGGTCCGACGAATTTCGCCCAGTGGGGACCATGGAGTCACAAGGCGGGGGTCGTCTGTGCAGAGTTGCCGTGTAGCCCATGTCTGAATTTGGGATTTGAATACGGGTGTCAGGCGTTACCGGATGGTACCTCGCCGTGTATGCACACGATCGAAGTCGGGTGGGTCCTTGAGGCATGTGAGCGGTTGTTGTCGGGTTGCTAAAAATAAAAATAGGCGAGGCTAAAAACCTCGCCTACTTATGTTATAGTGGATTCTACAATTAGCTTTCCATCTGAACTGTAGGAGGGAACTCCGATTCCCGACTCACAGCGGTTGGGTCGCGATTCGGAGATCGCTCCTACAGAATATATGTAAACTTATTTACATAATTTACTATAATCGAAGCAAGACGAGGTTGGGAAACCTCGCCACCTATTTTTTAGTACATCCCACCATCCGGAGGCATCGGCGGTGCCGGTGCTTCTTTTTCCGGGAGTTCGGCAATGAGCGTCTCGGTGGTAATCATCAACGCTGCGATGCTTGCTGCGTTCTGCAACGCCACTCGGACGACCTTCGTCGGGTCGGGGATACCGGCTTCAAACATATCAATGAAGCGTTCCTGATGCGCATCGTAGCCAACGTTTCCGCCTTCCTCTTTCACCTTCGCGATAATGACGGAATCTTCCTGTCCGGCATTCTTCGCAATCTGGCGGAGTGGGTCTTCGAGTGCCCGTCTGATGATGGAGACTCCAACTTCCTCAGTAGCATCGTCGAGTTCGAGGGAATCGAGAGCGGCTTGTGCTCTGACGAGTGCAACACCACCACCAACGACAACGCCTTCTTCAACGGCGGCACGTGTGGCGTGCATGGCATCTTCAACACGCGCTTTCTTCTCTTTCATTTCGACTTCAGTTGCCGCACCAACGTTAATCACAGCGACACCACCGGCGAGTTTCGCGAGGCGTTCCTGCAATTTTTCGCGGTCGTAGTCGGATGTTGTGTCTTCAATCTGCCTACGGATCTGATCGATACGTCCTTGGATGGCTTCAGTCGTGCCTTCGCCTTCGACGATGGTGGTGTTATCTTTGTCGATAACCACGCGTTTGGCACTACCGAGGTCGTTCAAGGTGATGTTTTCGAGGTTGATGCCGAGGTCTTCAGAGATGACGCGTCCGTTTGTTAAGACGGCGATGTCTTCGAGCATAGCCTTACGACGATCCCCGTAGCCGGGTGCCTTAACAGCGACACAACGGAGTGTCCCGCGAATCTTGTTGACAACGACGGTTGCGAGTGCCTCACCTTCGACATCTTCAGCGATAATCAACAGCGGTTTGCCCTGTTGTGCGGTGCGTTCGAGGACCGGCACAAGGTCTTTGAGGCTGCTGATTTTCTTTTCGTGGATGAGAATGGCGGCATCCTCTAAAACGGCTTCCATCCGATCCGCATCGGTAACAAAGTACGGTGAGAGATACCCACGGTCGAATTGCATACCTTCAACGACATCAAGTGTCGTTTCGAGGCTCTTCGCTTCTTCAACGGTAATAACGCCATCTTTGCCGACTTTCTCCATAGCGTCAGCGATGAGATCGCCGATAGCACCATCGTTATTTGCGGAGATCGCGGCGACCTGTGAGATTTCGGTCTTCTCGGAAACCTCTTTGCTCAAACCTTGGATGGCTCCAACGACAGCGTGGACGGCTTTTTCAATACCGCGCTTAAGTGCCATCGGGTTATGTCCGGCGGCGACGTTCTTCAGACCTTCCCGATAGATGGACTGGGCAAGAATGGTTGCAGTTGTCGTCCCGTCGCCAGCGACATCGCTGGTTTTAGAGGCGACTTCCTTGACCATCTGCGCACCCATATTTTCGTAAGCGTCTTCGAGTTCAATCTCTTTCGCGACGGTAACGCCATCTTTGGTGATCGTCGGTGCACCGAATTTCTTATCAAGGACGACGTTTCGTCCTTTAGGTCCTAATGTAACTTTAACAGCGTCAGCAAGTTGATCGACACCGCTTTTAATAGCGCTCCGTGCTTCTTCATCAAACGCCAGTTGTTTTGCTGCCATGTGTTTAACTCCTTTCCGTTAGTTAACTTTGGCTAAGATATCATCTTCGCGCAAGATGAGATATTCGTCATTTTCATAAGTAACTTCGGTTCCGCCGTACTTAGCGAAGAGCACAAGGTCTCCGACCGCGACATCAACGGGTTGCCGTTCGCCACTGTCGAGAAGTCTGCCGTTTCCAACAGCCACGACTTCGCCTTCCTGCGGTTTTTCCTTAGCGGTATCGGGAATGATAATGCCGCCACTGGTTGTCTGTTCATCGTTGTCTGAACGTTTGACGAGTATTCTATCGCCAAGGGGTACAAGTGCCATTTTAGTGGATTCCTCCTTGCATCTGGCATAAAAAATTAAGGTCTAAGGCTTTAAAGCCCCTATATCATTTTACGTTATAGTGAGACGCTCCAATGAAGTTTAAAGAAACAGTGCGGTAATGCCGCGTTGTAAACCCCATTTCACAAAAACATCTCTATTGTCGTTGTTAGTAGTAGCAATTTTCGTGCCAATTGGGAAAAGTGCCATATCGGCATAGATTGCTGGAGATACGTGACAATTTGGCATGTTTTTTGGCGTGACAATTTGTCCCAACAAAAACACAGAAAGCGTAATGTGCGTCATTTTGTCGCTATTGGGAGGGGTGGTGCAGGAAAACGACCTGCCCTATCTGACCGGAGCGATACGCGGCGGCTAAGATTTCGTTTGCCCTTAATCCGTCAACACCTGTCGTGATCGGTGAGACACCCTGTTGAACGCATTCTGCAAAATGCTCGAACTGGGATTGATAAAGGTCTTCATACGAAGAGGAGATTAACTCCGTTTCGCCATCAAAATGGGTGCGAATCTTCCAACCATCGTCGTTGTAAACCCAGACGGTGCCTTCTGTTCCGTAAAGTTCAAGGACGATGTCACAATGTGGGACTGAGAAACTGAGGTCCGTGAACGCTTGCGCCCCGTTATCAAAGTGCAGGACGATGCCACCGGTCTCTTCGACGGCAGCGTTGTTGACGGCACTGTTATAAAATGCGCTGACGGCATTCACCTCGCCGATGAGGTAGCGGAGTAAATCGACGCTGTGGGGTCCGAGGTCCATAAAGCACCCACCCCCGCCTTCTTCAGGCTTGGCGCGCCATTCGTCTGGCATGAGTTGGTACTGCTTCAAAAACGGCATACGTCCGTGGACAATCTGCCCGAGCCGTCCGGCGTTCACCCACGCTCGGATCTGTTGAAAACAGGTGTGAAACCGAAAGAGGAAACAGACCTGTAAGTGGACGCCGTTGGCATCGCAGATGGTAATCATCTCTCGGCACTCTTGTGGTGTGAGTGCCATGGGTTTATCACATAGCACGTGCAAACCGCGTTCTGCGGCGGCGATGACCTGTTCAGAGTGTAGATGAACCGGTGTTGAAACGTAAATTGCATCGAGCCCGTCATCTGCCAAGAGGGCATCGACGGTGGTATAGGCGTTGGTCGCGCCATACGCGTCTGCCAATTGTTTCGCGCGGTCGGTATTTCGGGAGAGCAAGGCGTGGAGCTCGGCGTTCTTTGCTTTATTGATGGCAGGCATCGCTCTGCGTTGTGCAACGCTTCCAGCACCGAGCACGCCCCATTTCAGTGTCATTTATTTTAACCTCGTTTTCTTTGGGTGTCAGCATATCTATAGTGTATCACAGAGGTTTGGACGGTAGCAATGTTTTTTAGCGGTTGGCTATTGGCTGTCGGCTGTCGGCTTTTAGTAGGAGGGATTTCCAAATCCCGACGGCTTCTACGTGCCGATCTGTGATGTAAAAGTAATCCTAAAATCTACCATAGTAGGACCCTGATTCGCAGTTCGCGAACCGCGAACAGCAAACAGCCATTAGCCCAAAAGCAGATGCACCCCCGTCGCAAATAAGAAAAACAAAACAATCCTCGAAAAGAGCCGCTCCGGGACCCGGTTGTTCAAGGCAATGCCGGTCAGCACGCCTAACGCAATAAACGGTAAAAGCGCGACGGCTTCGATGAGGATCTCCTGCGAGAAAAGATCGAGTTGATAATAGAACGGGATCTTGATGAAGTTGAGTAAGAAATAAGTAGCGGTCGTGGTCGCAACGAAGGCGGTATTCCCTAAACGCTGAGGGAGGAGATACATAACGACAACAAGTCCACCCATGTGCGCAAGCGTCGAGAACACACCAGCAAACAACCCCGCAAGCAGCCCTTGCCACGTTTTGAAGTTCCACGCCGCTTCAACGGATTGTTCAGTGTTCCCAAGCCACCGTTGCCAGTAGGGACGCAGGAATTCCAAGAGCGCGAAGAGACAGGCAATTCCCCCAATAACCTTCTTGAGATGATAATCGGAGATGTCCTTTAGAATCAGGCTTGCTAAGGCGATACCGAGGAGAGAGCCGAGGATCAAACGTGTGACGCTCTGGCGGTGCCAACGGTTCCAATAGTGGCGGAGTGAGAAGACATCAGTGGAGAAAAGCAGCAGGAGCATAAGTCCGATGACGTTCCGTGCGCTGCGGAAGTGTGTGAACATCGGGACGACAATCATGCCGATCCCACCGCCGAACCCGGCTTTGCTGACCCCGGTGAGCCATGCACCGAAGCAGAGGACGATAATTTCGTAGATAGGGCTGCCTCCTTTTCCGTAAGACCAAGTATAATGGAGTTCGGGTAAATTGTCAAGGGGCAGATAGCCGTTCGCGAATAGCGAATAGCGTATCGCGAACCACTGATCGCGAATAGCGGTAGTCGGTGGACGGTAAGCGATTAGCGAGTAGCCATTAAAATATTTGACATCCCGCCTCAAATGTGATACAATTTATACAATAGTTTTTATAACGCTAACCCCAATGGAGGCGCAAAAATGGTTCAAGTCGAAGTAAATGTCAACCCAAGCGAGACGTTTGATCGTGCACTCGCACGGTTCAAGAAGATGTGCGGGAAAGCCGGTATCGTTACTGAGATTAAAAAGCGAAGTTTCTATGAGAAACCGAGCGAGAAACGTCGCAGAATCGAGATGAAACGGCAGCGGAAAGTTAAACCCCGCAAAATGATGGGCAGCCCTCGACACAGTGGCTTTCGATCTTAGGACAGACAGGAGTGAGGTATGGCAGATCTGGCTACTGGCGAGATTTTAGAAAATTATAAAGGACTTTTGATTCAATACTGTCAGGAACGCGGGTTGAGCCAACCGACGTATACTGAAACGCAGCACGGTCCAGCGGATGCACCAAGCTGGCAGGTAACCGTAGCCTACGGGGATAGGACCTATGAGACCTCGAAACCGGTACCCGGATCGAAAAAATTCGCACACCAAATCGCTGCGCAACAAGCATTGGCGGAGATTGATTCGCGACGGGAAAATTTTTTGGCGGGTGATACTGCAGAGTCGCTCATGACTTTACCCGTCCCTCACACTGCTCCGACCCTTACTCACACTGCTCTTGAAGTGCCAATATCGCTTGTCTCCAGTGCTTTAACAATTGCGAATGAACGGCTCACAACATCGCAACCGACGCGATACCGGACGCTAACGGATGCTGAGTTTTCACAGAAACTTTCTAAGTTGACATTAGAGATCGTCCGAAATCTTTTGGAGACAGCGGAACAGCAGCAGATCACGTTTCAATAAGGAGCATTCCGTGGAGGAAAAGCAGCGGCCCTCGCTCTTCAGTTTTGCACAAAACATTGGATTGGGGAACGCTATTATTTTCCTGCTCACGGTCATCGGTTATCTTTTCACCGCGCCACCGGCTACCGTAAGTACGTTCTCACAACGTGTGCGACTTATAGTTGCCGATATAGGTGCTGCTATCCCCGCCGCCTTCTTTCTGACTTTCTTACTGGATGTAGGAGGTTCACTACTGATGTTATTTTGGAACCTGATGAAACGCCAAATAGAGAAGTACGATGCCCAAATAACCGCGGATGCGAAGGCGGAAGGACTTGAGCAAGGACTTGAGCAAGGACTTGAACAAGGACGCACGGAAGCATATCAAGAGATAGCCGCTTGGAACAACCGTCGCCTTGATGCTGAAGCGAAAGGTATTCCCTTCAATGAGCCACCCCCCTCGCAAAACGGAAACTAATCGGGCACCTCACCCTCGCTATCTAAATCAAGGATAGCACGGATTCACAATTTTTTCCCGAAAAAGTAGACTGCCGACGCTAAAATGCCGGCATCTTTGTGTAAACACAACAATCCATCTAAGAGCAATAACGGGAACGTTAGCCATCCAACAAGCAGCGAGATGGCTTTCGCAAGGAGTAGACTCCCAAAAGAGAAGAAAAGTCCAACGTATTCCCGGAAAATCCAGTGTAAGGACGCAGTCGGGCCTGCACAGGCACCACTTTCGATCTCGGTGAAGGCGGCGCAGAGCTGGACGATCCCAGAGACTGTCCAGCGCTGGTAATCGTGCGGGGAGGCGTGGTAACCCTGTAGAAACGGGACAGCGACGCAGATGTAACCGCCGGGTTTCAGCACACGGTGTATCTCTTGAACAACGCGGTTCGGTGAGTGGACGTGCTCAAGCACGGCTTCAGAGATCACAGCGTCGAAGGTATTATCTTTGAACGGGAGAGAATGCCCATCGCCGATGAGGTCTATTTCCGGGGTCGGTTCGATGTCAAGGTTAATGACATTTGGTGCCCGTCGCTGTCTGCCGGCACCGAGGTCCAAGATTCTCGCATCACCCTGAAGTTCCCGGAGGAGGCGTTTCACACACCGGTTCCAGCGGGGAGCGGGGTTAGGACATCCGACAAGGAGGGAAAGCAGCCGGTTCTGCCTGAACGCGCCCTTCAGGCGCGAAATCAGGTCGAGTTTCGAGTCTGTCATAAATATGGTTACAAACAACCTTTCCGAAAAATATGTGGGATATGTCACCGGTGCCCGTAAATCTACTTTGCACCTGGCGGCGACTGTGTGGCACAAATTCATAGGGCACAAATGTTTGCAGCAAGCATCGTCGCTGGCGTTTAACACCCTTTTGTGTCTTGTACCGTTATCCGCTGTCGCGCTGTTCCTGTTAAAAACTTTCGGGATCGTCGAAGACGACAACTCACCGCTAATCGTTGCACTACGTGACAATTTTCTGCCACGCTATGCTGCCGCGGAAATTGTATCAGAACTCTCAGGATTTGCCAACAGAAATCTTGGGGGACTCGGGGTCGGTGGGTTCCTCCTGTTCCTTGTGGCCTCAACGCTGCTCTTCATGTCTGTAGAGCAGCACTTCAACGACATCTGGGGGGCGCGGCGCCGATTGCCGATTGTGCAAGCGTTCCAGAAATACGCAGTTTTCTATACATTGTTATCCGTCGGCCCGCTCTTGATTTGGTTGTTCTTTTCGACAGCGACGAACTGGGTCTTCGCACATGTGTTCCCGTGGGTATTGGTCTATTGCGTATTTTTCTTGATGTACATTGCGATGCCGAACACGTTTGTCAAGTGGAGTGCTGCACTGCTCGGGACCTTCGTTGCAGGGACGCTGTTCCAGATTGCACGATTGGCGTTCGGACAGTACTTGGAAGTGGTGTGGCAGAACTACAGCGATATTTACGGTGCGCTGGCGATGCTCGTCGTATTCGCTATCTGGACCTATGTGGCGTGGGTGGTCGTCTTGTTAGGTGCGGAGGTCTCGAATTCGGCGCAACATTTCTATCCGACGCGGCTCCCGCGGGAGCAGTTCGGATCCGTGCCCGGCACCTACCTCACCGCTTCGGATGTGATTCTGTTGTTTCTGATTATAGCAGAACATTTCTCTAAGGGGCGCGGGGCGTGTCCACCGGAGCAAATCGCCTCGCTTTCGGGTATTTCTGAAGACGTTGTAGACCAGTGTCTCGAACGGTTTAAGGCGGCACAGTTGATCTACGAGGTGGACGGCGATACGATCGGATTTCTGCCTGCACGCGGGTTAGCGGCGATTACGTTGCAGCAAGTTGTGGACGCTGTGGAAGGTAACACATTCGGACATCCCGCACTGGATGTATCGTCTGAGGCGCGTGAGCGTGTCCTCGGCGATCTACGGGAATCCCAACGGGAACGCTTGGAGAAGGTTACGGTGGCTTCGTTGTTGTGAGATAGTGGTTATAAGTTATAAGTTATAAGTTAAGAGATTCCTATGTAACAATTCACCTCTTTCTGGAGTACTCCAAACTGAGGTAGATTGCTAGACGGCTCTTAACTTACAACTAAGTACCAAGTACCAACAACCTATTTTGGCGAAAACTCACTCGCCTTCACATAATACAGAAACCCAATACACATCTCATCCGTCGTTTTCTCACCCCAACCGACCGGAACAGGTGGGTCGTGTGGGTTCGCCGGATTCGCTGCCGAGTTATCGAAATGCGCCACTAAATCAACACGCGTGCCAGCGGGTAAAAATAACGGCTCCTGATAGTGATAGATGTCCTGCCAGTTGAAATCCCAATCCTGAATCCAGATAAGGTCGTACCGGATACCTTCAGGTGTCGTCGCAACGAGACGCATATCGCGCCCAATGAGATGCATGTGGGGCATCGTCGCCAGTAGATAGACATCCCGCTTGAAGTCCTCGTGCGCCTGAACGGCATACCAATCCGCACCCGGTGGCACCACGAACTTGCTGTTAGTCGCATCACCGATGCGGAGTTTCGTCGTGTTCTCGGTTTTAGAGAAATATAACCCTAAGCGCGTACGGTCGCGTTCGAGGTGTCCCGTGCGGTAGTAGTGGACTTGCATAACGATGTCGGCACCCTTCGGTAAGAGATAGCCGACCCCTTCAGGCAAGACCATCGGTGAAATACCTGGTGCCCAACCGCCGAGGGATCCAACACTATCGAATCCGGGACCTGTGCCTTCTGTAACATAGCCGGGTTTCGGATCCTGTGCATCCAGTTTACGGGCTTCGCCGTTCACGTCAAGATAGGGGATGACGTGGTGTACGGTCTTGCGGTTGCCGGGTTGTACGTCAACGGCTTGAATGTACATATCCGTCTCGAAGTTCGTAGGTATGATGAACTGCCGATACTCATCTTCGCCTTCCGGTTCAATCTCGTATTCAACCGGCATTTCAGCGATCCAGTCGGGTTCACCAAGTGCCCAATCGTCGTGGAATTCGGGAGCAGGTGGCACAGCATCAAGGTCGCCTGCGGGTGCGCCGGATTCGACCCAGTATGCGATCATCTCAATCTCGGTATCCGTGAGACGGCGTTCGTTCTTGAAGTTCCCGTAGCCAGGTGCCGGTTTCCACGGCGGCATGAGCCGTGCCTGTGTATACGCCGCAATTTCCGTCGCCCACGCTTTCGCATCGCTGTAGTCAACGAGTGTGAACGGAGCGACTTCACCTTGACGGTGGCAGGCTTGGCACTGTTTTTGGAGGATCGGCGCGATGTGTTCGCTATAGGTGACCTCGTCGGGGAGCGCGGTTTCTGGGAAGTGAATTGTACATCCGAATGAAGCCGTCTCTTGAACGGGGACAGGTGTTCCATCGCGCGTTGCGATGAGCGCATCTTGGAGATAGTGGTGTTTGACACGCGTCTCGTAGCGGTTATCGTCAATCGCACCGCGGTATTGTAGCGTGCGCGTCGTATCAACAACGAACGTCTGCGGCGTCATTGTTGCGCCGAAGGTACGTGCAAGGCTACCCGTCGTATCTTTCACAATGTAGAAAGTGTATTCCGACTTAGCCACGTGTGCCTTCACCTCGTCTACGGAATCGTTTTCGTTGGGATAGACGGCAATGAAGGTGTGTGTCGGGAATTCGGCATGGAGGCGTTTCAGGCGTATCGTATAACGTTGTGCGACGGGACATTCGGTGGCGAGGAACGTGATGACGACGGGACCCTGTTTGGTGAGTATATCTAAGTTATAGGTCTTCCCGTTGAGTGTCGTGAAACTGAGGGCAGGCAATTTTGTGCCGACGGGGACGGTGTTCTCGTTTAGGGTCGTCTCTTCGATGACGCGGTGTTTGTTTGTGATAGTATATTCAGACGCTGCGTGCGTTGCGGACACGAGCGTGAGGGTCAGTAAAAGTATAAATAGATAGGGTTTCATAGATGTCCTCCTGTGGGTTGATTTTTTACGGGTTAAAGTATAGCAGATTTTTTCGGGGAGGTCAAGAAAAAAAGGCGCGGCCCCAAAAGACCGCGCCTTTTTTTTCATTGCGAATCGCGTATCGCGAACCGCGAACCGTACACCGCGAATCGTAACACGCGGTTCGCGGTCAGCGGTACGCGGTCAGCAAATTACTATTTCAAAATAACCATCTTCCGCATCGGCGATACGGTGTCGGTCTGCAACTGGTAGAAATAGATACCACTCGCAACCCGTTCACCCAGGGCATTCAGACCATCCCAATACGCCGCACGACTCCGAGACGTGTAGTAACCCGCCGTCTGATGACCAAGGGGCAACACACGCACCAAGACACCTTGTGCATCGTAGATGTTCACACGCACATCCGTGCTTTCGGCTAAGTGATACGGGATCCATGTCTCCGGGTTAAACGGATTCGGATAGTTCGCTAATAACACCGTCTCATCCGGACGTGCCGATGCCAACAGGTGTTGGAGATACAACAACGCACGCTGCGCTGCAATCGACCTGTCCCTCGATGCAAGTAACACCTCGACCTGTTCCTGAACGCGATCAAAATCGACATCCATTGCTTTCAAATCGACATCAATCGCCGGTGCAGCAACATCAGCGTCAAGGTTACCCAAGACGAGGATCAGGTCGGTCACATCAACCGTGCCAGAACCGTCAACATCTGCGCGCCGGTTGGTGATCGCGTCGCCGCTCTTATTGATATCCGCTGCAACCAGCCGCATATCGGTGTTGTTGATTGCCCCGTCCTCGTTGATGTCATACATCGAGTAGGTCGTCTGTGTTGGCGGTTGCGTTGGCTGGGACGGCTGACTGACGACAGGGGGACCTGCCTGCAACGTGCCACCCAAGACGAGACTCCCAGGACTCTGGAGACTCTCCACAAGCGTCTTCGCTGATTTACCCGACAGACTCCGACGTTCCAGCTTCGTCAGACGCGTCAGGTAAATCTTCGAATCCGAACCGTCTACGTCAAGCCAAACGCGTCGGCTACCTGTTAACGTCTTTAAAGCCTCAACACCTGTGCCGTTGGTGTTCACGCGGTTGAGTTGGCTCACATTCCCTGAAATCTCCGTCCAGTAGACGCGACCGCTATGCACCGCAAGACTCACGGGTTCACCCGAACTCGTCGTAATCGTCTCGATCGTCCGACGGTTGTTACGCAGGTTCATCCGACGGATCTGTCCCGTAGCTTCACCCCAATACAGATACTCGTTTGCCCAGACGAGACCCGTCGGAGACGATAGATTTTGCGCCAAGAGGGTGACCTTGTTCCCCTGAACCGGACGACTCTTGATCTTTCCAAGAATATCCGCCCAGTAGAGCGTCGTCCCCGTGCTATCCACAGCAATACTCGTCATCAGCGTCAGAGATGTCTGTAGTGTTATCACACCCCTGCCGTTGAGACCAGCGCGTTGGATCGCACTCTTGTTCTTAGCGGTTTGGCGCGTCCAGTAGAGCAATTCGTTTTGGGTATCAACGGTAAGACTCAGGATGCCATCAATATTCGGTGCGAGATTCTCGACTTCCGCATCAACGAGACGGTGAAGTTTCCCCTCTGTTCTGCTAATCCAGTACATCGGTGGACGTTGTGCGGCACTCACAAGCACCTCTGCGCCTGTTCTGGCTGTGAAAGTGACTCTGTCAGAAAGCCCTGAGACGCTGGCGACGACGGTGTTTTCCCCGATATCATCACCGAGTCTCAGATAGGTCTGGGCACGTCCGGTGCCGTTGGTCGTCACACTCGTAACAGACAAGGAGCCGCCCCCGGCAGTGACGGCAAATGTTATTGTAACATCCGAAACCGGGTCGTCGTTTTCATCAACGACTTCAACAACAAACGGGTTCGCAAGTCGGCTGCCGGGGCTACCGCTCTGATTGTCTCCTGAGACCTTTAGGATATCGTCAGGCGGTTCACCCGTGGTAATCGTAAAGAACGCTGAAGTGAGTCCTGTTGAGTATGCTTCAACAACTGTCTCCCCATGAGCAGTCGGTGTGAACCCGATCTCTGCATAGCCGTTGTTATCCGTTCGTGCGCTATTGCGGGCAAGTCGTCCTCTGCCTTCCGAAATTCGGAACCGGACGAGGATACCGGAGACACCGTCGTCGTTTCCATCCACGACCTGAACGCTGAGGTCTTCGTCAAGGAGTTGCCCGATCTGTCCGATTTGCCTGTCGCCACCGGCGATGACGACTGCCTCGGGACCGCGCGCTGCCTCCGCAGTAAAGGTAATGGAAGAGATACCCGGGTACGCCGCAGAATCAACACTTGCGCGAACAGTGTTCCGCATGCCAACGCTGCCGAGTGTAAGGGTTGTCTCTGCCTCACCGTCTGAATCCGTGGTATCCGTTGAACGCGAGAGCGATCCGCCCCCGGTTTCGACTGTAAAGGTGACCTGCGCGCCTGAAATCGGGTTGCCTTCCGTATCCTCAAACCGAACCACGAAGGGTGAGGAGAGTGTAGAACCGGGTGTCCCCGTCTGTCCACTTCCTGAAGCTACCTCTAAGCCAGCGGGTGCCGGTTCAATCGTGATACTCGCCTGTGCATTCGTATAACCGTTAGCCGTTGCCGTGATCGTGCCATCCTCATCCCCGAGTGTGAGGACTGTCCGCGCGACCCCGTTGCTATTAGTATTACCGGATGAAACCGAGAGGCTTCCTACGTCGGAATCGCTAATCGTAAACGAGACAGGCACTTGCGGCACTCTGAATCCATCTCGATCGGTTGCGCGTGCTTCAATCGTGATTTCGTCCCCTTCGCTACCTCTAATGGAAGTTCCTAAGTTGAACGAGAGGGCAGCCTCGGTGCGCACTGGATCGGGGTCTCGGCGCGGCGGTGTTACGGTGCCACCGCTGACGTTAAGGGTTAAGTCATCAACAAATGCCCCGTCTGGGCTGGTATCATCAGCGTCATCGCGAATCCTCGCGATAACTATCAGAGTACCTGAACGGTCCCCCGGATCGTAAATGACATGAGCTATGCCCTGTGCATCGGTGTTTTCCGTCACTGAAGTTGAAGTGGCGGCATCGGCACCGGTGTCAGGTGTATTTGTCAAATCTCCTTGACTTGTGAAGAATTCGACATCGTATCCAGCACCTACTCGACTACCGTCATCCTCTACACGCACATATAGATCGTACACGCTACCACGCTGTCGAATATCGTCTCTAATCAACCGCAATCCGGACGTGGCGGCAGCCGTAAACGCACTAACCTTTTCCGTCTGGCCTATAGCTGTAACAGTAATTTCCTGTTCTCCAGCAGTGCCGAGAAGGAAGTTAAGCGTAGCGGTCCCGGTTGTTTCAGCAGTTTGGACATAGAGCGTCTTGTCAGCACCAGTCCCTATTGGGGTCCCATTGGTATCTAACTGTACTCGGTTATTAGGTCCAACTAAAGTGCCAGCAGGAGTAGTAGTAGCGGGAAACACCAAGGTGCCTCCAGCGTGACTTCTATCGCGGACGTCAAACCGCACTAAAATTCCAGCGATACCATTACCACCACCATCCTCTACCGTAGCTGTAATAGCATCTGCAATATTCGCGCCAGGATCCCCTGATGAAGCCTTAGTCGCTGCATTTGTATTAAACACTCCTGTTAATTCCAACGTTGGGGATCCACCGCTTCCATTGATATAAACAGCTTTTGTTGCCACACCAGTCCCGCCAAGTGTAGCAGTTATTGTCTGAGTACCTGTAAGTGTTGTCTTCAGATGGACATTAAAGGCACTTGATACGATCCCGCCGCTTGGTAGATCAACAATACCATCAACGGCATCACCAGTGCCTGTTAAGTATCTTTTATCAGTGGTAGAAAGATGTATATCAAGACTGGCAACGGGATCGTAAGTAACAGAATAGTTTCCACTTGCACTATGAACTTTTTCAGCAACACCTGGCCAGTACGGATATTTATATCCTTTGCTGCCCACACCTGTAAAACTGACAGTTGTTGATCGACTGGTAGCCGGTTCAGACACGTAATAGATGTACTGAAAACTCCAATTTTTCCTGTCCCCCAAAGTGCCATCGCCATTACTATCATTGTCTGTCCCGCTGATTGTAACTGTCTTCCTGCCTACAGATGTAAAAGTGATAGCTACATCGCCTCCGGTTATACTACCATTAGTAGTGTCGGTGAGATCAGTATCAACCTCTGTGTAAGTCACACTGCTTTTACCGACCCCGCTTCCTGCTGTAATGATAATACCGGAACTTCCGCTAATACTAACGCTTTCTATCCTGGCAGGATCATCAAGTGTCAACGACGCAAGTCCACCCACTGTAGCCGCGCTCCCGGGCGTGCGGAGGGTAACAATATTAGCCTCAGTCTGGGTAAAAGTGGGTTCATCAACAGCCTCCGCGATATCCTGCACGCTGAACGCCAGCACAAGCGTCATCAGCATGCCGAGGACGATTTTTCGTGTCATTAAGTTTTTCATGTAAAAATATACCTCATTTTCGTTGTATGAAGTATGCAGGGCTGAGGCACAGGGTCCTTGCCCTACGAACCTGTTGTGTTCAGCGCGGGCTTCGTGGGGAAACCCGCACGCGTGCCTCGCTGTGTATTGGCTATTAGCAGTTAGGACGTTACGCTTCGCGAATCGGAATCAACGATATTCAGGTTCTCCGTGTAGCATTCCAAATCAGAATCAACGGTATGAAGTGCTTATGCACTTCCAAATCAACGGTATAAAGCCTATAGAGGCTTTACCGGGGTATGAAGCCCGTGTGGGCTTCACCGGGGCATGAACCGAGGCGCGTACGCCGCAAAACTGCACCTACCCGTAGAGTGCGTAAGTCCTAATTAAAATAATAAGGTCTTTGTCTAATTATACGCAATTTTTCACAAAAAAGCAACAAAAAACAAGATATATTCGCAAAAATTATCAATAATAAACAATAACTCCCGATTTTAGCGTCTTTTGCGTTGGACGCTGAACCCAATCCGTGGCAATCCGCGATGCAAAAAAAACGGCACGGTTCGGAAACCGTGCCTACCTTTTTTGTCTATTTTTTTAAAGAAACTGATAACAGAAGTGGTTATTTTCGGGTGCCGTTTTCGGGGTTCGAGGGTGGCGGTTCGTTGAAAGGGAGGCCCTTGGCTTCCGCTTCTTGTCGACGCGTATTCCAATCTGACCATGCGCGGTGTGCCTCTGATCGGCCTTGTTCAAGACCTTGTTCAATGCCTTGCTCTCGACCTTGTTTTGTGGCTTGTTCTATCTTATGAAAGTAAAGTAACATCAGTGTTCCTCCTAACTCAAAGACTCCCAGAATACAAAGGAGCGCATACTGCGAAAACGGAACGACTGCCTTCACGACGGCTCTAAAGATATCCAGGGTCGTTTGTGCATTCGGTGCCTCAACCCGCCAAATAATCACGGTATACACAATTGTAAAAACAAACAAGATTAGAATCTGTAAAGAAATCCAATCTATCCGACTCGATAAGAATGCGACTCTCGGTTTTGCGTTCAACGGGCCCTCTATTCTGGCAAAGTTGCTGCCTTGTATTGTATCATAAATCCGGTGTTGATGTCAAGAAATTTTTTATAGTAAAGCCTGAAAATAGGTGAACACCTGTACCACAAACTGTATGAAGTTTCAGAAAATAATTCGGTAATAGACGGGCAATGAATTGCCCTACTACAAACGGTTTGGTTCGTAGTAGTGCGATTCATCGCACGTTGAGAAATTACCGAATTAATAAATTAATCTTCATTTAGTTTGTGTGTAGGGGCCGGAGAACCCGCAAACTAACAGTTTTGCGGCGTACTCGCCCCCGGTTCATACCGTTGATTCTGATTCATGCGACGTGCATTATCGCATCGCTGCGTAAGTTCTATCTCATTATAAATTATACGCAATTTTCAACAAAAAATAAACAAAAATAGCAATAATAAACAATAAATTCCGAGGTATGAATGCCTTAATGGCATTCCCCGCCTCCTACAGAAGAACGGAATGACTCTAAGGAATTATGGTAAACACTGTTGGGTTTCGCGGTTGGGTCTGTATAGGTATGCAGATATGGGAACTTGTTGTCAGCAGGCGGATCAACACCACCTGCTCAGAGGGTATCGACGGGATTACAACTCAAACGAAAAAGCGCTATCTAACATACAGGGGCGATACGAGTGTATCGCCCCATCGTGCGTCAGCATAACACGCTTCATCGTATCAAACATCAAGAAAAGATTCAGGGATGAAATCTATTCTGAACTAACCTTTAGGGCTTCAGAAATCCTTTCCACCGAAGTGTCGGGATTTGAAAACCCCTTGTTTCTTACCTATTGACGTAATTAGACGTATTAAAGTGTAAAAGGGTTACGAAAAAAAGTCAAGTAATTTTTTTACTTGTAGCGTATCGGGGTTGAAAACCCCGCCTACAAGCACTGGGTCACGGATTTTACCGCGCTGCCCCCAATTACTCTTTCGAGGCATCGGAAGCGTTTTACGGATTTCCATACCCTCATTATTTGTGCATCGGGGTTAGAAAGAAACCCCACCTACACCTAAAAACGTTGTTTCTGGGAAAAGGGTTACAGATAAGGTTCTCAACCCTTTTATCCACCTATTTCAGAAATTATACCACAATTGTATTGTGATGTCAAGAATTCCTTTAAAAAAGTCATCTTGTAGGACGGACTTTCTAATCCCGACCTGATAATTTCTAACTTCTGTTAATTATACCCGAAGTTGCGTTTATTTGTCAAATTTTTTTGCAAAAACTTATTTTCGGGTTTCCACGAGAGGTTTAACACCCTTACTTTACAATAGTTTTAGAAAAAATGTCAACCTCTTTTTTCAAATATAGTGGAATTATACGCTAATTCCGTGTTGTGTGTCAAGATTTTTTTCACTTCGCGGCAGAGATCTCCAGTTTTCAGTTTCTAAATCGCGGATTCTTACAGATGACGCGGATTTTAAGACTTTACTTTAACACGCCTTGATGAACGCAAGAATGACTCCGATAACAGCGACCTCCGCACCGACTACCCATTTGAGCGTACCGATACCGCCTTCAATCCGGTCAAGACGTTGTCCGAGAACATCTACCTTGTCATCTAAGGTATCCACCTTCTCCCCTAAAACATCCAGCCTTTTATTCGTAGCGTCCAGATCCGATTTATCCGATTTTTGCTCAATGATACGATCCAACCGGTCGTCAACGCGCTCTAAGCGACCTTCAACACGATCCAGACGTAAACCCATCTCTTTCAGGGTTTGTAGGAGTAGATCATTAAAATGATTAGCCATCAAAAGACCTCCATTTAGTGCAGTATAACATAAGCGGCGTATTTATGTCAAGGCTCAGCAGGATTGTAGAACAGCCAATTACCAATTTCCCCAAAGGTATGCTATAATATACTAACGACTTATAGGAGAACCCAACAACCATGACAGCGAATCTCGCCATCGCACAACTCTTACTCAGCATAGCCCTCAGCACCGTTACCTTAATATGGGGCGTTTTCCGATACCGACGGAGCCGACAACGCCGAAGAGGGGCGTTCAAACTTCAGGCGTACCTGCTCTGGATACTCAGCGCACTCATCGGGATAAGCGGCTTCATGCCGTTGGCACACCTCTATACAGAGCACCTCTGGTTCGAGAACCTCGGACACCCTGAGGTCTTCTGGGGACTCCAGCAGATACGGTGGGGCATCTTCGGGGTCTGCTTCCTCATCGCACTCGGATTTATGAACATCAACGCCGCCATCGCGAATGTCCTCTGCCCAGAATCCCGCGAGTTCCGACGCTGGACACACACACAGACGTTCTCCTTCCACCGTGCCGTGTTCTGTCTGACCTTCGTCGCTGCATTTCTCCTCGCAACACCGATGTTGTTATTGGATGATGTCTATCTAAGGTACCGGAATCAGCCAACGGAAGATAGCGAACCGCGAACCGCGAACCGCGAACCGCGAACCGCTGAAGAGATAATGGACGGAGAAACGGGGCGGTTAGAAACCGCACCTACAGAAAGTGGTCAGCAGAATAGCGGTCAGCGGTCAGCGGTCAGCGGTCAGCAGCCAACAACCAACAACCACTTCGGCAAAGACCGAAACTTCTATCTCTTCAGTTTCCCGCTCCACCGATGGGTGAGTCTCTGGGGGCAGGTAACGTTATGGGTGACGTGCATCGTCGTCGGGCTGCTCTATAACTTCTACTACAGACGGGACGCACACACCATGCAGCGCGTCAAACGGCATATCATCTTTCACGGGTCAGTGTTATGGTTGCTGTTGCTCCTCATCAGTGGGTGGCGGAGCTACGTCCACCTTTGGAACAAAGTCTACACAAGCCCCTTAACACAGGAGTTATCATCACTCCACGGCTTATTTTACGTCGATTTTCATCTTGAAGGTGCGACACGCATCTATTGCGGTGTCCTGCTCGGCATAGCACTTGCAGTTGTGTTCAACATGTTCTGGCGGAAACGCCTGTTATGGTACGCAACGCTCGGTGTCTGGGGTTTGAGCTATCTACTCCTTATCCATATCTATCCGTTGGGACTCCATCTTTGGGATGCGCGTATCAACGTCTTGGATAAAGAAGAGCCTTATCTACAGAGACACATCGAAGAGACTCGCCGCGCCTTTGAACTCGAAACCATCAGGACCGAAGAACGGGTGAAAGGCCTCGCCACACTCGACATGATAACGGAGAACGAAGAGATTAAAAAGAACATTCAAATCTGGGACCGGCGCGTCCTCTACGAGGCACTCCGCGAGGCACAAATCCAGACGCACTACGATTTTCATCCCTACACAGATGTCGATCGGTATCGCGTCGGTGACGAATATCGGCAGGTCCTAATTGCGGCGCGTGAGGTCAGTCCGGAGGAGGATATCGTCGGGTGGGAACCGTTGAAACTACAATACACGCACGGGTACGGGGTCTGCGTCTCGCCAGTTAACGAGTTTATTGAGGACGGGTTCCCGAACTTCTGGGTCGCCGATACACCCATTCGTAGTGACCACGACGCACTCAACGTCGAGCGTCCACAGATTTATTACGGTGAAATGACGAATAACTATGTCGTTGTGAATACACAGCGCAACATCAACGACGCCACAGCACGTGAGACCCCCGAAACCTGGGAACGGCATACCTATACCGGCGACGGCGGCGTGCCTTTAGGCAGTTGGTTCCGCCGTCTCTGCTTCGCACTCCGGTTCGATTTCTTCCGAATCCTACGTTCCGAGCGGTTGACATCCGAGAGCCGCGTGATGTTCCGCCGAAAGATCGGTACCCGCCACGGCGATCGACTCATCAAAGACCGCGTCTCGCACATCGCGCCCTTCCTCAACTACGACCCTGACCCCTATATCGTCATTAGTGACGGTGAATTGTGGTGGATCATCGACTTCTATGTGACGAGCCAGTACTACCCGAACGCACAGGTCTACGTGGACGATACATCACGACTCACGCAGACGCAGCTTTACGAAGAACCCGACTTCAAGAAATTCAACTACATCCGAAATTCAGGGGTCGCCGTCGTCAACGCCTACACCGGTGCGGTCAGCTTCTATGCCATCAAGGACGACGAAGCCGTGATGCGTGCGTATCGCAAGGCTTTCCCCAATCTCTTTAAATCGCTCTCGGAGATGCCCGAAGGATTGAAAGCGCACCTGCGATACCCAGATTACCTGACGCGGATTCAAGCGAAGATGTACGGTGCGTATCACCGCCGTGCCGACGACTTCTACCACCGTCGCGATCGCTGGCTAATTCCGAAAGAGGCGTACTACTCATCGGAAGCCGATCAGGAGATGATGCCCTACTACGCCATGCTGAAGTTACCGGGGGAGGACACGCTGGAGTTCGTGAATATGATACCCTTCACACCACCGAAACGTGAGAAACGGTTGAAGGCATGGATGGTCTCACGGTGTGACCCGCCACACTACGGCGAACGGATTGTCTACGTCTTGCCGGAGGGTGCCGATGTCGCTGGACCCACACAGGTCGAGGAGGATATTAATAAAGCCACCGGGCAGCTACAGGTCGGGTGGGAGAAAGCGAGCGATGTTATCCGAGGCAACTTGCTGATTATCCCGATAGAAGACGCCATCTTCTACGTCGAAGCAATCTATTTGCAGGCGAAGAAGCAGGAGCGCGCAACCGGCGATGACACACAACCCCGCCGTCCGAAGTTAGAGATGGTAGTCGTCAAGGCGGGGGCAAGCGAACTCGCATCGGCGAAGACGTTAGATAAAGCGTTAGACGTGCTTTTCCTCGGGCAACCCGCAACCAACCCTACAGAAGCAGGCGAGGCACCGCCAACTGCAGCGGAGTTATTAGAGCAGTTGCGTCAAAACCGCGCCAAAAGCGACGCAGAAACGGAGGCGATTTTGGAGCAGCTCCTTGAGGTCTTGGGAGAGGATCGCTAATTGCTTGACATCCATCGCGAATTTCTGTTATACTACATTATAGGGGGAATTTCCTAATGTCAAACGATTTCAACAAACTCTTACTGCAGACCCTCGAACAGATAAATATTCGCTTGGATCGGATAGATGATCGCTTTGATCGGATAGATAATCGCTTTGATCGGATGGATGCCAAGATCGAGACAAAAGCGGATAAATCCGATGTCGATGCCCTTCGCGAAGAAGTGCGTTCCCATGGACAACGCCTTGATCGCATTGAGACGGGGATTAAGACACTTCAATGGACGATGACTGCCGGCCTCGCGCTCATGGGTATTATTCTTGCTTTCATAAGGGCGTGTTAGCAGGAGGGACCCCGATCAGTACAAATCGCATCTTTCCTAAGCACTTCATAATATATCAAACACTCCTCCAAAATATCTTCTAATTCCATTGGGAACGGCTCCGATTTCGGACGATACGGCGCAAAGCCTGTACTCCGATGCACATTCGCATACCAATACTTCGCCCAAACCCCATCCGCTGGACACCCACCCACAGACCAAGAAAGCATCTCCGGCTCAAATCGCAACCCCAACCGTTCACACAACCGACAAAGCACACCTGACGGATCCTCCAAAAGTAAACGCGCATCAAGAACCGGTGGTGACTGACCTGTTGCCCGCAAGTCCAGAAGCAAATCGTGCTGCGTCTTGAGTCCCGTATCCGCCAACGTCGGCACACCAATCACCTTCATCAACGACGGGAGCATCTCGCGCGGATCACGGATAAGGAATACATTCAACGTCTCTCGAAGGAACCCGAGGTCAATATAGATGAGATGGTGTGCCATCTGTTTCATGAAAAGCACGGGTTTCTCACACGGACCGAGGATCACTTTACGGATTACCTCTTCACCGTCTGTTGACATGGATGCCATCACCTCAGCCGTTCCTGGATGCGCCCCCGCTCTATCCGTCCTATGGAGATAGTGCGCGTAGAGCGGTTCGTCAACAACTTGTGTATCGCGCCGCTGCGCAAAGGCGTACATGAGGGCGGTAGACACATTTCGGGGACCTGACCAGAGACAGATGCGTTTTGTTTGCATATTGTTTTTTGCGCTTTCTATAATTAAGGTATATATGCAATTTAGCCGCCAAATTCTTCACGCTTGAGAATAAGCGCAAGTACCTCCTTGATTTCGGCGTATCGTCCTGCTAAAACCTCAAAATCTTTTCTGAGTTCTCGGTTTTCGTGTTTGAGTTCTTGGTTTTCCTGCTTAAGTGCATCAACTTCCTGCTCAAGTGTATTAACCTGAACCCTTATCCTACTGTTCTCCTGTTCAAGTGCATTAACTTGAGCGCGTAGCACACCGTTTTCTCGCTCAAGCACAACCATTCTACGGAAAACCCAAGCAAAACCAATAACGCCTATGCTCACAACACCTATGTCGATAACAGTGATACCAAACCAACTAAAATCCACCTTTAAGTCTCCTTACCTAAGGTGCAATGAATCGCCCCACTACAAACCTCGTCTATCTTTTTTGTCGCCGCCGTTTACGCCGTGGAGACGACTGTTCCGCTGGCGCGGCAACCTCCGCGGACGGTGCCGCTACAACCGCACGCGGACGACTTCGCATCCAAAAAACCAATGCAATCCCGATAATAAACGCAACAATACTAAAAATCTGCGCCGCCGTCATCCACCCCAAGACGCGCGGCGTAATCCGCCAAAACTCCGCAATAAATCGCTCAATCCCCAAAAATATCAAACTCAGACCGAACGTCGCCCCCGGAACACTCTCAAACCGCCGACGCTGCGACCACAGCAGTCCGAAAAACGCGAACGACATCAGCGACTCGTAAATAGGGGTCGGGTGCACCGGGACATCCGTCGGGACAGTGCCATTCGGGAACGCCATCGCCCACGGAACATCAGACGGCGGTCCGTAATCCCCATCACCCGCAAGCAAACACCCAATCCGACCGATGCCATAGCCGAGTAAGAGCGTCGGTCCGATGATGTCGATTGTCGGGAGATACGGGTTCGGAGATCGGAGGATAACTATCGTCACGGCGATACACCCACCGATTAAACCGCCGTACCAGACCAACCCGGCTGTCGAGAACAGTTCTCGGACATTTATCGACCCATCCAAGAGGGCAGAATAGATTTTCGCGCCGACAATCCCACCGACAGCCGCCGCCATCACGATGCCCCCTGCCAACTCCGCAACAAAACCCCGACGCTTCAATTCATACTGCAAAACAAAGACGACTGTGATAAACGCAGTCGCTAACATTAAGCCGAAAGAGTGAATGCCGAAAGGTCCAAAATCAATTAGTGTAGGGTACATTTTTTTCTCGCTATTCGCCAAGATACGCCTGTCGCACGCGTTCGTCGGCTAACAGGTCCCCAGAAGTACCTTCCATGGCGATCTCACCCGTCTCCATGACGTACCCCCTGTCAGTCACCTGCAACGCGAGTTGAGCGTTCTGTTCCACAAGCAGAATAGTCGTACCATCCTCGTTAATCTGTTCAATGATCTCAAAAATCTGCTTGACGATAAGCGGTGCGAGTCCCAAGGAGGGTTCATCGAGCAGTAGAAGCCGCGGTTGGGACATCAGGGCGCGTCCGATCGCTAACATCTGTTGCTCACCACCACTGAGGCTACCGCCGCGTTGCCGACGGCGTTCCTGCAACACCGGGAAGGATTGAAAAATTTTGTCTAAATCGTTTCTGATGCCCTGCCGATCTTCTCGCGTATACGCACCGAGTTCAAGGTTCTCAAGAACACTCATGTCTGGAAAGACGAGCCGTCCCTCCGGCACTTGTGAGATGCCGAGTGCAACCCGCTGCTCCGCCGACAGTCGCGTGATCTCTTCACCCTCGAAGTGGACGCTACCCTGTACCGGCGTATGGACCCCCGACACCGTCATCAAAGTCGTCGATTTACCCGCACCATTTGCACCGATGAGGCAGACCATTTCACCAGCGTTCACAGTGATAGAAATCCCTTGCACCGCGCGAATTTGCCCGTAATATGTATGGATATCCCTGAGTTCAAGCATCGTCAGATTTCCCCAGATACGCCTCAATGACCTTTTCGTCGTTTTGGACATCGGCGGGTAGACCTTCGCTAATTTTCTCACCGTGGTCAAGCACAGTTACCCAATCCGAGATTTGCATCACCAGTTTAACGTCATGTTCAATAAGGAGGATGGTGACATTTCGCTCACGTATCGTGTAGATGAGTTCTATAAGTTCCTGTGTCTCTTGCGGGTTCATCCCTGCAGCCGGTTCATCAAGCAGTAGGAGTCTCGGTTCAGTCGCCAACGCTCTTGCGATCTCAACGCGACGCTGGTCCCCGTAGGAGAGGTTCCCCGCTGACTGATCGCTCAACGCGTCCAATCCGACGAACGCCAGCATATCGTGTGCGCGCGCAGCAATATCCGCCTCCTCCCGCTGTTGTATCTTTGTGCGGAACACCGAGCCGATGAAGCTGCTTGAAGTGCGAGGATGCCGTCCGATTTTGACGTTATCAAGGACTGTGAGTTCCGTGAAGAGGCGGATGTTCTGGAAAGTCCTACCGATACCGAGGTTTGTAACCTGGTCCGGACGCAAGCCGGTGATGGATTCCCCTAAGAAATCGACACTGCCGAATGTTGGGCTATCAAGACCAGTGACGCAGTTGAAGAGCGTCGTCTTCCCGGCACCGTTAGGTCCGATTAAGCTGAAAATTTGTCCCGGGTGCACCGCCATCGTCACATCCGATAGCGCAATGACCCCACCATAATGCCTACTCATTTCATTGACTGCCAGCAGCCGTATCGGAGCCGTCTCCATTTTTGTCTCCCTATTGACTTATCTCTTTTAAATTTAATTCTAATCTTTTTTTGGTTATTTGTCAATGTTATTAAACAGTTAGCAGTGCCCTTGACACTCTCCTTAACAATATGCTATACTCCTTAATATATAGGTATATAAATCCAACACCCTACCCAACAGGACCTACATACATGGCGGACTCAGAAAAAAAAACACCCCTTGAATACTGGTTAGCCCTCTCCTCAGTTGAAGGGTTAGGCAGTGTCCGGATTAACCGACTCATCGCACGTTTCGGAAGCGTCAAGGCAATCTTCGAGGCAGAACTCCCGGAAATCGCACGGCTGCCGTCCTTCAACCCTGTGCTCGCGACACGGATTCTCACGGTCTCTGGGAATTTCCCGACGTTCCGGGAGCGACTCGATGCCCTCAACAACCAAGACATCCGCGTCCTATGCCCAGAAGACCCAGCCTATCCAGCACAACTCAAGCCCCTCCCCGATGCCCCCGGAATTCTCTGCCATGTCGGTGAATTAAAAGAGATTAACACGGCGTGCGTCGCCATCGTAGGCACAAAGCAGCCCAGCCCAGAGGCAATTCAACTCACACTCACACTCACGACAGCACTGGTATCCGCCGGGTTCATTATCGTCAGCGGACTCGCCTCCGGGACCGATGCCGCTGCCCACTCTGGCGCGCTCGCTGCTATGGGGAAAACCATCGGAGTCGTCGGAACAGATCTGTCTTCTATCTATCCAGCACAGAATAATTCACTCGCCATGCAAATCTATGAGAACGGGTGTCTGTTTTCAGAGCATCCCTTCCGCACCACACCCTCACCCGGCAACCTCATCCAACGCAACCGCATTATTAGCGGACTCGCAACGGCAACAATCGTCATTGAGGCACAGCAGACCGGCGGTGCCATGCACACTGCCCGATACGCCCAACGCCAAGACAAAGCACTCCTCGCCTGCCGATGGGACGGACCCGCATCCCCCATACGTGAAGGTCCGCGAGACTTGATACGCAGCGGCGCATTCCCCTTCGCACCCACGGAAGTCGATAAGGTCGTTGAGGTACTACTGAATCCAGAGCAGCTCGAAACATACATGACGGGCACATCCAGCGAACAGATGGGACTGTTTGAGGAATAGCAATTAGCAGTCAGGGCGGTTTTTCTACGAAAAACCTTTCAGCAGTCAGCAGTCAGAAGTCAACTATTATGCAAACAAGGTTCCCTAACCTCGCCAATGTCCACGTAATTCTAAACTTTACCATAATAAAAAAAGGAGTAAATATGCGAAACTTCAGAAGATTACAAGTTTGGGAAAGAGCTCATGAACTCACTTTGAAGATATACGAACTAACAGTTCCATTTCCGCGTGAAGAGATATATGGATTAACAAGCCAAACTCGGCGCGCCTGTGCTTCAATTCCGACAAACATTGCTGAAGGTTGCGGGAGAGAAACTCCTGCGGACTTCGCGCGTTTTCTTCAGATCGCAGTCGGTTCCGCAAGTGAAACAGAATATCTCGTTCTCCTTGCGCGCGATCTCAAATATCTTAATTCTGATCAATATGTTGAATTAATTAACGAAATCATCAGCATAAAGAAGATGCTAACCGCCTTGTTAAAAAATATCAGAACGAAGGTCTAATCGCTGACTGCTGACTGCTGGCTGCTGACTGCTGAGAGTGGAGCGCAGCGGAACGCTCTGATTGCTAACCGCTACTAAAAAAACTTGCATTTTTTTTCGCTTTATAGTATACTTAATACATCGAACAATGTCCTTAAATTCGATTCCGCATAACGACGTGTATCATTTTTTTTCTTGACAACGTTTAAATTTATGGTAAATTTACCAAAAAATAAGTTTTTTTCTTGACAAAAGAAAGCAACTTTTGTATAATTCCCAAAAAACCGGTATTTTTACCTTTACAGAGTTTATAATTTTTGTTAAACTCTAAGGTACTCGTTTAGATATTGACTTTCGGGCGAAATGTACGGCATTCCAATGGTGTTTCGCCAATAGTGTTTCGATTGGCAAGCCGTCCTCGCGAAATTCTATTCTCAACGTGTCGGTTCGTTCTTTGCGGACTCCGTAAGGGGCGACAACGAAATAGCCCTACGTTACTCGACTGAACGAGAATACAACCGTAGGCTTCCAACATCCCTGTTGAATTGTACAATCAACAACAATACGGAAGCTAACTTTCCCTCGGGTGCATTCTTGCAAACATATAGGGGAAGCACCGAAAGTTTTTAGCACACCCGATTTCAACGGGTGTATTTTGATAACTTAAATTTAAGGAGTTAACTCTAATGACAAAATTGTTTAGAACCTTCGCACTATTACTGGCGGCCTTGTTCGCCGTTTCTATGCTCTCCGGCTGTGGTGAGAGCGATGACAACGGTGATACGGAAGCTGCTCCAGCCAACTTCGTGAGCGCAGCCCCGCCAAGTGGGTCAACGATTGCTGCTAATGCAAGTATTACCCTGACTTTCGACAACGCACCTGCCGATGTCACGTCGAGTGCTGGTGTCGCTACGGCTGCTGGTAAAAATGTGACTGTCGCCGGTCCCTTCACCCCAGGTGCCTTGAGTTTGACGATTACTTGGGCAGATGGAACTCAGACACTTACCTACACTGTTACCGCTCCTGATACGGACCCACCGACTGTTACAGGTGGAACTGTTAGCGATGGTGACAAAGATGTCGATCCCGAAGCTATCAACACCGATGCCAAGATTGAAATCACTTTCAGTGAAGAAGTAACTGGAAACATCGCCCTTCAAACTGAAGCCGGCGATGATGTCGGTTGGCTCGGATCCGTTGACGGCACCACAGGTACACTCGAACTCGTTAAAGGTAAAGAGATTGGCAACGAAACCACCTACGTTATCGCAGGTAAAGTCTCTGATGCCGCAGGCAACTCGCTTGATGTTAGCGTCACCTTTGTAACCAAGGGTAAAGAGTAAATTCGCGGCTATTTCGACACTAAGGGCAGCGTATTTTCGGATACGTTGCCTTTTTTTAATGACACAATTTTTGCATTAATGCTATAATCAACACATTAATATACCGATATTGGGTAAAACCACTGCCGACAACCAATAGCCAATAGCCAAAAATTTTTTGAACGGTTTTTCAAAAGGCGTTGTCTAATCACATTGAGAACACTTAAGGAGAAAGTTCGGTGGAAAGAACTGAAGCCTTGCTCATAGCCGACCTATGCGAAGGCGATGAGACTGCGTTAGCCCCTCTCATAGAAAAGTACAAACGTATGGTGTATCGACTCGCAATGCAGATTACTAAGAATCACGCAGATGCCGAGGATGTCATGCAAGAAACTTTTCTTAAGGTCTATCGCGCAATTCACACCTTCCGGAAGGACGCTGCTTTTGAAACCTGGGTCTACCGGATCGCTGTGAACGAAGCACTCAACTTCGTCAAACGCAAGGAACGCCGACAGGAACGCTCTATTGAGACAATAGCAGAAACCGAATTTGAGGCGGAGCTGCGGTATCGCACAATCCATGCCAATGACCCACACGTACACGCCGAAAAATCTGAACTCCGACGCTACGTCACAGAAGCCGTTAACAGCCTGTCACTGAAACACCGCACCGTCGTCATCCTGCATGAATTTGAAGGATTGACACACGCCGAGATCGCTTCAATTCTTAACTGCTCCGAAGGAACAGTCCGCTCTCGCTTGCATTACGCACGCAAAAAACTCCGAACTTTGCTCAAACCCTATGTAGATGCCGCGGCAATTTAGCTGCCAGTCTAAACGACCATTGCCGGTGATGATCTACCCTTGTAAGCGCACGAAAGCCGCAACGTCGTGGAGAATACCCATGAGCTTCAAGTGCCAGAAAACACAACGCCTTTTATCAGACTACATCGATGCTACACTCTCCGAACGTCAGATGCAAGATGTCGCTGAACATCTTGATACCTGTCGGACCTGTAAACGAGAAGCCATCACTCTGAAAAAGACGTGTCATCTCCTCGAAAACTTCTACGTTGAACCCGAAGCGTCCGATGCCTATTATGTAGCGTTTACAAAAACGCTTCGGCAACGCATCGAACAAAGTGCCCCCACCGCACTCCATCAACGCGTCTACGAAATCAGCACCCGGCTGACTTGGCAGCTGACGACGCGAGTCCGCCGGTACATCGATCGCTGCCTCCCGACAGGACACATCTCCGTCCGACAAAAGATGCTGCCCTATTATACACTCGTCGCAGCGATGATGGCACTTCTTGTCGCACCTTTCGCCTTAAAACTCGGCACGTCCGGTAACAACAATGAACATCTACTGCAACGTTTATATGCCGTGGCAAAAGCAGAACTGTTTTCTACGTCAACTCCTGTTTCGCGCCAGCCCAGCGCAACACTTGCCATTCAGCAGGACACGGCTGCAGCACAACCCGCTGAGATACGGCGAAACGTCAGTAGAAACCGAACCACTGAGACACCCATGGTTGATTCCAGCTCGGATGTCTGGCAATTTACCGATGAACCCATGGCGGAAGGTTATATCCTAACAACACTTCGTAAAAATAGTAAAGGGACACTTCCCAGCGTCGCCTTGGATATCGATTCAGAACTGCTAACCTACGCAGAACTGCCGAGCCAAGCGGCATCGCGGGAATATCCAACAGCACGGGAGGTCCTCACTGACGGGAGGTACGCCTTCTTACTACTACAAGGTATCCACTCAGGACAGCAGGCACTTCAACAATATCAACGCAAATGGAGCCAAATCGATGGATTTCCCAGGAAATTGTTGGATGTACCGCTGGAAATCCTCTCTATTACAGAAGTTTACGATTCAATAGAATTATAGCCGTCGGCAGTCGGCTATCGGCAATTCATTGTCGACAACCGACGATTACCGAAGATTTCTTTATCACTGATCGCTGACAGCCGAAGGCTGACAGCCAGCAATCGATTAAATGAAATGTATCTAATCTCTTAGTCCTGCTTACAGTAGGAAAATAAACAAGGAGAAACACGAATGAACCCAAGGATTTTGGGAATTATCGGCGGTCTTGCCTTGATAATCGCGCTCATCTCGCCTCTTATGATGGGGAGCTCCAAAAAGGTCGAGCAGCTTTACCAATCCGCTGAAGATTTACGCGGACAAGCTGACTACGAAGGTGCGATTGAAAAGTATGCCGAGGCACTCGTCGAATCAACAAAACGAGGCGTGAAAACCGAAGTTATTGACAAGGACTTCGCAACCCTCGCTAACTATAAGATCGCGGTGAGTTACTCAAGACTTGCCGAACAGTCGGGCGATGTCAATTATTACGACAGCGCGATTGAGTACATTGAAAAGGTCGCCCCCACCGCAACAATCCCTAAACACCAAGAGGGATTAACCTATCTCTGGGGACACATCCTTTACCGTACCGAGCAGTTTGAATTGGCAGAACCGAAGTTCATGCAGCTCATCGAGAACTTCCCCAACAGCCTCTTCGTCGAGAACGCATGGTATGCTATCGGGCAGTTGAACTTCAAATTACAGAATTATGAAGACTCCCGACAAGCATTCAAAGCCGTGCTTGACGGTTTCCCGAATTCAGACTTCAAAGATGACGCACAACACCTCATCGCACAATCATTCCTGAATGAATCGAACTATGAGCAAGCCTATCAGGAATTCGATAAAATTGCGACGGAGGAATTCAAAAATTATCCAGACCTGCAAGCCGAAGCGATGTACAAAGCCGCTTATAGTTTGAATCAACTCGGTAGAGATGATGAAGCTATCGGTAGATACACCAACTTCATTACGCAGTTCCCGGAAAGCCAATACGTCACAGCAGCCTACTTCGACCAAGGCGCAATTTACGCCCGTCAGAAGGACTATGACAACGCTCGCGTCAACTATGAGTTGGCACTCCAAAATACCGCCGACCGGATGCTACAGGCAGAAATCCAGTCTGCTATCGGACGTACCTACTTCGACCAAGGCGACTATGAAAACGCTATCGTTTCATACACCACACTCCTCGAAGAATACCCTGAGAGCGACTATATCGCTGAAGCAAAACTCGGTATCGCCGATAGTTACTTCCGCTTGTCGAATTGGAGTCAAGCGACGGTAGCGTACGAACGCGTTATCAATGAACACCAAGAATCCACCGACTTCATCCCCTACTGCTCCTATCAAATCGCTGAGGCATACTACAAGCTCGGCACTGAACAGAGAAATGCCGGGGACGCTGAAGCCGGAATGGGGACCCTTGAACTCTCACTGCAGTGGTATCAGAAAACGATCGACAATTTCCCACAAGACCCTGTCGCACCCCACGCACTCTACGGTGCAATCTGGGCTTTGAACGATCTCGGTCGTAAAGAAGAGTTAGAAACCATGGCACGTGAGTTTATCGACAAGAACAAGAACGACAACGAGTTCGATATCCTTGCCGCCGAGGTTCAACTCCGGTTTGCTGACATCAAGCGGACAGAATTCAAACAGTACGTTGAAGCCGCTGAAGAATACGCGAAACTCTGGGATTATCGTCCGCTGCCGAAGTTCCATCTCGTCAAATTGATGGGTAAGTTCTTTGAAGGACGTTCCTACTACGAAGCCGCCAAACCTGAAGGCTATCAGGAAGGCGACGCAGGTGCTGAGTTCAACATGGAATACCTCCAGAAGTCTGTCGCGGCATACCGAGAGGCGGTCGGCATGTTTAATGACGAAGCCTTCCTCCCAGGTGTTGCTGAGGAACGTTATGACGACTTCAGCGAGCGTATCGCGCAAGTAGAAGCCTGTATCATGAACGAAGCCCTTTCACACGAAATGCTCGGTGACTGGGGACAGGCACGCGATCGCTATGCCTCTATTCCGGAAACCAGTGAATACTACGAACGCGCACTTCTCCTCGTCGCGAACAGCCATGTCAAGCAGGGCAATCAAGACGATGCAATTGACTATTACAATAGCATCTTGGATAAACTCGCCGATGCTGACAATAGGTCGTTGGCAGAGATCAAACTCGCTGACCTGCTCCGCGCAGAAAAGCGGTTTGCAGAAGCTGCTGTTCAATATCAAGCCGTGGTTGATGGCAACCCGTCTGGTGAATACGCAGACGATGCACTCTATCTCGTGGGGCTCTGTTATTACCAAGCCGCCACTGACAACCCGGATCTCTTGGTTTCCTCTGAGACGGCATTCAAACGTGTGCTTTCAGACTATGCTGATAGCCCGAACGCTGTTGAAGCCTATTACGGTCTGGCACTCGCCTATCGGGATGCAGCGCAAAAACAGAATGATGCGGAAAAATGGCCACTCATCCTTCAGATTGCCGACGAAGCTAACAGCAAATATGGCTCAAGTGACAATGAGCTCGTTCTCAAGACACTTGGACATATCGATCTGATTAAAGCCACCGCTATTGAAAATAGTAGTGAAGAGGTTGATGTCGATGCACTGGTAATGTCCCTGGAACGGATTGTGAACAACACGGGTGCACCCGAAGAAGCACGCAGTCGTTCGCAGCTGAAGATTGGACACACCTACTATTCTGCCAAACGCTATGACGAAGGATTGGCAGCATATCTCGACTTCGTCCAAAAATTCCCGAACAGCGAACTGGCACCCAACGCACAGTATCAAGCAGCAGTCTGCCATTATCAGATTGCACAAGCCGCTACGGATGCTGGTAGTAAGCAGTTGAGCCTCCAGAATGCTGTCGCCGCCGCTGAAAAAGTCGCAACCTTGACAGATGACGCTGACAACCTGATCAGTGCGAATTACACCGCAGGTTTGGCGAAACTCGGTCTCGAAGACAACAAAGGCGCAGCGGACGCATTCAAAGGTGTCACGGCATTAGAGGGACAGACGGAGGACGAAGCACGGAAGGCTCTCATCTTCCAAGCACACTCACGTCTCGCTGAACTCAACGCCACACTCGGCGACCACGCCGCCTCGGTGCAAGAGTATCAGTATATTATCGAAAACACGGAAGATCCGGATATGAAGGGACGCTCCTACTTCGCTATGGCATTCGCGCAAGACGAGCAACTCAAAGCTTATTCGGAAGCCTTGATGAGCTACCAAAACGCCATTGAATTGGTCGAGGACCCGCTCGTCAAAGCGCAATCCTACTATCGCATAGGCTTGATTTATCAAGACCAACTCAAGCAGCTTGACAGAGCACTGGAAACCTTCCAGACTTTGATTGGTGAATACAGCGGTTCGGATAACGCCAACGTCGCCTCAATGGTCGCCGACGCCGGTATCCGTCGCTCCACGCTCTACGTCGAACTCGGTCGTTTAGATGAAGCCATTGCTGAAGCCGTTGAAGCACGCGATCGGACGATGGCGAATCCGCAGGCAACCGTGGCTGAGAAAGCCGCTGCACAATACAACATCGGATTCCTCTATTCCGATAAAGCGCGTTCGCTCTTCTCGACAGAGGCAGGGACAGATCTCCAACCCTACATTGATGCGAGTCGGCAAGCCGCCGGTTCCTTCTTTGAAGTGACATCCATCGCCGCACCGATCGAAAAAGCGGACAAAGAGACGGTCATCCCGTATGTTCAGAATTCGCTCTTCCAAGCCGGACAGATCTATTACTCTGTCGGTATCGGTGTGAAACTTCCACAAGACTTGACGAGCGCACTTACACCGCTGACAACGTTCGTTGGCTATGTTGATCAAGGGCTTTTCCCCGCATCCGATGGTCTCAGGAAGAACACAGAGACATCACTGAACTACCTCGCCGCTGCTAACTTCGAGTTGGGTCGGATGCAGGTCGGTATCGATGGTGAAATGTCTGAAAAAGCGGTGAATTACTTCATCGCTGCTGGTGACGTTTTCCGCGATATGGTCCGCCGTTATCCGAGCGCGAACGATGCCGCCTTCTGGCAGTATCACGTCGGTGAATCTTACTACGCCGCACAACAATTCGAGAAAGCCATCGAAGAATACGATAAAGTCCGCGCTGTGAACAAAACACACAAAAGCGCAGCGGAATCGTTGTATGCTATCTCGACCTGTGCGCAGCTCCTGAGTGAAGCCGCTGAAAAGGCAGGCGACGGCGAAGCGAGACAGCAATGGTACGATCGACTCTTTGAGGCAAACGAAGCCCTCGTCGCTGAGTATCCAAACAGTCAGTACACTGCTGACGCGTTGATCAATATCGGCAACAAGTACTACAACGCCGGTTCTGAGCAAGGCGTTGAGGAAGCCGAACGTATCAGTTTCTATCAGATGGCGATCGAGAACTATCAGAAAGCAGTTGATACACCCGGCATCGGGAACGAATCAAAATCGACGGCACTCAATTATCTCAACGATACGGCAAACGCGTTGACCTTCTACGAGTATGAGGTCGCAACCGACCTCCTCAACGAAGCCAAACTCGCAAGCGGTGAGGCGCAGAAACCGGCTATCGAAGGGGCTATCGCTGCCTATAGTAAGATTATTGAGACCTACCCGACGACCAAGTACGCTGACCTCGGTCTCGTCCAGATTGGTGAAGCCTATATGGTCTTAGCCGACAGTGACGATACCTATTTCAACGATGCCTTGGATTACTTCAACCGGTTGTGGGCAAAATATGAGACGACCCCACCCGTCGACACAAAAGTCAACCAGGCACTCACCTACGCAATCAGCCAGATTCAGACAATTCAAAGTTACATGAGAGCGAACAATCTGGAGATTCGTGGTGAAGCCGCCGGTGGTGGCGGTGGTGGTGAGTAATTGCCACACGCACGTATTTTAGCCTCGGTCGCCTGACCGAGGCCTCCCAATAGAGGGTGCCATACGGCATCCTCTATTTTTTGCCAACTCGCCTTAATCCCAATGTTCCCAAATCTCAAAAATCTGTGATTTAGGCAGTATCTGAGGAGCCTATCAAAAAAGTGTATGACGAATTAATAGCATCCCCGCGCGTGCTACTCGGTCCAGGACCCAGTGAAGCCAACGCGCGGGTACTTAAAGCAATGACAACCCCGATGTTGGGGTATTTAGACACAGAATTTGTCGAAATAATGGATGATACCGTGGCACTGCTCCGCTGTGTCTTTGGAACCAAAAACAGCCTCACCTTACCGGTCTCTGGGACCGGGACTGCTGGCATGGAAGCCGCACTCGCGAATCTCATTGAACCCGGTGATTCAGTAGTTATTGGTGTCTGTGGTTACTTCGGTGCCAGGATCGCCGACATCGCCGCACGGTGCGGTGCAAACGTGACAACCGTCGAAGCAGAATGGGGTAAACACATTCCCACCGAAAAGATCGCTAACGCCGTTGCGCAGGTCTCGAACCCGAAACTCGTGGCACTCGTTCACGGCGAAACCTCCACCGGTATCCTCCAACCGCTAACAGAAGCCGTCGAAATCGCCCACGAAAACGGTGCTCTCTTCCTCGCAGACTGCGTAACCTCCCTCGGTGGGCAGCCCGTAAATCTCGACGCACGCCGTATTGATGTCGCCTATAGCTGCACCCAAAAGTGTCTCGCCTGTCCGCCAGGGCTCTCGCCGATCAGTTTCAGCAAACGCGCCGTGGAAGTCATTCGGAATCGCAAGACTCCCATTCAGAGTTTTTATCTCGACATGACATTGCTCGAAAATTATTGGCACGCCGAAAAACGCGGTTATCATCACACAGTTTCAATGTCGCTTATCTATGCTTTACGGGAAGGATTACGGGTCATATTAGAAGAGGGTTTAGCAGCTCGCTATGAACGGCATGAACGCAATGCACGCGCACTTCTCGCGGGGGCTGAAGCGATTGGGTTGCAACCCGCCGCAGAGGAAGGTTACCGCGCCCCCATGCTAACGACATTACGCATTCCTGACGGTATTGACGATGCAACGATCCGGGGACGGCTCATCACAGACTACGGCATAGAAATCGGTGGCGGTCTCGGAATCTTTGCCGGAAAGGCGTGGAGAGTTGGACTCATGGGCGACTCATCTAACGAGCGGAACGTCCTGCTATTCCTCAATGCATTGGAGAAACTGCTAATTGAGTACGGACATGGTGTGAAACCCGGCACTGCCGTTCAAGCCGCCTCACAGGCTTATGCCTAAAATAGAGGTCAGCAATCAGGGCAGCAAAGTTTGATAAAGTTTGCAAGTTGAAAGTTGTGTTTGAATATCTACAACTTTACGGACTTTAGACCCCTTTGAACTTTTAAACTTTACTGCCCTAACGGCTACTCCCACTCAATCGTACTCGGCGGCTTTGAACTAATATCGTAAACAACACGGTTGATGCCCTGTACCTCGTTAATAATACGATTCGAGATTCTGGCGAGTACATCAGCAGGGATGCGCGCCCAATCCGCCGTCATCGCATCGCTGCTCGTGACGGCTCGCAACGCCACAGCATTCTCGTAAGTCCGTGCATCTCCCATCACACCAACACTCTTGACCGGCAGTAGCACCGCTAACGCCTGCCAAATTTCGTCGTACAGGCCCGCCGCTGTAATTTCGGAGATAAAAATAGCATCCGCTGCGCGGAGGACCTCCAACCGATCATAGGTAACTTCACCGAGAATTCGCACAGCGAGTCCGGGACCCGGGAACGGATGTCGTCCCAAAACATGTGTCGGTATATTCAGTTCCGCGCCGACGGCACGCACCTCATCCTTAAAGAGTTCCCGAAAAGGTTCAAGCAATTCAAACGGCATATCTGTCGGTAACCCACCAACGTTGTGATGCGTCTTAATCGTAGCAGACGGACCCTTCACCGAAACGCTTTCTATGACATCCGGGTAGAGCGTGCCTTGCGCAAGGAATCGGAAGTTCTGCGCCGTTTCGCGGACGGTTGATCTGAAGGTGTCAATAAACTGTGCACCAATCACCTTCCGTTTCTTTTCAGGGTCCGTGACCCCCACCAAAGCACTCAGAAACGGGTCCACGGCATCAACCGCAATAAGCGGAATCCCAAGCCCCTTACACGTCGCAACAACTTCCGCAGCCTCGTTTTTGCGTAGTAGCCCATTGTCCACAAAGACAGGCACGAGTGCATCGCCTATCGCCTTATGGAGAAGCGTTGCGAGCACCATAGAATCAACCCCACCACTGACAGCACATAGAACGCGTTCCGCTCCGACCTGTCCCTGAATTTGTGCCGTTGCGCGGGCAATAAAAGCACGCATTGTCCACGCGCTGTGACACCCACAGATTTTCCGCGTGAAGTTCTGTAAAATCCTGTCAGCATCCTGTGTATGCTCAACTTCAGGGTGAAATTGCAACCCATAAAAGCCACGATCAGAATCCACCATAGCAGCAATCGGCGCGTTCTCCGTCTCTCCAATCGTCCGGAATCCGACCGGCGGCGTTCCGATCCGGTCCCCATGGCTCATCCAAGCGGAAAATTCGGAAGAAAGACCATCGAATAGCGGTTCTGATGCGTCAAGCACTCGAAGCGGCGCGTGTCCATATTCCCGCTCAGTGGCAGGTTGAACCTCCCCACCCGTCAGGAGTGCCGCCATGAGCTGCATACCGTAGCAGATACCTAATATCGGAACGCCCAACGCAAAAAGTTCGGCATCAATTTTCGGAGAATCGGGTTCATAGACACTCGCTGGTCCGCCACTCAGAATAATCCCTTTCGGAGCAATCGCCTTAATCTCCGAGAGCGGTAGGGTGCACGGATGAATTTCGCAGTAAACGCTCTGTTCGCGGATACGGCGAGCGATGAGCTGCGTGTACTGTGAACCGAAGTCTAAGATAAGGATAGTTTCTTGCTGTTCTAATGCGATGTTATCTGTGTGACTCATATTGTTATAGTAAATTTTAGGATTATTTAGACGCCCTGCATCGGCGAGGTACGGATCGGTTCGCAATCAATAATATCACCCGTTTCTGGATCAAAGATTACACCGTAACGCCCCGGCGGCGCGAAATCGACATCACTCCACATCGCCAAACCTGTGTTCGCGTCTTGTAAGTAGTAGCATCCATGATACGGATGCCCCGGGCTGTCAATACGCCTCACATGGTAGCAGTGGTTATGGAATTGAATTGTGTTTCCATAAATGATGATATATCTGTCCCCAAACAGGTTAAGCGCAATCTGATGGATGACATAAGGTTGGTTATGTGACACAAGCTTTTAGTTTGTTGTGATGATTATATCAATTCTGAGGTTCTGTTCCTCTTTGTCCAGACCATCCGAAGTAATAGGCTTGGTTTCTCCCAAACCGGCAGCAGTCAAGCGTTCGACATTAATCTTACCCTGATCAACGAAATAATTTTTCACCGTATCGGCGCGTGCCATACTTAACCTTCGATTCACACTCTCATTCCCCAAGGAAGTTGTATGCGACTCAACTCGGATCGGATAGTCGCGAAAAGCAGTCCTCTGTAGGATTTCTGCAAGTAGAGCAAACGTAGGCAGAAAACCTTCTTGGAGGTGAGCACTCCCAACAGCAAACGCATCCCCCTGAACACGGATGAGCACACTATTCTGCTGCTCGATAACCTCGGAAACCTTAGGAACTTTCCGCGCCGCCTCCACTAAGTCTGACTTGATAGAGGTCACCTGTTGCGTACTCGCGATCGCTCGTTCCAAATAATCATTGCCTTCCGCTGCCGTTTCGATCGCCGTCTGATACTCTTTAGTCGCCAAGGCGGATTTTGCCGCTGTGTAAGCAGATTTTGCCAGTCCATAGAGTTTCGCCTCTAATTGCGGCACCTCCGTGCGCGCCTGCGCGGCAATTTTCTCGTCAAGCGTGCGAACAGCTCGCTCCGCTTCGGCTATTATTAGATTCAATTCGTCCTGTGCGCGCTTTCTGAATTCCACTACCTCCACAACGTTGACCATCTCATCTGCCATCCGTTGTGCTTGTTGGGCGAATTGATCGGCTTGCTCATAACGACCGGCTATCAACGCCTGCGTAGCGCGTTCCAGTTGCGCATTCGTCTCTTCAAATCGTTGTGGTGCATGCTGAGCGGCATTGAGAAGTTGTGCGCGCGCAATGACCACCTCAACCTTCGCAATTGAAATCCATGCGTTGGTCTTCGCTTCTGTTTCCCGTTTGCGGCTTTGTTTCGCCGACTCGTAAAGGCTATTCACCGTCGTTTGCGTTTTAGCAAGAACGTCCTCTGCTTCAGTAAAATCTCCGCGTTCAATAAGGTTCACTACCGAGGCAAGTGACAATTGGACTTTTTCATAATCCGCGGTTGTTTCAATCGCCGGGTAGAAATACAGCGCAGCATTGGTCAGAGACTCTAAATTTGTGAGAGGTAAACGGAGTTCTGCTTGACGGAGTGCGGTTTTTAAATCAGCGATTTCGGTCGAAAGCCGTTCTGTGACCTGCTGTTCTTTACCGTGTGAACTCACAGCGCGGGCAAGCTGCTTTTCGGTAATCACCTGCCGGATACGTGCAATTTCACGTTCATGCTCTTGTGCTTTTATAATTCGCTGATATACCTGTTCACGGATATCAATAACCTGTTGCCGTGCCTGATGCTGCCGTGCCTTCGCAATAGCGACCTGCGCGACCAATTCCGCCTGATACGCAAACTCAGCACTTTGCGGAATATCGCCTTTTTCCCGGGCGTCGCGTGCGAAATTCAGAAGTTTTACCGCTCTCCCATATTCCTCTGGGACCAGAGGTTCAGCTTCCAATTCGGCTGCGTTCTGAATCGCCTGCTGCGCGTCCTGGAGTTGCGTCGTTAGCATAACCTCATCAATCTCAGGGACAGTACACCCAAAAACAACAAGGTATAGAAACAAAAGTAGCCATCCGTAGGATTTCATCATAATTTCTCCGACGCCTCAAGTTCCGCTTTTATAGCCTCAAGCCGCTGAAGTGCTTCAGCGACACGCTGTTCACTGGCTGCCAGTTGTTCTTGTGCTTCTCCAACGCCCGCCTCTTCGCGAGCAGCAATAGCCGTCTCTGTTGCGATACGCGCATGGAGATACGATCGTAGGGCTAACCGATACGCCTGCTCAGCATCCCCTGCATTCATGGCGTTTCCAGCACTCGCAAGCATCTCTTCAGCAGTCCGGAGGGATGTCACCGCGGCTGTCTCCGCCCCCATCGCGTTGGCAGAAGTGAGCGCGATTTGCGCGTTTTCCATAGTCTCTACAGCGAGCTGCTGTAATTGCCCACCGCAGCCAATGAACATTAGAAAAATAAAAAAGTAGACCGTCAATTTTACCATTAATTTTTAGTTATTGGTTATTGGTTATTGGTTATTAGTTAAGAGTGTTTCTGTAAAAACCCATTCCAACTTCAAGGACGCCAAAGAAAGGTGAATTGTGACTCACCCGCCTCTGACTTATAACTTATAACTAAGAACCATTAACTCATTTAGCAAAAAAGCCCCGCTCAGGTGGTGCGTCAATGCACCGCCCTCAGGCGAGGCTGTTCGTCGTTTGTTCCTGATGCCGGAATATTCGCTAAAATTCAGGACGTTCTGTATAGACACTCACCTTCCGGCGATATTTGTCTTTCCGCTCGAACCATACATATCCATCGATCTTTGAATAGAGCGTGTAATCTCTTCCAACACCGACATTATTGCCGGCGTGAATGTGGGTTCCACGCTGTCGGGCGAGGATGCTCCCTGCAGTAACGTAATTGCCAGAAAACCTTTTGACACCGAGCCGTTTTCCGATACTATCCCGTCCGTTGCGGGTGCTTCCACCACCTTTTTTATGTGCCATCGGATTCCCCCTCCACCGCACCAATTGCGGTAATTTTCACGCGTGTAAATGATTGCCGGTGCCCTAACTTCCGTTTATATCCTTTACGCCGTTTCGACTTGAACACAATTGTCTTTTTCGCGCGTGCTTGTTGAATCACTTCAGCTGTAACTGCGGTATTCTCAAGATACGGCGAACCGGTTTGTAAGTTGCCGGCACCATCAGAAACAGCCAAGACAGATGGAAACGTGACATTGGCACCGACATCAGCATCCAGTTTTTCAACATCAATAAGGCTGCCAATTTCGACCCGATGCTGTTTCCCGCCGCTTGCAAAGACTGCATACATTTTTCTATATCACTCCTTTCTGATTAAAATTATACACTAAAAATGTGCCGTTGTCAATTCAGATTTTTCCGTTACACCAGAGGAAGAAGTCGGGATTTGGAAATCCCTCCTACAGAGTAAACGTCAAAGCGGACATTATCAAGCCAGCCTCAATCCAGAAATAGTTCTTTACCTTTGCCTACAAAGATTCGATAATCTTCGAGGTGGAGGTCAGCATCAGATTCAAGGGTCAGATTTAATTTCAAGGTGCGTCTGAGTTCCCGCAATTTATTTGCCATTTCGGACTTGATGTGCGAAACGACATAATCATTAGCCATAACGCGTAACTCGGACTGCCGCGTTTGGTGATGCGCCAACTTTATCGCACGGAGCAGCTGAATAACAACAGTTTCAATTGATAGCACCGTGCCGTGTCCATCACAATACGGACAATCTTCCATCAATAAGGTGGCAAGACTCGGCCGCGTGCGTTGGCGGGTCATCTCAACGAGCCCTAAATCCGAGAAGTGCAAGATATTCGTGCGGGCGCGATCTTTCCGGAGTGCCTCTTGGAGCAACTTAAAGACCTGCTTTCGGTGTGAGGCATCTTCCATATCGATGAAATCGACAACAATAATACCTCCTAAATCTCGCAATTGAATTTGGCGGACAACTTCCTCAACAGCCTCAAGATTGGCACTGAGAATCGTGTTATCTGGATCCGACTTCCCCACAAACCGACCCGTATTGACATCAATTGAGACCATCGCTTCGGTCTGTTGAATGATGATGTGTCCACCACACTTGAGCCAAATCTTCTCACTGAGTGCGTCTTTAAGCGCACGTTCTACACCATAGGCATCAAAGAGCGTTGTATTATCCTTATAGAGCGACACCCTCGGTTCCAAGTCAGGCATAACCGAAGAAACGTAATCCAGAACCTCTTCGTAGCCCGTTTTTGAATCAATAAGGAGCTGCTTGACCTCCTTCGTGAGCATATCGCGAACAATTCTATTCGTGAAACTAAGGTCTCCACTGATGAGACTGGGGGCGGATTTTCGTTTGGCACGGTCACAAGTCTGTTTCCACTGACCAATGAGGTATCGGATTTCAGCTGCGAACTCGTCTTCGCTCAAGCCTTCGGCGGCAGTGCGTATGATAAAACCGCCTTCAACATCGGCTTTAATCGTCTTCGCCATATCTCGTAGCCTATCGCGTTCAGCCGGTGACTCAATTCGACGGGACACGCCAATATTTGAAGAATTCGGCATGTAAACGACATACCGTCCTGGAAGCGTGATGTTACTTGTGACGCGCGCCCCTTTTGTGCCGATAGGTTCTTTGCCGACTTGGACAAGAAGTTCCTGCTTCTTAGAGATGAGGTCACTTATCAAAAACGGGAACCCGCGTCCACCCCGAGATTGATTGGGCTGCTTCGCCTTCAAATCAACAACAACAGCGTTCCTCGCGGATCTTCCATTCCCATTTTCGATCTCGCCTTCACTCACACTCTCGTATTTCAGATCAGAAATATGCAGGAATGCATGTCTATCCAACCCGATATCAACGAAGGCTACCTGCATGCCGGGTAAAACATTTTCAACGCGTCCTTTGTAAAGATTTCCCAATGTTTGCGTCGCCGCTTTCCGTTCAATATAAATCTCCGTCACCACTCCTGCTTCAAGCACCGCACAGCGCGTTTCATACTCATCATCAGAAATAAGTATCTCCTTTTCCATTGTTCCCTCCTATCGTGCCTGTTTCTAAGAGGCACCGCGCTGCGTTCTACAGCCGCGGTGTCAGCGTCACGACAGGCGTTATCAATTCGCCCATCGAAATGCCGCCGTGCTGGAATCCTCCTTGAAACTGCCTTTTATACTTATAAAAATCGTTCGGATAGACGAAATAGTAATCGTCTTTTGCGAGAATATAGTCCTTACTTGCAGTCTCGGCGGGCAGCCGATAATCTTGAGGGTTACGGAGATAGACCGCATTTCCCTCTTCGCACCCTAAATTCGCCCCGATTTTAAACCGTAGACTCGTCGTCGTCTCTCGATTTCCAAAAGCAGGTGTCGCGCGATTGCAGAAGACAGAGCCGTGGTCGCTTGTGAGGACGACAGTGGCATCGCGTGCCGCAATGATGCGCAAAATATCAAAAAGCACCGAATGCGAAAACCATGAGTGGGCTAAGGTACGGAATGCTGCCTCGTCAGGTGCGAGCTGCTGGAGGACATCCGATTGTGAACGTTGATGTGTTAAAATATCAATGAAGTTGATAACCAAACCTGAAAGACTGGTGCGTTTAGTCGCTGCAACCCGCTTTTTATAGGTATTCCCGCCGCGAGCATCGAAAATTTTGAAGTATTGCAGCCCCGGTTTCAGCTTAATACCGCTGCGGCTCAGATGCGCTTCAAGGAGCTGCCGCTCATAACGATTCGTGCTCGTGCTCCCATCAGATTCCTCCTGCCAATACTCTGGATAGCGTTCAGCAATCTCTGCTGGGAATAACCCACTAAACAGAGCGTTACGCGAATACATCGTCGCACTCGGTAGGATTGAAAAACTATATTGTCGATCAATGGAGAAATATGGGTAAAGAAGGGGTTCTACTGCCAGCCAATGGTCTAAACGGAAGCAATCAACAACAATAAAATAGACAGATTTTCCGGCTTGGAGCTTGGGTATAACGTACCGATCTAAGACATCTACTGAGAGGGGTGGCGAATCCGGGCTGCCTGCGACCCAGTCCCGGTAATGTGCCTCAACAAAATCGGAGAATTCAGTATTGCACTCCTTTTTTTGCGCAAGGTGCGTCTCCTGAAGCCCACCTTCAGCCAGGCGTTCAGAAACCAAGTCCCACTCCAATAACTTCACGTAGATATCAACCCAGTCCTGCCAAGTGGGTGCTGAGTCCTTCAACGTGCGTATCATATTGAAGTCAGCGGTATACTGACTCGGAATTTGATTGACAACTATTTGTGGTTGATCAAGGATGCGTTTTAGCGTTGAAGCAATTTGGGCGACACCAATCGGTTTCACCAAAAAATCGGTCACCTGTTTTCCCAAGGCGACTTCTACAAAATGCTCATCACTCGATTGCGTAACAAGGACGACCGGAATTTGTGCGTCAATACTGCGGATGGCATCAAGGGTCGCTATCCCATCTTTACCGGGCATGACTTGATCCAGGAGGATGGCATTGTACTGCGTCTCTCGATTCTTTAAGAGCGCGACACCATCCTCGCCGTTTGTGACGGGGGTGACAGCATAACCTCGTTCGCGTAGCACATGAATATGCGGTTGCAACGCTTCTATTTCATCATCAATCCATAAGATTTGGTGCGTTTGTGACATACTTAAACTTATATAACCCGCCCAGTCGTAGCACATCGCCAAATTTCGCCTCAGCGAGTGTCAGGTTGCGGGATATTTCCCACTTACTGCCAATGCCAGTGAAGCTGGTTCTATGCGACAGGCAACCGAATTTCAAAAGTCGTTCCTTCAGGACTCGTTTTCACAATACGAATACTGCCGTGATGATACTCACGGATAATGCGTTGGACGACTGTCAATCCGAGTCCCCATCCGTGTGCCTTTGTAGACATTCCGGGTTCAAAGATTTTTCGCTGATTTTCGCGGGCGATGCCGCTTCCATTGTCGGCGTACCGTATGGCAATATCGCCAGCGCGCTTCTCGTGCGTCGCTTCAATCTCGATCCATCCATCCGCCTTATCCATAGCATCCAATGAATTGCGAATCAGATTTTCAAACACCCAGTGTAACAGCAGGGCATTTGCGAGGATGGTCGGTATGTTGTGCCGTATGAGCCGAATTTCAACACGGCGACTAATATGCGGTAGCCGTTTCTCAAAGTAGAGTCGAACTTCCTGAAAAATATCGTCCAAATGGACTTCAGTTTGAGGCGGTTGTGTACCAATCATCCCGAAGCGGGCAGTTGTTTTCTGTAATCGCTCCAGGTCGTTTTGCATACTGGTAGCAAGTTCAACGAGTGTCGGATCGGCTGTCTCTTTGCTGCGTTCATGCAAGAGCTCTGTCCACGCCAATAACGACGAAATTGGCGTTCCGAGTTGATGCGCAGTCTCCTTCGCCAAGCCCCCCCAAATTGCTGAGTGTTCATAAGACCTTATGCGTTGATAAATCAGGAAACAGACGATCCCGAAGGCTAACAGAATAATTGGGACGATAAAGGGTACTATTAACCCATAATATGGCTTACTCTCATAATAGAAGTAGCCAATATGCCATTCAGGTGTCGTTTCAATCACAGAGGATGCCTGCGCGTTCTGAACGAAGATTTCGGCGCGTTCACGTTGCTGCGCGGTCGCCTTATCAGCCGTAATCACATCCCCCCATATCTGCCATTTCTGTGGGGCACCCGTCGTATCGGTTATCACAAACGGGAGGTGCGTCATTTCACTCGGTGCCACATCGCCATAGTAAATATACCCTTTTAACTGCCTATCTTCAAGGAGCATCAGTATTTCACGGGGCGCATTTTTTTTCCGCATCCGTGATAAGGTCGACTGCAACAAGACACTCTCGTCCTCTGTTAACGAAATCCCTTGATTTGGGTTGACATGTACATCCAAATTGTCAATCTTAGCATCTAATTTTAGGTCAACCCCTCGCGTGATTAAAATATTTCCTTCTGCATCCGTGATAATAAACGAAAATGCGCGTGCTCGTCCTCCGGCGAATGACTTCTTGACAATCTCTATTAACTTCAATTGAAACTCCCGATCCTCAACACTGGGGAGTTCCGCTGCCAGATCCGCAAAAATATCTATCTGGGCATCTATATCGGCGTTTAACTCTGAGATTTGCCGGTTGTAGTAGACAAATCCGAAGACCAGCATGCCGAGTCCAACGATGAAATAGACGAATATGAGTCGGGTGGTTGTATACCCCGGAATAATTCGACGATTCAGTCGCACTTTCGTATTCCTCCGTACACATCGGACGCAACATATCAATATATTAATGGTATCACTTTTAAGAGGAAATTGCAAGCCTATTTTGACGAGCACACGTTTTTGCGTGAAAATTCCATTGCGTAATGCTAACGGGTGATGTGCTTCGTTACCGGCGGGTACCTCTTTTGCTCACACCATTTTGTGCCGACCAAACGACGTATTAATTGACTTTTTTCAACAAATACTGTAAAATAAAATCAAGATCATAGGACCTAAGTCCTCCTTTCACTCGTGTGAGAGGTGTTATGGTGGAACACAGAAATAGTATCCAAACGATTCCGAGAACAGTGAAAATTGGAGAAGAAAATAAAACGATTTAAGAATAGGAAAGCTCAATGCTCAAAGCGATTACATTTGATTTTTGGCAGACCCTTTATGCCGACTCCGAAGAAAATTGGCAAAAACGCCAAGCAATCCGTACGAAAAAGTGCCATGTGTATTTGGAGAGTCGCGGCTACACTTGCGGGTTAGATGACATAGGCTTCGGACTTGAAGAGGCATACAACGTAGTAATGACGCTATGGCATCAACATCGAGGCGTATCTGTAAAGCGATGCATGATGCGGTTTGCAGAGGTGCTGGAGATTCAACTCGAAGCAGCAGATCTCGATCAGTTGGTTGCGTGCCTCGGTGCTGCTTTTTTAGAAGCACCACCAATCATGATAGCGAACGTCAAACCTGTTGTTTCGCGATTGAGCGAAAACTATCCCCTCGGAATTATCTCGGATTCAGCACTAACACCTGGTAGTTTCGCACGGCAACTGATGGACCGGGACGGTATTCTACAATTCTTTTCGGCATTCACGTTCTCTGACGAAACCGAATACACAAAACCGGAAGTGCCGCAGTTCCACGCAACTTTAGCACAACTCAACGCCGAACCAACGGAAGCTGTGCATATCGGCGATATCTACCGAACAGATATCGTCGGTGCGAAAAAGGCGGGTATGAAGGCAATCCGCTTCACAGGCTTCAATAAATCAGAAACAAATGATACGCTCAGCGATGCAGTTGTTGACGACTATCGACAATTGGAAACTGTTATCGCTGAACTTTCAAATTAAAAAACACCATGGAGAAAAAAATGGCAAATGTATTGGTCAGTGGTGGTACGGGTTTCATCGGCAGTCGAGTTTGTGATGCCCTTCACCAAAAAGGCGATGCAGTCTACGTCCTATCACGTGATCCAGCACGCGCCCAAAGTAAATTGGATTCAGCAAAAGCAGTCTACGGCTGGAACCCAGAAACCGAAAAATTACCGATAGAAGCTACATCAGATACGAACGCCGTCATCCATCTGGTGGGCGAAACTATTGCCGGTAGATGGAACGCTGAAAAGAAACGGAAAATACGGGACAGTCGGATCCTCTCCACACGGAACCTTATTGCCTCTCTCAGCGAGGCAGATCCTAAACCTGAAACACTCGTTTGTGCATCAGCAATTGGATATTACGGCGGGAACAACCACGAAAGTCTCACAGAGGCATCCCCTGCTGGCACGGATTTCCTCGCCGAGGTCTGTGCGGAATGGGAAGCAGAGGCACAGAAAGCGAGTGAGTTCGGTATTCGGGTGGTCTTGGTACGCATCGGGCTTGTGCTTGGGTTAGGTGGCGGGCTTCTCCAACAGGTACTTCCACCTTTCAAGATAGGCATCGGTGGCATACTCGGCAACGGTAGGCAGTGGATGTCGTGGATACATATTGACGATGTCGTCGGTATTCTGCTCCACGCGCTGGAGAGCAGTCAGATTCATGGTCCCTTAAACGCTACCGCCCCGACGCCAGTTAGGAACATAGAATTCACGAAAACACTCGGTGCGGTACTACGGCGACCGACACTGTTTCCGGTTCCGATTTTCGGATTAAAACTAATGATGGGTGAATTCGCGGACTTCATTGTGCTGAGCCAGAACGTTATCCCTGAGAGAACCGAGGCGAGTGGTTACGAATTTTACTACCGGACGCTTGAGTCTGCCCTCAACGCGCTGCTATAAGTCAGCGACCTCAACATAATAGATAGACATGAAGATTCGCGATGTTTTGCTTTCCACGTACGGAAAAGCGTCAAGTGTCCCTTCCGCCGTTAATCAACTGATGACTGACTTCGCTGTCGGTTTTCGAGACGCATGTGACATCAATCTCGGCGTGGGATATGTCAACGAACAGACGATCCCACATCAACAAATTCAACTCGCCTGCGAAAAAGTCCTTGCCGACCCAATAAAATATCGCGCTGCCCTCAATTATGGCGGCTCGCAGGGATCGCCAAATTTAATCAAATCACTCAAGAGATTCTATATTGAAAACCGAATTGGCGGTATAACTGAAGAGACTTTCGATAGCCGAGACATCGTCATCGGTGCGAACGGCGCGACGAGTCTATTGGAGAGCATTACACACCTCCTTCCCGATGGTTTTGTGCTTACTGCAGACCCGATGTACTACATTTACTGTAACGATTTGGCGCGGAAAGGTTTCAACATTATAGCCGTCCCGGAGGATAACGAAGGTCTCGACACCACACGTTTGAAGGCACAATTAGCAGCACTCGGTAATCAGAAACAGGCAATCCAATTTTTTTATATTGTGACGGTTAACAATCCAACCTGCACGATTCTCTCTAATACCCGTAAGAGAGAATTGGTCGATATTGTTACACAACTCTCTTATGAAGTCGGCAGGAAAATCCCACTCTTTTTTGACAACGCCTATAGCGATCTCGTGCATGACAGTGCCGTTGAACCGTTGGCATCCGCGCTCTGCTACGATGAACTCGGTATCGTTTATGAGATTGGTACGTTGTCAAAAATTCTCGCCCCCGGCTTACGCATCGGCTATCTCATCGGACCCAAGGGAGCCTTTTTAAATGGCATTATCCAACGCACAAGCGACATCGGTTTCAGCGCGCCATTAATCAATCAGGAAATCGCAAGTTATCTCCTCGACCACGGTATTGAAGCACAAATCGAGAAAGTTAACAATGGGTACCATCAGAAAGCAAAAGCAGTCAGAAACTGGATAACGGAATTATTGGGTGATAGTGTTCAGGAGTGTCGGGGCGGGAGTGCCGGGTTCTATTACTATCTGACGCTGAAGCAGATTAGAACCGATGCGACATCCGATTTCTTCAGGTTCTTGACGCGGACGACTGGAAAAGCGCGTATTGATGGTCCGTCAGATGCCCAACATCCGAAGGTGATTTATATCCCCGGTGAACACTGCGTCCACCCGAAAGGCGAGATGGTCGAGATTGGAAAGCGGCAGTTCCGTATCTCTTATGGGTTTGAGGAACTCCCTCAGATTCACACGGCGTTGAAACTTATGAAGTCTGCGATAGCCTATAGTACGGACGTTTTTAGGAATCCAAGAAGCACCTGAACAAGCCATTCTGTGTCTGGGAACTCTTCAAAGATTTTTTGTTGCAGCGCAGCTTCCAATTCATTGATATAGCGTGTCTCTCCCTGTTTCCCTATATTTTCTTGCCACTGCTTGAAGGCAGTGCGTTCATCTGTTTGGATATAGTGTTCGAGAGCTTCAATTAACTGGTTGTGTATCGCTGCTGCTTGGATGTATGCGTTGGGGTCTCCAGAGAAATTGCCTCGCAGGCCCCCATCAAGGTGGCACCACTCCGTCATCTCCGCAAGGGCGAACATCCGAAGCTCCTGCTTATTACGCTGTAGAGCCTCTTGCCACGGTTCTAACTCGTTGAGGATATAGTGTTTATCTTGGTTTAAATGTGTCCCAAATCCTTCGTTGTTCGTCAAGCTCGTTTTTCTGCCGATATGGTACCGGAACAATCTCAATTTGAGCCCGGTTATGGTTGCAGTGAGTAGGGCATTCGGATAGACATCTTCTGCTGGTTTAATAGGTGCTTCGACGTGTCTGCGGAGAGCTTTTTCAATGTGCGCGAGGACTGCAAGGGAGTCGCCTTCATAGTCCGATTCCTCAAGGTCATCAATAATAACAGAGTCAATGCCGACCAATTCTCCAAATTCTTCTTGCGTTTGCCCAGTAGCATCGCGTAAATAATAGATATGTTCGGCAATATCCAATTTAATTTCCTCTTCCTCAAACTCCTCCAGCATTTTGGGATTCTCATCAAACAAACTCTTCTTGATATTACGGGTATTTACGGTAGGGTCTTTATCAAACATTGCGGGCCTCCTGTGTATGAAGATCAGGATTCTGTTCAAATAGACGTTTTCGGTTGTGTGCCCGTTCTATTTCGCGTTGCGGGACCTTGGCAGTCTTTTTGACGAATCCATGAGAAATGACTATAGTACCTTCGCCGTGCCAAAAATAGAGTATCCGGTACCGGACTTTACCGTACCTCGGTCTCAGTTCGCAGATTCCATCTTCCAGGACGTGTGCATGTGGATGCCGGAGTAGATGACCCGCCCCGCGTAACCTCCTAATTGATGACAGACATTTCCCATAGTGCTGTCTGGGCAAGTCCATAAGCCATTTTTCAATTGGAACTCGACCACTTTCTTCACGATAGTAAACAACCCGTGTTTGTTGTGACATGTATACCGACTTCTAAATCCGTGCCTGGATTTACCACCGAACTTGACAGAATTCCTCGTAATCAATCAGTTCGTGGATTGTGGGATTTTCACCACACATCGGGCAACCGTCATCCTGACGAAGTTTCAGTCGTTTAAAATCCATTGTGAGCGCGTTGAAAAGTAGGAGGCTGCCGATTAAGGGTTCACCAATGTCCAGCAGGATTTTAATCGCTTCAACGGCTTGGATCGTCCCGATGATGCCCGGTAACACCCCAAAGACACCTGCTTCTTGACAACTCGGCACCATTCCGGGTGGCGGTGGTTCTGGATAGAGGCATCGGTAACACGGGCCCTTACCCGGATAAAGCACCGTGACCTGTCCTTCAAACTGGAAGATACTTCCATGTACAATCGGTTTGCCTAACATAACGGAGGCATCGTTGAGAAGGTAACGGGTCGGTAAATTATCGCATCCGTCCACAATCAGATCGTATTGTTCCAGAATTTGGAAGGCGTTTTCTGAGGTGATGCGCTCGTTGTAAGGTATCACTTTGACATCGGGATTCATCTCTGCGATAGTGGCTTCTGCGGATTTCGTCTTTGGGATACCGATGTCGCTGGTCCCGTGTAAAATCTGGCGTTGTAAGTTGCTGAGGTCAACGACATCATCATCAATGATACCGAGCGTCCCGACTCCGGCAGCAGCGAGATAGACCCCGACAGGAGAGCCGAGTCCACCGGCACCGATCAGCAGCACTTTCGATTCGAGGAGCCGCGTTTGCCCCATCCCGCCGACCTCTTTGAGGATGATATGTCGGCTGTAGCGTTCAATCTGTTCGTTGCTGAAATTAAACATGTATCTTAGTCTCCCAGATTGGCGAGAAGTTCTGAAATCGGTTTATCCGATTTTGCGGAGATGCGTAAGGCGAACCGTTCGCGCGGATCTTCGGAAGTCCGTTCCACCGTGAAGTCGTCCCCACCATACATCTGCTCAAGAACAGGCGTGAGTTCCGCCTGAATAGCAGCTGCGATTTCCGACGTATTCGGCGCAACATGGCGGTTATTTACCATAAAGAGGAGGTCTGCGCCGTTGAAATGCACGGCATTTTCCAACTCCGCCGCTGCTTCAAGATCCTCACATTTAGAGAACACCTCTGTGAGTGCTTGACGAATTTTTCCAGCGTTGTCTCCTTCGACTGCATGCTTCCGATTGTAGAGGAAACCGTGTTCGTGGAAAGCGTTATCAATGCTATAGTTGGCTTGTTTCAAAATCAACAGCACCCCTGGTCCCGCATCGACGTGCGAGTAGTCGGCGTAGTTGAGGTAATCGTCCGAATCCGCTTCCTCCATCCAACGGTTGAAGACCTTGATGAAGTTCGTGTAGCTGATTTCGCTATCTTCGGTTGTAAAAACCTTGACGTTAATCTGTTGTAGATCCATTCTGATAAAAAATTTCCTTTTCTATAAATATGATGCCCCCGATGGGCTTTTCTTGTGGAGGCAGGTGTTGCCCGCGATATTCTGGTTCTATGGTTTTAGCGCGTGAATCATCCGTATTTCTTCATCCGCTCCTCTTCAATAATCTTCTTGCATTCCTCGTCAGTAGGGGGCGGCTTATCTGTTTTCATAATCGCTTGGATGTCTTCCAAGGTCATAGTCTGGGGGGTGGTGGATGTGAAGGTACAACGGTCTCCAAAATCCGACGCGCCAAATCAATACGCATATCTGGCTGCCAAGTTTTCACGCGCTGTAACACTTCAAACATCTCTTTAGAATCCATAATGTGACCTCCCCATTAGAAAAAAGGCGATTACACGCCCACCCCTATTTTAGCAGCAAACGGGTAATCGCCAATATCCGTGCGGAATTAACCCTACTCACCCTTCCGAATAGTAAGGCGGTAGTGTTTTCCGACCTTCTTCGTGTCAACGATCTCGTGTCCGTCGTTGGTAAGGCTTACCGGTACGTTCTCAATCGGTTCACCGTCATCAATGGTAATCTCAAGGAGTTGACCGAGATCCATCGTTTCCAAGCGGATCTTGGCTTGCACATAGTTGAACGGGCAAGCGACACCTTTGAGATCCATGCTATCAACGATCTCCTCAACAGGTTTCGCCCTTTTGACAACTCTCGGTTTCCGTGCTGTACGCCGCGAACGCCGTGCTGCCTTTCGGCTTGCCTCCTCTTCCTCTTGCTTGATGCGCATACGATTATAGACGTTATGCGATTCCTCTACAAAGAGGGTGGCTTCTTCAACCCGACGGTGTGCCAATTCGTGATCAAACGTAGAGCTATCTTCTTCCGTCGCCTTGAAGATATGGGCACCGTAACCCGGGAAGAAGTTACCGGGTTCAAAGAAGTGGGTGCGGAATTCGTTGACAGTGGTGGCATTGTCAATATATTGTAAACCCGCCGTTGTCAGCAGTCCATCGGCGGCTCTTATCATTGCATCAAAAGCCATCCCTGCAGAATCCTGATATTCACCCTTCTCCAAACTTAAGCCAGATTCATAGATAAGCCGATCTGCTTCTTCCAACTTCATAGAGACAAGTGCGACGACCTCTCCTGCACACTCACCGACCCCAGTTTTGAGTTGGTAATCCTTCGTGTCGCCAGTGTCAACATAGAATTCCGGTGCTTCCTCGTAGGTAGGAATCTTATCGTACTTGGACAAGATCTCCTTGATTTCCGCCTTACCGAGCCGTGCGACGTAATCGGTAAAGGATTCTTCTTCATTCCGTTCCGCCGTGTACTTCCCCGTTAACTCCTCAATAAACGTCGGGATATACTTACCGTGGATTTTGCCAGTAGCAAGTCCGTAGGAACTGGCGTTTTCAATCATGTGTCCACCGAGCAGAACCTGATAGAAGGGTGCGATATGTTCACCCATCCGACGAGATGAACCGAAGAAACCAATGTTCGCGATGTGATGCTGCCCACAGGAATTGGGGCATCCACTAATCTTAATCCGAAAGTCTTTGATTTCATTCTGCACACCGGCTTCAATGAAATGGCTGCGTAGGTGCGCTGCGAGCCCCCGTGAAGAAGAAACACCGAGTTTGCAAGAATCCGTACCCGGGCAAGCCGTAATATCCACCATAGATTCCGCCCCCGGATCACCGAGACCGATCGCTTTGAGTTCGCGATAGAGTGCTGGCAAATCCGTCATCGTTACCCAGCGCAGCACAATGTTTTGCTCAACTGTGGCGCGGATAGTATCTTTAACGTATTTCCGCGAAATATCTGCCAAAGCACGCGTCTGATCCGCCGTAATATCGCCAAGCGGCAGCGTAATCGTCACAAAAGCGTAGCCGGGTTGGCTCTGTAACCGGACGTTAGATTGATACCACTCTTCAAACCCATCGGGTTTCGCCGTGCCGTTGAGCTGCGTTGGTGCCTTGAGCGGACTTTCCGTGTAAGCGTCGAGATTGTCCAGATACGCAGTCCATGCTGGATCGTGGCGTAGGGTCGCCCGATCTTCAAGCACCTGTCTCTTGAATTCTTCAATGCCGTATTTAGCAATGACGAACTTCAGGCGTGCCTTATTCCGATTTCTGCGTTCACCTAAACGGGTGAAGACTCTGCAAATTGACTGTGAAATCGGGAGGAGTTCCTCTGCTGAAACGAAATCGTCGAAAATCTTCGCTTGATGTGGGACGGCACCGAGTCCACCACCGACGTAGAGTCTAAAGCCGCGTTTGACTTCACCATCTACCTCTTTAACAGCAGCAACCGCCCCGATGTCGTGCATATTTGCCAAGCCGCAGGCGTGTTCTTCGCAACCGGAGAATGCGATTTTGAACTTACGTCCGAAATCCTGAGCATCCGGGTGCCCCAAAAGAAATGCAGATAACGCTTTAGAGTAGGGTGTTACATCAAACGTCTCATCTTGGCAGACACCACTGAGCGGACATGCTGTGACGTTCCGCACGACATTACCACACGCTTCTTTTGTCGTAATGTCTACACTTGCGAGACGACGCATCAGTTCCGGCGTGTTGTTGATGTCTACGTAATGATATTGCACATCTTGACGGGTAGTGATGTGAATAATGTTATCGGAAAATTCTTCGGCAACATCCGCCAGCATTTCGAGTTGGACAGCTGTGAGTCCGCCGAAAGGGATTTTGACACGGATCATCTGCGACCGATCATCGCGTTGTCCGTAAACCCCGTGCCGAAGTCTAAATTCGGTAAAGAGGGTCTCTTCGACCTGGCCGGCTTGTACCCGACCGAGTTGGATCTCGTAAATTTCAATGGCGCGGGCTTCATCTGGCAGAATCGCCGATGCATCGTAGGGACCCGCGTGTTCAATAGCCATTCTGTACTCCTTGTAGTAACCTCAGATTCGTAGTGTGCGTTGATTCATGTTCGATTGCTTTCTATTTAGGTGAAGCCTGCAAACTCATATTGCACAGTATTCCCCAGCAGAAACCTTTTAAAAAGAGTAGTATACCATAAAATGAAATAAAAAGTCAAGCCTTATCTGCTATTTTAAATTTCTGGTGCGTCTCCCCAGTCAGGAACCGGCAGCAACTCTCCATCTCGTAGCGCCGACTGGTGTGCGACAAATCCGGGTGCGCAATACCGAACTGCTTCCCAAACGTTGACCCGCGGCAAGCGTTGACGATTGACGGCATCAACAAATTCGTGGACGAGATAGGCGTGCGAACCGCCATGTCCACCGAGATCTGCTATGAGGGGTTCAGGCAGGTCCTCATGTAATCTTGAAGGCTCGACGATCTCCCTTTCGTTTTTAGTTGTCCAGACACTGCCGGCGAGGCTTTGCTCGTAACTCCCCTCTGTTCCATAAATACCGCTGACGCGTTCGGAACCGGGATGCCCAACTCGCCTGAACTCACATATCTGCATCGTTGCACCATTGCTCATTGTGAAAAGCCCGACCTCATTAGAAAACCGATTTTTGTGGATGGTATCCTCCCGAAACCAGTCGTCGTTTGGGTAGACATACCCTTGTGCTGAAACCGATGTGGCGTGCGCCTTCATAACGGAGATTGGGAAACAGGTTGAATGCGTCGGATAGTGCATCGGAATGCCACCCATTTTATCTCGCCCGAAATCTGCGCCCCACCGATTTTTTGCCACATCGTAGAGTCCGTGGTCCATGTCGTGAAAATATTCTGCACGGCAGTGAACGAACTCCCCGAATGCCCCCTCTGCAGCTTTCTGACGACAAAAGGCAGTTTCTGGTCGGAAATAACTCGTCTCACCGTTCATATAGATCATTCCTGTCCGTTCAACAGTCCTAACGAGTGCCTCGCATTCATCTAAGGACGCCGCGGCAGGAACGGCAGTATAGACGTGCTTCCCTGACTCCATGGCTTGAATTGCCTGGGGTGCGTGCATCCAATGCTGAGTTATAATCACGAGCGCGTCTAAGTCCGATTTGCATATCTCATCAAGGTTGGAATATGTTTCGGAAATCTCAAACTGTTTTGCCCACTTTGACAACCTGTCTGATCGCAAATCACATAGTGCCAGTCGATGCACATCCGGGTGCGATTTATACGACTGGATAAACGAGGGTCCGAACATTCCTAAACCTACCATCCCGACACTGATACTCATTCGCTTTTCCTCCGCGAGCACTGTTTACATGAGAAAATAGCATATCTTCGGAATACTGTCAAGTGCATTTCCAAATATATCTATTGACAAAACCGCGAATGCGCTTATAATGAAGGTATAAAATCTACCGTAGCGTATTACTCACAAGGTTATATTCGGATCGCGAGTTCTCGCTACAAGTGAGACCAAACTGTATCTATTGGAAGGAACAACGAAATGGCATTAAAAGTTGGCGTTGTCGGCATGAGCGGCATTGGGAATAATCACGCGAATTGTCACGCGAATGATGATTTAGCGGAACTGGTTGCTGTCTGCGATATTGTGAAAGAGCGAGCGGATAGCGCAGCGGAACGTCTCGGCGTAAAGGCATATTACAGTTTAGCTGACATGATTGATGGTGAGCCGGATTTAGACATCGTTGATGTTGGCACCGGCGGATATGAAAACGGGAGTTGGCACTACGAACCGACGATGGAGGCACTCGATAACGGGAAACACGTTCTCGTCGAGAAACCGATTTCTAACGACATCGGGCAAGCGCGGGAAATGGTCGCGAAAGCCGCGGCAGAGGACCTCTATCTCGGTTGTAATCTGAACCACTATTTCACACCCCCCGCAGAGCAAGCGAAAAAATATATCGATGATGGACACATCGGTGAGATGGTCTACTGTCTTCACAAAATGGGATTTCCCGGCGGCGAATTCAACTATAGTTACGCAAAAGCCCCGCGTTCTGACGGGTTCCCGTATTTTCACGTGAAAGCCTTCTTGTCACACCCGTTCAGTGTGATGCGCCATTTCTGTGGCGATATAACGCATGTGCAAGCCTTCATGGAACGTCCGCATTTTAGGCGTAATACGGGAGATCTGATGGTCTCCATTAACGGCATCCATCTCCGGTTTGAAAATGGATGTATCGGTTATCTCCTGAGCCAACGCGGCGATGCGACATTCGGTCTCGGCGGCTGGTGGAGTGTTGAACTCGCTGGCACGCGTGGTACCTTCTGTATCGAAAACTGCATTGAGAAAGTAACATACTGGCCCTCCCCGGGTGCCCCGGATTTCCCTGATACAGAACCGATTGTCACCGAATCTGGTATCAGCGACTTCGGTGAGACGTTCCCGTTGCGGATTCATGCGTTCTTAGAGGACATCACAAACGGTGTGCCGAAAGAACAGCTGCGTGCCTCTGGCAGAGATGCGCTTGCAGCACTTGAATATACCTGGGCAGCGATAGAATCCTACGAGCAGGGCGGTATCTTGGTGCGTCCACAACCGCTTCCGTCACTAAAGGGATAATTGAACAAACGGGGTAACAACTGCCCCTATGTAAGGAGAAATTACATTTGAAATTAGGAGCAAATTCAGTGCTGTTTGGCGGTTACGATATGGAAACCGCCTTCAAATACATTGCCATGGCTGGTTACGACGGCATTGAACTCTCGGCGATTGATGGGATGAGTCAGCATCTTGTCCTCGCGAACTGGCAAGAACTCGCTGGCGACATCAAACGCCTCGTGAAAGATTATGAACTTGAACCCCTGGCGATGGAGCAGCCCTCACGCGACCCGGAACGCATGGAACTCGCATTCCAAGCGGCAGCCGAGATAGGTATCCCTATTATTAACTGTGGTCCGGGTGGCGCATCGGATGATGAATCTGCTTGGCCCGAGGTGGTTGATTCGCTGGGTAGCCTTTCAGCGCGTGCAGAACACTACGGCGTAACGCTCTGTGTCAAGGCACACGTTGGTGCCAGCATCTATAACACACCCACAACACTCCGTGCTATGGAAGAAATCTCGTCGCCAGCATTTGGGATTGACATGGATCCGTCGCACATCCATCGCGCGGGTGAAAATCCTGTTGAAGCGATCGCTGCCGTGATCTCGCGTGTCAAACATGTGCATATCCGGGATTGCAAGGGGATGGAACGGGGTCCTGGTGCCCCTGAGCTACAAGCGAACGGACGCGGGGATATCGACCTTGTGGGTTATATCCGTGTTCTACATGAGAACGGCTATACCGGTCCGCTGAACCTTGAGGTAATCGGTGCGAGAGAGTATAGTTTAGCGCAGTGCTGCACGATTGCTGCAGAATCGCGTGGACACATGCAGGCGTGTTTACAAGCATGCGGTGCGCGCTAACCAAAGGACAGACCGCTTCTACTGAAGTCGAATCTCTGATAACGGGATTCCACTGTTAAACATCTGTATCGGTGGAATCTCTTCCTCGACTTCTGTCAATCCGCAGAGCCAGTTCCATGTCAATTCACCTCTTCGTCGATCGCGGTAGGACTCTACCTCCGTGACATACGGATGCCTGCCAGCGTGTTGATAGGGTGGAATCTCATCGGAATCCCGGACCCAATCCCGCTTAGGCATCGCCGTTCGGAAATAGGAGAATTTAATCATACCGCGTCTATCGGCATTCAACTTCGGACCTGCCTTATGCCAAATGCCATAGCGTGTCATAGCGACGGTGCCTGCTGGAACGGTGAGTGAGAGTTGACCGAGAATATCGCCGTAATGCGCGATTGCCTCTCGATCCACCAAGCGATGGTGCGAACCGGGCAATATCATTGTCGGTCCATCTTCGATCTTCACCTCTTTCGGGTAGTAGTAGCATTGCAGATGCGTGATACCGTATCCGTATTCCGTAAGTCCATCGGAGTGCCATGTCTGCCCGCGGTGCGCCGCTTCAAAGAGATGATGGTGTGCGCTCGTTGGCACGAGGAAATTCGCGCCTAATAATGAACGGACTACGCCAGCGACCTCTGGATGTAACAGGACGTTTCGGCGAAACTCGTCTGTAAGAACAAAATCCGTGAGATGTCCACCCGGCACCGATTCACATTCTTGATTGAAATCCAGATCAACAACACTTTCCAATGTGATATAACCGTTATGGATAAACTGCCTAACATCATGATCGTTTAGCGTCGGTTCAACGTTAATCATTTTGTAATTCCTTTAGACAAATTTCTCTAAAATAAACTCATAAGTAAGATAGGCGTTATCAACATCCGTAAAGTTATAGAGTTCGGGGCGCGGAAATTGGACGATCCGCCACCCGTCGTTAACCGCATCCAGTACAGACGCATAGGGTGCTTCTTGCGAGGGTAGCATAGGTTCATCGGGTGCGGTTGCGTCGTACAACGCCCACGCCCCAAGCGGTGAACGTAGATTCGTTGATTTGGAATAGAGGTAGAGGAGCAGTTGCTTCTCCGAATCCAAAGCGGTTGTTATCTGGCGTAGATCAACCTCAGTCAACTCGCCTGCGTTGAGTTTTTTGATGCAATTGTCAAGCCATTCTTCTACTGATGATTTCACACAAGTCTCTCCCTTCATTACGATTGTTATCATTGTAGCACAAAAATGAAAAATATGGTATAATAGTTGATAGTTTGTAGAATCATCAGGAAAGGGATTTAAATATGAGATTGGAAGGAAAAGTTGCTATTGTCGCCGGTGCTGCTTGGGGTGGTATTGGCGCGGCGACTGCTTACAGATTTGCCTGTGAAGGTGCGAAAGTGGTTGTCAACACGCGCCGCCGAGAAGAAAAACTCGCTGAAACCGTCCAACACATTCAGGATGCTGGTGGCGAGGCAGTTTCTGTTATGGGCGACGTCGCCGATGAGACGACTTGGCAGAAACTCGTTGGAACGGCTTTGTCAAACTACGGTAAAATAACAACGCTTGTCCACAATGCGGCACACTCCTACACGAAAAAAGCCATTGAATTCACACGCGAAGAATGGAATGAAAGCCTTGGTGTAACCCTTGGGGGTCCATGGCTCGGTGCGAAGTATTGTATCCCAGAAATGATCCGTAACGGCGGGGGTGCTTTGGTATTTATCTCTACCGTTAACGCTACGATTACAAATCCGGGGTTTGGACTCTATGGTGCAGGAAAAGGCGGCTTGAACGCCTTGACTCGGAGCATTGCCCTCGATTATGGTAGGGACGGTATCCGTGCGAACGCTATTGCCCCCGGACAGATCGTTGGGGAACGCGGTAGAGCCTCTCTTGCTGAGGACGACCTGGAAGAACAAGCCTCTCGGGATTGCTATCCAATCGGTCGCTACGGGAAACCTGAAGATATTGCCAACGCTGCGCTCTTCTTGGCTTCCGATGAGGCGGATTTCGTTACCGGCATCGTGTTGACTGCAGACGGTGGCCTAACACTCCAATCGCCGGAGGCACTTGTCCGCCCGTCTTTCCGGCTCCGGTGGCGAGATGACGTTCTTGTGCCTCAACCGAAAAAGCGGACATAGACGCACACAACCACTTCAGGAGAAAAAAATGTGTGGACGATTTACGCTGGCAAGCGACGCTGAAACCCTACAGCAAGTTTTCTTCGACTTTGAAGTGCCGATGAATTTGTCGCCTCGCTACAACATTTCACCGACACAGGATATAGCGGCTGTCCCCAACACCCGTGAGAAGCAGGCAGAATTTTTTCATTGGGGCCTCATTCCATCTTGGGCGAAAGACCCGAAGATCGGAAATCGGATGATTAATGCCCGTTCGGAGACGCTTGTGGAGAAACCGTCTTTTCGCAACGCCTATAAACGTAGAAGGTGTCTCGTCTTAGCGGACGGCTATTATGAATGGCAAAAGATTCCCGGCGAGAGAGCCAAACAGCCCGTGTACATCCGTCTCAAATCGCAAAAACCTTTCGCGGTAGCAGGATTATGGGAGGTATGGCAGGCGAAGGATATGGATGAACCTCTGAAATCTTGTACGATTATTACATGTCCACCGAACGCTTTCTTGGAGGAAATTCATCACAGGATGCCTGTCATCCTACCAGCTGACGCTTATGCCCAGTGGCTCTCGCCAGATGAGCAGTCAGTAGATGTCCTTCAACCCCTCCTTATTCCTTACCCCGGTGAGGAAATGGAGGCGTATCCAGTATCGAGATTCGTCAATCGTCCCACGAATGATTCACCAGGATGTATTGCCCCGCTTGAGGCTAATGATCTCTCTTTATTTTAGACTGAGGTGGCGCGTTGTGACCGGGTGGCTTCGGAAATCGCCGGACAACTGAATACTACAAAAATGGGAAAGGAATTATGTCAAAACCGAGTAAAGACCAGATGCTCTTTATGTATCGCAAGATGATAGAAATCCGTCAATTTGAAGAAGCCGCTGGAACGCTTTATCAGAGCGGTCAACTTCCGGGCTTTCTCCACCTCTATATCGGTGAAGAAGCCACGGCAGTTGGTGTCTGTGCCCACTTGCAAGATGACGATTACATCACGAGTACCCATCGCGGACACGGTCATCTCATCGCGAAGGGTGGTAAACGGGATCGGATGATGGCAGAGTTATTCGCTCGCACGACCGGCTACTGTAAAGGCAAGGGTGGCTCCATGCATATCGCCGATAAGGAAACAGGTATCCTCGGTGCTAACGGCGTTGTTGGTGCTGGTATTCCGCTGGCGGCGGGTGCGGCTCTCTCTGCAAAACTGCGCGGCACGCAGCAAGTCGCGGTATCCTTCTTCGGTGACGGTGCGACGAACCAAGGGGTCTTCCACGAGACGCTCAATCTCGCCGCTGTATGGGAACTCCCTGCTATCTTCGTTTGTGAAAATAACCGATTCGGTATGGGAACACCCCAACGGGAACATCAACGCGTAGAAGATATCGCTGCCGTCCGCGCCCCTGCTTATGATATGCCTGGTGCCACTGTCGATGGAAACGATGTGCTTAAGGTGTATGCGGCAGCAGGTGAAGCCGTTACGCGCGCCCGCGACGGCGGCGGCCCCACGCTTCTCAATTGTGATACCTATAGATTCCGAGGACATCATATCGGTGATCCAGGGACCTCTTACCGTGACCGCGAAGAGGTTCAGGAACAGGAACGGAAACGCGATCCGATCCGGCGACTCGCTCAAGTTCTCACCGAAGAAGAAGGCGTTAGCCAAGAGGAACTCTCAGCACTTGAGGCAGAGCTTTCAAATGAACTCGACGCAGCACTTGAGTTCGCCAAGAACAGCCCTGAACCGCTTCCCGAAGATGCTTTGAACGACCTCTATGCTGGCTCCATTCAGCCGTAACAATCAATTCTGGATAACTGTAGGCGCGGTTTCAGCAGCACCGGAATCACGTCAGGAAACACGGAGGCTTAAATATGCGTCGCGAAACCACGACGAGTGGAATGTCTCCATCAGAACTCGCGAAATGCAGAGAAAACCTCAAACGCCAATGGGAAAACCGTCAGGTCGATAAAGAGCTGCTCCAACGCGCATGGAAGACGGCGCGTCGTCTCGCCACTGTACTTTATCGAGACTTTGGCGCCACGAAAGTTGCCGTCTTCGGATCCCTCACTGAACCGAAACGGTTCACCCAAAACTCAGACATTGATATCGTTGTTTGGGGGGTCTCATATAACAAATGCCTGGACGCGCTCTGGGAGACAAAAGGCTTGAGTTCTGAGTTTAAGATAGATATTATCAATTTTAAATCCATTAACAGTTTATTCCGTGAGCGGATTCTAAGCCAAGCTATCCTTATTGATAAAGCGAGGACGGACATTCTCACATTAGTGAACGCATCGGGTATAGAAAACGGAGAAGCTTACACAGTGAATCGTGACGAACTTATTCAACGTATCGCTGATGAACGTACAAAAATAGACCGGACTATTGGAAGCATCATGGAACTCTTGCAAGAAATTGAAGTAGCCACGCCTCACCACAGAAAATTTTTTGAAGAGTTAACTGCCAAAAAACTCGCTGAGGTCTACAGCGGCATAGAAAGAATCTTCGAGCGGATTGCTAATGAAATTGATAAATACTTGCCTCAGGGTGAGCGGTGGCATACCGATTTGCTGGCACAAATGACAGACGGTCGCCCAGAACGTCCACCTGTCATTTCCGAAGGGACCCAGCAGAGATTAAGGCAACTTCTCAGGTTCCGTCATAAGGTTAACAACATCTATGGCACTGAATTGATTTACGAAAAAGCCAAAGAACATGCGAAGTCAATCACGGAACTATTCACAGCGGTTTCTGAAGAATTAGACACGTTTATCGCTTTTTTAGCCGAAACCCACGAGTCAGATGAGAGAAGATAAACGCCCAAAATCACACGGTGTCACATGGAAATCTATCGCCATTACACTCGTGCTGATTCCGTTTAATTTCTATTGGATCATCGCGGGCGAAGTCGGACTCGTGGGTTACGCGCTGAACACGTACGCGGTCCCCTTCTACAACGTCGTTTTCGTCGTATTTGCCTTTACCCTCCTCAATTTCACCGCTCGTCGGCGTTTATTCACCGACGCCGAACTCCTCACGATATACATCTTACTTAGCACAGCGTGCGCTTTCCCGTCCATCACGCTGATGACGATCCTCGTCACAACTGTCGGGCACGCTTTCTGGTTCGCAACTCCCGAAAATGAATGGAAGCAGCTGTTCTGGGACCATCTTCCGAGATGGCTCCTCGTAGACGATCCGAAGGTCTTGGTGGGGTACTATAGAGGTGAATCTAACCTCTCCACGATGGAGATTCTCGGTGCATGGTTAGTGCCAACGCTCTCCTGGGCGGGATTCATGACGGTTCTGGTCCTCGTGATGTTGTGTATTAACGTCATTCTACGGAAACAGTGGGTCGAACGCGAACGCCTCGCCTATCCAATCACGCAGATCGCCTTTCACGTTACGCATAACACAAAATCACTGTTCTCACACCGCATCACCTGGCTCGGTTTCGGAATTGCAGCGTCTATAGCCATCCTCAATGGCCTCAGTTTCTTGTATCCGACACTTCCCACCTTACCCATCAAGCGGATCGGGGGTTGGCGCGGGTTCGGGCATCTGTTCACAGAAAAGCCGTGGAACGCTATTGGGGGTATCAGTATGTCCTATTACCCATTCGTCATCGGACTTGGACTCCTGATGCCGTTAGACCTTTCGTTCTCCAGTTGGTTCTTCTTTTTCTTCTACAAAGCGCAGTTGGTAATGACGAGTGCGGTCGGCCTGTCGAGCCTACCCGGTTTTCCATACATCAATCGACAGTGCTTCGGTGCGGCGATCGGGATTTTCATCTCTGTATTAGTACTGAACCTACGCCATTTTCGTGGGGTGCTCCGCATCGCGCGTCGCGGCACAGGCGAAGACGCTGACGAACCGATTCCATATAGATACGCGCTGTGGGGCATCATCGGCGGATTGGCAATACTCTTTATTTTTTCGAGACGGCTCGGCATGTCATTTTGGCTAATTCCGCTGTTCTTCACAATCTATTTCATCATTGTTTTGGTGCTGACACGGATGCGTGCGGAACAAGGGTTTCCAGTGCATGCAATGGAAAATATGCCGAACCATCACATCCTCGTTGACGGTTTCGGGACACGGATGTTAGGGACGAACAACCTCGTTGCCTTGACGCTCTACCGGTGGTTCAATCGGAGTTACACAAGCAACCCGATGCCACATCAGTTAGAAGGTTTCAAACTCTCGGAACGTTCCGGCATCGCACCGAGGCGACTGTTCTTCGCACTATTAGGCGTTTCAGCATTTGCCGCCGTGATGGTATTCGCGGTTATCGCTTATATCTTCTATACTTATGGCGCGTTGAATATGAGCGGGGGCAGCGGTTGGTCAACAGGGTTCGGTGGACGTGTCTTTAACGGACTCCAAGGCTGGCTCTATTACCCGACAGAGCCGAATTTCTATGCCACTGGCGGCATTGTGTTTGGCTTGCTCTTTTCGACCCTCTTGATGTTTATGCGGGCGCGTTTCTTCTGGTGGCCGTTCCATCCGATTGGGTTCGTTGTCTCCAGCGATTGGGGTATGCGGTATCTGTGGAGCTGTATGTTGGTGAGTTCGATTATCAAGTGGAGCGTCCTGAAGATTGGAGGACCCCGTGCCTCGCAGCAGTTGGTGATGTTTGCGATCGGTTTGATGTTAGGTGATTTTACGGTAGGTGGTGTCTGGAGCCTTATCAGTGTTGTGACACAGCAACCGATGTATAACTTCTGGCCCTAAGAGAGGTATTGTTCTCCTGCACTAATAATTACGGCCCCATCACCATGACAGGGGCGGACATTCTTTCCGGCGCAGCATCACTATTCTGTGCCATTATATCAAGTCTATCCAGTGTTGCAGCTGCATAATATCGCTGACCGCACTCTTGGCAGACCCCTACGGGAACATCTTTAATAATTACCAACTTGCCTTCATACCAATGATCGACGGTAACTTTCTTTTGGCGAATCTCGCCACTGCAATATTCACATTCAAATGCTTTCATTATGGTGTGCTTTCGTGAATATGGTTTTAACTTAACGGTATATTTTTGAGCAATTTACCCTTAAAATGTTACACTTGTGTAACATTTTATGTCCAGCGTGTAACGTTAGAGAACCCAGTCTCCGTAAGGGTTCGTTGATGTTTGATTCCCAATTTTTTCTGTTGTAAAAAAAATAATTTTGCGAAAAGCGTAAAATTTTTTTGGCTCTTGGCGTATCAGAATCAACGGTATGAAGTGCTTATGCACTTCCCCGAGTATGAATGCCTTATGGGCATTCCCCGGGCTGTCGAAAACTATTGTTTGTAGCTTGATACAATAAAACCCCACAAATCCGAATACCCTATAAACCTACGCCACCATTGACTTTTCACGCCTAATTATCAGAACCCAAAAATTCGGATTCATAGGAACACCCAAAAAACAACCCTTTCATAGACTGCCTATAAACCCACACCACACCTTACTTTATGAGGCTTCTAAAGACGCAATTTTCAGAACGTTACTATGAAAACTATGAAATTCTGAATCACCATCGGTTTTGATTTGAGAAATCTTTAGAGATATGCTACAATTGAGTATCGGTTAGGAAGGTATGTCAGAGTGGATTTTGAAATTATCGGAGAAATCAAGCAGATCGAAACAATCAGTCGCGGCAGTAGCATAAAGATGGACACAAAAAACAACCAATTCCCTCAATTTGGCCTGTGCCTTAACAACAAAGGACATCCAGCCTCTCTTGAGGTTGGGAAAGTGTATCGTGTCGTTCCTGATGATGAAGCAACGACCCACGGCTATATTCGCGTTATAGATGAAAGCGGCAAAGATTACGCATATACAGTTAGCCGTTTTTATCCTCTCCAACTGCCTATTGCGGTTGAAAAAGTGTTGCTATCTACCCTATGAGCATAGACCCATCTTTCCATACGGCACCTCAAATCCGCGCCTCGAACTCACTACGGTCGTTGGGATTGGATCCGGTGGAATAGTTGTTAGTTCGCGTATCATGCCATTAAGCGCGAGATTTTTTACATAGTTTTAGTGTATTTATAACTCAGAAAACTAAAAAAATAATAAAATTGTAAAGAAAACGCAATTTTTTGGTGAAGGTTCGTCAAAAAACTGCGTTTTTAATTTGCATTAAACAATTAATTGTTGTATAATATATTGAGTATTGGATAAAACCACTATCCGCAAGTGGGAATCCCAACCGCTTGTGGACATTAATAAGGAATCAAATGCCAAGAACAAAAGAAATTGTCAGCGAAAAAAAAATAGAGGACGTCGCATCGAACATTAAAAAGCGGCGGCGTCAGTTGCGTATGACACAAGCAGAACTTGGGAAAGAAATTGGCGTGACGCAACAGCGGATCGCTATGTTTGAAAAAGGTGATGCGATTCCTGATATATTTCAGATGCAAAGCATCGCGGATGCTTTGCATACAACACTTGAGATACTTCTTAGCTTAGCAACGGAGGAAATTATGAATAACGAAAATATAGTCAATGATCAATCAACCATTCTCAGAAAACCCAAACTCAATAGAGAACATTTCAATAAAAACTTTGCCTACATGGAGGTTTTAAATATGATTACTACAAAATATCCTAACCGAGATGCAATTTATAAGGCATACACTATATACCGTGATGCTATGCGCAGATTCATCATTGAATCGCTGGAGAAGAATCACAACAGATCCCTAGAGGATTTAATTAAAGAAGTGGCACCTGACGATCTAAAGCTTGCCCGTGAGATCCACAACGAAATTGAAGCTGCAATAGATATTCAAAATTTCCCAGCTTTTATCAGAAAATATTGGGAATCTAACGCTTTCTTTTCTAAGAAATTTAACAATAGAAAAGCAATCTGGAATGAAGCAGAAGTGATAAAAGATGGTAGAATTCACTGGGCACATCCAGGGACAAAAGACACAAAACGTGACACTACTCTAAAGCTGTTATTTCATATATCTGACGTACTCGACAAAATCAACGCGTCAGATGAAAAACATGAAGTTAAAACTATTCTCGATGAACTTTCCTATGATAACAGAGAGGAACGCCTTGAGGTGATGTCAAATGAATTAGAGACAGCACAGACAAAGGTAACCATGCTCGAGGAACAACTAGTGGCAAGCGAAAAACGGTTAGCGATAATAGAAACTGAGAAGATCATTGCCGAGGAACAACTCGCTGATATGTCTAACATAGTGGTAGGATCTTTTCCGGAACCTAGTGACGAGAGAAAAACTGCTGATACGTCCGATAAACAACCCAAATTCGAACCTACACAAGAACTATCAGAGGCTTTTAGCAGGCTTAAAGTTGGACAATGGGTAAATGGAAAAGTGAAAAGCACCGCTCGTTTTGGAGCATTTGTAGATCTTGGTGGGGTTGAGGGATTAATCCGTATCCCTGAATTGACATGGAAACTCATAAATAGGCCGGAGGATATAGTTTCGATTGGTGACGAGGTTAGAGTCAAAATTATCAATATAGATCAAGAAACAGAAAAAGGGAAAACGCGTATTGATTTGAGGCTAAAGCCCAATCCGTGGGAAGACAGTGATGTTGAAGATAAATATCCAATTGGTTCAGTAGTGTCAGGTATTGTTACCAGCATCACAGATTATGGAGTATTTCTTAACCTTGAAGAAGGTATTACAGGAATGATTCATAAGTCGGAGCTATCGTGGCAACCAAACGGCATAATTCCATCAAACTTCAATCAAGATGATGAAATCAACGCCGTAGTGCTTGAAGTTTCAAAAAGTGACAAACGTATCTCGTTAGGTTACAAATATTTGCAGCAAAATCCATGGAAACTTCTGGAACAAAAGTATCCAGTTGGCACGAAGATTACAGGTCCCATCATAAACGTAACCACTTTCGGTGTTTTTGTTGAGATTGAACCGGGCATTAACGGTCTTATTCGGATGTCTCCGCCAGAGTCTCTGATGGAAGGTGATGAAATTGAGACAATCATCTCCGATATTAATGTTGAGAAACAACAAATAACATTATATCTCTCTACTGTGGTAGACTCCGGTAAGCGATTTTGATAAGCGTGGACGGTTAATCACATTCCAATAGCATCTGGTTGTGACACACTGAAAACACAAATTATTGAGACGGGAAAGCCGAAAGGCTATCCCGTCTCTTTTTTATTGCACGCCAAACCATTTCATGCTATCCTATTCTCTAAGGAGATTAGGATATGCCTCAATCCTCAGAAACTCAGCGCACAGCAAAAGATTTATCGCCTGAAGAATTAGCGGAATACCGCTGCCGACTTGATCAGCACTTCCAGAATCGGAAAGTGGATGAAGCACTGCTACGACGCGCTTGGAAAACAGCATATCAAGTTGCTGTCATGCTTTACGAAGATTTTGACGCAACGCAGGTCGCTGTGTTCGGGTCGCTCGCAGGGCGGGATTGGTTCTCCAAAGGGTCAGATATTGATATTGCTGTCTGGGGTATCCCATCCGAGAAGTATTTTCGCGCCATAGGGGAAACTGTTGGCTTTAGCCGAGAGTTCAAAATTGATCTCATCAACTTTCATAGCGCGAAAGGACGATTTCGCGAACAGATTCAGGGGCAAGCCATTCCCATTCAAAATGGGGAAGCGAATTTTCACTGGCGGTCTGACTTTGTGATGAGAAGCAAATTAACCGCTGAAGCACATAAGCGGAAATTCCGTCAACATATCACCGCAAATCTCGCAGATATAGAACAGATCGTCAGAAAAATCACACAAACTTTGCTAAAAATGGACACAGCACCTACCAAATACAAGGATGCTTGCAAAACCACACTTGACTTATACCTTTTTCGTTTCTATGCTCGGTTGGAAAGCATTTTCCGGCGTATCGCACGACAAATTGATATGGATGTCATGAGGGGGCGAGGCACACATAAAGATCTATTAGCACAAATAGCAGAAGCGAGACCATTGCGTCCGCCTCTGATTTCTCAGAAAAGTGTTATAGATCTGGTACCGTTTTTAAAATTCCGCTACAGGTTTGAGCATGTCTATCATTTTGAACTGTCCCTCAAAGAAACGGTAGAAAACGCAAAACGGGTCCGCGCGGTATTCGACAACGTCTCATCAGAATTGGATGCGTTCATCGCTTACTTAGAAAAATAGGAAAGGACTTGAACAAATTAGGCAAAAAAAATAAACTCCGAAACTTTGGGAGCATCCTAATGCCATACTCAGATTATACACCTGAAACCATCGTTGCCCGTGGCGATGCAATATATCAGCAACAGCGGAGCAAAGTTGAACCATATCATAACGGAAAATTTTGGGTGGTTGATATTGACACGGGTGATTATGAAATTGACGATAAGGACTTTGTTGCTGCATCTCGACTCCGTGCGAAGCATCCCAATTCCGTGATTTACTGTACGCGAATCGGATGTCGTCTCGCGAATCCACTGGGTTTTAGGCTTTCGGTCCTCACGGACTATCCCTCCGGAACCGTTAGCACTCGCGGCGAAGCAGCATACCAAAAACTTCAGAGCAAAGTTGAGCCTCGCCACAACGGAAAATTCTTGGCAATTGACATTGAGACAGAAAATTATGAAATTGATACTCAAGGCACAGCAGCCATAAACCGCCTTCTTTCAAAACATCCGAATGCCGTAATTTACCTTGTACGAATTGGGCAACAGACAGCATATCAACTCGGCTTTAGGGGCACCTATGGAACTCCTGTAAACAAATGGAGACCCTAAACCCCTAAAATGATCACAGGAAAAATTGTTAATAATCAAGAAGCTACTATTGAATTGGAAGTAACTGGTGTAGCGCATCCACAGAAAATTGAAGTGGTCGTTGATACCGGCTTCACAGGGGAGTTAATGCTACCGGGCGATTTGATTGAGATTCTCGGACTTCCGCGAGTTGGTGAACTCCGTATAATTCTCGGTGATGGAAGCCAAGTAGACTTAGATATGTATCTCGCGGTGGTCGTATGGCGAGACGAAAAACGCATCGTGCAGACACTACGGACAGATGGCAAACCGTTGATAGGTATGTCCCTGCTCTATGGAAATCGTCTGATATTAGATATTGTAACAGAGGGCACGGTAACAATTGAAAATTTGACAAATGACTGAACAAACTCTACTCCAACAAATCACAGATTTCTGCGCCTTGCTCCGACAGATGGGTGTCAATGTAACGACCACCAATCAACTCAGTTGGTGCCAAAGCGTTGAACTCATAGATATCGGTGATCGGGACGCGTTTTATCATACGGCGCGGACAAATCTTATCTCTCAAGACACTGACCGGGAAACATTTGATCTCGCCTTCAATCTGTTTTGGCGATACCCGCGCACGGAATTTGAAGCCGTTGACTCAGAAAACGAAACATCTGAACCGTCGAGTCTCCAAGACCTCTCCGATACAGGCGACGAACAGGATATACTCGAACAGTGGTTGGACTCCGAAACAGAAGAAAACGCGGAAGGCGAAGAAGACGATTCAACGGCTTATAGCGTAGAAGAAGTTCTGAGTCGAAAGGATTTTAGCGAGTTCACGACAGAGGATATGGAGAAAGCACGGGAAATCGTTGCGAAATTAGCGGCAATCCTGGCGACAAGACTGAGCCGTCGAAAGGTTGTCGGGAAAAAAGGTAAAATTATAGACTTCCGGCGGAGTTGGCGAAAGAGTCTCTCGCACGGCGGTGAACCGCTCGAATTAATTCGGAAACAACAAAAAATCAAGAAGACGAAGATCCTGCTCCTCTGCGATGTCAGCGGGTCAATGGACTGCTACGCTAAATTTCTTATTCAATTCATATACGGCATGCAGAAAGAACTAAAGGAAGTGGAGGTTGCGGTTTTCAGCACGCATCTGACGGACATTACGGGACTCCTCCGTCGGAAAGGGTTAGCAGAGGGTTTGAATGAAGTGGCAGATGTTGTGCCGGACTGGTCGGGTGGCACAAAAATTGGTGAAAGTCTGTTGGAATTCTATCGGCAGTTCGCGCCCTCTTTCTCGGCGTATCGCACGGTGGTCATCCTCATCAGCGACGGTTGGGATCGTGGCGATGTAGAGGTGCTGCGTTATTCAATGGAGATGTTGCATCGGCACGCCTATCGGTTGATTTGGCTCAATCCGTTGCTCGGCAGCGACGGCTATCAACCGATCTGTCGAGGTATCCGCACGGCGTTGCCGTATGTCGATTATTTTCTGCCAGCACACAATTTGGAAAGCCTCGCAGAACTCACAAAAATATTGATCCCTCTCTGGTCACAATAGCCTAAAGAATAGCAAAATAATTTTATATTTTAGAAAACGAGGAAACTTAACCATGCAAGTTCAAGCGGCAGTGATGCTCGAACCTGGGCAGATAGAAATCCGCGAATTTGAGAAACCGACACCTGCAGACGATGCACTCCTGTTACAAGTCGATAGAGTCGGCATCTGTGGGAGTGATAAACACATGTATCTTGGGCATACCGCCCTGAAATTTCCGGTCATCCCTGGACACGAGGTTGTGGGTACGGTAGCAGAGATTGGTAAAGATGCGAATCAGGCTATGAACGTGATAGGCGGTCCCATTAAAGCGGGGGATCGCGTAACCGTTGTGCCGGGATCAAAAAACTGTGGTCGATGTTACTACTGCCTACACGTCCCAGGTCGCCCGACGCTCTGTTCTGGACGGACGATCTATGGATTTAGCAACAGCGAAACGCCACCCTATCTGAATGGCGAATTTTCTGAGTATACCTACATTCACGGGAATTCTTGGGTTTATAAGATGCCGGAAAGCATTCCTGATGCAATTCAGGTGTTGACAGAACCGGTAGCCGTAGCGACGCGCGCCGTTGAACGTGCCTGTGCGCCGGGAGTGCCACAAGTCGGCGACGGATACAGCATCGGAAATCGGGTTGCAGTTCTCGGATGCGGACCGATAGGCTTACTCGTTGTCGCAGTCTTGCGGGATAGCGGTGCAGGGACTATCATCGCCACGGATCTCGTCGATAGCCGCTTGGAAATGGCGAAACAGATGGGGGCAGATGTCGTTATCAACGTTGGGGACACGACACCTGAAGAACGGATTGAACAGATCCAAGACCTGACAAGTGGTGTCGGAGTGGATATCGCGATTGAGTGCGCTGGATTGCCGATGGTTTTCTCCGAAGCATTAGATGTCGTGCGACGGGGTGGAAAGGTTATTGAAGTCGGACACTATACAGACTCTGGGGATACTCGAGTGCGTCCGCATCAAATTTGTAACAAGGATTTGGATGTCTGCGGTGTGTGGGCATATCCACAAATCCAGTTCCAGACGGCGTTGGATTTCCTTCAGATAACACGCGCCCCGTTGGATGAACTGATAACGCATCATCTGCCGTTATACCAATTGGAAAAAGGCATTGACATGCTCGGACAAGAAGGCGTTTACAAGGTTGTGATTGAACCTCAATTGTAGCGAAAAGTCTTCACTGAATTGCCATCAAAATCTGGGCACTTCTTAGTACGACGTGCGATGAATCGCACTACTACGAACTGTCGTCTGTTAAGGGGTAGGGGTCTACATAATTGTAACTTTACGACTTTAACCTATATGTGGGGCGAAAAATGAAGAACTATGAAAGTATGCACATATTGATATGTTGCTACATGCTGCTGCATTTCGTAATCGGGATTAAAGTGGATGCTTTTGCCGATAGCGAGGCATCTCCTGTTACAGATCTCCCTTCATATCAAGCATCAGAGGAACCGCCGCTTTATAAAACCATAGAAAGCGCGAAAGCCTACATTGTGCAGCATCAGAACCGAGATGGTGGCTGGCCACTGGTCCCTGGTGGAGATAGCAATGTCGAGAACACGGCGTTCGCGATGTGGGCGTTAATCGATGCCGGATGGGGGACAGGCTCGCAGGTCATCCGATCAGGCGTTCTGTATCTCAGGAATACGCAGTGGGATAATGGGAGTTGGAACAACAACACTGCCCATACCATTTTTGCCCTTGTTGCTTTGGCAACAGCGGAAACCGATCCAGAAATCCGTTTTAAAGGACTGCAGTGGCTAAAAAAAGCGCAGAATCCGAGTGGGGCTTGGGGTAGAAAAGAACGGAGTGCTGACAATGTGCTTTACACTGCTGCTGTTTTAGCAGGTTTCAGACGGCTGGGTTTCAAACAGAACTTTGCCCCCGTCTCTAAAGGCGCAGATTGGCTTGCGGAAAGTATCAACTATGACAGCGGATGGGCACTGCAGCGCGGCACACAGTCGGACATTTTTGTCACATCTTGGGTGATACAAGGTTTGGAACCCGTTTATGACATCGACGCGCAAATTGCGTGGCTAAAACAGCTACAGAACAATGACGGCGGATTCGGCAGATATAAAAATAGTCCGAGCGATCCCGAAATTACCGCCATCGCGGTTATGGCACTCGCCGCTGGAAACGATCCACTCAACACCCGTCGTGTCTCTATCAACTACCTGACAAGTATCCGGCAGGAAGACGGGAGCTTCGTCAGCAATACACCTATAGAACTAACAAAACCGGTTGCTAATTTGCAGTCAACCAGTTTTGTCCTTATCGCTATTCACGCGAAAACGGCAGATGAACTGGCTTTGGAGTGATACGCTATCGTCCCTCGTCAGCGATAATAGAACCCGGCATAATGTAATGTTCACCCTTGGTTAATTGAGCAACTTGACGTTGGAAATTATCCGAAATGGAGCTGCTTCGCATAGAGGTGACACCCCCGATAACATAAACCCTTGCGAAGGCACCTCGACACACCGAAATCGCTTGTCCGACAGTATACCCTTTTTCGGTGCGCTTGCTTGTTGATTCATCTGTGACAATGACAAGAACGAGTTGACGTTCTGGATCTGTTCGGAGTTTCGGTATCCCCTCAATAACAGCATCTAACAGATGTTCATCCCCCATTTTGGGTAGGCGAAACAGCGATTTCACCTGCTCCGGTTCCAAGGGTGGGTTGGTCACGACAATAGTACTCTCGCCGCCACCGACTGCCGCCCAAAACCGGATCATCCCAAACCGATACGCCAACCCTGCCGACTTAAACACAGAAACCATCTGATCCAAGCCATCACAGGCAGCCTCCGTCTTGGTTTCCATACTTAGGCTGTAATCAAAGATAAACACAACGTCCACTTTTCCGGGATGACTTGCGACGAGGTTCTCGGCAATACGCTTGAATATGCCATCAACGCGCAGTATGGCTTTATCCGCGATTGTCTCGCCACTCTGAATCCGTTGTCCATCCATCCGCCGCTGGTTCGAGTCAATCGGATACCATTTTCCGTTCGTTTCATCCGTGAGTTCCGCTTGGACCCGTTCGCTAATACCGATGAAATTGAGTTGAACGTTGTTTCGACGGGACAGACTGATAATCTGCTCACTAATCCTGTTTTTGGCTTTTGCGTCTGTCCATGAAGTACGCATGCGCGAGTTGGTAACCACGATAAATTGGGTTGTGACTTCATCACGGAATTCCAAGTCGTTCAGCCCCTTCACGACTGCATCAAGCCCATATCCAGATTGAATGTTATTTCCGGATTCAACCTGCATGTCCTGGAGTGCCTTCGTAATACTGAGATAGTCAAACGTCCACGGCTGCAGTGCCAAACGCGGTTCACCTTGTACTGCGTGGAAACTCACCAATCCAAATCTGTAGTCGATCGTTTTTGCCTCTATAACAGCGAGCATATCAACAATCTTTTTCTCAAGGTCGAAGAGATGTCCCGCCATCCGTTTGCTACCATCAACAACGAACACAATATCTACTTTCGGGTTTTGGTCGTGCTGTGTTGTCCGTTGCGCAATATCTTTGAGACTCGCACCTATATCCGCCTTGCGTACGTCCTTTTTTTCCTTTGCACTTGGATCTACCATTATCCTATGTCTTCGGCGGGGTGGGCGAATCTGCGCTGCCGCCTGCAGTGTGCTTACGAACATACCGACTACACACAAGCAACATATCCAGATTTTCATATTGTCTCCAATCAAAATTCAAAAAAATAGGTAGCAATTTAAACTAATACGTATCCAGGTCAATCTCTTCCTCGCTAAACCGAAGGTGTGACTGATTGATTAAGGTAACGATAGCATCCCACTGCTTGCGTGTTTCGTCAGAAATACCTTCCATCTCAAGTGCCTCAGCGAATTTAAGGAGTGTCTCGCTAAACTTGTCCTGCAGGTAGACATACTCTTCCGTCTGATCCGCATTTTTCGGGGGTTCAAAGTTTGAAATACTCTTTGCATATCTGGCGAGTCGCTTTGCTGCCTGAATGGCTTTCGTCTTACTCTCTTTGTCATCAAAGTAATCAACGACCACGAAATAGTCATCTATCATTAACATCATGAGTGCTTTAAGGTCTTCAACTTCAGGCAGATCTTTCACTGGTGCAGCAGGCTCTGGTGTCTTTTCTGCTTTTGGTTCCGGTTCCGATTTCTTTTTTGAAAAGAGGGCATAACTCATCACCAATGTCTTTTTTGGCATCAGCGCGACTGCGTTTGAAGCCTCCTCATGCCCGTTAATAGTATCAATATCTACGCCAACCTTGAAAGTGTTATCTATACCCATACCGATGAATTGCTTAAGAAATTCCGATCCGACAATCGCCTCTGATTCCTGATGCTTATAGACCTCTACTTTCACCACTTTTCCGCGCATATCCAGTCCGACAGCACCCTCAATAACACCACTCGGTCCCTCAGCATTCGCGAACAATGCCAAACCCAAAGGCTTTTTTTTCTCACTGATCGGAATGTAAAAAACGGGTTTCTGATCTTCCGTCAGAAGTTCTGCACCCAGTTCTTTTTCAATGCCAGCAATTTGGTCGGCTGTGAGCATAGGGCTTCTTAGAACAAATTTTTTCGCTGCTGGAAAGAGAGCCATCAACCTTTGATCTGGCATTTCTGCTTCATCGGCGTTACCGAGTAATGGCAGACTTACTATGAAAAAGACAAGCACTAACAAGATATTTATACAAAACTGGCGGTAGATTTGAAAATACATTTTTTTGAGTCTCCTGACCGGTGCTTTTTTACAAAAATTTGATCGCTATGCCTCGGCAGTTAGTTCGATACGAGTTTTTTCAATATCTCTGTAAGTTTACCAGAAATGTTTATTTTTACAAGGATTTTCTGTTAGATTTCTATTTAACTACAACCCCAAGACCTCTAACCGGAAGTTAATGCTATGGCGACCTAATGATAACGTCTCAACGTCAGGTCTGGTAGGCACACTCACCCCCGGTCTTAAATAACTGAATTGATAGCCAAACGATCCGTACAACTGAGCGACACCAAAGATGCTATCAATAAGTCTCCTGTTAACCCCAGTAGACACTTCTGCCCCAAAAGTGTTCTGGATATTAGCAGGTGCAGCGAACTGTTCAGTAAATGCGTAGAAATTTGCTCCGAACCCAATAAATGGTGCCCACTTCCCACGTCCACTCAGTGTCAGCATCATACCTACAGTCTCAATATCCAACATCCCGAAGGGTAAAACATCAGTGTTACCACCGCGAGTATCCACAACGTAACGACTGAATGGCACTGAGAATCGAAGTGCGGGGGTTAATTGGAATCCGATAGAGAATTCTTCGGTGCGTGCGATCTCCAATTCTTTATCGGTAATCGCTAATCCGCGACCGACGCTTACGACCCCGCCTTTTGCGACATGTAAGTATTTTTCGAGTTCAAGTGCAGCATCAACAGTTGGTAACCCCACAAGACCGACGAGTATACAGATGCCGAATGTAGTCAGAAGTTTCATGATTCCTCCAATTTCATTTTCAGGACAAATAGTAAAAAAATAATCCTTATACATACCCTCTACCGTTCACGAATCCAGCGTTCGATGGGATAGAAGAGAGAGAATAACACGGGTGCTAAGATAAGATTAGCCATCGTTGCCGACACCATTCCACCAAAGGTAGGAACTGCGATGGGTTTCATCAACTCCGCACCGGTAGTCGTGCTAATTTCTGCCAACATAATGGGTAATAATGCCAGAACTGTCGTCGCCGTGGTCATGACGATGGGTCGGACGCGTAATAAACCGGCACTGATGACGGCTTCGTCAATCGGTTCACCGCCTCGGACGCGTTCGAGTAAATATTCAATTAAGACGATGCCATCCTCGACCGCTATGCCAAATAAGGCTATATACCCCACCCACACGGCTGTACTGTATTTAATGGCGTAACCACCGCCGAGTGCCTCTGGTATGTATTGCATCAACCACTGCATCCACATGCCACCGATGAATGCAAAAGGAATCGCAAGGAAAATCGAAAACATCGCAGACGGCGACTTGAACTGGAGGTATAGCAATATGAAGATGACAGCAATACACACCGGGACGACAATTGCTAATCGACTGCGGGCTTCCAGTTCAGCTTCATACTGCCCACTAAAAGCGTAGAAGTAGCCTTGCGGTAGCGTGGGTTTAATCTTCTCATCAAGCGTCTTTTGCGCTAATGCGACGAAGTCAACCAGTCCAATGGTGTCAACATCTACATCACAAAAGACGCGCGAAAAGAGTAGTGTATTTTCGCTTGCAATCTTCGCGGGTCCCGGACGTCTTTCAATTGTTACGAGTTGCTCAAGCGGAATATGGAGTCCTTTTGGTGATGGGACGAGAACACGCTTGAGTGCTTCAACATTATCCCGTAGTTCCCTCATGTAACGGATACGAATTGGAAATCGCTCCCGTCCTTCAACAGTATAGGTCAGATTCATACCACCGATGGCTGTCATGATGATTTGCTGAACTGTTCGGATTTGGATGCCGTAGCGCGCTGCTTCCTCTCTGTTAATGTGAAATTCAAGGTATGGCTTATTTCCAATGCGCTCGGCATAGGGACCTTGCGCGCCCTCAAGTTTAAGGAGTTCCTGCTCAATTCGCACGGCAATCTCTTCAATTTTCGCGAGGTCTTTCCCAAACACTTTGATACCGATGGGGGTTTGTATGCCTGTTGCGAGCATATCAACACGATTACGGATGGGTTGCGTCATAATAGGCGAGACACCTGGCATTCGGGTTGCTTCCGTCAGTTCAGCGATGAGTTCGTTTCGGTTCTTCGTTCGGAAGTAAGTCTTATGTTTGAGGGTAGGTTCAATTTCCTCAGCGATCCGATGAAGTTTCTTTTCGGTTTCAGATTCACCAACCCTGACGTGTTCCAACCGCATTTCGCCTGCCCGTTCTTCAGCGAGGAGTTCTTCCAAAAGAATCCGTAATAACCAGATGCGATAGAGTTTCTCGCGCGCATCAACTGACAGATAAGAATTGTGGTATGTTGTCGCTAAGGTATCAAATCGTTCTACCGCCGTTGCAACAATTTCATCCAGAAAATCAGCACCAATATGGCTTGCATGTTCCTCACTTATAAGTCCGTCGTGTATTAAGCGTTGAACAAGAGCAGACACAAGTTCTCTTGTCGGGTTGGGTTTAATCGCTCGTCGGGGCCACGTCGCTGGGTCAATTATATTGACGATCGTTTCAAACATGCCAATAGGAGCCGGGTCGGTTGCCGTTGATGCTCTTCCCAATTTTCCAACGACAAGTGAAACTTCCGGGAATCGATTCATAATCAAATCCTGTTTTGCCATCACATCTTTTGCTTGTGTGATTGAGGCACCCGGGAGTAGCACCGGCATAAACAACAATGCGCCTTCATTAAGTGGTGGCATGAATTCCTGCCCGATATTTTTATAGAAAGGCGTGAGTGGTATACTTGCGACAAACGCCAGGAGTGCCAAAGCGACAACGGCAAGTTTCGTCCAGATATTTTTTACAGCCAACCGAATAATCGGACGATAGCTGGTTCTGAGCACCCAAGTAATCCCATCTGCTAACTTTCTGAGGGGCCAGCCGAGGAGTCCCAGAAGTTGTGAGACTCGCTTGGAAATCGCACCTGTTCGGGTCCGCGTTGGGTCCGTGAGTAGGATAGACGCTAAAACAGGCACCAAACTGATTGCGAGAAGTGCTGCACCAAGCATAGCGAAAGTTTTTGTATATGCCAGGGGTTTGAAGAGTTTACCCGCTTGACCAGTAAGGGAAAAAACAGGTATGAAGGCGACAATGACAATGAGCATTGCGAAGAAGATGGGCGGACCGACCTCTTTAGCTGCACGAGTTGCGACCTGAAGTTTGCTTTCGCTTGGGTGTGGATCTTGCAAATGTCGCGCGATATTTTCTGTCATTACAATACCAGCATCCACCATAACACCAATCGCGATGGCGATACCACCCATCGACATGATATTCGAGGGTAAACCAATCATCCGCATGCCTACAAACGCAAGCAAAACTCCCATCGGTAAGACGAGTGCTATTATTAGGCTGCTCGAAACTTGTCCTAAGAAAAGCAGGATAACAACTGCAGCGACGATGATCTCTTCTGTTAGCGTTTCCTTCAGTGTATCTGTTGCGCGATGAATAAGATGACTTCGATCGTAAAACGAGACAATTCGGACTCCTGGTGGCAGTCCCGGTGTAAGCTCGGCTATCTTCGCCTTAACATTCTCAATCACACGTAGCGGGTTATCCCCGTAGCGCATTAGCACGACACCACCGGTCGCTGGCACGCCCGCTTTGTCTAAAGCACCGCGCCGAAAGTCGGGACCTTCACTGACTGTTCCAAGGTTTTTTACGTAGATTGGCACACCGTTATGTTCCTTGACAACGATGTTTTCTATGTCCTCAATGTTTTTGATAAAGCCCAAGCCCCGAATTAGGAACTCCATCCCGCCTTCCTCAATAACCTTTGCGCCAACATCAAGATTGCTCCCTCGGATAGCGTTATAAACCGCTGATAACGGCACATTATAGGCTAATAACGTGTTCGGATCGATGTCGATCTGATACTGCTTGACGTATCCACCGACTGAAGCGACTTCAGAAACACCATCAGCAGAAGCAAGATAGTAACGAACCGTCCAATCTTGGAGCGATCGAAGTTCATGTAGTTCTAAATTGGCAGCGACAAGTTTTTCTCCATCTTCCGGACAGGTGCCCGGTTCGGCGTAGCGTTCCGTTGGATGCTTCGGGCAATAGTACCCGTTCTCAACGGTGTACCAAAATACCTGTCCGACACCCGTTGCATCAGGACCCAGGACCGGCACAACACCCTCCGGCATGTCTTTTTGGGCAAGGTTCATACGTTCCAGTACTCTTGTTCGTGCCCAATAGAAATCAACATCATCTTTGAAAATAATGTTAATGTAACCAAAACTAAACATTGAAGTCGAGCGAACATCTTTGACATCGGGAATTCCAAGCATGGTAATACTCAACGGATAGATAACCTGATCCTCAATATCCCTCGGACTGCGTCCGGGCCAATCCGCAAAGACAATTACCTGGTTTTCGCCGATATCCGGTAGTGCATCAATGGGTGTATGGTTCAATGCCCACCAACCTGCTATTGTGACAAACACAAAGATAACTAATACCAACAGGCGGTTTTTCATACAGATTTCAATAATTCGGTTAATCATTTTTTTAATTATTAAATCTGGTCACCGTTCCAAATGTAAAGCAAAGACAAATTATGCCATTTAAGGCATAATTTCATTTCACGGTGGTTTTCGGTGAAGTTCAATTGTCTCTGGATGATGAAAGGGTTCTTAGTAATTCAACATCAGAAACAAGACTTAGTAAATTTTCGGATTAATGTTGATGGACCGGGGCTGCTGATTCTTCACCACCGATTGCCCCACCATAAGCCCCAGATGCGGAGCCTGTTAATTGTGTTTGCGAATCTATCAGGAAGTTGCCGTGGGTGACGACCATATCGCCAGGCGTAAGCCCGCTAACAATTGGATAGTATCGGCGTTTGGTCTCTGAGTCGCCTGATGTTCCCCAAGCTTCAGGACCCACCTCGACTTCAATCTGTTCATAACCCGATTCGCCACGATCTACAAAAACTATCTTTCGTAACCCCGTGTTGATGACTGCACTCTTAGGAACGGTTAAGACTTCCCCGGTCATAAGAAGTGGCTTTCTATCACGTGGACACAATCCCGGGACAGTCGCATACTCATCGGGATGGTCAGGACATACATATTTAAAAATTAGTGGCGGCTGATCTGAAGGGACTGTAGGTTGATGTGCATGGAAATGGGTGTCAGTTCCCGCTGCTGTTGGCTGTTTTTCAATAAGATCCATGCCACAGATAGAGCATTCTCCGAACTCATCAGATTGCTCCTCAGGATGCATCGGACACGTCCAAACAGATGCTGTCGTCTCTGCCGGTGTAGATATTTCCGCTTTTTCAACGAGGTCCATACCGCAGATGGAGCATTCATTGAATTCCTCGGATTGGATTTCAGGATGCATCGGACAGACCCACTTCTTATCTGTTTCAGCCGCTGATTCAGACCCAATCATATCGGGATGTGTCGGTTCCAGATCCATGCCACATATCTCACATTCAGTGGGATGTTCAGAAGTAACCCATGGATGCATCGGGCACGCATACGGTGCTTGAGAGATCGCCCCATGTGTATAGATTTCTGCAAGTGTCGGTTTTATCTGGAGCGTTACATACATCCCTGGACGGAGGCGTCCAATCGGATTGGCGACTTCTATCTGGACCTTCTGTGTCCGCGTTTGCGCGTCAAAAAACGGATAAATATAGGTAACTTTGCCAGAAAACGTCTGCCCCGGCATCGCCTGCGTCGTAATTTCAACGGCTTGTCCCATGTAAATCCACGGCAATTCATATTCGTAAACGTCCGCCATAATCCATAAACTATTGAGATCCGCAATACGGTAAAGATTCATACCTCTGTTTACATGCTGCCCTTGGCTAACGTTCATGTGAACCACAGTCCCAGCCATCGGAGCGAACAGTGGTAAAGTTGTGCTGACTTCTCCGCGGTTGCGAATATCTTCAATCTGGTTTAAGGTCAGCCCATACAATTCAAGTTTGGATTTCGCAGCGGTAAGCGTCTGTTCAACCGATTTGCGAAGTTGGACATATTCTGTATTTTGAAGTTCCTCAATGCTTTTAAGTGTTGTCAGATATTCTTCCTGTGCCGTGACTAATTCTGGGCTGTAGATAGACAAAAGTTCATCTCCCTCACGCACCTTGATACCGGTGAAATCAATGTGCAAGTCCTCAATCCACCCAGAAATTCGCGTTGAAGCATACGCCATACGCGTCTCGTTATAATCCAGAACACCGACGGTTCGGATTTCACGCGAAACTTCGCGGAAAGCGATAGGCTCGGTGCGGACCGGCATCAACGCCTTCTGTTGCTCAGTCAGTTCCAGCCCTGAACCTTCATAAATAGGGATCAGATCCATCTTACAAACCGGACAACTACCGGGTTCTGACATTTTGACTGTCGGATGCATAACACAAGTCCAGAACCGAATTGTTTTCGTTTCATCTGAGGATGCCACCATTGTGCCATGGTCGCCGTGTTCATCCATGCCCGATGTGTTCTCCAATGTTGCATCAGGTCCTTCACTCAACACAGGGTCGGCGTGTCCATCCATACCCGACATGCCCTCCGATGCCGTGTCATGTTTTTCATTAACACGACGCGCCATCTCAGCGTTCTCTTGTTGATTACAGCCGAATACGAAAAGCACGATAATAATCAGTAGGGTTGCGCGGTAAAAATTCTTAGGCATTTTTAAACTCCTTGTCCGGTCTACTTGTGTGAAACGATATTTTACAAAAAGTTATTTAGCGCAAGTCTTATAGAAAAACTACTCTTGGATCAGCGATTGTTTGGGTAATAGTGTGCCAACTGCCTGTTCCAACTGTGCGAGATGTTGGCGATAATCGCGTAAGGCTCGCTGCTCCTCAATCCTCAGATTTAATAAAGTACGTTGGACATCAAGAAAACTCAAAAAGTCAATTTGTGCCGCTTGGTAAGCAGTATTCGCCGCCTCCAACGCCTGCTGTGCTTGCGGAAGCAGCGTCTGGCGATAGAGCCGAATACTCCGATTTGCTGTCTCCATCCCAAAATGATGTTTTTTCACAACAAAGCGGAGATTACTTTCAAGTTCTTCAATTTTATGCGCCATTACTTCAATCTTTACATTAATTTCGTGGATGTATGAATTGCGGTGTCCGAACCATGCAGTATTTGCTGGATTCAATGTCCGTTGTGTGGAAAATGTCATCGGCATTTTTTTTCTATGTTTCAAGTCTGCTATAGCCCGGTTTTCAAAGTAACTTGCACCGAGGGTCGGGTCGGGATACGTCATTTGCTTTGCCATTTCCACCATCAAACTCATCTTACTGATTGCCAACTTCTGTTTTTGGATTTCCTGACGTTTTTCAACCGCTAATTTATATAGGTCGGCTAAAGTAAGTGTAATGCGTTCTTCTTCAATTGGCACAGGAGGTCCTAAAGGCAAATCCGCGGAAGCGTTCAACAACGTATTAAGGCGCGCAATGATAGTTTCGCGCTGTTGCTCAAGTGTAATAATTACCTCTGCTAATTTCGATAATTCCACCTGTGCCATAATGACGTTTGAATATTTGCCCTGTCCGACCCGAAACTTCGTTTGGGCAATCGCAATCATCTGCTCCAGTAATTTTTGATTTTCTTCGTTAATACGGGTCGCTTCAAGAATAAAAAGATAATCGTAGTACGCCAACTTGATCTCTGTCACCAGATCTCGTAGGGCGATTTCAAACTCTTTTTGGGCAATTAGCACATCTTCAGTGATGATTTGCCCTTTCAACGTTAAGGTGTCTGGGAACGGAAATTTCATTGCCATCATCTCTTTATGGCGCATCGGTCCAACTTTGGTATCAAGTTGTTTTGTGAAAGCGTTATACTGACGTAACACATTCTCTAAGTAAGCCGCTTGCGGATATTGCTCTAACACAGCTCGAATTTTCTCATGGGCAGATTTCAAGCCTGGGTTCCATTCGTATCCGAGTGCTATAAGAAGTTCCAACACAATAGGTTGGGTAAGCCGGGTTTTTGCTTCTTCGGGTGACGCTGCCAACTGCCGATAGGTTTTCACGGTGTCTGTTGAAAGATCATAAAACAGATTTGGTATCGGTATTTCACTTTTTAATTGTGTTTGCCACTGTTTTTGGTATTTCAATACTTTTTCTTCAATCTCACTGAGGAACGGGTCTGGTTCTCCAGTCGATTCGTTTTCGGTATTGGCAATCTCTTTTTTAACTTCTGTATAGTAATACGCGGGTGGTTGTATCTCAGTGCTACGCAGTTCTTGGTACGTTTCCAATTGACGATTCACACACCCGCCCACCAGAATAGTGAGAATTATCAGCGTAGTGAACAGTGTTACAGAGGTAAACAGGCCTTGTAATTTGTGTCTACTGTGCAGGACGTAAATCATCAATTTTCCCTCCGACGAGCTGCTCCAACCGAGCGAGGTTTTGTTGATAGTCTGCGATCGCGCGCAGGCGAGCGAGATTAAAATTCAACCAAACGCTCTGCGTCTCAAGGAACCCTGCAATGCTCTTGGGACCTTCCTGATGCCACTCCTCAGCGACTTCAATTGCGGCACCGGCTTGTGGAATGAGTGTGGTTTCATAAAGTTCGACGAGCCGTCGGGCGTTTTCAAGCCGAAAATAAATCTTCCGAAGGGCGACCTTCGTTTTATCTTCAAGGGCGCGTTTGTTCGCCGTGACAACCTCACGGTTTTGCTGGGCCTCGCGAATCTTGCTCCTGTTCTTCAGACTTGACCACGGAATTGTTACACCAAAACCGATGGTGAACGGATTTTTACCACTCCCAATGGCATCCGGCATCAATGCTTCACCGGTTTCTATTGTCATTAAATCAAGTTTAAGCATGGGTTTGGTTTGAAGTTCTGCGAGCGCAATCCGTTCGCTGGCTTTCTCGATGCTTAATTCGGCAATCCGTAATTCCTGCCGTTTTGATAATGCCTGTTTCTCTACATCAGCCAATCCGACATCAAGCGTCTGGTATGGGACAGGCACTGTCGTACCCAGTGCCGTTGTTGAAGGAATCGATAGGGTCCCCGTAATGTTTGCATGTTCAACGCGCTGTAATTCCTCCAACAGGACGAGATCATATTCCAACTGGGCGAGTTGACTCTGTGCCTTCAGGACATCATTGAGCACTGCCTTTCCTTCGGCATAGCGCGCCGTGGCAATCGTGAGAATAGAAGTTAACAGTTCGTGATTTTGTTGCGTCAATTCGACTGCGCGTTGGAGGTACGCCAATTCGTGATAACTCAGTTTCAGTTCAACAATGAGATCACGTATCACTTGTTCATGCTTCACACGCTCAACCTCAATTGCCTTTTTGACAACCTCTCCGGCTGCCTCAAGGGTGCCGGGATATGGAAATGTCTGCGAAAAACTAAGCCGATGGCGTTGAGGTCCGACGCGTGTCTCCACGCTCCGCACATAGTAGCCGTACATGAACATCGGATCAGGCAATGCCGTCACTTGTGGATACTGTTCAATTGTTGCCTGCCACCGCGCTTTCGCGGCTCTAACTTTTGGGCTCCGCGCAACGGCAACCCGAATTAAGTTTGGCAGCTCAAGCGTTTCAGCAAATAGAGTCGTTACATCGGTGATTTGCTCTGGCGTTGACGCTTCTTGGATGCTCCCGTGCGCTTCTTTTCCGACCAAAGCATTTAGCACTATTACGCTTCCGATAACAACTAACGCCATTTGGTATGCTAAACTAACTGTACGCATTGTCGGCTCCTTGACAGGCGAGGAGCAGCGTTCGGAACTTCCTCCACTTGAAGGTATTGCGCTCAGAACGCGCTCCAGTGAATTTGATGAGACTAAAGCGAAATCTTGACAGCTGGACTTGTTACGCGAATGCGAACTTCATGTTCTTCACCCTTTGGCATAACAATGAATCCTGCATAGGTGTGGGTCATTTTGCTGTATTTCAGCAATGCCATCTTCGTCTCGCCTTCGGTATTGGTCACTTGAATGGCGAGTTTCACATCACCTAACATAACCTTAGCGTGTTCTTGGGTCGGATACACACTAATATAGTGTGTTTTTCCTTTAATCTCATCGGCTTTTATCATGCCTCCCATTCCCATGTGAGACATCATCATCTTGTAAGCATCTGTAGTTAGTACGTTGAGATCAAATGTCAAATTTCCCACTGAAATTGTTTGGAGGAACTGATTCGGATTCGCCTTGAACATCTCTACCTGCATATTGCTGCAGAAATAGTAGGCTTCTCCGTCTTGTTCGACTTTGATCATTGCTGAAGGCTTCATCATCATGCCATCAACTGCACAACGTACTTTGTCGTCATCAGCAGCCATGTGATCACCCTGATGATGGGTTTCATGCTTCTTGTGCGCGTCCTCTGCCTTAATCGAAAAGACTGAAAACAGCAGCACGGTGGTAATTGCTAAGAAGGAGGCGACAATTCGCCCCATCACTTTCATTTTCATTTGTTTCTCCTTTTTTACCTTATTGGTTGTCCGGCTTTTGCCGGGATTTAGACAACATGCTGACAGCCAACTAAAATGAATAGGTTGTCGTCAAAGAGACCAAATTGCCAAATTCAATCGCATCACTTTCATCATAAAGGGTCTGTTGCGTCAGCGGAAACATAACGTTGGCGGAGACGGTAATGCCGTCCAGTGTTGCCAAGGACACACCGAGTGCTGCCATGCTGTAACGCAACCCGGTATTGATATCGCGCTCGCCATCCCAAGCGGCAGCGGATTGATAAAATCCGAGATAGTTTCCGTTAAATGAAAGCCAATCGAAAAGGCGATACCTCCAGCCAATCGTATAACTTAATTCGACTGGACCTCGATAAGTCTTACTATTTTCATAGAATGGAAATGTTCCACGCGTCGACGCATTAACAGACCCCCTTTGGTAGAAAGGCAGACTGTACTGGAGACTAACAGTAGGATTAAAAGTACCGGTGCCAAACTGGATATGAAGGTGTTCAATACCTGCGTCTCCAAGTTTCCACGGGTTTTCCTCGGTTCTGCCGGTTGGAATTGTGGTGCCTAACCGGGCAAACAATATATCATCCGTTTTAAAGAGGCCGTGAGTTTTATAGCCTAAGAACAAATCTGAATCGGCAAGCCCGGTATAGGTTTCATCTCGATGATGGATATCCCGGCTCCGCAAAATGGCTTGTTCCTCTTCAGGACTCACTGGATCAAGCCATTCAATGCTGGCATCTTGGTCTCTGACAGCATACGGAATATTTGCCTGCAACATCCACCGATCGTTAAGCAAGTATTGTAATCCGACATCAATTCGGTAAGTACTCAACGCTACACGGTGTCTATGCAAAGGAGCATTCACGATTTCTCCGGTTGGTGAAAGTCCCCTTGATTCAAGATGTCCACCTTGTGCATCAGGTGAAGCCAACATATTGATATTTACTCGAAATTGCTCTATCTCTTTTGAAGCCGAACTGACTTCACTCATCATACCGCTCGGCGGTAAGACGGGATTGCTTCAAGCAGGACAACTCTCTTGTGCGAATCCTAAAGAAATAAAAACTGAACTGAGCAGCATTGTGCATAAAAACAGACGCATTTTCATCAAAGTATTCGGGGTGGAGACCCACTGCTTTAGCTGTGGGAGGAAACCCCGCTCCTATAGTTAAATTTAAGGCGGGTTAGCACCTTATAATCTTGTGTCTTCGCATTTTGGCAAAGGCGTTTTCCCTCTAAAGAATACAGGGAGATACCTTGTTTGCTAAATCCGCTAATCCGGGTCAAACCGTGTTTGACGTGTTTGACGAGTGTGTTCTTGACATATCCGCTCCAAGTTGTGCCGCCATAGCGGGGACGTTTACCCCCTCTTTGAGGATTTTGTCTATGAAGTTCTCGTCTACGAATAGGTATCGGAGAAATATAGAATATAGCTGTGTTATCCGGCATTTCGTTTCCACCGATTGTGTGGTACGCTAAGCACCAAGAATCAACACAATGAGCATCAAAGGTTTCCGATAGTTTCTTTGACGACTTCTTCAGACCTAACCTGTCGCGTATCTCTTTGGTTTCGTAGCCTTGAAGGGTTCGCAGTTGCCAACGCTTCTCAACTTCGGTGTAGAACCACTGTTTACCGACTTCCAAAGGACTAAACGACTGATTCCACTTCTTCGCACGTTCTATCGTCCGTGCCTTTATATCTTCAACACAAACGTGTGTGATCGGATAGCATTTCGAGAGCCAGTCAAGGATACGGAGTTTCCAGTTCCATCTCGCACGCGTGCCGGCGGGGATACGTTCTTTATTCGCAAGGCGGTTCATGCGGTTCATGCGGTTCGGACATTTCCGAGAACGCCGACCTCTCCGCAACTCACGACGCTTTTCAATCTTTTTACCGACCTTCTGGTGAGCATCGGCTTGCACATTCAAGTAGGTATGTGCCGCTGATTTGACCGTAAAGCCTTCCTTCTTGCTACCGGGGTCAACACCGACAGCAATCGCTTGTGTAGCTCTATCAGACGGTTCTTTGTTCAGACGGATACAATAGATGCCGTTATCCCAATAGGGGGTTGCTTCGCTACGCTTGATGAGTTTTCTTGCGCGTGCTGCGTGCAGAGGCATCAGTTGCTGTCCATCTTTGGTTTTTACAGGCACAAACATAAGTTTGCATTCTCCCTTACGGGGTATATGTTTCCCCATCCAGATCACGTATCAGAGGGGATATAGACTTGGGGAGCATCCATATCATCTTCCGGTGTGCCATCACCAGATACGCGATATATTACTGTAGACGACTGTTTAACTTGTGGGTCCCCGTGTGGCTACGGATGTTCACAAGCCCAACACTTCAGCGGTGGGTAGTTGACTTTAATTTATACCATCCTAAGAATATTGCAGCGCAGCGAGGCAGAAAACCTCACGCCACAGATCTATTAACAGTTCCCGATCTATATTTCCATGAAAAGAAAACGCGGGAAACAATCTGTAAAAGTATTGGTAATAATGGATAGATAAGTGCTTGAAGAGTTCTTTGAGAACTCATCTAAGAGAGAATAGGAGGAGGCCCTCTACGGGATAGAGAGTAGTCGGGGAAAAACGTGGAGATTAAAGGGGCGCGGAGCATTTGGAATGACTCCGACGGTGTAATAGGTGAAGTTGTTGAGATAGGAAGAATTGAGACAAGAGACTGTCCGATTAATTCACGGAATTCGGACGTATTGTGTCTGTCGTCTGGAATCACAAGTTCTAAGTCGGTCGAACAACACAATTTGCCGCTTTCTGACGGCATTTCGGCTTCGCTCGCCGCCCCTGTCTTGGTACTTTGGCAGCAGTTTGATTGGACTTTAATATCTCCGCTCAGAACCTCTTGAGACCCACTGTAACAGAACTTCTGTTCAAAAGCCGAGCATAGAAGCGGACATACCGAATAAACGTACAATAGCCCTATAAGTAGAATGAGAACTTGTCGATGTCTCTGCAACATTGTTCAATCAACCCCGTTATTTCATCAGAAAGTTGGAACGAAATAAACGCTTTAGGGTATTATACACCAAAACTGAAAAAAGTTGCAAGAAAAAACAAACCAAAGGACTTATTTTTTCTACTTTTGAATTGTGGAACTTTATTGATCAACGTTATCAAGATGAACATTGTTTGCTTGTAACACATTAATACTACTGAATTCAAGTTGCGTTGCAAACAGAAATAAGATATACTATCCTACAGCACTAAACGAACCAAGCTGCTGTAGTTTAAGTTAAACGGGAGGCAGATCTCATGTCGTATATCAAAATTCCAAAGGAATGGGAGATCCCTGAAAATCAGGTAACATCTGAATCAGACTATATCAACCGTCGGAAGTTCATCAGAGATTTAGGATTAGCGAGTGCGGGAGCATTACTGTTTTCAACCTCAAACGCATGTGCGCAGAACAAAGGTGTCGAAAAACAGTTAGAGCCGTATCGCGCGCAGAAACTTGATGCAGAAAATAATCCAAACTTCACAGTAAACAGACAGATGACCGACGAAGTTGTCGCTGCTACCTATAACAACTATTATGAGTTCACCACCTCTAAGAGCGGCGTTTGGAAAGAAGTGAAGCAATTCAAAACACGTCCTTGGGAAATCAAAATATCAGGTCTGGTCGAAAAACCGATGACCTTGGATGTCGATGATTTAATCAAACAGATGCCGTTGGAAGAGCGAATCTATCGTTTCCGCTGCGTTGAAGCATGGGCAATGGTGGTCCCTTGGATCGGGTTCCCGATGAAAGCCCTCCTTGAAAAAGTTCAACCCACAGCGGATGCTAAATATGTGCGAATGCTCACATTCTTGGATTCGGAGGTAGCACCGCAACAACGCAACTTACGCTATCCGTGGCCTTATTATGAAGGCCTCACACTTGCTGAAGCGATGAATGACTTGACAATACTCACTGTCGGCATTTACGGACATATTTTACCACCGCAACACGGCGCGCCTATTCGGCTCATTGTGCCTTGGAAATATGGATTCAAAAGTATCAAATCCATCGTCAGTATCGAGTTAATTAGTCAGAAACCACGCACCTTTTGGAATACGCTCGCACCAAGGGAGTATGACTTTGAAGCGAATGTCAATCCGAATGTGCCACACCCGCGCTGGTCTCAAGCCAATGAGAGAATGATTGGGACTGGGGAGAGGCTCCCGACCAGGATTTACAACGGCTATGGAAGTTCAGTCGCTCATCTTTATCAGTAGGTTTCGTGGTGAACTTCACGTGTGCTGGAAGCGACGTGGGACTAAATATGAAAAACTTTATTTTTTTCTTATTATTACTCTTGCCGATACTTTCAGCCTCAGCAACCTGGGAATCAGCAGAGAGTCGACATTTTCGTGTCTACTATCGAGAAGGCACAGCGGATCCAGTGTCAATCCTTCAGATTGCAGAAGAATTCTACGCCGAAATGCCGGAGTTGACGAGTCGTATGTCGCCAGGGGTAATTGACATTTGGGTCTGCAATACACAGGAGGAGTTTAAGACTTCTGTTCACGCGCCCATTCAGGATTGGGCGGTCGGGTGTGCCTTTCCGCTGAGCCGACGGATTGTTATTCAAAATGCAAAACATATTGCTCTTGCGAAACTGCAGTTCGTGCAAGTCCTCCGTCACGAAATTGCACACGTCCTTTTTGGACAGTGCACCCGCAAAGCCGTTAAAGAGATTCCCTTATGGTTCGTGGAAGGCATTGCCATCTATTTCGCTGATGAATGGGTGCCGAGCCGTCACGGAACACTCCTCAAACACATCTTCTCGAAATCCATACTGCCCCTTCAAGAATTGGAGCGAAGTTTTCCGCGTTCGCAAACCGGTGCGGATTTAGCTTATGCCGAAAGCCAAGACGCGCTACGCTGGTTAGTGGAAATCAAAGGCAGAGCGGCACTGTTTGACATTATTGCGAAACTTCATGCGGGTAGTAATTTCAACACTGCTTTCGAAGATGTCGTTGGTTGGGATCTCGCCACCTACGATGTCCATTGGCGCGAATCGCTGACGGAGCGTTACCGATGGGCATCTCTCTTTTCCAACTCATATATCTTATGGGGTGGGATCGGTGGTCTCGCGCTTCTTGGTTATCTCGTCTGTTGGAACCGCAGGCGGCGTTACCTCAATAAACTCGCGCAACAGGAAGACACTGTGGACGCATTTTTCAAGGTTTAAGGACGGATGAACACCCCTATAGTTTGCGCTATTCTTTGCTTCTGCCTCGCTTCAATAGCGATAGCTCAGCCCAAATTGCTCTCACAATACCCCAATCAATTAACGCGCGATGGACACATTGTTGTTTTACCCGATCACGGCACTGTCTATATTGTCTCTGACCTGCACGCACACTGGGACGATTTTAACCAGTGGTTGCGACTCACGAATCTCATCGAGCGGATTCAAGCCGGTGAAGATGTTTACGGGCTGATACTCGGCGATGCGGTTGACTATAAGCCTGATGAACCGAGGCACCCCCCCTATGGGGATATACTCATCATTGACCGGGTGATGGAACTCCGAAGGCAGCTGGGCGATAACGGCAAACGGCTTATCTATGTCCGAGGAAACCACGAGTTCGCTGCAGCAGACACCTACGCAATGCTGAAAAAGATGGGAATGACCTTAGAAAACCGACCCGAGGTGATTCGGGCGTTATACGCCAGTCCATCGGGTGCCTATTATGAACAGTTCAATTTCATTGAAAGAATGACTGATGTGCATTACGAATTCCTTATGAACCTACCCACAGTTGTTGTCGGGAAAAAAGGTTTTGTCGGCGTTCACGCCGGACCTGCGCGTTTTGTTAGGAGTCTCACCGACCTCGTTGATCCAAACCCCAAGACTTTAGAGGAACTCCTCTGGCCTCGCCCAGAGATTGCCTATATGGGTGGATATACTTTAACCCATATTGAAAAATTTCTCAAAGCCATCAACGGCAACCTCCTGATCGTCGGACATACGCCAATTGGTTATTTCCCAAGGAAAAACGTCAGAGACGGCATAGCAACTTTCGGTGAAAATCAACTCATTTTTTCGACAGGCTATAGCGGTCCCCCGGGAATTCCGGCATATATTGAGATTGACTTAGCAGAGACTTATTCTTCCGTCCACGCCCTGAAGTTAGGCGTGAATATCCATCACCTTTATAACGGCACTGGAAAGCCAAAACGGTAGCATCCGCACACTACTGTAGGAAAGACGCACGTCATGCGACCACTCATTTATATCATGACTCCCGTGCTGGTTATCACTATTCTCCTTGCTTCCCGTTTTGTAACGTGGGACGCCATAAAAGGAGAAAATCCAGAAGCACAAGCATACGTCCAAAAGGGGACCCTATCGCTGAGAACATGGAAAATTCCTCAGGCTATCGCAGCATTTACACAAGCCATTGAGATTGAGCCACGGTATGCCGAGGCTTATGCCAAACGCGGTCTCGCCCACTATCGCGCCGGTGACTATAAAACAGCAATAGCCGATTATACCCGAACTTTAGAACTCAAACGATACCAAGCAGACGCATACGCGAGTCGCGGCGATGCGTATCGTGCATTGGATGACGCGGCGCGTGCTATCGCAGACTATACCGCCTCGCTGAAAAAAAGGTGGAGCGCACGGGTCATGCGGAGACGCGCAGAAACCTATTTTGAACAGGGCGACACTCAAAATGCTCTCGCCGACTATGATACCGTGATTAAACGGCAGCCAAGCGCAGTAACTTATTACGCCCGCGGTAATACCCATCTCCAACTTTCCACCCAAAGCGATAAAGACCGTTTAAAACTCGCACTGGCAGATATGGACCAAGCCATCGCTTTGGAGCCACGCTTTGCGCGCGCTTACATGAGCCGTGGGCTGATTCATGAATACTCAGCGGCGGACACATCAGCAACCGCCGACTATACACACGCCTTAGCACTTCTTACCGAAACAATCCAAACGTGGCAAGGGGATCCCAACGCCCTCATACAGGCTCACTATTGGCGCGCCTTAATCTACCAGAAACTCGGCGAAGTCGCCAAGGTAGAGAAAGAGATTCATGAAGCAAACAGACGCGTTTTCAGTTTTTTTGTTGAAAAACTTCAAAAAATGTGATATATTATATAGGGTGAGGTACTCAGCATTTTTGCTCAGTTTTCCTCCGTTTTTATGTCGGCGGGGCTTTCTTATTCTATGCGTATAATACCTCACAACGACTCACATATTCGTTGCTAAATTTTTAATGGGAGGCTATCAGGATTAATATGACCGGAGATGCATTGGGTTTAATTGAAACGAGAGGTTTGGTTGGAAGTATTGAAGCTGCCGATGCAATGGTGAAGGCAGCAAATGTCCAACTTGTCGGCTATGAACAGGTCGGCGGGGGTTACGTAACCGTTATGGTCCGCGGCGATGTCGGTGCAGTAAAAGCCGCAACGGATGCGGGTGCTGAGGCAGCTGCACGTGTTGGTGAGGTCGTCTCTGTTCACGTGATTCCACGTCCGCACGCTGACGTTGAAACGACCTTACCCGAAGCGTAAGTTGTTTGTTAAGTCGATTAACCGCACGTCCCTCAGCGACGTACGGAATATCCCAACCAAAAAGGCGAATAATAGATGCCAGACCAAGCCCTTGTTGAGTTGATCACCCGCCGGGTTGTCAGCAAATTGACGACAGATCAGGCGTGTAGCGGTTGTGCTTTGCGAACCTGTGATGCGGGGAATCGCGCGTGCGATGCCGTTGCACAGCAGCAGCAGATTCCAGTCGGGGTCTCCGCACGGCATGCCCATGTAACGCAGGAGCACCTTGAAATTCTCTACGGTGCCGGACATCAACTCACCGTCTACGCGCCGCTTTATCAGCCCGGCGCATTCGCGGCAAATGAGACAGTGACTGTCGTTGGAAAACGGATGCGGGCTATTGAAGCCGTTCGCATTCTTGGTCCCGTACGAGACTATTCTCAAGTCGAAGTCGCTCAAACGGAAGCCATTCGACTCGGATTAAACCCACCTATTCGAGACTCCGGTGACCTTGCTGGTGCCGAACCGATTACGCTCATAGGTCCCGCAGGAAGTATCTATTTGGAGGAAGGCGCGATCTGCGCGACACGACACATTCACATGACTCCTAAAGAGGCAGAGGCTCTCGGTATCCACGAGGACAACCTCCTGAAAGTCCGTTTCCGTGGTGAACGCGCTTTAACATTTGAAAACGTTCGTCCGAAAATCTCTGAAGGATATGTGCTCCAAATGCACTTAGATACCGATGACTCTAACGCCGCCGGTCTGAAAGGTGGCGAACCTGTTGAAATCGTACGCGATCCACACTAACATCTATAGATTTCCTATCGTTTTGAAACCGACATGAATCAAGAACTGACTGACCAGATTCGGAAAGTTGTGGAGAAGGTACTGCAAGAGCAGACAACGACTACGACCCAAGCTGCACACGAAAAACAACTACTCGCTATCTTTGGTACTACACAACTTGCATTAGATGAACCCCTCAGGCAACTTCGGATCTGTGAGCAAAATGGGTGGAAAATTACAATAATTCTGTCCGAACTCGCAACTAAAGTCATAAACCTTGAATCGATTTATGCGGCGTTTGGTGAAGATAACATTTTGGCGGAAAATACCCTAAACGATATATCAACTTTTGTGGCACCCTATCAGCAGATCGTGCTTCCTGTTTTTTCGCATCCAATGGTTGCGAAACTCGCGTTAAGATTGGTGGATACACCGTGTAGTTACCTCGTTTTTGAAGCACTCTCTAAAGGAAAGAAGGTTATAGCCGCCTCCGACGTACTCAACCATGGCGAAACTTCTACAAAAATCGGTGCTATCGAGGTCGAATATGTAAACCTTTTGTCCGAATTTGGCGTTGAATTAGTACCAATGATGCAAATTGCCGAATCCGTCATGGAGAAAACGGACAGTCCGTCTGCCACTTCGGAAAAGTCTCTGATTAGCGCATCGACCATTTCAAATTTGGATGCGAGTGTGCGCGAGCTGGTTTATGTAAGCGGCGCGATTATTACACCACTCGCCCGCGAACACGCAAAAAAAAGAGGCATTAAACTGATTCCTAAAGACTGAAAGTGGAACGAATTAATCCTTGACAATTCTTGAAGGAAATTGTATCATTTTTGCAACACTTTAGCGAAAAAGAAGATTTACGTGATTATATTCACGCGGCACCGCACGTAATGGGTATAAAAATCCATTAGCAATGCCAAATAAAGGAGATGAAGATAGGAGGATTCTTATGAAGGCCCGGATTTCCATTTTTAGCGCAGTATGCATGATGAGTTGTTTTCTATTTGTTGGGTTGCTAAGTCCCATCGCTGCGGATTACGATTACTACGCAGATCGGCTCAGTCGTGAGCACCGCGTAGCGAATGAGGTCGACGAGTGGATAGAACGAGGGAGTGCGACGATTACCGCAAGTCCGCGCTTTGAAGATGGTATAAGACTCACTGCATGGGCAAATTCCGCTCAGCACACGGATGATTACGAATTCGCAATCGCAAGTGCGGTATACCTCTTTGAAATTCCAGTGGGAACACAGTACATTGAAATTTTGGTGCGATACCGAGGAGAACCACACCGTTTAGAGATTGAAGATTATGAAGAACCTATCGCTGGACGTGCTTGGATTCGTAACACCAAGCGAGAGGCAACACGGCGGGGTTACTATGACGAAAATGCCAGTGAGACCCGTTACGGCGACACTTTCGTCCTTCGAGCGAAAAACCGATCCGAACGTCTCAAAATTCCGGCTGTGGGTCATGTTAAAGATGGATGGATGGAACTACATATCGTCGCTGAAGGGGGCGAACAGATTGACGTAGAGCATATTGAAGTATCTACCTATCGCAGGCAACCGAAAGTTAGAGTTATTCAACGATACACGCCGACGTATCGTTGGCGTCCATGGCACCGTTACACCTATCTCTACTTTTACGATGGTCCAGTCTATTACGCGACGGACTACGACCACTACCTCCGATGGAGCTACCCGATCTACGATCATCACTATCTCTCCATCCGTTCGTATTATGGTGGATACCTCGGACGCTACCGTGGCTATTATCCGAGTGCGTACTATCGCTATTACTCCCCATACTCGTACTACCGCGGTACGCCTAAGGTTTATCAACGACGGACTCGGTTGAATAAGTGGAGCACGCAGCATGAGGCGACGCGGCGGCAATACAGTCGGAGTCGATTGTCGGCGAACAGTCGACAGGCAGACCGTTCAGTCGTCCGGAGAAGCGTTCGTACAACGCTCGAAAACCACCGGAAACAGACACCGGCAACAACAGAACGGGTTGCGCGCCGGACAATTATTGAACAGAAGCAGCGTGCCCTTGCCTCTGCCTCGACGCTTCGCCAAAGTAGTGTCCGACGGAGCGTTTATGCGCCAGAAAACACGGTCAGTAAACAGCGGCGTTATTCTGATGCCCCGACAGCACGGAGCGTGAATCGCTATAGCAGGTCGGTAGAGACACGGCGGACAACACCGCTTTATAGACGTCCGACAGCTACATCGTCGAGCCGCTCATACTCTTCAAGTACGAGTAGCGGTTCTGCCTCGAAGTATCGGAGTACGACATCCAGTACCAGCCGCTCACGCACAAACACAAGCGTCAGCCGCTCACGGACAACAAGTACGTCGCGCGAGAGAACAAGCGTTAGCCGCTCGGCAAGTTCATCAAGATCACGTACAAGTGTCAACCGTTCTACTGCCACAAAGACGCGGACGCGTCCGACAACCTCCAGCTCCAGCGTATCACGGAGTAGCTCAAGTAGTAAGGATGACGACGATAAGCGGAGTAGTAGCAGTAGCAGCAGTCGGAGCCGTACAACAGAACGGACGAAACGTCGGCGGTAAGATATTTATACAAGTAAAATGGGCTTTGCGCAACCTCTTGGAAGCGTGAAGCCCAGACACCTACACATCAGATGCGATTTTTGCGAGTTTTTCTAATTATTTTACTACTATTTTTTAGCCTTCATACCAGTTTTGCGCAAGAGGCTGAAAATAGTACAGACCTTGAGCAGAAACCAGTTGACACCGAGGAAGAGATCGAACTTGTTTCGCCAATCGGTGCAATGGTTCGTTCTGCTGTTTTTCCGGGGTGGGGGCAATTTTACAGCCGCAGCTACTTCCGAGGTAGTTTGACTGTTCTCGGGGTAGGCGGTTCTGCTATCGGTGCCTTGCTGGCACAGAGATCTTTTAATAATCGTTACAATGATTACGCGACTTATGCCAGTTTAAATCCGCACGACGAAGCCGGGGTATTAGAAAGATACGACTACGCAAATCAACGCTACAAACTCAGAACATTTTTTATGTATACGGGTATCGGTATCTGGGTCTATAGCCTCATCGACTCTTATGTGAGTTCAAACTTCTATAATGCTACTACCCTGGTCGAGTCCATCCAACAAGATGCAAAAGACATGGAGAAATTGGGGGTTGAAATCGGTGCCACCCCTTCACATCTTTATTTCGGTATTATTAAAACTTTTTAAATTTAAGGGAGAACATTCACTATGTTCAGGAGTTTGATAAAAATCGGAGGCATACTCATTTTACTCATAGGCTTTATGGGGTGTGGGGATGCCGAAAAAGTCGGTCAGGTTCCACCTGAAGAACTCCTTCAAATTAATAAAGTCTTAGAGCGGTGGCGTGAAGGTTACGAGACCGAAGATGTTAATTCTTATATCGGTACCTTTTGGGAAGAGGGTTTCCTTTACGTTTCCGACATGGGGACAGACGGAGACAAGACAGACGATCTGGAATTTGACGACATTCGACAAGAACGTGACGCTGCAACGCGCGTCTTCGAGCAGTTTCAGGATATTGAGATAGAACTCTCTGCGCCGCCGGAAATTTCCATGAACGAAGATGGCAATCGGGCGGAAGTTCGGAACCATTACAGAATCCAAGGATTCGTTGCAGACGGTCAGTCGCTTGAAGGTGGGTTCACCGGCTGGTTCGCTGAAGGTGATAACCTTTTCATCTTTGAAAAAAGAAATGACGAATGGCGCATAACCGAATGGCACGACGAAGCCTTCAACGACGAAGAAATTCGCATTGCTAACAACCTATAGATGGAAGAGAAGGAGGGGCAATTTCTTGTCCATACGCGGGGCAGAAATTCTGTATATCCATGTCGCAACAGGAGGCACACCTACGTGACTATTTTCAACTTATCCGAAAACACACTTTTACATTCTGCCTGAGTATTCTGTTGGTATTAGGAACTGCCTTAATTATTTCACTCCGTTTGCCTAAAACGTATGCTGCCTCCACGCTAATGTTGTTTGTTCAACCCAGTGCAACGCCTTCTCTTCCTTCAGCAAACCTCTTTCAGAGCGTCCTTTCCGGTGGTATTGACCGCCGGGAAATGGAAACAATCAGTGCCCGCTTCTCCACAGAGTCGATGCTGAAAACAGCAATCGAGAATCTTGAAGAAAACGGGAACACGGACGCGGTCGCTCTCCTTCCATCGATCGGCAAACTCAAACGCACCCTCAAGGCACAACTAAACCCGGATTCTGATTATATTAATCTTTCGATCGCCTTGACTGAGGCAGAAGGTGGAGAGCGGAATGCAGCACTTCTTGTCAACCAACTCGCGCAAGACATGAAAACCTTGCGGCGTGGAGATGAAGAAACGAAACTTAGAAAACGCATGGAATTTCTCGAAGCGAAACAGGAAGAAATTCAAGCCGAAATACAAAAAGACTTAAATGCCCTTCTCCAATTCGTTCGCCAAAACGGGAGCTCAGAGACATGGGTGCCAACGCTCACTAATTTGCTTGAACGTTATGCCAGTGTTCGCGAAAATATTGAGACAAATCAGCAACAAGCCTATGCAACGCGTGCGCATATCACGTATCTACAGGAACAATTAAGCCGCCTCCCCGAACAAGCCCAACTCTCCGAAACCACCACTTATGACCCAGTCTGGCTCTTTCAGCAAGAAAAACTCTTTAACCTCGAATCACAGCGTGTCGCTGACGAAGAGAAAGTCGGAAAGACCCCCTCGGAATTGAAGGGGCTTGACGCACAAATCGCTGATATTCAGCAGAAAAACACACAAATCCCACCTAAGACCACTACCGTTACCTCCGGTCCTTCTGCACATTATACCTATATAAAGAACCAGTTAACAACATTCATCCCAAACCTTTCGCGTTATGAAAATGCGGTGAAACGCTTCAAGCAAGAACTTGACACATTAGAAACGGAACTGGCGCAATTATTGGAACAAATCCCGGAAAACCAGATTATTCTCATGCAAATGGGAGCCAAAATTCAGAAGACGAACGCCCTTGCGGAAGAAATTGCGAAACGTTCACTTGAAGCTGAGATATTATATGCTGAATCTAAGTTAACGTCTTCTCGCAATCAGGTAGGGGGTATTGAAATCATTGACCGTGCTGTACCAAGGAAGATTCCTGTCAGTCCACAACTCAAAGTCATTCTTGTTATTGCAGGAATCGCCGGAACGGTGCTTGGGATCACAACCGTCTTACTCATCGAATATTTCGATAAAACCGCTGTAAATCCAGAGACTTAAATAGAGTGCCACGCAACATTTGTGGTCTCAGTTCCAGAATTTGAAAAAAAAATGTCATTTTTTCTTGAAATATGGTATAATATATAGTATGTCTAACACACAGTATGCTTTCTGGATATTGATTGCCTACCTTAGAACGGATTATAAAGACGAATGTAAACAGCATTGATATATTTAAAACTTGAAAATATATTACATTTTCGGTATGATATGCAAAAATCACCCTAATGAATATATTTTTTCTGTTAAAAACTTGACAGAAATTCAAATCAGTGCTACTTTAAAAACCAAGAACAGTTTTGTGGCGTTTCACCGCGTGTTTAACTTCCGCAAGACTAACCCTTAATTTGTTGTGAAGGAGACTTGCTTTCTATACGCTTCGTGCGGGATCCACAATTTTGAGGCAACCGCGCAGCAGTAACCGAGAACCCTAAAACAGAAATACTGTTAGTTTCACTAACGATATTTTAACCTTTTCGTTTACAAGTAAAGCAGTTTTCATCCATTTTTAAGGTTTTTTGTTCGGAGACCGGGGTAGATACAGCGAAAAGCAAACAATGCTTATATCACTGTTCAGTTGCCCAAATTTCCGATTCATCATTTCCAAGGAGGAAAAACAAAGTAATGAACAGGCTAAAACAATCAATTGATGTTTTACTTGTAGCGACCTGTATCCTGAGTGCTTTTGTGCTTTACGGTTGTGGTGCACAGAGCCTTGGTCCACAAGAACCCCTATTACCAACGATTGAGGGGAGTTCTAAATTTTCAGCGCGGTTCCAGTTGGAAGAAGAACCCCAGTTCTTCTACGATCTGTTTGGTAAAGAGCTGCTTGAAGGTAACGAGGTCTACAACTATCGCGAGCAGAAAGAGTTCGACCAAAATGGTGAATTGTTTGTCGGTTGGACAGGTCAGCTTGATAGTGAAAGATTCTCGGCGCAGTTAGATAGAACTGTTCTCACTGAAGACAGTTTCCGTGGCAGATATACCGAGTTTGCCATCGGTGATAGCATGCGTTTCAAGCCCTCTACGTTGTTCCCAAACCGTTATATCCTCTACAAAACCGAGTTTGACGGACTGCGTTGGGATATCTCCTTCGCACAGGAGCGCCATCTCTTTACACTCATTAACTCTCGTATCTCCAACCCTGTCCAGTTGACAGACGCAGCGGCGAACCTCGCACCGACTCTCGGACGTCGGAACGGTCTAAATGAAGACGCTGGAGTGCGGCACATTGAAAACGCACGCCTCATGGGTTTCCGGGCACAAGGTCTTTTGGGCGACATTTTCCGCGTTGGGTTTACTTATGTCAATCTTCATAAAGAACATCCAGAGCGCGTTGAAAACCCAATAATGGGTACCGTCGCAAATACGCCTCCGGAAACTATTTCTGTCGTCTTCCGCGATGATTCCCCCGAAGACAATCATGGTCTCGTTACACAATTCTCTGGTTACGACGAAAACCTACATGGCGAGAACCTTCAAGGGGGTGTCGGTGCAGCTTTCAAACGGATGACAATTACTGTGGTTACGCAAGAATTGGAAGATTTAACCCCCGAAGAAATTGAAGAAGGGGTTGAGCCAAAGTCTGGTCCCGTTGATACCCTACCGCCCATTGAGGTTTTTTCCAGTGATGTCACGCCAATTGATGTAGGTGGACTTCCCTCTGAGATTCGTACGTCTGGGGATTGGGCGATTGTCGACGGCTTTAATAAGATGAGATATGACTTGGTTTTTGCAGACCACGATATTGACCCCCGCACGGTTCAATCCGTCAACTTTGAAATAATTGCAGCTGGTGACTACAATATCGCCGTCATCGGTTTCAGTGAAGCGAACAGAGCTGCGGAAGGGGCTGATCCGTTCGCCGAAGAGTGGATTAAAACCGAAGATGGTCATATCGAGATGCCATACCGTGATGTTATTCAAGCACCCGGTAACTATGGGCAATCTTCTGATTACACCGCGAACCGGGCAAGTCTTCACGACAATCCAGACGCTTGGACAGGTGAAGGTAGACCGCGTAAAATCAGCTACCGCTATGGTGCAGCACGTGCAGCAGTCCTCTACGGACTCGACCTTGAAGGGACTATCGGTAACGTTTTCCTTCGGGCACACTACTCCATTAACGGGAAATATAAACAGTATCCGACTATCCCCAAAGGGCAGATTGGATTTAGCAGACTCAAACCGACTATCTTAGGCGAAGACGGTGAGGAAGAAACCGGTATCTCCATTGATCCAGCAACAGGCTTACCTTTAGACCGAAATGGGATACCTACCTATTCCGAAACGGAAGGTGAACGATTTGAAGCCAGATTGGGCGGCGATGGAACGGATGAAGGCGGTGACGGTGAAATGGGTAGAGAAGCCGCATGGTTTATCCATCTCAGATCTCGCTTCGGAAAGTTATACCTCGAAGGGGTCTATTATCATATCGATCCGGGGTACACCACAACCTACCTCAATTTCGGTGCCAATACCGATAGGGATCAACCCTACACCTTGGAAAGGACGCCTGAGTCCCAAGCTGAAAGAGACCCGTGGGATGAAGTCAATTACGCCCTCATTGAGGATGACGATGATGATGACGACTGGCCGGATGATATCGACTTCGACGGAGTCCTACCACGTGCTGATGACAGAGACCAAAACGGCGTGCTCGACTTCCAAGAAGATTTCCTCATCTTTGATGCGGATCCACCGGTGTTTACCGACCTCGTCGACCTGAACAACAACGGTACGATCGACTCACTTGAGGATGATTTTGAACCACAATACGAGTACGGAATAGACAGAGAAGGATACCACGTCTTCGCTGAATATGACCTCCTTGATAACCTTTCACTCAAAGTCGGATGGCTCAACGAAAGTCAGGTCTCAAGCCGCCGACAGAACGATTCCAGGTATCTACACGTTACCTATCAACGGGACATTCCAGACTTTGGAACGGTCCTTTTCCAAAACCGATTCGTGCGCGTCCGCGACGATATCCCAGATTACACGATTACACTGCGTGTTGGCGAATTGGAACCTGTCCAGATTTCCGATGAGCTGGATTTCTACAACGCTCGTGTGAACACCACAACGCTTCAGTTCCTCTATACCGCTGTTCCTAACCTCACATTAGAAGCAAAATTCCTCGTCGTTCTGCAAAAACAGTTTGAGCAGGATGAATCCGAGGCTATCTTCTTAGATGTTGAGGGCTCCGGTGACGAGGGGGATCCGCTTAACGCCGATCAACGCGTTGACTTCATGGTGCCAGTCGAGCAGGTTCGTGCCAGTGGTGAAAGACGGGAATTCCCCTTCTATCCAGACCATGGGATTAATGCCCTCGACCCCGAGGACCCGGGCTTAATCTATGATTCTGAAAACTGGAAACGGCGTCGTTACCCCGAACGGGATGTTCGCAATCAGCAGACGATTCTCAAAGCACGGTATGAAATTCCGCTCGGAGATCTGCCCTTCATTGACAGAATCGGTGAAGATTTAACGCTTACGCCAATGGTGAAGTATATCTGGGATCGCGCATTCGACCGCGGTGCAGAGGAAATTGGCGACGCACTTAACCCACGTCTGTTTGTCCCGACTGATGACGAACCCATTGAATACTTGCGCTTCAATCGTAGAAGTCGTGAGGATGTCCTGGGTGTCCGGCTCGACTATCAGTTCACACAACGGATGAACATTCTTGGCGGTTTCCAATATCGGAAGTTCACCAACCGGGATAACAACTTCAAGAATTACTTGACGAACTTCCCGGAAGATGAAGATGTTCCAGTGCTTTTCCGTCCAGACCTGCGAACACGGATATTTGAAGTCCAAGCAATCAACCGTGGTGAGTGGCTTGGGTTTAACATCGTTATCCTCGCTGGTTACCGACGGACGACTATCTTGCTTGATCACACGACGAGTAATACAACGTTCGTACGGGCAATGATGGGTTTCTAAATGGCAATTGGATCGCTGGACTCGACTTCGCCGCGTCCAGCGATTTCTCGTTTCACAATATCATTTGAGATACTATCCTGAATCTTACACGCGAATTAAGCGCGTAACTTCTTAAGCACTCAGGTGTTATTTATGAAAATGGTGTTGTGAGCGGTAAGCGCACCTTTAACATCGCGATGCCGCAACTTGAAAACTGCGTAGTTTTTGAAATGCTTAAGTGCAGATAAAACCGGGTTGTTGGAGAAAGGTTTACACCTTATCCATACAATACCTTACATTATGAAATGACTTGTAGAGACTTGCCGCCGTATTCGGCAAGTTACCCTAAGGAGGATTAGAACGAATGACTCGTTTTAGTTTAGTGTTAATGTTAATCGCCTGTATCGGCATGTCAGCTGGTACGGTTCTTGCACAAGATAGCGGCGGAACCGTCCGTGGTCAGATTGTTGATACGACGACCGCACAAAATCCGATTGACGGTGTTGAGGTTAAAATTGTTGCGCAAAGTGGTGAAGAATTCGCAGCAACCACCGATGCCAACGGTGACTATGAACGCTCCGGTGTTCCAGCAGGCCGCTATCTCATCAGTATCTATAGAGAAGGATACGGCGACCGGCTTGGTAAACCCGTTACAGTTGTTAATGGCGGCGACCACTTCGTCCCTCTCAAGATGACGAAAAAAGACAATATCGTTACTTTCTTCCAGAAGTTCGGATTCGTCTTTTGGCCACTCGCCCTCTGCTCTATCACCGCACTCACCTTTATTATTGAAAGGCTTTTCACCTTCGTGCGGAGCCGCTCTCGAATTGGAACTGAACAGTTTATCGCCAGCATCGCGGATTCTCTCCGGAAAGAGAACATTATGGAAGCCGTTTCGACGTGTGAAGAAGCTGGTGGTCCTCTCGCTAACGTCCTGAAGGCAGGACTGCTCCGATACAGCCAAGCGCAAATCGAAGAACGCGACATTACCAAAGAAGAAATTCAGGAAGCTATTGAAGAAGCAAGTCTCCTCGAAATTCCTGAACTTGAAAGAAATCTGCCGGTTCTCGGTACCGTCGCAGTCGTTTCTCCGCTCTTCGGCTTGCTCGGAACTGTTACAGGTATGATTAGTGCGTTTACGACAATCGCACTTGAAGGTACAGGTGACCCACAGCAGCTCGCAGGTGGTATCTCACAGGCACTCCTCACAACTGCTGCTGGCTTGACAGTCGCTATTCCTTGCCTGATTTTCTTCCAACTCTTTGATAGCTGGGTTAACAGGCACATGGTCGAAATCTCTCAGGTTTCTACCGAGATCGTGAACCAGCTGATTGTTGGTGAAGGCGGCGAAGCCTAAGTCTCGGAACGGGCGGATAGACTACATTCCGCCCTCTCCTCACAGACTTTGTAGGGTACACAAGGTCAGCATACCTTAACCCTAATCTCATCAACGAGAAAGGAGACTTTGAAATGCAACAAAATGGTGAAGCCAAATTGAGTTTGATTGCGACGAAAATTAGAGAACGCAAGCCCCCAACACTCAGTATGGCACCTATGATTGATTGCGTATTCCTGCTCCTGATCTTCTTCATGGTGTCAACAACTTTTTCACCCATTCCAGGACTTCGGGTGCAGTTGCCCCCGCCGGGGAAACCCTCACCCGACAAACCGAAAGGTTTGACTGTCCGAATCGCGAATCCAGAACCTGGTGAAGATAGAGGCACTATGGTGCTGAACGACACTGTCGTCCAAATTGATGAAATGTTTAACCAGTTCATCAACGCACCAGAGGAAGCGACAAGCATGCTGATTATCCAATCCGAGCGAGAAGTCCTTCATGAGCAGATCGTTCAGGTGATGGATATAGCGAAACAGGCAGGTATAGACAAAATCGGGTTCGCTATCGTCGCAAGAGAGTGATCCTCTTTGTGCGACGTACATAGCATGCCACCCTCTATAGAAGGAGAATCCAGATGGCTTTGAACATGAGTCGACGGAAGAAAACGGGCGACGATGATGACATTCCGATGGCACCTATGATTGATTGTGTCTTCTTGTTGCTCATCTTTTTCATGGTGTCTGCTGTTATGCGGGTTCCCCCGCCTTTCACTGTCACCTTACCCGATTCCGCTACAAAGCACGAATTCACACGCAAGAAGTACAACCTCTTCATTAGTACTGACGGGCGGGTTTCGATTGATGATCAAGAAATGTTAACACTGGAAGACATGGAGCTGTTTTTAGCTGCACATGAAAACCAGATTAGTACTTTGATTATCAAAGCGGACAAACGCGCAAAGCATGGTGACGTCATTGACGTGGTAGAACGAGCGAAACAACGCTCCAGTAAAACGGAGGGGCTCGAAATCGCTTTCGCGGTATCGGAAGAAGACTGAAGGATACAACGCAGTTAAAAAATAAAAAAGGCAGCGCACGCTGCCTTTTTTATTTTGCAAAACAACACTATTATTTATCTATAGCACCAGACTTTCTAACGCCGTCCTTGAATGCGTTTCTTACCGTTTCCGCGCTCTCCGCGTTGCAGCTCTCCGTTTAAGTTGAACAGGTGCCGGGGGCGGCGGTGGTGGTGGCGTCACAACCTTCCAGAAGTGAGGAAGGAAAGCCTCCCAATTGGTTAGAATGTTCTCAGCATGTTGGCTTCCAGTATATGCGGCGTGATTTTGTATGAGTGCCAGTAGATTCTTAATATCCGTTTCACTGGTCACTTTCTCCAGTTTTACCCAATCCGAATTATATTTCTTCTCAAACTGCTGTTCTTCGTCAAGGACATAGGCAATCCCGCCTGTCATTCCGGCTCCAAAGTTTCTACCAGTTTCGCCAAGAATCACAACGACACCCGCGGTCATGTATTCACAGCCGTGGTCTCCAACCCCTTCAACGACAGCCGTTGCCCCACTATTTCGGACGCAGAACCGTTCACCGGCTCTCCCAGCTGCGTAAAGTGCGCCGCCTGTGGCACCATACAATACAGTATTCCCGATAATCGTATTTTCATAAGTTTGGAACGACACAGTCGACGCAGGTTTAATAATAAGTTCACCACCTGCAATACCTTTACCTACATAGTCATTGGCTTCTCCGGTCAATACGAACTGCACACCGCTGATACAGAAGGCACCGAAGCTCTGCCCAGCACTCCCTTCAAAATTACACTGGATTGTTCTATCAGGCAACCCGGCATCGCCATAGCACTTGGCAATCTCACCAGATAACCGCGCCCCTACTGTTCGGTTCACATTTTGGATAGGATAAGAGAGTTGAATTGATGTTTTCTGTGCGATCGCTTCCGCTGCGTCTTCCAGAATCTGATTATCAAGAGGCTTATCTTCGCGATCGTTTCGCTCTTGTAGATGATAGCGTGGTTGGGTTCCCGTCGGGTCAGCAGGTGTCAAAATTTCGTCCAAATTCAGCATCGCCGCCTTCGGATATTCCACCAAATCAATGGGTTGGAGCAATTCTGGTCGGCCAATAATATCGTTTAAGGATCGGTGTCCAAGATTCGCGAGGATCGTTCGGACTTCGTTCGCTACACCGAGCATGAAGTTGACGACCATCTCTGGTGTCCCAGGATATTTCGCACGGAGCGCGGGATCCTGGGTCGCTACGCCAACCGGACATGTATTTAGATGACACTGGCGCGCCATGACACATCCCGTTGCAACCATCGCTATCGTCCCGAAACCGTATTCTTCCGCTCCTAACATCGCAGCGATAACAATATCGCGCCCAGAACGCATTCCGCCGTCTGCCCGTAATACTACACGATCTCGTAATTCATTTTCTACGAGTGCGCGCTGGGTCTCCGCGAGACCAAGTTCCCAAGGTGTTCCTGCGTTTTTAATGGAACTCAGTGGCGACGCACCTGTTCCACCTTCATGTCCACTCACCTGGATCACATCAGCATAGCCCTTTGCTACGCCTGATGCAATAGTTCCAACAAGGAATTCAGATACCAACTTCACAGCAACCTTCGCCTGTGGATTTGCCTGCTTCAGATCATAGATGAGCTGCGCCAGATCCTCAATAGAATAGATGTCGTGATGTGGTGGTGGCGAAATCAGCGGCACACCTGGAATAGAGTGTCGAAGTGCAGCAATTTCAGCGGTCACCTTATGCCCTGGAATTTGCCCACCTTCTCCCGGTTTTGACCCTTGCGCCATCTTGATTTCCAATTCCCGCGCCGAAGCGAGATATGTTGGTGTTACACCGAAACGTCCAGATGCGACCTGTTTAATCGCACTGGAGGCGAGGTCCCCATTGGGCTGACGTTTGAAACGCGTACTACTTTCGCCGCCTTCTCCGCTTCCCGATTTCGCACCGAGGCGATTCATAGCGATTGCTAAGGTTTCATGCGTCTCACGACTTAATGCACCAAAAGACATACTCCCGGTTGTGAAACGCCGAACAATATCCTCTGCCGGTTCCACTTCCTCGATTGGAATAGGCGTACTCGGTCTGAACGCAAGTAGATCCCGCAAACTGGAGAGCTCTCCACTTTCAACAGCAGCAGCATACTTATCATAATCTTCCGATTTCCCGCCCTTGACAAACTTGTGAAGTGCCTTAAACATCGTGGGATTAAACGCGTGAAATTCCCCGTTTCGCCGAAATCGGAAATAACCTGCTTCTTCCAATGAAACATCATCAATTTCTGAAAACGCTTTGGTGTGAAAGTGAAGCGTTTCAGCGGCGATTTCTGCAAAACCGATGCCACTTAAGCGGGAGGTAGTACCCATAAAACACTTATCAATAACCGTCGCATTGATACCGAGTGCTTCAAAGATTTGCGCCCCCCTGTAACTTGATACCGCCGAAATCCCCATCTTCGCCATAATTTTCAGGATACCTTTTTCGACAGTTTCCTTATAGGTCTCAATCGCTTTCTCTGCCTTCAGTGCTTCAAGCTCACCATTTGCGGCAAGTTGGGCAATCGTTGAAATTGCGAGATAGGGGTTGACCGCTGCGGCACCATAACCAATAAGCACAGCAAAATGGTGTTCTTCTCTTGCATCTCCAGTTTCAGCGATGAGACTTGCACGCATCCGTTTGCCTTCACGGATCAGATGATGATGAACAGCACCAACAGCAAGCGCCATAGGGATCGGTGCGAAATCAGGGCTGACATCCTTGTCACTTAACACAAGAAGCGTTTTTCCGGCATCGACTGCCTCAGAGGCACGTTGACACAACGCCTCCAATACCGCTTCCAAGCCTTGTTCACCAGTAGCCACTGGGAAACAGACAGAAAGCGTTTCCGCTTGAAAATCGGGTATATCAAGTTCCCGGAGCACTTGTAAATCGGTATTTGTCAAAATTGGCGAGGGCAACCGAATAAGTCGAGCGTGTTCCGGCATTTCCGTGAGCAAACTATGTCGTCGACCCAAGTGCGTTGTCAATGACATTACCAAACGCTCTCGGATTGAGTCAATAGGTGGATTTGTAACTTGTGCGAAACGCTGTTTGAAGTAACTATAGAGCGAACGCGGATGCCGAGAAATCACAGCCGGTGGCGTATCATCACCCATTGAACCGACCGCCTCTTTCGCTTCCGTTATCATCGGTTTGATAAACCGCTCTATATCCTCTGTCATATACCCGAAGGCTTTCTGATATATCGGAAGTTGATCAGGAACCGTCTCCGTCGTATCGGGTGAACCGGTTTTATCGGTCGTAAGCGTCACAGTGCCTTTCTGAACCCATTGCGCATAAGGTTTCTGATTGGCAATGCTGTGCTTAATCTCTGAATCTTTCAGCAATTTGCCTTCTGCTGTATCCACGGCGATCATTTGCCCAGGTCCCAAACGTCCTTTTTCAATGATCCGACTTTCATCAAGCGCAATGATGCCAACCTCGGATCCCATGACGACCGTCCCATCCTCAACGACTTTGTAGCGTGCAGGACGTAACCCATTTCTATCAAGACTCGCGCCGACAACAACGCCATCCGTAAAGGCGACAGCCGCCGGTCCGTCCCACGGTTCACTCACACATGAGAGATACTCGTAACAGGCTTTCAATACGTCCGGCATGTCGGGCATCTGTTCATAAGCTTCTGGGATCAAGCACATCATGGCGTGCAAGATACTACGGTCAGAGTGTGTTAACAACTCTAACACGTTATCCAAGCTCATTGAATCGCTGCCTTGTTTGTTAATAATGGGAACGAGTTTCTGGATATACGCATTCCAGAGGGGGGATTGCAAGTCGGCTTCACGCGCCCGCATCCAATTCCGATTCCCCATCAAGGTATTAATTTCGCCATTGTGGGCGAGCATACGGAAGGGTTGGGCAAGCATCCATGTGGAAGAGGTATTCGTGCTATAGCGCTGATGGAATACAGCAAGCGCTGCTTGGAAATCTGAATCTTTTAGGTCAAGATAAAATTGTACCAGCTGCGGTGCTACCAACAATCCTTTGTAAACGATTGTCCGATGTGAAAAAGAGGCGATATGGAATTCGTCATCCAGTAAAGCCGCTGCAATACGGTGTTCGAGTTCCTTACATATCAAATACAAGGACCGTTCAAAATCGTCGTCAGAGATCTGCTCTGGACGCCCTACCAATACTTGTTGAATTTCCGGCAATGTTTCTAACGCTTTATCGCCGAGAGCATCTGTGTTAACCGGGACTGAACGCCATCCAAGAAGCGGTATACCGTACTGTTGCAACGTCTTTTCAACGAGTGCTCGGCTTTGTCGCTGTGCGTTCTGATCGCGCCGTGGTAGGAAAATCATCCCTACACCCAGGTCAGTTATCGCGTCCAAGCGGACACCGAGTTTCGCCAGCTGTTTTTGAAATAATTTCTCCGGAATTTGTGTTAAGATACCCGCGCCATCACCTGTTTTTGCATCCGCCGCTACCGCGCCCCGATGTGTTAAGTTCGTAACCGCTTGGGTCGCCATCTTGATAATCTCGTGGCTCCGATTTCCAAAACGGTTCGCGACAAAACCAACGCCACAGGCATCCTTTTCATTTAAATCTCTATACATCTGTAAACTGATTCTCCATACATTCTTCTATGTGCTTTTCCATGGGGACCGTAAAGCGAACTTTCCGCCACTTGCTATCTTGTATTTTAATTTTTAGGGAGCGGTTCACATGCCTCAGCCCTGCCCTTCTTTATGAAGGGTACAAACAACCGGAAAACGGACTCCGTTTTAAAGGTTGGATAGAATCTCTTTACGGTTTTACGGACGCTTGCTACCCGTATCCTGCCGGAGATAGCGCGCCCCAAGGCAAGAGAATACCATTGGAATCATACGAATGATTCACAACCGGCTTGGCGGGCTTATGTGATTCGGTCTTCAATTTTTCTGCCAAAGTTATCTACTCACGTTAATATTATACTTTAATTCGAGTTGAAAGTCAAGAAAATTCCCTGATGTTTCCATTTTAGCACGCCCTATCTTTTTTGTCAAATTTAGCGTCTTGACAACCCTCAATCTTCATGATAAAATTAAAGTGGTTTCGCAAGATAGGAGGAACTATGTCCACGTATGATGTCGGAATTATCGGCGGGGGACCAGGCGGGTATGTTGCAGCCATCAAAGCTGCACAACTCGGTGGGAACGTCTGCCTCATAGAAAAAGGAGAATGGGGTGGAACCTGCCTGAACCGCGGGTGCATCCCAACGAAAACCCTTTTCGCTGTCGCCAACCTCGCGACACAGATTCAAGAAGCGTCTGCCTTTGGCGTACAAGTCAACGGCGAGACGACAATTGACTATACCCAAGTGTTAAGTCACAAAGCCTCAGTCGTTCAGCAGCTCGAAGGCGGTATCGCAAAACTATTGCAAGCAAACAAGGTTGATGTTCTTAAAGGAACAGCGGCGCTGATCAACAAAAACACGATCATTGTCAATAAACTTGATGGCACAACTGAAGAATTACACGCGAAAAACGTCATTATCGCCACCGGTTCAGAACCCGCGGAACCACCGATCCTTGAAATTGACGAGAACCAAGTCCTGACAACAACAGGGATCCTTAATCTCACAGAACTTCCTGAAAGCCTACTCATCGTTGGCGGTGGGATTTCTGGATGCGAATTCGCCTCTATCTTTAATGCGTTTGGTTGCCGTGTGACTATATTAGAACTCCTACCGACAATTTTAGCAACAGAAGATACGCAAGTGATCCGACACATCCAACTCTTCATGAAGCGAAAAGGTATCACGATCCATACCCGTGCAAAACTGACCCATGTAAAAAAGTCGGACAAACATGTAACAGCAGTGCTTGAATCCGGTGAAGAGTTTACTGCAGAAAAGATGCTGGTTTCCATCGGAAGACGCTATAACACAGACGGGATAGGTTTAGAAAAAACGGGTGTCCGCACCGAGGGTGGAAAAATCGTTGTGGATACACAGATGCAGACGAACATTCCTGGTATTTATTCGGTTGGAGACGTTGCCAGTCGGTATCTGTTGGCACACGTCGCATCGGCAGAGGGAAAAGTTGCGGCAGAAAACTGTCTCGGTGCCAGTGTTGAGATGGATTATCAGTTGATTCCGTGGTGTGTTTTCACCCTACCTGAAATTGGACACGCCGGTATGACAGAAGAAGAAGCAACTGCTGAAGGCTACGAGGTAAAGACAGGTAGGTTTCCTTACGCAGCAAACGGAAAGGCGTTAGGATTACGTGAGACAGACGGGTTCGTTAAGATCGTTTCTGATACAGATAGTGGGGATATTCTCGGCGTCCACATCGTCGGCGCGCAGGCGTCAACACTTATTCATGAAGCCGCTGTTGCAGTCCGCTTGGGTGCCACTGCAAGGGACCTTGCACATACCGTCCATGCACATCCGACGCTTTCAGAAATGTTAATGGAATCTGCGGAAGCAGTGGATGGTAAAGCAATTCACAGCCTACATTAAAAACGGACAGCCTCTTGTAACTCACTATACCTTGAGGAAATTTCGGAAAATTTAACGCGCTTTTGCCGGTTAACGCTGAAATCTTCAATGTTAAAAGAGGCAACAACCGCTCCATAAATCATTGCGCTGCGTATTGTTTCTTCGGAAGTATCCTTAACAGATGCGATATACCCGAGCATACCCCCCGCAAAACTATCACCCGCCCCCGTGGGATCTGTTACCTCTGTGAGTGGATATGCTGGCGCAGAAAAGAAAGACGATTCTGTGACGCTGATGGCACCGTGCTCTCCCTTCTTAACGATAACGCGCTTCGGACCATAGCGTAGAATTGTTTGTGCTGCCCGCATCAAATTGGAATCACCCGTGAACAACTGCGCTTCACTATCATTCAAAACGAGGACATCTACACGCGCTAAGAGTGCTTCTAACGCCTCCCGTTCCTCATTAATCCAAAAATCCATCGTATCACAGACGATAAGTTTCGGATCTGTCGCTTGTTCAATGATACTTAACTGTAACACGGGTGGGTTATTTGCCAAAAAAAGATATGGAGTCTCTTTGTAAACTTCAGGCAAAATAGGTTGGAAATCGGCAACAACATTTAATTCCGTAAAAAGCGTATCCCGTACGTTAAAGTCTTTGGCATAACGACCACCCCATCGAAACGATTTGCCATTATTAATTCGCTTTAGACCTTGCAGATCAATGCCTTCTGTCTCAAGGAAATCCGTATACGTGTGTGGAAAATCAGCACCAATAACGCCAACAAGTTGAACAGCACTCTTAAAAAAATTCGCGGCGACAGCAGCATAGACACCAGAACCGCCAAGCACATCCTCAACGCGCGTACTCGGCGTTTCCACTGTATCTAAAGTAACCGTCCCAACAACCAAAACTCCCATATCCTAAACTTTCATCTCCTATCAAAAAGGGCCCGGTCTATTCTTATTCTCGCGTAACGCATGGATGACCCGTCGTAGGCGACGAACGAAAATTACGCCGAGCACAATAACGATCGGGTACTGCAAAAAACTCAGGACCTTTAACAACCTCACCGGCAGCTCTATTCTCTCGGAGGATGCCATCCAGATGGGTAGCAATAACACTGCGGATAGAAGGAGTATAGCTCCCTCCCAAATCTCAGATTTTTTCATAAGGTACTCTTAACGGATAACCCAAAATAAGAAATGGAATCACTTAAAGAAAAACTAAGTTCCTATTTCCCACGAGTTGAGGTACTGCTCCTGCTCCGGCGTGAGCGTGTCAATCTCAACACCGAACGCCTGTAACTTCAACTCTGCCACAGCCTCATCAATAGACTTAGGGACATCGTACACGCGGTTTTCAAAACTACTATAGTTCTTAGCAATGTACTCAACAGATAATGCTTGATTCGCAAAACTCATGTCCATGACACTGGCTGGATGCCCTTCCGCCGCAGCGAGATTCACCAATCTGCCTTCACCGACGAGGTAGAGTTTCCTGCCATCGGCGAGTGTATACGCATCCACATAGGGACGCGCACTGCCTTTTTCAACGCTCAATTTCCGCAGCATCGGGATATCAATCTCAACATCGAAATGACCAGAATTCGCGATAATCGCGCCATCTTTCATCACTTCAAAATGCTCCTTGCGTAAGACATGAATATCCCCTGTAAGCGTCACAATCAAATCCGCTTCTTGAACTGCCTCCAGCATCGGCATGACCCGAAAGCCATCCATTACCGCCTCCAACGCCCTCAATGGATTGACCTCGGTTACGATGACGTTCGCACCTAAACCCCGTGCCCGACTGGCGACCCCTCTACCGCACCATCCATAGCCCGCCACGACAACCGTTGTCCCAGCAATCAGGAGGTTCGTCGCCCGAATAATACCATCAAGCGTACTCTGCCCCGTACCGTATCGGTTATCAAAAAAATGTTTTGTGTCAGCGTCATTCACAGCAATAATAGGGTATCTCAGGACCCCTTCGGCTGCCATACTTCTGAGTCGGATAACACCCGTGGTCGTCTCTTCTGTTCCAGCGACGACCTGCTCAATTAAGGATGGATTGGTTTCTTCAGAATGGAGTCTTGAGACAAGGTCTGCGCCATCATCCATAGTGATTGCCGGTTGTGTATCAAGCGCAGCATCAATGTGTTTATAATACGTCTCTGTATCCACACCGTCAATTGCGAAAACGCCAATCTTTTCATCAACGACGAGAGAGGCAGCAACATCATCTTGCGTGCTCAGCGGATTTGATGCACAGACAACTGCCTCCGCACCCCCCGCTTTCAGCGTCTTCATCAAATTGGCTGTTTCAGTTGTAACGTGCAGGCATGCGGCTATCTTTAATCCTTCCAAGGGACGTTCATTTTCAAACCGCGCACGAATGGAACTCAACACGGGCATGAACCGATTTGCCCAATCTATCCGTTGTTTTCCAGGCACCGCGAGTTCTGTCGTTTTAATGTCGTAGTTCATTAGCGTCCTTTTTTTTAATAATATCTTTAATCTTTTTCGAGTTATCGGAGTTTGTCGACGTAATCCGTTTCTTCCCAAGTAAAGCCGGGTTCTTCGCGCCCAAAATGTCCATAAGCAGCAGTATTTCGATAGATAGGCTGACGTAATTTCAACCGTTCAATAATACCCAGTGGGGTTAAATCGAAATGCGTGTTGACGAGCTTCGTGAGGACCTCATCATTACCCGTGCCGAAAGTATCCACCATAATAGAGATAGGATCTTTCCTACCAATCGCGTAAGAAATTTGAATCTCACAACGCTCAGCGTGCCCCGCGGCAACAAGGTTTTTAGCAACATGTCGCGCTGCATAAGTCGCACTTCGATCCACTTTGGTTGGATCCTTTCCAGAGAGCGCACCACCTCCGTGTCGCCCCATGCCGCCATACGTGTCAACAATAATTTTTCGACCGGTCAACCCAGCATCACCTTGCGGTCCACCGGTTACAAAGCGTCCAGTTGGATTGATATGATATTTAATGTCCGCACTTCGGAGATTTTCAGGGATTATCTTCTTGATAACCTCTTCAATAATTGATTCTTGGAGATGGGTATCCACAACATCAGGGTCGTGTTGTGAAGAGATAACAACTGCAGTAACAGCCTTAGGCTTGCTATCCGCATATTCAACAGTTACCTGTGATTTTCCATCGGGACGAATAAAGGGAAGGATGCCATCTTTACGGACTTTTGCTAAGCGTCGCGTTAACTGATGCGCGAGCGTAATCGGCAACGGCATTAACTCGGGTGTTTCGGTGCATGCATATCCAAACATCAAGCCCTGGTCACCTGCACCCCCTGGGTTCACACCCATTGCAATATCAGGAGACTGCTTATCAATAACGCTCAACACGGCACTGCGTTCAGCATCAAAACCGTACTCAATATCGGTGTAGCCGATATCGGCAAGGACGCGTCGGGCAATTTGTTTATCGTCGTAGTTCGCAGTTGTCGTAATTTCGCCCGTGATAACAGCAAGTCCCGTTGTAATTAAAGTCTCGCAGGCGACTCTGCCCATTGGATCGATTGCGAATATAGCATCAAGCACCGCATCAGAGATCTGGTCTGCGATTTTGTCCGGGTGCCCCTCAGTGACAGATTCGGACGTAAACAGAAAATTTTTGCTCAATTCTGGGTCTCCCAGTCTACATACGTATCTCCGCCCCGTATCAGAGCTACTCAGCTTTCGGGATAAGAAACGGAAGGGTGGGGACGTGGCCCCACCCTACAAGTAAAATAACAAAAACGGGCACACAAAGACCTTTTCTACTTTTAAATGTAGACATTTCTGTAGCAAGGTTTCATTCGTCCTCCCGTTTCCGCGCCAAAGCGTAATCTGATCCAGGGAGAAGATACAAAGGAAGTTAATTCTCGGAGTTCTCAGTGTCCTCGGAACTTTCAACGTTCTCAGGACTCTCAACATCCTTAGAACTCTCAACGTTTTCAGAACTTTCAGTGCTTTCGGAACTCTCAAGATTTGATCTACCCATTTCCTCTTTAAGCAGAGTCCCTAAGGTCGTGACAGTCTCCTCGTGCACCGGCATTTGGCGGCGTGAAGTCCGTTCCCGTCGTGGACGAGACGGCTGGTCAGACCTTCTTTCACTTCCAGCCGATCGCTCCTCCTCAGGAGCTGCTGCGCGCTCTTGCTCAGCAACAAGTGCTTTCAGGCTAAGCCCAATCCGCCGTTCTTTTGGAAACAGGTTAATCACTTTTAAGTCCAACTCGTCTCCGACAGAAACAACCTCTTCTGGTTTTTCAATCCGCCGATCCGCGAGTTCAGAGATATGAATTAGACCTTCAATGCCTTCCTCAAGTTTTGTGAATGCGCCGAAACTGGTAAGATTGACGATTGTGCCTCGGACGGTAGATCCGACTTTATATTTCTCTGGGACTTCCTCCCAAGGATCAGGCTGCGTCTGCTTGAGTCCCAACGAGACCCGGCGTTCAGCAGCATCAATTTGTAGCACAACGACCTCAATTTCACTGCCTTCTTTAAGCGCTTCGTTCGCTGCAGCACCACGTTTCGTCCACGAGAGATCTGAAGTATGAATCAAGCCATCGATTCCTGGCTCAATTTCAACAAATACACCAAAATTTGTTAAATTCCGGACACGTCCAGTAATTTTGCTGCCTTCGGGGGCGCGCTCCTCTAAAAGCTCCCAAGGGTTCTGTTGTAGCTGCTTGAGTCCAAGTGAAATGCGTTTATCTTCCCTTGAAATTTCAAGAACGACCGCTTCAATCTCATCACCTTTGTTGACGATCCTCGATGGTGCTACGTTGCGGCGAGTCCATGCCATCTCAGAGACATGAATCAGCCCCTCGACCCCTTCTTCAAGTTGCAAAAATGCCCCATAGTTGACAATATTCACAACCACCCCGCGAACCGTAGAGCCAATTGGGTACTTCTCCTCAATATTTTCCCACGGATCCGGCGTTTTCTGTTTCAAGCCCAACGAGATTTTCTCGTTCTCTGGATTGATACCAATGACCTGTACTTCAATCTCTTCGCCAACAGAGACAACATCAGACGGATGGTGGATGCGTCGCCATGCCATATCCGTTTTATGGAGTAACCCGTCAACGCCACCTAAATCCACAAACGCACCAAAAGCGGTAATATTCTTCACCACGCCCTTGATCAGTTGCCCCACCGCAAGCGTGCTAAGAACTTCCGAACGCTTTTGTGCCAGTTCCGCCTCTAAGCACGCACGACGCGATAAGACGATGTTATGCCGCCGCTTGCTGAGACTAATAACTATCATGTCAAGCGTCTGACCGACATACTGCTCAAGGTTCTGAATAGGTCGTAATTCAACTTGCGAAGCCGGTAAAAACCCGCGTAGGGAACCGATCGTCACCCGTAAACCACCTTTAATGCGTTCAGTGATACGACCTGCCACAGGCGTGCCAGTCTCATGGGCAGTTGCGATCTCATCCCAAATGAGGGTCTGGTCAGCTATTTTCTTTGAAAGGACGATTTGTCCTTCCGCATCCTCACGCCGAACAATATAGACATCAATTTCATCGCCAACCTGTACAGCGGGTAAATCGTTGTCCCCAGTATCAAACTCCGATGCCGGAATGTAACCTTCCGACTTAAAGCCTATATCGATCATGACCTCATCGCGGGTAGCATCGACAACGACCCCTTTAACAATCTCACCATCCGTAAATGCCTTGATCGAATTGTCGTATGCCTCTTCAAGAGACTCAGCACTCATCGGCTCCGGTGGTTCTTCGGGGCCCGCTGTTTCCTCTTCAGAGGGACTCTCATCGGTAAGTTCAGCCGCTTGCTCACCATCCGCCGCACTGGCAGTAGCCGTTACCGCCACCTCTTCAGCGCGGGTCTCTGCCGGTTCAGCATCAGCCGCCCCAACAACTGTTTCTACTACCTTTTCAGTTTCAGCTTCATCTGTTTGATCACCATCAGCCTCACTCAGAGTCGCGTCCACTACTTCCTCAGGTCCGGCCTCATCTGCCTGTTCAGGCGAGACTTCATCGGTAGCTGCCGCCTGTTCAGCATCCGTATCCGCCGCAGTCGTTTCCACTTCACTGCTTCGGGCTTCCTCATGCACATCGTTCTCTGCATCGGTTGTTGAAGCTGCCTGTACAGCTTCTGGAGTTTCTGTCTCGCTTGCTGCGTCCTGATTCACTTCAACCGAGCCATCAGTTGAGTGCTTTTCTTCTTCCACATCAACAGTAGATGTGTTTGTATTTGCCTGTTCGTTGTTCATTAAGATACCTGGTCCATTTAAAAACGCGCAACCGCGTTAATCCGCCAGTTCCTCCTTATATTCAAAGTGCTTTTGACACTTTCAAATCGGTTACGCAATAGTATACCATAAATGCATAAAGAAAAGCAACAATTTTTTTAATCCGTCCAATTTTACCTTGCAAAAAACATCTCCAATTCGAGAGCCAGCAGAAGAATTTTGTTTGACTTTTTTGCCCAATTAAGATAAAATTCGGAGAAAAATCGCTTTAGTGACTATGGCTAATTCCAATCTAAAAGAGGAAATTTCTATGGACTCAACCCAATTAATGAAACTCCGCGAGAGCTCCGGTATTAAAATCATTGAGATAAAAACGGACTTGAGTAGTTATGCAGCATCTGATTTACGGAAGGTACTTGAAGGTCTCTTAGTGGAAAAAGTCGATAGAGTTGTTGTCAACCTCAGTGAGGTGAGTCATATCAACAGTACTGCTGTCGGTGCTCTTGTCGGTGTTGCCAAACGCCTTCGCCAGAGCGGTGGGGACCTCAAAATTTGTGCGCTTGCTGACAACTTGACGCGCACCTTCAATCTTATTGGTGCTTCCAGTGTCCTTGAAATCTACGAATCAGAAAACAGTGCACTCGCTGCATTTTAAACCCATTAGATTTTAACTTATGGCGAAAGCAGATATTGAACTTAAGATTCCGAGTGCTGTCTTTTATATTGAACCTGTTCGGGCGTTCATCGGGAACCTTGCACAAAGCCTTGGGTTCCCCAGAAAACGCGTCGCAGACATCCAACTCGTGCTTGATGAAATTTGTACCAACGCGGTACATCACGGCTCAGCGAATGCCGCAGTCGGTGTCAAATTACGAATCGAGATTGATGCGCATGCCCTTGAAATTTTAGTGAGGGATACAGGATCAGGAGATGCGAAGCGAAAAAATTGGCTAACACATGAAAGGCTATCGGAAATTGAGGCGAACCGCTCGCCGAGCAGCGAAAGTGGACACGGCATCTTTATTGCAAAATCGCTCTCAGATACGCATGAAATGCAATCCAATGAAGTCGGGGGTACAGATGTTCGCGTCGTCTTCCACCTTTTAAAATCAAGCAATACTGAGCTTTAATCTCATCTCGCTGCTTCAATAGCAAGGAGTGTGAGATCGTCGTCTTTTGGACAGTTAGCTGTGAAGGCATCAACCGCCTCTGAGACGGTAACAATAAGGTTCGCTGCAGGTTGCGCTGCACATTCGCTTACCAATTTTTGAAGACGCTCTATTGTAAATTCTGCGCCTTGCGGGCTTTTGGCTTCATAAACCCCATCGGTATAGAGGAATATCTTGCTCATCGGACCAAACGGATAACGGACAGTCTCATAAACGGATTCCCGCCAAATACCCAATCCGTTTCCAGTGTTCTTATCACCAATGGCGTAACAAGTCTGCTGATGTCCATCGCACAAAAGCGGAAAAGAATGCCCAGCATTTGCACAAACCATCTCCTCTTTACCAAGGTCAATGATTCCACAAAACGCTGTCGCAAACATAAACAACCGAGAACTAATTAAATCGTTGAACCGAGTATTTAATATCTCAAGAAGGTACCCCGGATTATCCTCAACGAGTTCTTGAAACTCCGCCAAAATTGTTTTAATAAAGACAGTTACAAAAGCCGCTGAAACCCCATGCCCCATAACATCGGAGATAAAAACACCGAGTCGGTTTGGGGCGACCTCCCAGACATCGAAGAAATCACCGCCAACCGCCATTTCCGGACAGCATCGAGAAGCAATGCGAAATCCCGATAATTCTTGGACACCATTCTGAGGAATCAGAATTTCCTGAATACTCCGTGCCATTTGGAGTTCTTCTTCTAACCGGGCATTATGTTTCGCAAGTGTATCCTGATACTCCTTAATCCGCAAGAGGGAACGGACCCGCGCCAGTACCTCCAAGCTATCAAAAGGCTTCTCAATAAAATCATCCGCCCCCGCTTCAATAGATTTGATCCGATTCTCGCGTGTGTCGCGGAGCGCAGTTATCATCACAATTGGAATAAACTCAGTAGCCTTGTTTGCCCGGATTCGCTTGACAACTTCAAAACCATCCATCTTAGGCATATTAATATCTAATAAAATGAGATCCGGCGCGTCTTTTTCAACACTATCAAGCGCCTCAACACCGTCCTCAGCTGTGTAGACAGTGTATCCTTGCGCGTTGAGATGAATTTGTAGAATTCTCACATTCCGCGGTTCATCATCAACGACAAGAATCTTTGAAACGTCTTGACCTTCGGGGGTTGTTTCAGGATTCATTTTCTGTCCTCTTAAGGTGAGTTTCTATACGTTCTACCAGTACCTTGATGTCAATAGGTTTACTGAGATAATCATCGCAGCCAGCCTTAAGAATGCGCTCCTTATCACCAGACATCGCCGCAGCTGTCAACGCAATAATTGGTATATCTACCCATGCAAGATTCGCTTTAATTCTCCGTGCTAACTCTTCACCGCTTTGTCCGGGTAATGCGATATCCATGAGGATGAGTTGAGGGATCGAATTTTCTAAACTCGCGATGGCTTCAACAGCGTCAGTTGCTTCGACAACCGTATAGCCTTTTGACTGTAGTACAATCCGCACAACCTTCCGATTCAACTCTTGATCTTCAATTACCAAGATCCGTTTCGGTGTTTCTGCCTGATCTTCTACCGGAGATGCGTTTACGGTTTTCACGGGTCGCCCTCTGTTTAAGCCAGTCGTCTGAAATTCGCCTCAGTCGCGAAGTGAAGTTTCCATCATCCAACCCTATATCGCTTCATCCAGCTCATTACTGGCTTCAATCTTTAAGTGTCGCAGCGGAATTTTCAGAGTGAAACTACTCCCTCTCCCTTCCTGACTTCTAACGCTAATTCCACCGCCATGCAAGGCGATAAGCCTTTGTGTTAATGCTAAACCGAGCCCTGTTCCACCGTATCGTCGGGATTTTGATGTATCAATTTGTGTAAATGGCGCGAAGAGTTTCGCTTGATCGGCTTCGGAGATACCTATCCCTGTATCCATAACTTGAGCGCACAACTCTGTTTCATTGACTTCCAACTTCGTTGTAACTTTTCCGCCTTCTGGTGTAAATTTTACCGCATTGGAGAGTAAATTGTAGAAGATTTGCTTAAATTTAATCCGATCCGCTTCAATCGTGCCATCCTGATTATATGTCAAGGTGAGGTCCAAATCTTTTTTTACAGCAAGTGCAGTGATAATCGCATTTACCTCTTCCACCGCTGCAACAATAGAGAACTCCTCAAGCAGCAATACCATCTTGCCGGCTTCGATTTTTGATAAGTCGAGGATGTCGTTGATCATCTCCAGTAAATGCTGACCACTAATATGAATATCGTTGACGCACTCCTTCTGTTCAGGATTGATACTCCCAACGAGTTCATCCCTGAGAATTTCGGCGAATCCGATGATAGCATTTAACGGCGTTCGCAATTCATGGCTCATATTCGCGAGAAAATCACTTTTCGCGCGACTTGCATATTCAGCAGTCTCCTTGGCTTGTTGCATCGCTTTCTGGGTTTTTATCCGTTCCGTAACATTCAGTGCCATACTAATCCCTAAGCGTCTGTTGTCAGGAAGTTCTCCAAGCAACGATGAGCTGAACTCCCAAATCTGCTTTTCACCAGATTTAGTAAAGATTTCGTATTCGCCCTCCGCTACCCGCTCCGTGGAACGATACAACTGTGAGAGATGCGCTTTGATTGCCTCGGCTTCTTTGCGACTTGTTTGCTCAAGCCATTTCGCAACCGTCGGGATATCCTCATGCGTATATCCAGTTAATTCCGTCCATGCTCGACTAATTTGTAGCACTTCACCATCTTCAGAGTGGATCATAATGGGTAGGGGTGCACTCAGTACAGCACGCCGAAAACGCTCCTCACTCCGCTGCAATTCAATCTCCGCTTGCTTCCGATCGGTTATATCCGTCGAGGTCATCACAAACCCTACGAGTCGTCCCTCTGGCTTGATGGGTCCCAGACACGAAGCGTACCAATATCCGCTTATCTGTCCCCGGACTTCATAGGTCGCAACCTCGCCAGTTTCAATGACCTGCGCACAAGCCTCCCTAAGCCGCTCATGATGCTCCTCCGCAAGGAAATCAAAAACACTTTTCCCGATAACGTCTTGGGGTCCGAATCCAACGTTAGCCGGAAGTCTATTGACAAATGTCAGACGACAATCAAGGTCCATAGTCGAGATAATATCTGGGGCACTTTCAACCAGAGAACGCCATTTCGCCTCAGAATCTTGAACCGCTTGTTGGGCGCGATAGTATTCGGTGATGTCTCGTGAAACACCACACGTCCCTTTAATGCGTCCCTCCCTATCGCGAATCGGCACTTTCGTCGTTGACACCCATGTGTCTTGCTCATTGGGCCACGTCTCTTTTTCCTGTTTAGCTTCGATCGGTTTCCCAGACTTGATAACCGTCTGCTCATCTTGATAGGCTTGCTGGGCATGTTCTCGTGTGAAAAAATCAAAATCCGTTTTTAGGACCGCCTCTGCTGGATTCTTCAAACCAAATCGGTCAGCCAAAGAGCGGTTAATTCGGACGAATCGACTCTCTGTATCCTTAAAATAGATGTGATCCGGCGTATTTTCCATCAAGGTATGCAAGAAGTCGCTTTCTTCGGTATGTTTTCCCGCCAGCTGCTGAAAACGGGTTTCATTTTCCCTCAATTTCGCTTCCAACTGCTTCTGTAGCGTGATATCCTTGACAACGATATAGCAGCGATCCGCTTCAGGCGGCTTTGTTGCGTGCCACTTCAACCACCTATAGGATGCGTCTTGGCACTGAAAGCGATTTTCAAAGGTAACGCTTTCCTGTTCTCCTGTCTTGACGCGTTCAATTTTAGCGAGGGTGTCCTGTCTATCAGCAGGATGTATCAGCAAATCCCATTGCCGATTTTGTATTTCTGGTGGGGTGAATCCGAGGGTGTCTTGCCATGCCGAGTTAAGCGCGACGCAGCTACCGTCACAACTGATATACCCAAACATGTCCGAAGAGATTTCAAAAAAAGAATTAAGTTCAACGGTGTCTTCTGTTACGTTGAGCGTGCGAATTGCGTTCTTAAGCTGCTTCATATTTCCGCTCCAGAAAGTGCGAGGTGGAGATGCCTCACACCGCACCATTGTGATGGTAGGAAGTTACTTCGTCACCAAAACCGCGCGATTTGCCAGTTTGACGACAGTTTGCGTTGTACTTTGAAAAACCAGTTCATACAACCTACCGTGATGACTTGCACTGAGTGCGATTAAATCACAATCATTTGCCTCCGCATTTTCCAAAATATTCGATACTGTAAAGCCACGGGCAGTCAGGAAATCCGCTTCAACGTCATAGTAGTTCAAGTATGATTCCATTTGCTGTTTAATCTGCGTCGCCTCGGGTTGTGTACTCGAAAGTGCGAGTCCGAGGATCCCGGCTTTTGTCAATTCACTGATCTCCGCAACGAGACTCAAGACATGATCAGAATAACCGTCCCCGTGATGGACAGCAAGAATCTTTCGCAAAAGTGTACACTGTTCATGCACCACGATGATAGGTCTCGTAACATGCAGCAGCACATCGTCGATCTGGTCCTGAATGAGTTTCCGCCGGCGTTCACTTACGTCTTCAGGAAGTCCTACAACAACAAGGTCAGCAGAGCGTGCCTTTTCGCAAATCATCTGACGCGGGTTACCCGCAATAGCCTCGACGTGATAATCCAAAAAATCGTAAAGTGAACATTCCGCTTCCGTTCTATGGAGGATAGCCTCAGCCATCTCAGCGTTTCCACCATGATTGCTGTCTTGAAAGAAAACACACGATAGATGTGTCCCCAAAAGCACAGCCAATTGTCCAGCGTACTCAAAGGCGTTTTTTTCATAATCCGTATCGCCAATCGCGACGAGGATATTTTTAATCATGAGATATCCCTATATAGATATGAGACTTAGTATGTTACGTATTGGCTTTCCAAGGCACCCGCGTTGTCATAAAACCTAAATTCACCACAACCGCTTTACGGGTGCCGCAGCAAAGCAGCAACAGCATCGTCTTCACTTTCAAAATTCCGAAAGACAGTGATCAATCGCGCCATAACGATGAGGTTTTTGACATGCTTGTTCACATTAATCACCGCAATTTGCCCTCCCCGAGGGTGAATATCGGAATAAACTTTCATTAATGCGCCAAGACCGGAACTATCCATGCCCGTCACGTCTTTAAAGTCAAATACAAGTCTGGGCGGAGTCGCAAGGTCTGCCAATGTCTCTGCCACAGTCTCCGAGACCTCTTTGATACCCGGGGAGATGATTCTCCCCATCAACCTAAAAATTACTACACCTTCTTTCTCCGATACGGTGATTGACATAACACACTCCTAATCCACCAGTCTATCTGAGTTTTGGATGCAAACCCTCTCATAGCACCACTTAACTTCCACTTGATAGCTCGGCGATCGCCTCGTTCTCGCTATCAAAATGCTCAAAGATACTAACGAGCCGGCTGCGAACAATCAGATTTTTGATGTTCCTTCCGACATTAATGACCCCGATACGACCATTTTTACGTTTCGTAGTGACATGCGCCCCCATAAGGGTCCCGAGACCGGAACTATCCATCATATTAACGCGCTCAAAATTAATGAGAATACGTGGCTCATCAGAGGCATCTATTTGCGAAACAATCGCCTCTCGTAATTCAGAGACAGCCGCTCCCATTATTTTCCCGCTCGGTTCTAAAATCGCAACACCATCTTGCTGACGAATCGTAGTTGGCATGATTCTCTCCTTTTTATTCGCTTGAAACTGAAAACACAAACCTATTTTTTAATTTTACATCTTTTTTCTTTATTTGTCAACACCCAATTTAAATATTCAACGATTTTAACCAGATTTCATCATAAGAGGTTATCCACTCAAAATTTAGAAATCCTTTACGAAAGAAAACACTACCCAGAATTTGTTTGTCTTTATCCCGGAAATTAAGTATAATATCAAGAAATTTTTTGCCAACGAAAGGGAGAATAATGGTCTATAAACCTGTGCGCATTAAGGACCTACCTGAAAATGAACGTCCACGTGAAAGGCTTCACAAATACGGTGCAGAAATCCTAAAAGATTCTGAACTTTTGGCTATTATCCTTAAAGATGGTTTTAAAGGAACAACAGCTGTTCAACTCGGTGAGCAAATCCTCATAACATTTGAAGGCGATTTGAAGCGGATAGCGGACAATAGCCCTAAGCAATTTGAGAAAATCAAAGGCATTGGTGAGGCAAAAGCAGCACAAATCATTGCAGCTTTTGAACTCGGAAAGCGATTGGCACGTTTTCACGCCGATCGCGACAAGATTACTTCCCCAAGCGACGTCGCAGACCTGATGATGTCTAAAATGAGGTATCTAAAGAAGGAAATTGTCTGTGTTTTGTGCCTTGATACAAAAGGCGGTGTAACAACCAAGGGGGTTGCAGGGGATATCAGCGATGAATTGACATGGGGTAGAAAACTATCGGAAACGACAATTTTTGAAGGGACCCTAAACGCCAGCGTTTTTCACCCGCGTGAAATCTTTCGATTCGCGGTTGAAGAATCCGCAAACTCAATTGTCCTCGTCCACAATCATCCATCTGGTGATCCACAACCGAGTCAAGAAGACATTCGAGCGACAAAACAACTGATTGAGGCGGGAAACCACATCGGGATTAAAGTCTTGGATCATGTGATTATCGGAGACGGAATTTTTGTCAGTTTGAAGGAAGAGGGCTTTATTTGACGGGCTTAATGAAGTTCTCAGGTGCGTTGACGAAGTACTTCATATAATAGAATACCCGCTGCAACGGAAACATTCAGGGAATCAATCCGTCCTAACATCGGTAAGTGTACGAGATAATCACATTTCTGTTTCACAAGTCTCCGAATACCCTCACCCTCACTTCCTAACACGAGACACAACGGCACTCTGAAATCCGCATCCGTATAGGAAGAGGACGCATCCCCAGCAGAACCGACGACCCATATACCTGCTTTCTTCAGACGGTCTATAGTTTGCGCGATATTTGTTACTCTGGCGATAGGGACGTGCTCAGACGCGCCAGCCGAGGCTTTGTGGACAGCTGGCGTGATACCAACAGCACGGTTCTTTGGAATGAGGACAGCATCGGCGTTAGCAGCCTCAGCAGTCCGGAGAATCGCACCCAGATTCCTCGGATCCTGAACACCATCCAACATTACCAACAATGGATCCTTCTCACTGTTTTGTATCTTTGCGAGTATTGATGGCAGATCGCTATAATGCGTTAGATTGACGCGTGCGATAACACCTTGATGCGGTACAGACGGTTCGAGTCTGTCCAATTCACGCCGCCCGCAGCGTTTTACGGGGATACCTGCCTGTTGTGCCCTCGCGATAATGTGGCGGATCCGCGAGTGGCTGCTCCCTTCAGCAACCCAAATTTTCTCGATATAACGCGCACGATGCTGTAGATATTCGATAACTGGATTTCTACCAACAATGTATTCCGACATCCTGAAATACAGACAGATTGATTAATCGCCACGGACAAACTTAATATCCGGTCCGCGCGGTGTAATCTTGATATCCGGATCCGCCGCTTGACAGTGGACACAAGTAATATCCCCGACGTTCGCATTTTCCATCCGCGGTGCGAGTTTCCCCAACTTAAACACGAACCCTAAAACTTCGTCCGCTGGGATTTTCTCATCACACGAACCGCACGGAATAGCCTCTCCCGACTTAACGCTTTCTAAAAGTTCTGATGCTTTCACAATTTCCCTTTCATTGAAAGTTATGCTGATGCTTATAGGAAATAACGCTCTTTCCGTTTATCAGCCTCGTATTCCTGATACGCCTCTTGCGCCGTGTCAACTTCGGAGACCTCTGCGATAGGCACATCCCACCAGGATTCATAGCGCGGGACTCCTTCGTAGTAGTCCACATCAATCTTTACAACGGTTGTATGCTCGGCTTCGCGTGCCTCAGCCAGTGCAGCCTTCAGGCTTTGCAGGGTCGTCGCTTCAATCACCTTGGCACCGAGGCTGCCAGCATTTGCTGCAAGATCTACAGGTAAAAAGTCACCCGCAAGTTGACCGCTCTCTTCGTCGCGGTACCGGAAACGGGTAGCAAAACCCTGCGCGCCCGTTGCGCGAGAGAGTCCTCCAATGCTACTATGCCCCTCATTGTTCACAAGAACGATAATGAGTTTATAGCCTTCTTGGATTGATGTAATAATTTCCTGTGCTAACATCAAATATGAACCGTCCCCTACCATGACATACACATCACGACTCGGATCCGCCATCTTGATGCCCAATCCACCCGCAATTTCATATCCCATACACGAGTAGCCATATTCTAAATGGTATTGCTTCGGATTACGCGTTCTCCACAATTTGTGTAAGTCGCCAGGTAGGCTTCCTGCCGCACAAACCATGACATCTTCAGGACGCGAAAACTCGTTAACCACGCCTATCACTTCGCTTTGACTCGGTAAGGGTCCGTGTCCGAGATGATACAGACGATCGACTTCCGCTTCCCACTCATCACGATACTTCTCAATTTGTGTGGCGTAGGCTGCGTCAACTTGGTAGTCTCCAACAGCAGTAGCGAGTTCTTCAAGTGTGACACGGGCATCAGCAACAAGCGGCAAAGCAGCGTGTTTATAGGCATCAAATTCAGCAACATTAATATTGATGAAACGGACATCAGGATTTTGGAAAGCCGTTTTGGAAGCCGTTGTGAAATCACTCAAACGGGTGCCAATCGCTATCACCAAATCGGCTTCGCGTGCTGTGATATTTGCTCCGGGTGTACCCGTCGCGCCAATCGCGCCGAGATTCTGCGGATGATTATATGACAGCGAACCTTTTCCAGCAAAGGTTTCGCCGACCGGAATACCGGTTTGTTCCGCAAATTGGGCGAGTTGTTCCGTGGCTTCACTGTAGATAACACCCCCACCGGCAATAATCAATGGACGTTTGCTCTCACGAATCCATGCCGCTGCCCGATTGAACAGGCTCGTATCCGCACGCGGACGAGGTATAGTGTAAACGCGTTTCTCAAAGAGTTGTGAAGGATAGTCATACGCCTCGGCTTGAACGTCCTGCGGAAGTGCCAAAGTTACAGTGCCCGTATCCGCCTGCGATGTCAAGACCCGCATCACTTCCGGCAACGCTGTGATTATCTGCTCCGGACGATTAATCCGGTCCCAGTAGCGCGAAATCGGCTTAAAGCAATCGTTCACCGAATAATCTTGTGAACTCGATGACTCTAATTGCTGTAAAACCGGAGCGACTAAACGTGTGGAAAAGATGTCACCCGGTAACAAAAGAATAGGCAACCGGTTAATAGTCGCGCCCGCAGCACCCGTAAGCATGTTCGTCGCCCCCGGTCCAATAGAAGACGTACAAGCAAATGTCCGAAGACGGTTGTTCATCTTAGCAAACGCAGCAGCGGTATGCACCATAGATTGTTCATTTCGGGTCTGATAGAACCGAAATGAATCAGAATACTGATGCAAGGCTTGTCCGATACCGGCGACATTTCCGTGACCAAAAATACCGAACATACCGGCGAAAAACTGCGTTTCGTTCCCATCTCGCTCAACATATTGTTGCTGAAGAAATTGAACGACGGCTTGTCCCATCGTAAGTTTGCGTGTTTTCATGAAAATTGCTACGCGTTTTCCGTAAGGAAAGTCGCTTCTCCTTTAAGTAATAAAATAGTATGGCATTTAGAAACTGAGGCACGAAAACAGCGTCTCACAAAACCGGATACCGTATCTACCATCCGCCACGTTCCGCGACAAACGCATCCACCTCAGGCAGCGTTGGCATAAAGTTAGCACAACCGTGCCGTGTTACGACAATCGCGCCGGTTACATTACCGAGGCGTGCAGACTTTTCCCAACCCCAACCGCTGAGGTTCCCATAGACAAAACCACTGGCGAAGGCATCTCCAGCACCGAGGGTATTGTAAACTTCGACCGGAAACGGTGCTGCATGAACGACCTCACCGCTTGCCAAATGGACATCTGCCCCCTCAATACCGCGCTTCACGATCAAGGCATCTGGACCTGCACCTAAGAGGGTCTGAATAGCGACCCCCATATCCCCTTGAATTGTAGGATTCGAAATTTGGGAGTGCTCAATTGTGAGCTGAGAAACATTCGTAAGCGTAGCCGCTTTGATCTCTTCCTCTGTCCCGATAGCGATGTCAATATAACGTAAGGCAGACCGAATAACAACCCCAAACGCTCTGGGGTCGTGCCACTGATCTGCCCGAAAATCAAGGTCTAAAAAGACCTTCTTTCCCAATGCTTTTGCCTGCTCCGCCGCATAGATCGTTGCGCTACGACTCGGCTCCTTGCTTAAGCCCGTTCCCGATATCAACACGGCTCGACTCTCAGCAACCGGTGCAGCGAGAACGTCATCAATTGTCAGTTCAATATCCGCACAATTATCCCGGTAATAGATTAACGGGAACCGATCCGGTGGTTCAATGCCGAGGACAACAGCACTCGTCCGATGTCCAGGTTTGCAAGGGATAAACCGCGTCTCAACACCTTCGTCATTCAAAAACTTGAGGAGAAACTCCCCAACCGGATCCTCGCCGACAGCTGTAAGTAATGCAGCCTGTAGCCCAAGCCTTTGTACACCAACGCTGATGTTGGTAGGACACCCACCAACGAAGGCACCAAAACTTTTAATGTCCGTGAATGAAGCTCCGATGTCATTGGCGTAGAGGTCTATAGAGCTCCGTCCGATTGTAAGAATATCGTAAGTTTCCATTTTTTTCGCAACAAGACTCGCTTTCAAGTACCCGCTGCATTTCTAAATTTTTGACTTTCCTCGGCAAATTTACAGGTTAACAAAAAAGCATCATTCCCACACGCAATCAATTGAACACCACGCCTCAACCACTGTTCACCACTCTCAAAATCGTTGACATAACAACCCAAGGGCACATTGTATCGCTGTGTAAGCGCGATGACTTTTTTTATTGCATCCAAAAGCAACGGATGCTCCAGTTCACCGGAAATCCCCATAGAAGTCGATAAGTCATAGGGGCCAATAAAGATAACATCCAGCCCACCAGTGGCGAGAATGTCCTCCAAGTTTTCAACAGCTTTGACGGTCTCAATTTGTCCTATGCTAAGGATCTCTTCGTTTGCCCGACGCACATACGCCTGGGTATCCAGTTTTGTAAAGTCCCCATAGTCGGTATGACCGATACCGAACGCGACCCCTCGGTCACCTTCAGGGGCGTACTTCGTCCAGTTTCGGATTTTTTCAAGATCTTCACCGGATTCAACCCGTGGAATCATGACTCCCGTTGCCCCGGCATCAAGGATACGAGAAACAAAATGGCGTTCAAGGACCGGCACACGCACAATACAGGGCAAATTTGCACCGCGTGCGTCCCGAATTATGCGTCCCATTGTTTCTATAGAAAACGAACTATGTTCCAGATCAGCAACAATAAAGTCTGCTCCAGCACTTGCCAAAAGCGTCGCAATTGCGGAGCCCCCAAATTCAAGGACAAACGTCCCTATAAGAACCTCTCCGCGTTTTAAAGATGCTTTCACGTCGTGCTCCTCTAACTTTGAACAGGGATTTCTGAGATAAGTTTTTGTGCCTCACTTACGACCTTTGTGGGTGCCGACATCTTCTCACCTATCATCATGATTAACATGTAATAGTCATAGGCGATCTGTAATTCACGATTCAGATGCGCACTCTCAGCGGCGTTGAAATAGCAGACAGTTGCCATTCTATGGCACTCTTCAACAAGAGCCGGCAGATTTGCGTAACTATGATTGAAGGCAGCCAAGATATAAGATTTTCCGGCTTCTTCCCATGAGCGTTGGAGTTCAAATTGGCGTCCAAGGCGGGTGTAATAAATCCCACCATTTTTCGCGTTTTTTCTGGCAAGCCGAAATTTTTCAGCAACCGTATACGCGAATCTTGAACGCGTATAACAGTTGGCGACAAGCTCGAGATTATCCGCTTTGGCAAAATTGCGCGCCTGCTTCTGGTAAAATTTCCCGAGTTTATTGTAGAGGGTATGACACTGCCGCATCCGTCCTTGTTGCTGGTAAATTTGGATTTTTTGGAAAATATGAAACGCTTCCTCTTCGTGCGGATACTGGATATCAATATGGACTTGATCCAGCAAAAATTCTGGCGACGCTTCCTCAATCACCGTCCGATAGCTGCCCGATGCCTTAACTTGCGGTTGGATCGGAACTATATCGGTTTCCACCTCTTCACGGGTCAGTTCTTGGTTATCAAGCCACGTACGAAGCACAGCATTTTCGTTATCCGGCAGTTTCTGAATGAGTGTGATGATCTCTTCGACAGTTGGATTCGCTGCCAAAGGAGGGGTCGTGATATTAAGCTGCCGGAACACATTATCAACGGTTCTAATTAACCCTTGGTCGTCCAGACAAAGCCGAGTCGCTTTCTGGACCTCTTCAAAAACGGCCATGTAGTCTTGGCTCTCAATGTAGCGTGTCGCAAGCGTATAATGTTGGTGGATTTGGGCAACCAACTTCTCACGCTTATTATTTTCCTCTTTCCGCCGCTGCTCAAAAAAGAGGTTTTGATTCATTCGTTCCGCGACTTCGAGAGGTAAGCGGAAGGCTTTGCGGTACCGTTCAAGTGCCTCTGCTAATCTTGGATTGCTGGAATTGACGCTGGCATCAATAAGCTGCGAAGCCTGTTTGACGTACTCATCTCGGCGGATACGATCTAATTCATCGTACATTTCACTCGCATTTTGATGCCGTTCAGAGAGTTGGCGATGGAGTGCCTTTTGCAAGAAAGTCCGAAGTACCTCTGGACATCTATCGATCTCTTCTATTTCTCCGGCAGCCTTCTTTTTATCCATCTCCTTGTTCTCACCTGAAAATGGAAATCGGCCCGTCACGGCTTGATACAAAATGAGGGCTGTGGAATAGAGGTCTGCCCGATAGTCATAAGATCCATAGTGTTGTTCGGGCGCCATGTAGCGACGCGTTCCCGCCATTGTTTCAGCAAACTCGGTGGTTTCACCAAAAATACGGGCGATACTGAAATCCGCAACCTTCGCCTGTTTATCGGTCGTGAGCAATATATTTTGCGGCTTGATGTCGCGATGCATAATTTTGTGAGCATGTGCTGCTTTGAGTCCACGGCAGATATCCAAACCAATATTGATTGTATCCGTTAGCGAAAGCGAACCTTCCTGCATCAACTCATGAAGACTCTTCCCTTCAACATATTCCATCACGATCCATGCGACATAGTCATCCGTGCCCGGTTCAACTGTATGAATCGAGACGATATTTGGATGGCCCCAAATTTTCGACATCGCTTGAAATTCACTTAGCAAAAACTTCATCCTACCTGCCGGATATGCTGTTTTTGCTAAGGCTTTGATGGCAACGTCTCGGTTCGTCATCTCCTCGCGGGCGCGAAAAACCGACGAGAATCCTCCTGAATTCAGATACTCCAGCAATCTATATTTGCCTAAAATTAATTGGTCAATCTGCATAACAGCATCTTCAAGAGTTTAGAGCAGACAATAAAAGGGATGAGATACAATTTCCTAATATTAAAATTAACAGAATTAACATTAATTGTCAACAAAAAAATCAATTTTTTCTAAACCTAAGCCGAATTACCGTTGTAACCGAGCGCGTTGCACCTCGGCACACAGTTTTTTCGCGCGTTCTGTCAGGGATTCAAATTCACCGGCTTCAATGAGTTGATTATTAACCAAGGCACTGCCAACTCCTAATGCTGTGGCACCAGCACTAATAAATTCGCCAGCGTTTTCAACATTAATGCCACCCGTCGGCACAAGAGGAATATGAGGGAGCGGGGCTTTTATATCTTTTATATATGAAGCACCAACCCCACTCGATGGAAACACCTTGACATAATCCGCACCGGCTTCCCATGCCATCAAAATCTCTGTTGGCGTAAAAGCACCTGGAATAACGACTTTGCCGTAGCGATTACAGATCTCAATGACAGCTGCCTTGGTAACCGGACTGACAATGAACTCCGCGCCTGCCAGCATCACAGCACGCGCGGTCTCCGCGTCTAAAACCGACCCAGCACCAACGAGAACGGAATCTCCATAGGTCGATGATACATCATTAATGACTTGAAGCGCATTCGGAGTCGTCATTGTCACTTCAATTACGTTAACACCACCAGCGTGGATTGCCGCGGCAGCATCAATTAACTCATTTGCACTATTCGCACGAATTATAGCGACGATACCACAGGCTTCGATCCGTCGCATCTGTTCTAACTTTGTCATGAAAATCCCCAATACTATTAACCATTAACTATTCGCTACATTGAATAGCAAATATTTTTTCTTGCGATTTATTTGTCAATATGTTAGTATTAAAAAAATCAGATAGAAATTCCAGTCCATAAATTCTCGCTAATTTCGTATAATCAAGAGCAAGTTTCGGATCGCCAATTCTACCGAAAGATTGCTTCATAAAAAGAATGGAAGTTGTTCCACTACTCCCTTACCTAATCAGTTTGACAGGGTTACTCGTTTTGTCTGGCTTCTTTTCGGGATCCGAGACGGCTTTATGCGCGCTTACGCAGGTGCAGATTGAGCGTTTCCGTTTTGAAAAGGGCAGAACGTCTGCTATTGTCAACTTCGTTGACAACCCGCCGAGATTATTCATTACCGTTCTGCTTGGTAATAATCTTGTAAACGTCTCATTTGCCATCCTCATGTTGTGGCTCATTAAGCGAGTCTTGCCCGAAAGTACGGAAGTGCTTCATTTTGCCGTAGCCACAGTTCTTAGCGTCCTGCTCATGCTCATTTTCGGTGAGATGGCTCCAAAGACTTACGCAATTAAGCACGCCGAGACCTTTGCAAAAATAACAGCACCACCTTTGTGGATATTTTCGATCTGCATTACACCGCTAAGAGCGTTACTGAGACGTATCATAGACTTCCTCGTTCCCATATTTACTGGACACACGCCTGATACCGAGCATCTCACCGCTACAGATTTCAAAGAGATCGTCAACACCTACCACGAAGAAGCACTTCCCGAAGATGAACGGGCAATTGTGAGCAATATTCTTGAGTTGCGCGATATTGAAGCAAGAGAAATTATGGTGCCTCGGACAGAAGTTATCGCAGTCCCCACGTCTAATACTATTCAAGAAACGCTGAAACAAGCAAAGGAGTCAGGATTTTCACGCATTCCAGTCTATCGAGACCAGATTGATAATATCTGCGGAATCTTCTATGTCAAAGACTTTCCGCTTTGGCGGCGCGCCTCAGTGAATTCACTCACCCTTGATGCGTTCCTCGAAAAACGAGATACAACCCCTAACGCACCCACTAACGCCCCGCTTATTCGAGAACCCATTTTAGTGCTTGAAACCCGTAAAATCGGTGTGTTACTGCTACAACTTAAACATGAAAAAACAAAAATGGCGATTCTCTTAGATGAATATGGCGGCGTTTCGGGCATCGTTACAACCGAAGACATCGTTGAACAGGTAGTCGGCGACATCATCGACGAACATGATAGAGACGAATCTTTACCTGATTTCGTTGCACACTCCACAGACCCATTGTTACTCGAAGTGTCCGGCAGAATGAGTATCCGAGAACTCAATCATCAGTTTGACGAACTAAAACTCAGTGAAGATGACGTTGACACCATCGGTGGTTATGCTTTTGGACTCTTCGGTAGAATCCCTTCAGTCGGGGAATCATACACTGACGAAAACGGCATCAAATTTGAAATAACGGCTACAGAAGGCAATGTCATCACAAGCCTATTTATCAAGCTGCCAGTTACGCCGAAAGTGGAGACGTAACAATTGAAAATTCTCTTCCTATCCCTCTTTTTATTGGGTGCCAGTGGCACAGCACAAATCGCGGTGCTCAGTTCATTCGCGGTTGCAGTGCTCGTCTGCCTCGTGCTATCGGCTTTCTACTCCGGTTCAGAGACAGCGCTCGTATCCGTTAACAAAATCCGACTTAATCAACTCGTTGAATCCGATGACACCAAAGCAAGCATTATTCACCGCTTAGTTGAATCCCCGCAGCGGATGCTTGCCCTCACCTTAGTCGGAACGAACCTTGCAAATGTGCTCATCGCACAACTTGGCGAGGGACTTGTCGCACGTGGGTTTCCGAACCTTGCGGTAAGCCTACAAGGATTAATCGCTACTGCTGGTATAACGGCACTGCTTCTGATTTTCGGAGAAATTTTACCGAAAACGGTCTTTCGGGTCAAAGCCGATACCTTAGCAATACGTTATGCTTACCCTCTCAGGGTTTCTGAGATGATTTTCAAACCCCTTATTTATCTCGTCCAAAATCTCACACAATTTCTCATCAAACTCATAGACAGAAGTGCCCGCACCCAAAGTCCTGATGCCCAACGTGAAGAATTACGGCTCCTCGCAATTATTGGTGAACGTTCAGGAAACCTACTGACAGACCAACGTAGGATGATTCATAGCCTGCTCAACCTTCAAGACCGAACGGTGGCTCAAGTCATGATTCCGCTTGTTGATATCGTTGCCATCGAAAAAAACACAAAATGCGAAGATTTTTTGCAAATCGCCGCTGACTCCGGCTTTTCGAGAATCCCAGTCTACGAAGAACACATCTATAACATTATTGGGATCATTAACCTCTTAGATGTTATTTACGATGATGTTCCGTCAGATAGCACTGGCAACAACCCAAGTGCTTCGGGAAAAGACCAAGAACCGACTCGGACAAATCAACCCAAAAGAAAAGACCCCCAACCTGAAACAGTGGAACCTTTTATCCGCACAGCCTTGCACTTCGTCCCCGAATCAAAAAATATCAATGCCCTTCTCAAAGAGATCCAAGACACACGACACACCATGGTATTTGCTGTGGATGAATATGGCGGCACCGTTGGACTTGTTACCGTCGAAGACCTTGTTGAAGAAATTGTTGGAGAATTCGCCGATGAACGTGATGAACCTGACTTTATCCGCTTAATCGCCCCGAAAATCCTCGAATGCGATGGAAGAACCGAAGTCAATCTGCTCAAAGAACAGTACCGACTCCCAATCCCTGAAGGCGATTACGAAACAGTCGCAGGCTATATTTTGGAACGCACCGGAACTATCCCAGAAACTGGAATCGAACTCAAATTACGGGATTCAGTCATTACGGTCATAGATGCCGATGAACGTGCTATCCGCAAAATTCGTATCTCACGGAAGGTTGGAAACTTTACGTTTTGAATTTCTATAGACATATCACTCCTCCGGAGTGAAGAAAGTGTCTGGAAACCTTATTGAAGTATTTGAAATTTGTTAGTAGCAACTTGGGTTATTAAAGAATTCCCAACGGTGGCATCACGACAATTTCTTCGGTTACCATACCCGAGGGTTGTTGGCAAACCGAGACAACCGTATCGGCTACATGGTCGGGTTTAAGCATCTGTTCAAAATCTGGGTGCTGTGGAATATCATCCCAAAATGGCGTATGCACCGAACCCGGGAGTATAGCAGTCACCCGAATATTCTGTTGGCGGACTTCACCTGCTAAAACCTTTGTAAATGCCAACGCGCCTGCCTTCGCGGCACAATACGCGCTTGATGCCGCAAACGGAACCTTCGCAGCGATTGAAAGCACATTAATAATCTGCCCACCGCCTTGTGCTAACATCGGTGAAAGCGCGGATTGCGTGCAAAGATAAATCGCCTTTAAGTTAGAGTTAAGGACCGCATCCCAATCACTGGGTGTGAAATCGGCGACCGTCCCGAAACGACCAATCCCGGCATTGTTGATCAGGATATCTAAGCGTTGGTAAACATCCAGCGTTTTTTGGACAAGCCCTCGTACCGCCGCTGCGTCGGTTACATCCGTTGGCACAGCGAGTGCTTCGGCACCACCTTCTCTAAGACCCGCTGCCACCTGTTCAAGGGGCGCAGGGGTCCGAGCAGCAAGCACAACTTTCGCACCCGCTGCAGCCAAACCAAAGGCGATCGCTTTACCAATCCCTTTTGATCCTCCGGTAATCACTGCAACTTTTCCGCTCAGTGCCCCTATATCCGCTTGATTCGGATGAGTAGGTGGAATCATGCTCGTCTCCACATTTCGATTTGCATTTGAACTTTATCTCAATTTGGGTATCCACAAGGTCCAAAAGATTTAGGTCAGGATATCTGGATGCATCGCAAAAACTCTGCACGCGTTGAACTATCCTCTCGGAAAGTTCCCAACATGACATTTGTTGTCATCCGGGGTGCTTGTTTTTGCACGCCGCGCGCCATCATGCAGAGATGTTGCCCTTCTATCACTACGGCAACACCACGCGGATCGAGTGCGGTTTCCAATGCCTCGGCGATCTCACGTGTGAGCCGCTCCTGTACCTGCAAACGCCGAGAAAACATATCTACGATACGCGGAATTTTACTCAGACCGATAATCCGATTGTGTGGGAGATACCCAACATGACACCTGCCCCAGAACGGCAGAATATGATGTTCGCAGAGACTGTAAAATTCAATATCTTTGACGATCACCATTTCATCATAATCCTCGTCAAAGATAGCCTTGTTCAAAATTTTATCAATATCTTGGTGATAGCCGCTGGTTAGAAACTGCATCGCCTTGGCAGCACGACTCGGTGTCCTCACAAGACCTTGACGCTTCGGGTCTTCACCTAAATTTTCAAGAAGGTTGGTGAAAAGTTCCTCTAATTCGGGGTTAGAAGCCCCCTGCTTAAGCTCCATTATGTTAAAATGGTCTCCATTCCACTATTTTAACTGCGTCTACTAAAAAAACAGATTACTCGCCGTAGTAATCGAAATGATTTTTTGGCGTTTCCCGCAAACGAAGGCGATGTAAAACGACCGGACGCAAATTCGGTTCCAGTACATCCCATAGCACTTTGACGAAGTTTTCCGAAGTCGGATTAAGTCTTTCAAATTCAGGGGCATCAAGATTCAGGTGTTTATAATCGAAGCGTGTGTAAACCTGTTTCTGAACGACTTCATCAAGAAAATCCAAACCCGCAACCAACCCAGTTCTTAGATCCACGTCACCCTTTACAGTAACTTCCAGAACATAGTTATGTCCATGACCTGCTGGATTGTTACACTTTCCGAAGATATCTCGGTTTTCTTCATCGCTGAGAACATGGCTGTGCAAACGATGGGCAGAACTGAATTCGTAAACTTTGGTAAGATAAACCACCTGTTCTTCTCCATGGTAGTCAGCAAAATTCGTAGCACTTTCGTAGAGACGTACCCTATGCAACATTCCATCCGGCAGAGAAGGCTTGAGGCGTTGCCAAATCTCAATAGCGATGTTTTCACATGTCGGTTGCAAATGCGGGTTGCCTGCAAAAACCGGATGTTGCTGGTTCAGGTGCTTATGATCGTAATTGGTGAGCACCTCTGTCTTCAACAACGCATCCAACGTTACAAGATTGATAACCATTCCGTCATCGGCATCGACATCGCCTTTCACCATTACCTCAAGGATATAGTTATGCCCGTGGCTATTTGGGTTCGCAGCGGCACCGAACAGTTTAAAGTTTTCGGCATCGCTCAATCCAGGAATACGATTGTAATGTGATGCTTCAAACGCCGTCTGTCGGGTTAAGTAATACATCGGTTTTTTTGCCGTTATCTTGTACGCTTGAACCTCTAAGGAACATACCGGGGCGGAGTCACTAACTCATCATCCATTGACTCATATTGGACTGCCATCACCCATTCACCGGTGCCGCGCAACTGGACGTTGCACTTTTTAAGCCATTCAACTAAGGTAACACGATCGCGTGCCTCCCATTCGCAAACCATCCGTCCTGAAAGCGTATCGCACAAAACCCGGATATTCTTCACATCAGCATTCTCTTCTTCTTTGAAACGCTTCAGCAATCGCGCAACATCTTGACGTGTCATACAAGCAATGACGTGGGCAGAAACAAATTTAGACATTTTTTTAGTAGTTATCAGCCGTCGGCTTTCAGCCGTCAGGGAGTGAAGTTACACATCTCGCGAGTGACAGTTACTGATGACCGACAGCCGAAGGCTGATAGCCACTCCTTTAGTCGCGTGCGATGGGTGCCCCCACGAGATTACCCCACTCTGTCCAACTACCATCATAGTTGCGGACCTTTTCATAACCGAGTAGGTACTTCAACACAAACCATGTGTGCGATGAACGTTCGCCAATACGGCAATAGGCAACGGTCTCCTTACTTTCATCAACCCCTGCCCCCCCGTAAATGGCTTGCAGTTCGTCGTGAGACTTAAAGGTCCCATCTTCAGCAACAGCTGTCGCCCACGGAATATTCGCGGCACCCGGGATGTGTCCGCCACGTTGTGCGGTTTCGCTCATGCCAGGCGGCGCAATGACCTCACCTGTAAATTCAGCAGGTGAACGAACATCAACAAGGTTCACAACGCCTTGTCCGAGTGTCTCACGAACGGTACCGGCTGTAGCCCGAACATTGTCATCAGGAAACTTCGCTTGATACCCTGTCGCGGCGTAACTCGGAACATCAGTAACAAGTGCCCTACCTTCATCAATCCATTTCTGGCGACCACCATTCATCACCTTGAGTCTGCTTTCGTCGTGACCGTAGTAGCGGAATTGCCATAAAGCATACGTCGCGAACCAATTGTTATTATCGCCATAGAAAATAATCGTCGTGTCATTCGCGATACCACTGTCATTGCAGAGTGCCTCAAACTGCTCTTTCGTGAGGATATCGCGTCGCACCTGGTCGCACAACTGCGTCTCCCAATTGAGTCCCACTGCGCCAGCGATATGCCCTTCAGCATACGCCTCAGTATCCACATCAACCTCAAGTAACCGAACGCCATCATCGCCACCGTGTTCAGCTACCCATTCCGTACTCACTAAAACATCAGGATTTGCGTAATCAGTCATTTCTGTGTTAAGCCTCCATATTCTATTCTGTTAAAACTGTATCAATATAAACCTATAAGATGCGCCCGAATAGGGCAATTTCTTGGTTACATTATACATTTCTGGCTATGGTTTGTCAAATAGAAACGCGATTTTGCTATGCCCTGCCTATTTTTGCGAAATTTGGTAAGTTTTCGGAAAAAAGAAAGCCGCGTCAATCTCTTGACGCGGCTTTTTGTTCGCAGGTAATTCTGTGTTACGCTTTATACAACCGTTACAATCGATCCGCAACATTTGGTGCCGTCTTCGGCATGCTGTCTATATCGCCATCAGCGAGGGCATCCGCGGGGATGTAATTGCTGTAATCTGAGATGCTCCCGTGTGTTACTGCGTAGATGACAACATTAACAAGTTGTCGCGCGGCAGCCGGTGCGAACTCGTCCAAAATCTTATTCCGGTCCTGATAGTGACCGAAGAACGGTTTCTGCACTGCACCGTCCATTACATGTATCATAGCTTCTGTATCCACGAGAACCGCCAATCGATCATCAATAAAAACGCCCTGTAACTGGCTATAGGGCCCGTGATGAAGAATCGTACTCCCTATTTTCCGCACGGGGAAACGGAGGGGTCCGTTGAGTTCATAGAAACTATTGTAAATTTCGTGGTCTTGCGGAATTGATACCAGATGATACTCAGGAAGAATTTGACGTAAGACCCGCAGCGCAGGTTGCATCGCTTGTTCCGTATTTCCGTGGGTGGGCATATAGATGAACCCACCGCGGTTGATAACATATTCACGAATCCGCTGCGCTTCCCGGTCAGTATAACCGAAGGAAGGGCGATCCCCACTCACCTGCCAGACAGCATTCCCAAGCAACCCGTTGCTTTGGAGTTTCACTGAGGAACTGGGAACGGGTTCCATAAAGATAATCGGTGACTCAAAAAACGCTGCATCCGTAATTTGGACTGCGTCAACCATTTGGGTCTGGATACCGGTTTCTGTATTCAGAGACTTGACTAAATAGGGCAGACCTGCCCCGAATCGGAGATGTCCGATACCGCTCCCTCATATATCAAGGTTTGGATGCAACGGATCATCAAGACGGACAAGATTCAGTCTACCTAAAATCTCTTTGCCGCGTCCCTGAATAATAGCACCCGGGCTCCCCTTGGGAAGCAGTGGAATACCATTACCAAGGACCATATTTTCTGTCACATCTGACAATGAGGCATTGATATTCGCAGCACCTGCGCCTTCTACGAGTGAGCTCAATTTGCCGCGGTTTTGCGTCCGTCCTTGTCCAAAACCAGATCCCGAACCGAAGGCACCGCGACCGGTGCCGCTACCTAAACCGTCCCCGACCCCTGCACTCAGACCGTCCGTAATGCCACCCTCACTGGGCAATCCAGTGGTAGGTAGTGCATCTGATGTCGTCGGCAGTTTCGCAGCAGTTGACAAGGGTTGCGTGGTATGCTCAATAACTGGAGAGGCACTCGAAACTTTGACCTGTTGTCCTCTCGGTGCAGCTGGCGCACCACCCGTTAGAGACGTTGCTGGTGCCGCCGTTGCAGACGATCTCGCTGCCCATGCAAGCGTTGTACGACGTGGCGTAGTCTCAGTTTCTGGAACGACCGTCAAATCTGGCGGAACAGGGGTTGGAAGCACCACTTCCGGTTTGGAAACAACATCTCTTTTCGGAGCTTGTGGTGGTGTAAGCACAAAAAAACTCACATCAATAGTATCGTGTGCCTTCAATTGCTTCGCCGAGATTGCTATATACCCGACAACGACTGCAAGGCAGACGTGTACAACAAGAGATACCATCCATGCGAGATGTGTACGGCGCGATTTCATAACACGCACCTCCTATGTGTTTAAGAGTTGAGGAACTAACATCTGCTACATCTTATTTTTCTTACCCGGATTCAATTGTAAAAGGTCAGAAAAATCCCTTCTGTCGTTAAAGACACAATTTTAGGGTAGAAAAGGTGCATAATTTAAAAAAATATCCGATTAAACCGACAATTTCTCTAAACGCTTATGTTGAATTCACATTATACTAACAACTCCTGTACTATTTGTCAAGTTTTTATTTCCGCTGCAAGAGGTTGACTAAAGGCGTATATTCACTGTCTGGATGCAATTCCGTAATAACAGCGCGCCCCTTACGCTTGAAAAGTTTGTACGCCTTTGCATTCGGAGCAGAGGTGAGCACCCGGTACTGATCTCCAACCACCTCAATCGCAGCGTTGTTGTCACAGGCAATCCCGATGCCTCCACGTCTTGCAATCATCTCCAAAAAACTGGCTTCTCGTTTTTCAAAGTGATAATGCGGACAATATACAGCATTGATGAACCCTAATCCACTGACCCGAATATAATCCCACCTTGGGTTGCTGGAAAAGGAACGAGAATCACTGTGCCCGTATCTGAACCAGCAAATCGCGCCTGCGCTAAGACCTGATAAGACAGTACCGCGGGACGCAGCTTCCGCTAACACTGTATCCAGCCCCAACCGCCGCCATATTTTCATCATTCTGTAGGTGTTCCCACCACCCACATAAACCAAATCTGAATCCAATACCAATGCCGACATCTCCTCGAATGTGGGAGGCGTTTGGGTTAGGTTGAGGGTGCGTGTTTGACATCCCAAGCGTTTACCGTAACACGCCTCAAAAGTATCCACGTAGCCAACAGCATCGCCGCTTGCAGTTGGAATAAAGAGTGCCTTTGGTCGCGTCTTACCGGTCAACTCAATAATACGTTTGTCGATCTCAAGGGTTTCCAGATCCTTAAGTTCTCCGCCGCCGATGGCGACAATCTTTCGTGTTATTTTCATCAAATTCCCTCCGAAACGATTCGAGAATTACACACTAAACCAGTACCGACATTTAATCAAGAAAATATTCTTCCCAGGGTCCACAAAACTGCTTCGCAAGCGATCCACCGGTCGAAAATCAAGGTCTTCTGCTCCCACATCCTCTAATTCGATTTCACGCGATTGAGACCAAACCAAAAACAGCGTACTTCCCGGACGGAATTCCCAACGAAGAACGGTATTTCCGCGCAACGAACGGATATGGAAATCAGGATTTCGCTTCAGCGGATAAGACTTGAACTGATACGACCTCGGTTCGACCAACTCTTTGAAGTTTGTATAATCGCCGATAGTAATGAACGGCTGCACATAGAATTGAAGGCTGAGCGTCGGTGTGAAACTAATGTTTGCACGGGTAGTGAAATCAAGCGTTTGACTCGTCAATTCCCCATAGACGTAGTGATTCTCAATGTGTCCGTTAACGTTTTCCTCAACTAACTCTATCCACTGTGCATCGAAAATGCGGTAACGATACATAGGTCCAATACTTAACTCAATGTTCGACGCAGGACGAATATTCAAACGAAGACTAACTTCTTTCTCAGAACTTTTGTTATCATCGTCCCAGGCAAAAATCGGATTCAGTTCCAGCTGAATCATTTTACGACTGTCAGTTCTAAGTTGTGTAAAAATCCACCAACCTGCAGGATTTTTAATCAGCGTCCCACCTCGCCAGACATCCTCGTCGTTAAACGACTCCAGATTTCGACCGACCCATAGGTCATAGTCCCAGTAATTTTTCAGTTTACCATCCGTCCATATCTCAGAGTAGCGACCGATGCTAACCCCATCATAATTCCACTCCCGCCAACCGTAAAGCCCCAAAGAAACTTCTCGAAAAATACTAAACGGCTGTTCTTTCTTGAGAATAAAGTCGTAGAACCATCTCATCATATCGCCGCGCTGTGAATAGCCTATATCATTTATTTCAAATTCCGGGGAGAGTACCTGAAAATTGGTAACACCTCTCCACCACCCGCCCTGTTTGTTAAAGGCGAGGTGTGCAAAGTAGCCTGATTTGCGGTCGTCCAGTTTTTCCGCGTGGCTTGCTGCTAACACGCCGCTTATTGCGTACCGCTCCTTCGCAAATTTCAAGTCCCAATCAAGCCCCCCTACATAAGCAGCGTCAGAAGCTTGTCGGTTTACCGCTGTCGTTACCAATCCGACATAAGAGTTGCCTTTTAGTATGTCTTGCTTAACGCGGCCGACATAGTAGTTTGTCAACGGCTCGATCAGAAATTCCTTCTGTTCGCCTTTTTCCTTAATCTGTGCATACTCTGGTGCCGTGACAGCCTCCATAATACCGAAGGAGGTGTTACTGTTAGTTCTTCCGACGATTTTGGCGGCCCCCAGAATCGTTGTCGTTTCCGGACGGCTCAGTTCCGTGGCACCCTCTGGGATCTCAAAACGCCCGGGTTGTCGCCCGATCCGCCTTGAATAAAAGAACTGATTTCTCCAATCTCCGAAGTTAAAATTGGAGGCACCTTTTACAAAAAAGGGTCTCCGCTCCTCGAAAAACTCTTCATACGCAGAAAGATTTAAAGTAGCCGGGTCCGCCTCTACCTGCCCAAAATCAGGGTTGATTGTGGCATTGAGCGTAATCCCAGAGGTGATGCCATATTGAAGATCACCGCCAATATTCCCCCACAAATCGGTATCACTGTTCAAAGTCGTTCTGCCCATAGTGTAGGGGATTAATTCCAAATGGCGAGACGGATGGATGTTCTCTATCCCCACCAAATCACCGAAACGGGATACCCACCCCGGTTCACCTTTTTTAATCAAACGCCAATGGGAACGTTCTTTTCTACGGCTAATCTCCCGTTCTACCTGTAGACCCCACGTGTATTTATCTTTTGGAGAAAAGCGGAACATATAAAACGGGATTCTACATTCAGCTGCCCACCCATTTTCGTGGATATACGTCCCTGCTTGCCATACCCCGTCCCATGTACTGTTCCAATCAAACCGCCCGCCACCTGTGACAATACCATCTATGACAGAGCCAGAGGGATACACAGTAAAAGAGAAACCGCGCTGTCGATTGTAATGTGGATCCAGGATTATCTGAATTTTATCGGATTCAACGTAATCGTCACGTCTGACGAGCCGAGATACAATTTTATCAGGCTCATTGTCATAGCACATGACAGCGAAATAGACTGCCTCATCGTCATAAGCAACTTGGAATGTCGTACGTTGGGAAACAGGTTCGCCTTCATCGGGATCGCGTTGACGGAAGCCTTCATGGAGTGGCGCGGTCTGCCAGATGTCATCATCTAAAACACCGTCTAATTGCGGGGGTGTCTCTTTAATACGGATAGCCGTTGCAATTCTATGGGCGGGTTCTGTTTCCGTTTCAGCCTGTACTGCACTCTGGAGTTGTAAAATGAAAAATACCATCAACAACCCCAAAGTGCACCAAAAGTCCGACTTAATTTTCAATGATTTCCTCCTTGATTTTTTGAAGAATCGCTCAAAGAATCCCTAACGAATCGCTGCTCATATCAGAAGCAGCTCCTGGAGGGAAGTTCTCAATTGCCCCTTGCAGCACCCAATTCGTTGTTTTAATGTGCATCAGCAGTTCGCGAAACACCCCAAAGCCAGCAGAACCTACGCCATAGTTGTAGTAAGTGGGCAAATCGTACAGATTCTTCGTCGAGAATATATGATTATATTCAAGATCGGTGATTGGAATTTTTTTGACGAATACCTTTAACTTTCCGACCTTGATTATATGATTTGTCCCCCAGCCGTGTGTGTCCCGTTCACCTTCAAGAAGCGAATTTAACTTTTCGTTATCAAGGTATGCGAAGTGTGTATTGAGTTTATAGTAGATGTCTGTTCTGGTCTTTAAATTGTTTTTCATGATTTTTCCCCAATAGTAGAACCAGGTTACCCTGGCGCTCAACTATGGGTGCTCCAGCAAAGCAGCAATCGCATCGTCTTCGTTTTCAAAATTTTTGAAGATAGTAATTAATCGTGCCATAACGATAAGATTTTTGACACGTTTGTTCACGTTAATTACTCCAATTTTCCCGCCATGCGGGTGAATATCAGCATAGGTTTTCATGAGTGCGCCGAGCCCGGAACTATCTATTCCAGTGACCTCTTTAAAGTCAAACAGAAGTCTCGGAGACGAGGCGTGCGCGGCGAGCGCAGCCTCTATGGTTTCCGAGACCTCTTCAATACCAGGGGTGATAACTCTCCCGCTCAGTCTAAAAATAACGACCCCTTCTTTCTCTGACACAGTAATTGCCATAGTGCCCCCCAAATGCTACTGTTAATTTGTGTTGTAGATGTGCTTCCCAATTATAGTATTAAATTAGGATTTTTCATTCGTACCTTACACCCCGAACCAATACCGACATTTCATCAGGAAGACATTCTTCCCTTCATCCGTGAAACTGCTACGCAATCGGTGTAATGGACGGAATTCGAGATCTGCTGTGCGAAGCTGCTCCAACTCAACTTCTCTGGATTGTGTCCAGACGAGAAATAGCGTGCTGCCCGGACGGAATTCCCACCGCAAAACCGTGTTCCCTCGTAACGAACGCAGGTGGAAATCCCGATTCTCGTTCAACGCATACAGTTTGAACTGATAGGACTTCGGCTCCACTAACTCTTTGAAGTTGGCATAGTCGCCAATAGTAACAAAGGGTTGCACGTAGAATTGGAGACTCAGCGTGGGCGTAAAACTGATGTTCGCGCGCGTTGTGAAATCCAAGGTGCGGCGCTCCAGTTCACCATAGACGTAATGTTTTTCGATGTGTCCATCAATGTTTTCTTCCACCAGATCCACCCATTGTGCATCCTGCACTCCATAATTATACGAGGGACCGAAGCTCACCTCAATATTGGATGCAAGACGAATGCGTAACCGGAGTCTCAGATCGTAGTCATACGAACGCCTATCGTCATTCCATGCGAAAACAGGATTCAACCGCAGTTGAATCATTTTACGGCTATCGGTGGAGAGCCGTGTGAAGACCCACCAACCGGGTGGACTCTTAATTAGCGTCCCGCCGCGCATTGTGTCATCATCACTAAACGACTCTAAGTTGCGACCGATCCAAAGGTCATAGTCCCAATAGTTTTTCAGACGGCCATCTGTCCATATTTCGGAGTAACGGCTGATACTGACCCTGTCATAATTCCATGTTCGCCAGCCGTAGAGTCCGAAAATGACGCGTCGGAAGATACTAAAGGGCTTCTGTTTTCGCACTGTGAAGTCGTAATTCCACTCTACCATATCAGCGCGCCGCCGGTAGCCCAAATCGTTGATTTCCAAGTCAGGCGAAAGCACTCTGAAATCGGTATCCAATTGCATCCATCCACCGTGTTTGTCAAACTCAATGTGAGCAAGGTAGCCCGATTTACGAGCATCAAGTTTTCCCGCTTGGCTGGCTGCGAGGGTGCCGCTTATCTGGTACCGTTCCTTCGCGAACCTCAAATCCCAATCCAGCCCGCCCACGTACGCGGCATTAGAAGCGCGGCGATTGACGGCTGTTCCTATCAATCCGATGTATGAATTGCTCAATACATCCTGCTTGATTCTGCCAACGAAATAGTTCGTCAGAGGTTCAACAAGGAACTTGTCGCTTTTACCTGCTTCTTCGATCTGTGCGTACTCTGGAGACGTAACGGCTTCCATAATACCGAAGGAGGTCTTGCTTTGGGTTCTGCCGACAATTTTGACGGCACCGAGAATTGTTGTCGCCTCCGGTCGGCTGAGTTCTTCAGCACCGTCTGGGATGTCAAAATGATTGGGGCTTCGTCCGATGCGTCGGGAGTAAAAGAAATTATAGTCGTTGCCGCCAAAGATGGAGGCACCCTCTACAAAGAAGGGACGCCGTTCCTCAAAAAACTCCTCATAAGCAGAGAGATTTAAGCTCGCTGGGTCCGCCTCCACTTGTCCAAAATCTGGATTGACTGTAGCGTTGAGCGTTATTCCGGAGGTAATTCCATACTGGATATCGCCGCCAACATTTCCCCATAAATCGGTTTTACTATTCAGCGTTGTTCTGCCCATAGTGTAGGGGATTAATTCTAAGTGGTGCGGCGGATGGATATTCTCAATACCTGTTAGATCACCGAAACGAGACACCCAACCCGGTTCGTCTTTCTTTATAAAACGCCAAAGGGTATATTCTTTTTTTCTGCTAACACTCCGTGCGACTTGAAGTCCCCAGGTATATTTTTCTTTTGGCGCAAAGCGTAGGACGTGATAGGGAATTTTATATTCTGCTGCCCAGCCGTTCTTGTGTATTTTTGTTTTGACTTCCCACACACCATTCCACGTACTATCCCACCAGCCGCCGCCAGAAATAGTCCCATCTGTTACGGAGCCTGAAGGATAGACGGTAAACCAGAATGCATTTTGCCGACTGTAATGCGGGTCGAGAATTACATCAATTCTGTCGGATGTAACATAATCGTCGCGCCGAACCAAGCGAGAGAAAATCTTTTCGGGTTCTTTATCATAGCACATCACAGCAAAGTAGATTGCCTCGTCATCATAAACGATCTGGAACGTTGTGCGTTCTGTCGAGGGTTTACCTTCATCGGGGTCTTGTTGTGTGAACCCTTCATGGAGGGGTGCGGTTTTCCAGATAGCATCGTCCAAAACCCCGTCTAACTGTGGCGGCGCGCTGTTGATTCGGACAGCTGTTGCGGTTCTGTGTGCCGATTCTATTTTTCCTTTTTCTTGAGCCGCGCTTAGAGATAGTGGTGCTAAAACCACCATGAATACTCCCCAAACGCGCCAAAAGCCCGTTTTAATTTTCAATTGTTTTTTCCTCAGTTTTCCAGGATACTTTACCTAATTAAACCCACTTTCTGAGAAAAAAATCAGAATTTATCCTGAATCATTTTAATCTTTGCGTAATGTTTCAATCGGGGGAAGCGTGGAGGCTTTTATTGCGGGATACACGCCGAACGAAACACCGATTATCGCTGCAACCGATACGGAAATCAGTATCCACTGCAAGGAGATAATAGCGGGCCATTCGGGAACAATTTTAACGATTTTGACAGCAAGGATCGCCATCCCTTCACCAGCGAGAATACCTAACCCAACGCCAATTACACCGCCGGTAGCACACATCACAACCGATTCACCCAAGAACTGCAGCAGAATATCACGGCTCTTGGCACCGACTGCTTTTCGTAATCCAATCTCACGGGTGCGTTCATTAACAGCGACGAGCATCATATTCATAATACCGATACCGCCGACAAGTAGTGAGAATCCTGCAATACTGCCCAAGGTGATTTTTATGATTTTACTAATCTTCTCGAGCTGTCCCATACTCTCTTTCATTACCCAGAGTCGGAAGAAGTTATCATGATTTTTGTGCTGTTTTCTTATAACTGTTTTCACTTCTTCAATGGCTTTGGGAACATCTTTTATCGTGTGTGCATGAATATCGAGGACTTCAAGTTTATCAGTACCTGTGAAGCGCTGTTGGACTGTTGTGAGAGGAAGATAGATTACATTGTCAAAACTGTAACCATACCGGAGGCTGTGCCCTCGAGGCATTAATGTTCCGACAACTGTAAAACGTTCTGATTTTCGTTGGTGTCGCTCCCTCCTTTGCCCTGTGCTGATTTTAATCTCTTTTCCTAATGGCGAGTCTCTACCAAATAGATCTTTAACAGTATCAACTCCCAGGACACAGACTCTTGTTGCATTGGCGACATCTTCATTGGTAATGAAACGTCCTGTTTGAATGTTCCAATTCATTGCTTCTGTATAAACAGGTGTCACGCCATAATATCCGCTTCGAGTTTCGGCTCCACCTTCAGCTTGAATAAGCATCCGTTCCCACTGTGCAAGTCTTGGAACAACGAGTTTGACTGAAGGACACTCCGCCTCAATTGCCAGAGCGTCTTCATACCTAAAGTATTCATTGTGCCGATGTCGTCTCCATCGGTTGCCAACGCGTCTCCACGGGGTGTAATAGAGTTTAAACATGTTAGCTCCGCCGAATCTCTCCACTTCATCCAGCACGAGCGTTTTCGCACCATCACCGATGGCTATCATTGCTAGGACTGAAGCAATTCCGATGATAATGCCAAGCATCGTTAGTAAGGAACGGAGTTTGTTTGAACGAATTGCGGTAATACCGATGAATATCACTTCGATTATACGCATTTCATTCCTCCAAGAATTGGATTAATATCACATTCCAAACCAATATCGGCATTTTATCAGGAAGATGTTTTTCCCTTCGTCCGTGAAACTACTCCTCAACCGATGTATCGGGCGGAATTCCAAATCTGCTACGCCAACTTCTTCCAACGCGGCTTCCCGGGATTGCGTCCACACGAGAAACAGTGTGCTGCCCGGTCGGAACTCCCAGCGGAGGACGGTGTTGCCTCTCAAAGACCGCCGATGGAAATCCCGGTTCTCATTCAACGGATACAGTTCAAACTGATACGACTTCGGTTTGATCAACGCTTTGAAGTTTATGTAATCTCCAATCGCAATGAAGGGTTGCACGTAGAATTGGAGACTCAGGGTTGGCGTGAAACTAATGTTCGCGCGCGTCGTGAAGTCCAGGGTGCGGCTTTCCAGTTCCCCATAGACGTAGTGCTTTTGGATCTGTCCGTTGATGTTTTCTTCAACTTGGTCCACCCACTGTGCGTTTTGCATTCGATAGCCATAACTGGGTCCAACGCTAAACTCAATGTTGGGCGCAGGGCGAACACGGAAGTAGAGCCGTACATTGTAGTCATAAGACTCCCCATCCGCGTTCCAACCGAAGGTCGGATGCAAATCCAACCGAATCATTTTCCGACTGTCCGTAGAAAGCCGTGTATAAACGCGCCAGTTTGCAGGATTCTTAATGAGTGTGCCACCGCGTCTGACATCATCATCATTAAACGACTCTAAGTTGTGTTCAACCCATACGTTAGCGTCCCAATAATTCTTGAAACGTGTATTCGTATAAAGTGCCAAATAGCGACTGATATTCACTCTGTCATAATTCCAGTTTTGCCAGCCATAAAGTCCGAAAAAAGCGCGTCGGAAGATGCTAAACGGCTGTTCCTTTTGCGCCGAGAGGGCGTACTCCCACCCCAGCAGGTTCGCGCGCCTTTGGAAGCCGAGGTCGTTCATTTCAAAGTCGGGTGAAATCATTTTAAAGTGGCTCTCGCCGCTCCACCAACCGCCATGTTTATCAAATTCGAGGTGTGCGAGGTATCCTGATGTGCGTGCATCCAGGGCTCCTGTCTGACTTGCTGCGAGGGCACCAGTGATTTGATACTGTTCCTTCGCGAACTTCAAATCCCAATCCAGCCCCGCAACATACGCACCGTTGGACGCTTGTCGATTCACAGCAGTTGTTATCAAACCCACCCTGGAATTCCCTTTCAGCACATCCTGATTGATCCGCCCGACAAAATAGTTGGTTAAGGGTTCAATAAGATGTTCATCGCGGTTCCCATCTTTTTCAATTTGGGCGTATTCGGGTGTAGTGACTGCCTCGATGATACCGAAATGGGTGTTATGAGTTTTGCCCACAATTTTGGCGGCACTGAGGATTGTTGTAGCTTCAGGACGACGCAGTTCTGTGGCACCGTCGGGAAGTTGAAGATGTCTCGGCTGCCGTCCGATGCGACGGGAGTAAAAGAAACCGTAGTCATTACTTCCAAAAATAGAAGCCCCTTTGACGAAAAACGGACGGCGTTCTTCAAAGTACTCTTCATACGCTGAGAGATTCAGACTCGCTGGGTCTGCTTCCACCTGTCCAAAATCGGGGTTGACGGTCGCATTGAGGGTTGTCCCGGTGGTAATTCCATATTGAACGTCGGCCCCTATATTGCCCCAGAATTCAGTCTCATCATTGAGACGGGTACGTCCCATGGCATACGGCAACAGTTCAAGGTGATGTGGCGGACGAATCGCTTTGATACCGATCAGGTCGCCAAAGTGAGCGATCCACCCGGGTTCATTTTTTCGGATCAAACGCCACTGGACCTGTTCTTTTTTTCGACTGATATCCCTGGTGACTTGTAGTCCCCAGACGTATGCATCCTTTGGGGAGAAGCGCAATATATGAAATGGGATTTTATATTCGACTGCCCAGCCATTTGCGTGAATCTGGGTTTTCACTTCCCAGACACCATCCCACGTACTGTCGTACCAACGATTACCGGAAATGATCCCGTCTGTTATCGCGCCAGAGGGATAGACGGTAAACCAGAAAGCGCTCTGCCGATTGTAATGTGGATCGAGCGTTAAGTGGATCTTATCGGATTCGACCTGAGCGTCGCGCCGGACGAGGCGCGAAACGATTTTATCGGGTTCACTGTCATAGCACATCACCCCAAAATAGAGTGCCTCGTCATCGTAAGCAATTTGGAATGTGGTGCGTTCGGTTGCGGGTTTGCCCTCGTCGGGATCACGCTGACGAAAGTCGCCGTGGCGGGGCGCGGTTTTCCAGATGTCGTCGTCCAAGGTGCCATCTAATTTCGGCGGTGCACCTTTAATACGAATTGCGGTTGCAGTTCTATGAGGTGATTTTACCTCACTTTCAGCCTTTACATCACCTGAGAATTGTACAAGAGAAAAAACGACGAGAAATACCAAGGTGTTCTGAAAGTTCGATTCAATTTTCACTGACCTTCCCCTCTTTTCAGAATGATTTACCCAATTAAATCCTGTTTTCGAGAAAAAATCAGATTTTTTCGGTCGCATTGCTCTAAAGCAGTTCTTCGCAATGTAATTCTTCAAATGCGCGCAAGTTGTTGGCAAGCACCCAATCCGCAATTGGTATCCTCGTCTCATCGGGTACACCGATTCGCCCACAAAACCAGTACAGCGTTGATAATCTGTAATCATACCACAAATCGTCCCAATTGTAACCTTCGACCCCGTATTCAAGCAAACGTTTGTGATAACGCTGAAGCAGGGCAATCTCCCATGCCTGCCTTAGTTCAGGAGGCTGAAAGCGTACAAATGGTGCCGTGATGTCGTCTACACCAAACCAGAGATGATACCCTTCCCAGTCTATAATTCGCACATTATCAGAAGGATTACGTGGTCTCAGAATATTCCAAGTGTTTGCATCTTGATGTCCAATCGTTAGGTGCTTGCGATTACGAAGTCGTTCGATGAGCAAATCTGGTAATCGTTTGGCTGCCTGTTCAAACCATCGCTTTTGCTGTGTATTCAGTTCATTTTTTCGGTAGTTAAAAAATTCAGTGAGTTCTTCGGCTGGCGTGCTGGAGTAGGTGCGAATATACGCCTCCGACACGTAAAATTCGCCGCTGATGGCGTTGCTAAGTTCCTCCCATTTTTCTTCATTATTCCAATAGTATGCATGGATTTTGGCATAGCCATCAATAATCTGTTCTGCCGACGAACGATCAAATTCTGGCTGCCATTGCGTTGGGGGCAGAGGTGTGAAGTAGGTTTCGGAAACATCTTCGAGCAACAAATGACAGTGTCCAGTATCGTCATTTATGACAGCGTCATAGCATTGTAAAACCGGTAAATCCCTAATGTTGGCAGTGATTGTTTTGTAGAAATAGACTTCTTTCCCGACGCACCTATTTACGACCCTTTTAAGTTTAAAGAATAGGCGTTTGGGGGTTTGAAGCGACGCATCGGCAGAGTAGGTTATGGAGAGATGCGCCAGAATATATCCATCAACGTTGACATCGGTTGTCCGTGGATGCAGTGTGTATGTTATCCGTGTAACATCGCCGCGCTCAAGTGCTCCGTTTTTGCGAAGTATCTCGGTGAGGTGTCTGGGGGTGAGCTGATTTAAGTCAGTGATGAGATAAGACATATACTTTATCTCCTTAGTACAAAGTGGATTCGTTGCGCGTACTAAATGTAATTCTGGTAGACTAAAGAGTTCTGCCCTGAAGGACCTCTGTCTCAATAAGTAAACGTCTTAATTTGGCATTGTTGTATTTCGTGTCCTTCCTATCGTTTTGCCTCATATCTACAAAAAACTCGAACATCAGTACAATAATGGCGCGATATTTACTGGCAGTTTCAACATAGTTTTTGTGTAACCTCATGAGACCGTCAGTGTAGATCTCGTTGATATTTTCCATCAGGATACCGCGAGTCTCTGAATATGGCATGTCATCTTTGAGGGCATATTTCTGCGTGACTTTCTTCTTTTTTGTCTTCGCAAGGCTTTGGTAAACTGACATGATATATCCTCCAAAACAGGACAGAAATACTCCATAATCGAAGCATGTATGCTTTCTGAAAAATGCCCGCTCAGTTTCGCCTAAATCAAAACGCTTGTCAAGTACCAATCCAAAATCTGTTAGGAACGGTCTATTCCCATCGGTGAGGATATTACCGAAATGAACATCGAAATGGATAATTCCGTTTTCCCGAAGAAACGCTATAGTGTCAGATGTCTCGCTGATGAATGAGGGCAATTCGTCCATGTTTTTCCCAAACCATTCTGAAAATGTGTAAGGCATATACTCCAAAAACAGTACCATCTCATATTTCGCGTTTAATCTCTCAACGATGTACCTTCCAATGTTCTCGTTGCTATTCCAATATTTAACATATCCGTTATACCACTTCGTGTCTAAGTCCGCCTTTCTTCCAGAACGCGGCATGATTCGGTAGTGATACATCAAGGGGAAATTCTCAATAGCACCTTGCAGCACCCAATTCGTTGTTTTGATGTGCATCAGAAGTTCGCGAAAAACCCCGAAACCAGCGGAATCAACACGGTAGTTATAGTAGGTCGGCAAATCGTACAAATTTTTGGTGGAGAACATGTGCTTGTATTCAAGGTCTGTGACTGGAATCTTCTTAACGAATACTTTTGATTTCCCTACCTTGATTATGTGATTTTCACCCCAGCCGCGCGTGTCCCCTTTATCATCAAAGAGAGAATTCAGCCGTTCGTTATCAAGGTATATGAAATGTGTATTGAGTTTATAGTATTTATCTATTCTGGTCTTTAAATCATTTTTCATGGTTTTTTGCAAAATTTATAGTAAGCTTTGAAAATGAACGGGCGAGGCTCACGGACCTCGCCGAATAATAAAATTGGTTTCGTTCGAGTTTCACTTATAGCAAAGACCCTAATTACACGAGAGTTAGTGAGGTTAGGAAACCTCGCCAGCAGAAAGGGAGGTCCCTACATTCCGTATGTTCGCATACTTTCCGGTTTTACTATAATTTTCACGTGTTCCATCTCAGCTTTTTACAGACTCGTCTATTATCTATTGAAACCCAATTCGGACAGAAAACTTCAAAATTTCCGCTCACCATTCACCAATCTCTGCACCGCACTGCGGACAAGTATCCTTCCACGTTGAGCGTCTGCCTTCACCGCAAACACCACAGACACCCAACGGATATTCATCCGGTTTCGCACGACTGCCACCCTTCTTGTAGGTGATGATACGCCACACCGTCTCACCATCTTCCTCATAGCAGAGCCAGACGCCTTCTTTTCTGCCGTCAGCGGAACCACCATCATGTTTCCGATAAGGACCGCCCCATTTACGATTGCCGTTCTCGTAATAGCATATATAGTCGCCTTCGTTCTTCCCGTCGCGGAAAGTAGCTTCGCTCGCTTTGTTTCCATTTTTGTGGTACTGGATCCAAAGCCCCTCTTTTTTTCCTTCAATGTAGCGACCTTCGCTCCGCTTATGTCCATTCGCGTAATAGGTGACCCAATAACCGTGTTTTTTGCCGTTGCGCATCTCGCCATCAGTAAGTGATTTTGCCATAATTAAATTCGCGGGACGCGACCCATTACGTATGCAGGTACAACCCACACGGCGATGACGCGTCCCGATTTCCTCCTATCAATCTCACGATTAAGTTGCGATTCGGAGATCGCTCCTACCGTTTGATATGCGCCCAAGTCGTTGTTAATCTGTCAATAGGTGAAACAGCAAGGGCTTTTTCAAGTCCTTCCGTCATAATAACATTCAGATCGTCTTCACTGAGGGCAGCATTGAAAATAGCAACTTCGTCAAGAACGCCGCTAAAATCCCAACCCGGTCCACCTTTCCAACGCGTTAACCAAATCGAACCACCGTCGTGTTGTTCGGTGAAATCCGGCTCCCCAACGTCTAAATCCGCGACGGCTTCGCCATCAACATAGAGGATGAGCGTCTTACCGTCGTGCGTTAAGGCAACAAAACTCCACTCATCCATCTCCCAAGCCCCACCTCGAACGGCACTATTGTCTATCCCGCCGTTGAAGATGAAACTACCATAAAAATCGGTTGGACCGATGAGAATATTTGGATTGTGCCAGTCTCTCTCTATGAGACGAACGTGTGGACCAGAAGGGTTACCAAGCGGTTTGACCCAGAGCAGATACGTAAATCCGTCGAGGAAATCATTGACAGTTTCGCTCGCTGGAATAACCACGTGATTGGTCCCATCAAATTCGATTCCCATGCCCTCTTTTCCTTCAACCCGCTCGGCATCAACAATTTTTCCATCGTTCCCATTGCCAGACGTATCTTTAACCGTGCCTCCTTTTTCCTGATCAAAATTCCAGATTCCCATAACGGATTCTGGATCAATTTCTGATGTGCTTTCCTGAACCCACGTCCCTGAAATGAAGAGAACCAGCATAGCAGCCAAAATAATTAAGACTCTCATCGCTTTCAGCCTCCCTTTTTTAAATTATGCATCCAGTTTATTACCGCATCGTGGACAAATATTTCCCCACTTTAAACGTCTTCCCTCACCACAAACATCACAGACCCCCAACGGGTACTCATCCGGTTTCGCACGACTGCCTCCCTTTTTGTAGGTTACGATTAACCACACCGTCTCGCCGTCATCTTCATAACTGTAAAAGGGGCCTTCCTTTTTGCCATCATAGGATTTACCCACGTGTTTGGGAAAAGTGCCTCTGGATCTAAGATTTCCATTTTCATGATAGGTGACACACAGACCTTCGTATTTTCCATCGCGGAAGGTCGCTTCACCCGCTACGTTCCCATTTTTGTGGTAATTGATCCAAGGTCCTTCCTTTTTGCCATGCACATATTCACCTTCGCTCCGCTTATGTCCGTTCGCATAGTAGGTGACCCAATACCCGTGCTTCTTTCCATCTACCATTTCACCATCGGTCAGTGATCTTGCCATAATTGTATTCAGGAGCGCAATATGTCCAGTATGTGCTTGCAAGCAATACTTATAACAATGCGTCCCTATTTCCTCCTCTTGATTTTTGCTTAGATGTCACTGGTGAGGATGAACTCCCAATCCCACCCCTCCATACGATGATGAATGACTGTGGCTGTAGCTGACAGATCAATCCCTTGATCCTTCAACATTTCAAGCAGCGGGTGATCCATCGAAACACAGAACATGTGGACATAATCATCAAGTGGTTCGGTTAGCCCCTGCTCTGCACAGGGTCCGAACTGAACGTGTAACAGTGGCATCCGTGAGCGAGTACTCTGCAAAATGATGTCCTTTTTGCCCGCTAACGACAGATAAGAAACATTGCCAAAGTAATCTCGTAAAACCGGCTCGACTTTTCGCATCCGCTCGGCATCCAAGGAAACGATCCCTAACTGTGTCGCGATTGACATCGGCGCGAGCGGAAAACGTTTTAGCATGCGTGCAACGCGGTTCGGGTGCTTTCTGCCCGCATCCATAGAAACGGCATACGCGCGAGAGCAGACAGGATACAATTTGGGAAAGGCGTACCTGAATATTGAGACAGGGAGATAGCGTCCGCGATATTCAGGATGAACTTTCAAGTCACAAAGATACCACACCGGCTTCGGTTTTTTATCGACCGCTGGCGGTACAGCGCGTAAGACCGCAGCAGCTACAGCTACCACCCGATCTCCATCAAGCACTACATAGTAGCGGAACTGACCCAGACGCGTGAAGAAAGCAAAATAATCCTCACCATGATCAATCTCAAACCGATCCTCACCCAACGGGTAGCTCGTTCCTTTCTCTAAGTCAGCGATCCGGGAGTGGAAAGTTTTCCACTCCTTATCGTGCAATTCCCTGATGTCCAAAGAACGATTCATCCGCATCTGATACCTCAACACTGCTATGATGCCCGTGTATGGGGTCCGCGTACATCGCGATAGACGCGACGTTTTCGTGCCTTGTAAAGTCCTTCATAAAGCGAATTGAAGACGCACGCGCCAAGACGCAGTCCCTGTTCAATGTAGTATCTATGTTCGACATCAGCCTCCCATGCAGGACGCAGGACATCAAAGAAATCGTCTGCATGTTTAATATCAAGGTCTTCATGGAGGTTATAGTGAATCAGTTTTTCCGCAGAGAGCCAGCCATGACTCACAACCTGTTCTCCGATCCACCCTGCAATGTCCGAGAACATCCGCTCAATGATCCCCATGACACCCGCACCAATCAAGTATTCATCCATCACGCAAGCACCGACAAGTACCGTATTAAAGGCACGAACTTCAGGCCACATCGCACGTTTCGCAATATCTTCGGGTTTAATTCCAGCTAACCGGTCAAGAAAGGCGAGAAATGTTTTCTCGTGCATCAGAGACGTATTGCCCTCACCGTGTTCCTCCCAAACATTGCGAATGACCTCCAAGCGCAATTCCGATGTCGGAATTTTTGCAGCAAGTGCCGCCATTGGACGGTTGAAGAACACGACGGCAAAATAGAATTGGATTTGCGTTTCGACAAAATCATCGAAATCAAAAGGGTCGTCGCGCAAAGCTTGAAAGTATGGGTTCATCCACACATTCGTCTCTTTCAAGATGTTGTCAATGCTCTTGTTCATTCGCATTCACCTCCTTTTTCCCACATGAGTGCTGGCATAAAATAAGCTGCGTTCGCTTTTTTGGAATCGGACTCCCAAGCCCGTATTGAATTCAAATGAATCGCCAAAATAGGTTGAAAGATCCGTGTAATTATTGAGTTGGCGATACAGAACCGTCGCACCAGATTTCATCTCGTTTCGGAGATAACCAATAAGGGAGGCACTCTCAGCTAACGGCATCCAATCCATAATATTGGATAAAGAGATAAGATCAAAACGCTGCAGCTCGGGGACTTGGTCCAGTGTGCCTTCAACCATCTGAAAACGATAATCGGTGGGAGGTGCTGAGAGGTAATAAGGCAGACTTGCCGGACGTTGGAGATAGTATCCGAGGAATACGTGGTGAAGAAAGTAATTATCAAACGCCCCCGCAGATGTCAAGCCCTTTTCAAATAACGCCTGAAAGTAACGCGGATAACTTCCAGTTTCGGCATGCTGCGTCGCATCTGGACCAAACATCGCATTCAGAAGTGGGTCGCTAAAGTACAGATCAAACGCTACTGACCAATACCTGTTCGAGAAGAGAATCTCTGAGACATCGGCAAGCCGACCTTTCTTTTCAAATAAACCCCGGATTTCTGTCTCATCAGCAACCAGATCAAAGATGAACTCCCTGAGACCTCGAAACAGGGACTCAAAGTTACCAGACTGATTGAGTCCGCTTGGATCGCTGGTCCCGATATTAAATTTCCGATGCCGCGTTTCGCTATCTATATCGTGCAGCGCACTTATTTTTTCCCGAACCCGTTCTAACTGTGCCGGATTAAAATCGACCAATGTGATATGCAAATCCGGGAACAACGCTTGCAACGTTAAGGCAGTACACCCCCCAGAAGCAATCAACAGGACGTTGCTGGCATTTGCTAAACGAACCAACGCCGCCTCCACCATCGGATCTTCTCTGACGACTGCAAACTGGACATCGTTATCCGGCATCTATCCTAACTCCACAGGCAACCGCTGCGCACCCCCGTTGAGGTAACCTAACCAATGTCGATTATTCCTTCAATAACTCACAAACTTACAACGCTTCATCAAGATATGCTTCAATCTTTTCCAACGTTTTCTTACCGATCCCCCGAAAACCCTTGAGTTTTCCTTCATCAATCGCCGCTCGTAGCGAAACAAGACTCTCTACACCGACTTCTTCATAGAGTCGCTTAATCGTTTTAGCACCGAGTCCGGGTATAGGCACAAGCTCGACAACCGTCCGTGGTGTATCACCGGCGAACTCTTCCAATTTTCCACTCGTGCCAGTTTCCACGAATTCCTTGATAATTTCCGCGATGATTTCCCCAACCCCTCCAATCTCCTCTATCAACCGTTCCTGTGCGATTAAATCCGACACCGGCTCTGGAAAGCGGGAGATGGCATGCGATAGGCGCGGATACCGTGATGCGTGGTCTTCTGGATAGTCGGCAATTATTAGGAAGGTATGGAGTTCCAAGAGCCTTAGCGCGATTTCATCGTTTTCATGCCAACGTGTCCGTCCCTTGGCATCAGTGTAAGAGTCGTCTTCTAAATTTTTCTCACCTTTCACTGTTTGTCCTCCCAATGTAGAATCTGAACTGTGGCATCCCAAAGTGCTACTGCCAAATAGTTGCCCTTAGGTGAGAAGGCTAACGATTGGATACCGGTCGGATAGGTTTCCCAAATTACCGATTCACCTTTGGAGATGTCCCACACCCGAAGATTGGCAGCTTCATCACCCGAAGCAAGATATTCACCACTGGGTGAAAAGGCAAGTGCTCGGGTCCAATACGCTTCAAACCCGGATTTCGCGAGAAGTTTCCTACCGGTCTCAATTTCCCAAACGCGGATCCCAGACTGAGCATTCTTTTGCGTGTCAACGGCTAATAACTTTGCGTCCGGCGAAAACAGGACATTCCAAACACCCAAAATCTCACCAGTGTCGAAAATACGTATCTGATGCTCACTGACAGTGCTCCAAATCTCAATAGCCGTTCGATGTCCCTCACCATCTCGGTAACTCCCTCCCGCCGCCGCAATGAACCGACCATCATCAGAAAGCGTGAGACCGTTCCGAATGGGCATCGTTGTCTCCAAAGTCTTTAATTTCTGCGGAAGGACCTGTTCTCCCTCAGGTGCTTCTATGGTATCCGAGGGTTTTATCCCCCACACCTCAATCTGTTCATCGCCTTCCGATAATACCGTCAATGCGCCATCAGATGACAGGCTACCACTCTCATAAACACCCTTTGTCAGTGTGACCTCGGTGCTGGATGCAAGATGAAAGATAGCGATGCTCTCATCTGCTGCCTTGACGAGAAGTTGATCCGTATCAACAGCATAGGCGAACCACCGCTTTTCTGGAATACTACAAACAATTCGATTTTCTCGTGTCTGGACATCCCATATCACCACAGTACCGCCCATCTGTTTGACAATCAATTTCGTGTCATCTTTGTTAAACGCCATCTGTTGCGCGACATCCGGAAGGAGTCTATCAAGTCGCGGCTCCTGCTTCTCACCAAGTTGAAAAGCAAATTCCAACGTCGCACCTTGCCCTGATAGGCATAACACGTTAAAGAAAAAAAGTGCAAGTAAATTCTTCATAATATTAAAAAAAGTAGGGCTGAGGCATTGGAACCTCGCCCTACTATATGTGCTACTCATAGAGTTCCGTCGCGGTTTCGCCGCGCGCGAAACGGTGAGCCGTCTGAACGGCGGAATCATTTCCGGCGTTTCTGCGAATATCGGTTGCCCATCGTGCCAATCCAACTATCAGCTGATTTCTCGCAGGATGCGATTCGCAGGTCTTCCACTCCTCAGACACCATATAAATTGAACTCAGAAGATGGTGACCATTATCATCTTTGAGAATACTCAGCCCCATTTCAGCCATCAACCGCTCCGCTGAACATCCTGCATTAAGATACTCGCGGGTACGCCGCCCGATTTCCTGAATACGGACAGACTCAATCCCATCTAAAATCTCGGAGAGCACTGCATCCTCATCAAGAATAACAAGATTTGTAGATGTTCTCGGCACTGTGATGGGTTGATAGCGAATGTTAAGCCACCGGTTCTCGAAAAACCGCCACGCTGCATGATAAAGTGCCTTCGCGGCGACTTTCGTTCCACCATACCGAAGTACCTTTCTCACAGTCGTGCCCAACTCCATCTCTTCTTGTAGGTCCCACCAACCCGGACTCATATTCACCGGCGTACGCGCCATCCGATCACCTGCCATCATGACCATAGTTGTAGCAAGGTCGTTAATCGGGACACCCGCAGTAAGCATTTCCGTGAGTGTATCAAAAACCTCGTCGAGATCACCGCTCACCAGTGCTGCCGAGAATTTATCTTCGTCATAATCAACAGATGTATCCTGTGGAAGCTCATCAAAGAGAGGACTGATCTCTTCCAGTTTTTGGATCGCTTCCCGATGAAGTTCACTCGGTCTGCCGCGCCCCTCACCAAGAATCTTTGCGCCGAGGTTACAGACTAACTCCTCAGTCAACTCCCATCCAAACCGCTCCAGCAACTCAGCCAAGTGCCCAAGATTAATGAGATTTCTGGAATGATTGATGAAAAAAGGTTGAACGGCGCATTCAAATAAGAGTGGAACAATTTTTTCATCATGTCCGCCTAACCGTCGTGCGGTGATAAGGCATTTTTCGATACCCTCCCACTCTTTATCAGCAGTGAATACCCGAATCCAGTCTTCCAGTTTCTGCCAATCCATCGGCGGCGGAAGTGGGCGGCGATCCGGTCTATCTCCCAACCTACCCGCTGCACCCCCTGCCGCCAACATCAACGGGATAAGCCGATCTTCGGGTTCATACATACGGGCGACCTTTACGCCGTTCATCAGCATCGCCAATTTTCTGCCGCCATTGAAGGCCTCCTCATCCGTAGAGACATGCCCACCCATGTGCTTCACCATCAATTCCAACGTCTCTTCTTCCGAAACACCTTTCGCTAACATAATCGCAATCGCTTTAGAAAGCGTCCAGTTGTCCGTCGTTAATAAGCCTTCCGTCAGAAGTAAAAAATGGGCATCGTCGCGTTTCCGACCACCACTGGCGACATCCACATAGATATCGCCATTCCGCACCTCAACAGGGAACGTGGCGAGGTCATCACAACCCCCCGTAAAGCATCCACCACCCTCCATGTCGTAACTCCAACCGTGCCAATCACACGACAAAACGCCTCTCCTGACACGTCCTCGCACCAACGGATATCCCATGTGTGGGCACTGATTATCCGTCGCATAGATAGCACCTTCATGCTGAAACAGGGCAATGCTATGTCCTTCAACTCTAACTGCCCTCGGTTTCCCCTCCGCTATATCGCTGCGGGCAGCAACCTTAACAAAATTGGTATTCTCTGCTAACACTGTCTTCCTCTCCTTTTGTAATAGAATCCGTCGCGATTGTTCACGCTATCTCTTGGGGAGGGGTTTGTAACCCCAGCCCCTATTCCTCAAACACCTCAATTGTTGTTCTACCTTCAGCAAAACGCATCGCTGTTGTAGCCGCAGACCTATTATCCTTGTTTGTTCGGATATCTGTGACATAGCGCGCCAAGCCGACCAAAAGTTGCGCCTGAGCCGGATGTCCCTCGGCGTACTTCCATTCTTCAAATACGGTACGCAATGTCGGAAGAATCTGACTTCCAGTATCATCCCAGAGGACCGTATGTCCAATCTCTTCAAGCAAGCGATCCGCACAATAACCGGCGTTCAGGTAGCCGAGTACTTGCGGTCCGACTTCCTGGACATTAAGTGTCTGAATTGTACGAAGGATAGATTTGATACCCTCGGCTTGATTCGGAACGTCCAATTTTTCTTGGCGCAAGGGTTGGCTGAGAGGGCGTGCGGGAATATTGATCCAACGATTCGCGAAGATTTGCCACGCAGCATGGAACAATCCCTTCGCCGCGACACTATTTCCACCCACCCGTTGCGCACTCCGCAAAGACGCTGCAAGGTTGAGTTCCGTCGTTAAGTTCTCCCAACCCGCATCTACGTTTACCGGTGTATGTGCCATCCTATCTGCCGCGAGAAGCACCAATGTTGTTATGAGCCGCTCCAACTTAACACCATCAACCAAAACGGTTTGTACCGCTTCAAATGCCCGCTGGAGATTGACACTCGTCAATGCCTCAACAAAAGTATCTTCATCAAATTCAACAGTTTGCTCCAAATTAGCACTTTCAACACTCGGAAGCATTTGTCGCATAATTCGGATGGCATCCCGACGGTACCGTTCTGGTTCATCTGGACGATGTCCGACAAGTCTTGCACCGAGATAGAAAAACAATTCCGAGGCATACTCCCACCCAAATTCATCAACCACTTCTGAGAGATAGCTGACATAAAGTGGAATATGGGGTAGATCGATAAAATGCGGTTCAACGGCACACGCAAACAATAAAGGACGCAACTTATCGGCATCGCCTTTATGATACGCTGTGAATAAACACCGCTCAATACGTCCGGATTGCCCTTCATACGAGAAATTACGAACCCAGCGACTGATTTTTTCCCACGTGACAGGTTCTGGTAAAGGCACAACCTCAAGTCGTTCCGATGCCGGTCCCGCAGCCGAACAAGCCGCAGTTGTAACGGCGATGAGTCTATCTGCATCTGTGTATCTACGCCCAACTTTCAGTCCATTGATAAGTCGGGAAACATCGCTCCCGCCTTCCGCGCCATGCGAACTGGCAATGTGTCGACTAACGTGTTCCAAGATTGAACCCATCACTTCTTCTTCCGGCACCCCCCCTTTTAGTAAAAGTGAAATCGCCTTAGACATCGTCCATCGATCTTCGCTTAAAAGCCCTTCTCGGAGTAACTGTTTATGTTCTTCTGCGCGCCGATAGATCATATCCCCGGGTTCTATCCAAATCTCGCTCCCGCGGACATCAACCCGAAAAGTACGTAAGTCGTCGCACTCAACATGGAAGCAGCCACCACCTTCCAAATCGAAACTGCGGCGGTGCCAATCACATGTGAGGATGCCATTTCGCACTGTGCCTCGGGTTAGCGGATATCCCATGTGTGGGCACTGATTATCCGTCGCATAAATCCGTCCATCAACGTTGAAGAGCGCAATACTGCGCCCCTCTCCCATCCGAATCGCTTTCGGTTTCCCCTCAGGAACCTCACTTAACTCGGCGACTTTCACCCAGTTTTGCGTTTGATGCTCCATGATTTTATTGTTCCTCCAAATTGTATTTCACACTATAACGAAAACTGAACCTCTATGCCAATTTCTAAAACTTAACTAACACTTATTATTATACCATAGTAAAAAGAAAAATGTCAACCGTAAAATAAAAATATTTCACTGACAATTCACGATAAAAATTTGATATGTGTTTCAAATTTTCTCGCCATAATTAAGTCAGTTTCTGTGTGCGCTTTGCCTGTGCTGTGAGGAAATTCGCAAGACCTTTTCTCTTTGCCTTCTGTGCATAGTCAAGCGGTGTTTTACCCCCTCCATCGCGTATGCTAACATCGCCGCCGTGTTCCATGAGTAACTGGATCTGGTTCTTCCCTATTCCTTTTTGTGCGATGATATGCATCGGCGTACGTCCTTGGTCGTCAATTATATTCGGATTAGCACCGTTCTGCAATAGACACGAGATGCCATGCGTCAGACCGCGCTGCGCTAACCAGTGCAAGGGTGCCCACATCCCATGTCGATGCTTCTGACGGGCATTGATATCCAAACCGCTTTCGAGAAACATCTTTACAAGTCTGTCCATATTGCGTGGACCTTGTCCAGCAATCATATACCACTCTCGGAGTTTGATTTGATAACCGCATTCCATCAACATTTCGACGATTGTTGCCTGCTTTGCCTGTAACGCAACCTCAAGGAGCGGCATGGTTGGCCCGACTTTATAGACATAGACATGACCTCCCGGAACCTCGTCTATTTCTTCGGAGTGGTGGGACCCCACGGTATAACCTTCTCGGACTTTATGATCTATCCGTAGATTCAGAAGAGCAGGATTCTTTTGTAATGCCGCGCTCGCCCGTTCAACATCTCCAGTCACACAATAGAGGACAATATCACCTTCCGCCCCTTGTTTAAGGAGGTATTGACAGACTTCGGGACGACTCCCCATTGTCCACTGTGCGGGTGTGCCGTTATGGTCACGGTCGCGGAGGTTTATATCCGCGCCGTGTGCAAGTAGCAGTTCAGCGATTCGGGGTGTTGCGGCAAAATGGAGTGGGGACATGCCGTCACTTCCCGGTGCGTTGACGACTTCAGGGTCTTCACGAATCAACTCAGCAAGTTGCTCGGACATATCCAGGCCCGCGGCGGCGTGGGCATCCATTGTTGCGCCCCGTTCAATTAAGTATTCAGCCAGTTCTCTGTCGTAATTCAGCATAGAACCGGTAGCGTGATGTAACGCCGAGGTGCCACCTGCCCACCAACTACTCTTGGCATCAATATCAGACCCAGCATCCAGTAAAATATCAATAAGTTCGCGGTTGCCGGAGGCAGCAGCAAACACAATCGCTGGCGCATCGAAATTGAACCATGGGGCATCGACTTGTGCCGCGAGCCTCTGGTCACTTGCTAATAGGTTTTTGACTGTCTCTATGCCACCGTTTTCAATTGCCGTAATAAAGGCCTGCTTATTTATCACGAGTGTTTCCTTCTTTTGCGCGTGTTTTGCTTTATATGATACAACTATTATATCATATAAAGTTATTAAATGTCAAGTTAAAAATAAACATTTATAGCAAAATACGCAAGCAAAAACACCCCACCAGCGGTGAAGTGGGTCAAGACCTATCTCGTTTGTATGCGCTTTAGGCTTTACCTCAATCCACAGTGAACTGGATTGTATCAAAACGGCGCGCCACTTTTGCAACCTCTGGTTTGAGGTTTTCAGGACTCTCACCAGAAAGCGCAGCAACAATACAATCCGCAATGTCCGGCGCATCCGCCGGTGTCATCCCCCACCGCGTAACCTCTTGAACCCCCATACGCAATCCAGATGTGCCGACTTCCGGTGCCAACCCTGCTGCACCTGCGATAATATGACACGCTTCCAAATGATTCGCGAGCGCGCCACCTTCGCCATACTTATCTACAATCAATATCAATGTATGCGATTCCGTGAAACCGAGATCCGCACCCAATATCGGCACACCGCGTTCCGCTAACGCACTTCCGAGTGCCTTCGCGTTCGTAACAATCGCATCCGCTTGCGCCTCACCGCATGCCATCCACTCTATAAATGTCCCCGCTAACGCCGGAAGCCTGTTCAGATGGTGATTGCTCATTAACAAAGGGTAAAGTCCCTTCGCAACCCGCTCAGCAATAGACGCATCGTTGGTTAGAATCATTCCACCCTGCGGTCCCGCGAGTGTTTTGTGGGTGCTGGAGATGATAACATCCGCTCCTTCATTGAACGGCGACTGAAACCGTCTACCCGCAATAAGTCCAATAACATGCGAGGCATCGTAGATGAGGTAGGCATCTGGGTTCGCTTCGCGCATCGCCTGCTTCAGTTCTCGTACAGGTTGTGGGAAGAGAAATACACCGGAACCGACGTTCACGATACTCGGCTTGTATTCCGCAATCAGCGCAAGTGTTGCATCAAGATTGATGTTTGAACGTTGTCCATCCCAGGGAATCGGAATGGATCGGAGTTCCACTTTAAGCGGTGAGGAAAGCAGTTTTTCGGCATAGTGGTGTCCGTTATGGACCTCTAACGCTGTATCACCCGGTTTCGCCAACGCGAACGTTGTTCCAATCCCCGCAATGTTCCCCGATAATGGGCGGAAATCGACATACGCTGCGCCAAAGAGATCCTTCGCTAACGCTTGTGTGTACGCCTCTATTTCAGCAATATAACGGTTGCCTTTGTAATTCCGCCGGTAAAGGTCCGTGCCAGAATAATTCCCATACCGCCGCGCCAACCGTTCGTCGAAAAGTGCTTCTACCAACGGCGAAGGCGTGTTCTCTGAAGCGATGAGATTCAGGCAGGTATCCCGATACATCTCGTGTTTATCAAGAAGTGAAGTCAGTTTTCGGATTTTTGGGTTATGCGTCATTGAGAAAAAGCCTCCGTTGACAAAGTAGTAGGCACACGCCGTGTGCCGTCGAGAAAGCAAAAATTGCTTGACGTGCCGTAGAAAATCAGTTACGATGAAAGAAAACACACTGCAACGAGGAAATTATGCCAAAACCGACAGATATCCGCATCCTTGACGTTCATTACGACTTTGAAGAACATCAATACCGTACACCCCTTAAATTCGGTGGCGTGCCAACAGATCACTGTGTCCTGTTTAACGTCCGCATGCGAGTTCAGACGCGCGACGGTAAAGAGGCAGAGGGCAAAGGCTCGATGCCCCTCGGGAACGTCTGGGCATTTCCACCGCGCTACGCCCCTTTTGACCAAAGTCTCGCAGCGATGAAAAAACTCGCCGAATTAGCGGTCGAAGCAACACAGGATTGCACGTTATGCGCGCATCCGCTCGAACTCTCCGAAGTACTTGAACCCGAATTTCTACGCATTGCCGATGAACTGTCCGATACCCTGCAACTCGCAGCCTCGATACCAAAACTCTGCACCGTTGTTACAACAAGTCCCATTGACGCAGCGATTCACGATGGATTCGGGAAAGTAAACGGCATTAACAGTTACAACGGATTAGGTGAAGATTTCATTGAAGCGGATCTGTCGCACTTTTTGAATAAACGGTTCGTCGGAAAATATCTCGACCAGTATACTTCACGCCAACCCAAGCCCAACATGCCGCTTTATCATCTCGTCGGCGCACTCGATCCGCTTACCGATGCCGATATTGCAGAACGCCTCAACGACGGCTTACCGGAGACGCTCCCGGAATGGATCGTCGCTGATGGATTGACGCATTTAAAAATCAAACTCAACGGCGACGACCTCCAGTGGGATGTCGCGCGCGTTCTCGCGATTGATAAAGTCACCGCAGCAACACAGGCAAAACGTGGTGTTGACACGTGGCACTACTCCGCTGATTTCAACGAAACCTGTCAAAACGTAGAATATCTGTTGGCGTTTCTCAACCAGATTCAGGAGATGAGGCCCGCTGCCTTCCAACGCCTCGCTTACATCGAGCAACCGACCGATCGGAATCTGAAAGCGCATCCCGAAAATAAAATGCACAAAGCTGCCGAGATAAAACCGGTGGTGATAGACGAATCGCTGACCGACCTTGAGACTTTTTTATTGGCACGTGAGCAAGGGTATTCCGGGGTCGCGCTCAAGGCATGTAAGGGGCAATCTCAAGCGTTGCTGATGGGTGCCGCCGCTGCGGAATACAGTATGTTCCTCGCTGTTCAGGACTTGACGTGTCCGGGGGCATCTTTTTTGCATTCCGCTGGACTCGCTGCGCGCATTCCCGGTGTAACGGCTATTGAAGGCAATTCACGCCAGTTCTGTCCAGGTGCCAACGACGGGTGGCGCGATGAATTTCCATCAATTTTCAACATCACCGACGGCACTGTGGGAACGCATGTCCTTACCGCATCGGGGCTTGGACACTAACATCCGCCTGCTTCGTTTCTGGACCGGTAACCGTGATATTAGTGACGACATTCCGCTGTTCAGGAAGCCGAACAGGAAAATCTGCAATCACATCATTAATCAATCTTTTGATAACCTCTTTAACCGAGTCAAATGGGATACATTCAAGCACAATGATGGCGCGATGTTTCGATGGCGCGATGTTATATGTTAACCCGTACTGGAGTCCAAGCTGCATTAACTCCGGCTCGACACTGATAGAAATCTGTCGGCGTTCTTGCTCTGTAACGTAAAAACTATCAAGGATGAAGTGCGTGTGAATCCACGCTTCCCTTTCTTCAACAATTCTCATAATAAGGTATTGTAACATCAACAGCCAAAAGTGTCAATCCTGCGAGAGTGTTATCGTCTGTCGGATAGGCATTTCACCTAATTGCTGAATACGCCCGTCGTGCCAACGAATCTGGAGGGTGTCTACCCGCGTGGCACTTCCCAATCCAAAGGTGAGACAGAGATCGTTCCCTGAGAGATAACTCGCACCACAGATAACCTCGCGCAGAAGCGTCGTTCCGTCCGTTTCCACTTGAACCTGCGCGCCAATTGCGTCCGTGTTGCCATCTGTCCCTACCAATCGCACCCTTAGCCACGCGTTCACATTGCCAACCTCATTGCTGAGAATAACCGCTGGACGGTTCGATTGACATAGCACAACGTCCACATCGCCGTCCGTATCTATATCCCCAAAAAGCATCCCACGGACGACGTAAGGTATTTTATCCAAACCAGCCTCAGCGGTTATCTCAGTAAAACCAGCACCGTCTTGTGAAATCCCGCCCCGATTACGAAAGAGTTGTACAGGCTGCGCGTAACGCTGCTTCGCGTCAATCTGTCTCACATTGTCCCAGATATGCCCATTCCCAACGAGTATATCTAACCAACCGTCGTTATCAAAATCAATAAAGCGAGTACCGAAACCGAGTGCGTAGAAGGACGGATCGGCGAGGTCTGTGTCAAATGTTACGTCCTCAAAGTAACCCTCGCCATCGTTCTGCATGAGACAGTTCGCTTCCAACGCGAAATTCGTCACCCAAAGATCAACATCACCGTCGTTATCATAATCACCAGCATCTACACCCATCGAACCGTTTGCGAGCCCGTCTCCGTTATATGCAACACCGCGAAGCACGCCTTCTTCTTGAAAAACTCCGTTGCCTTGATTCATAAAAAGTGTATTTGGAGACATATCGTTCGCGACGTAGATGTCTATCCAACCATCGTTGTCTACATCCGTAAAAACAACGCCAAGCCCTCGCGTCGTCGGTTCATAAACACCCGCCTGCCTTGTAATATCCGTGAACGTACCATCTCCGTTGTTGCGGTACAGCACATCGGCAATACCTTGATATTCGTTAGGACCGCAATAGATACGCAGGCTATTTTTGTAATAACATGGAATGTCAGTTTCCAAAGCATATTCAACGTAGTTGCACACATAGAGATCAAGATCACCATCTCGGTCGATGTCAGCAAACGCCGCACTCGCACTCAACAATGGACAACCGACTTGTGCTTGCTCGGTTACATCGGTAAACGTGCCATCTCCATTGTTGCGGTATAACACGTTTTTCCCTAAGTTTGTCACATATAGGTCGCGATACCCATCAGAATTGTAATCCGCAGCAACAGCACCAAGTCCATAGCCGGTATCGCCAACGTTTGCAGACGCTGTAATATCAACGAAAATACCGGCGTCGTTTCGACAGAGACGGTTCTCAGGCATCCGTCCTGCTGGCGGAGAGAGTGAATTACCTTGAACGAGATAGAGATCTAAGTCATCATCGTTATCGAAGTCAAGGAGTGCCCCACCACTGCCCATCGTCTCAACGAGTCGACGTTCCGCAGAAAACCCATTGACATGCCGAAAATCGAGTTTCATCACATCGGTTACATCGCGAAAATACGGATCAGCATTGCTGAGGTGTAAAAATATAAAAAGGAGAAAAGGCGTTAGTATGGATATCAAAAAACGAGACGGATAGTACTTGTGTTGGAACATAGTGGCAGGAAAATTATTCCTCTATTTCTGGGCGCGGGCGGACGACCCGAAACCCAATCGTATGCGTTGAATCCAAAGGATAGAATTTGAATCGCAAACCTGAACGGAGAAACGCGCGACCGACATCCCACGCGCCCCCACGAATCACCCTTGCCCGAAGCACATCTCGAAAGCGGAGGTTGAGCGGATTTCGGGGTACATCGCTACTGCTTCGCTGATAGGCTGTCGGACTGTGTTCATCAAGACACCACTCCCACACATTTCCAGCAAGGTCCGCGATGCCATCCGGTGATTCACCTTTCGGGAACTGTCCGACCGACACCGGACGATTGTAGCGACGCGCGAAGTTCGCATGTTGTCGTGCCTTAGGTGGTGTGTCCCCCCACGGATACGTGCGTGCCGTTGTACCGCGTGCAGCGCGCTCCCACTGCGCTTCGGTTGGAAGGCTGCCACCAATCCACTCCGCGAACGCTTGCGCGTCAAACCACGTCACGCCGACAACAGGTTGCGTGTCACCGCTGAGGGTTTCATCTGCCCAAATTTCCTCGCCGTTATGTCCGCGCGGTGTCGGGCGGTTTGTTGCCTCAATAAAGGCACGGTATTGCGCGTTTGTGATTTCATACCGCGAGATTTCATAAGCACTTAAATAGACCTGATGTTTCGGCAGTTCCGCATCAAAGGTGTGCCGTTCAAGCATCGAACTCCGCAACTTCGCATCTTCGTAAGCAGCTTCCGCTTCCTCAGGGGTCGAGCCCATCAGAAAGGTGCCTTCTGGAATGGAGACCCATTCTATAGTAGTGAGGACTTGTTGAGCAGCACTACCAACCTCTGCACCAGCAACACCAGTACTGCTCATAAAGACGAGTACGAAGATATTAAAACAGATGGACTTCATTTCCAGCAAAATTTTTTGTGCTACTCCGAACTTAGCAACGCTTAACGATTATTCGATAGATTGTGTCTACGTTTTAAGTCTCCCCAAGCAATCGGCAGCTTTGCACGCGGCGAAATATCAAATGGCACAAGAAGGTCCTCAAAGTATTCAAACTGGGCAATTTGTTCACCTTTACCATCACAGATGCCGACGTAGATACCCACTTCAAGCGGCTCATCAAACTCCTGTTCGGTCTCGCCGATGTCAATCCAAGTGTCGTTGGCTTTCCGTTTCCACCATGCCGTAAAAGTATCTTTTTCACGCCGGAGTCGCATGTAGAGTGCCATCTCCCCTGCGGGGTCCTGGAAGCCAGGGACGACTCCGACAAGCCCTTCAGCATTATCGAACTGCCGTTTCTGATACTGGATGACGGCATTGTTGCCGTTCGCGGGACCGCGACCCCAGAGTTTAATTGTCACCCATTCGCCCTCACGACCTTGATGATCTTTCGTTGTTGGCGAGTAAGCAACGACCCCCGCAACAACACAGGCATCCCCATAGTCCATGTAAAGATGCGTTTCTATGTCAAAATCCCCTTCATGTTCTTGATAAAGCCGATTCGTTGTGTCCGAGGGCCAGAGATTACGGTTCAGTTCACCTGTGACGTGAAGCCATCCGGCTTTCGTTTTCCCCAGATCCCACGTTTTTGGTTCAACGCCTTCCGCATCAGAGGTTTTCCATTTCCAATTCGGATTCTTCAAAGCGTTTCCATCAAAAGGATCGCCGAGAGACTCAGCTCCGGCAGCAGAGATGCTATAAAACATCACAAAACTGATAAAAAATAAAATAACTACTTGGTTCAAAGCGCATCTCCTTAAAAGAACTGGCGGCATGAGAGCCGCCAGCACTTCAAAAAACTACAAACAGTTACGACTACTGTCCTTTGAGTTCACCCCACGTAACAGCGAGTCTGTCGCGCGGGTCAACCGGTGTCGCCGGGCTTGATGCCTCGCGGAAATAGTCAAAAGTGACTGTCATCCTACCATCAGCACTTTCGCCTTCGCAGATGCCGACGTAGATGCCGACTTCAAGCGGTTCTTCGAGTGCGTTCGTCACTGTACTCACCGAGACCCAATCGCCTTCCGCATTCGGTTTAAACCACGATTCATACTCGTCGCCATCGCGTTTGATACGCAACTCAAGCGGAATAACACCTTGATCTGGCATGTAGTCGGGTTGTACACCGACATAAGGCGCAGCATCATTCTCCCGACGCTGGTACTGAAGCACGGCGTTGTTGTCCTGTGCAGCACCGCGTCCCCACAACTTCAGCGTCACCCACTCGCCATCGCGATTTTGGCTATCTTTTGTGGTGGCAGAATACACAACAATACCAGCCACAGTACAAGCATCACCGTAGTCAACAACCATTGACGTTTCGATGTCAAACTGGTCTTGATCTGTAACTTGGTAGAAACGTGTAGACGTGTCAGCCCCCCACAAATTTTGATCGAAACCCGCTTCGGCAACCAGCAATCCATCTTGCAGCTCCCAAGGACTCTTATCCCCATCCTTGACCTGCCAGAAGGACTGCAGGTCTTGACCCGTCCCATGGAATTCATCGCTCATCAAGTTCTGGGCAAAAACACCAGGGATGAGACATACAGACAGAAGTAGTATTGCAACTATGCAAGTAATCTGTTTCATGACATATCCTTTCTATTTTTTCGTACCGGACGATATTTATCGGTTTCTAAGGAAGTTTTCTTCTCTCAGATGACCTTCGCCTCGTCCGTACGGATAATTTGAAAATATGCTAACACATCAACTGAAAAAAATCAACTGGATTTTCCATAGTTTCCTAAATTAACGAAACAAATCTAAAAAATTTGCCGATCTCCTTGCAATTCGGGTTAAGACTATGTTAAAATTCAAAATTAATGCAAAATTCAGTCTGAATTGTAGTGTATATCCTTTAGGAGGAGACTATGAAAGTAGGTATTCGAGACGGAATGTTGCCCGTTTCCTTTGAAGAATCGTTTCAGAAAGCAAAAGAAATCGGGTTCGACGGTGTCGAGGTTTGTATGGGAGTCAACTACCGCGAGCATCTGCTCTGGCAGGACGGCGGCATTGATAAAGTGAACAGTTTAGCAGAAGCGGCGGGGGTCGAAGTTCCCTCACTATCACCCGGTGGGTTCACCGCTTATTCGTTTATGCACCCGACCGACAGCGCACGCAGCGAAGGCATCGCGAAGTTGCAATATCTGGCAGAGACTGCCCCACAACTGGGTGCCAAGGTGATTCTGGTGCCGTTTTTTGGGAACGGTATGATTGAGGATGATCACATCGACGCATCACGTTTCATAGACGGGTTGAAAGCCGCTGCCGAAACCGCCGAAAAATATGGGGTCTCTCTGGCAGTCGAATCAACGTTAAGCGCAGAAAAGCACCAAAGAATTATTGATAACGTCGGTTCATCAGCCGTTGGCGTCTACTATGATATGGGTAACGCCACCGGATTCGGTTACGACTCGCCAACCGAGATTCGGAGTCTCGGTGCCGCTATCTCACAGATGCACATCAAGGATACAGGTGGCAATCATGCTGGTGAAGGCGATGTCGATTTTCCCGCCGTCTTTGACGCTACACACGCTATCGGATACGACAGTTGGTTCGTACTGGAAACGCCCGGAAAGGATGACCCAGTGGCATCCGCAGCGAAAAACCTCGATTTCGTGCGGCATAACTTTTAAAGTAAGGCACTACTCGGTATCCGAACCCGTTTCATAATGGAGAAGTCGGCATGAACAGTCCGAAAACAATAGCGCTACGCTCCGAAAGTAAGAAACTGCTGTCTCTACCCACGCGCGAAGCAGAACTCCTCTTTCAAAGCTACGAAAAGCATCAGCAATTAGAGATACTCTCTGCAACCCGTAACCCAAAATCACGGGAGCAGCTGTATTATCTCGTACCCGACTGTACCGAACTGATTCAGGAAAGTCCTACCGAGGATGTACTCCAAGTCCTTGACACAATGCTCGGTACAGGACTCGCCTCGATACTATTGCCGTGCCTCTCAAACGAACAATTTGAGGAACTTCTCGACGTCGCCGTTTGGCAAGACGGAAAACTTGATGAAGAGTCGTTGGACCTCTGGCTTTTTGAACTTTCTGAATGCGAACGGAACGATCTCGGGCGATTCCTCAGAGAACTCGACATCCGACTCTTGGCAGCACTCCTCCACGGCCGCATCGTCGTCAAAGATCAGCATACCGCGATGCTCCTTGAAAACGAATTCATGGACCCCGGCTCACCTGCGATTGACTACGTTGACGAACGCGCACGAGCAATTTGCGATGCTATCTGGGAAGCAGACCATGAGATATTTGGTCTGCTCATCAGCGAACTCTTCGCGATTGACACCGAGGGCAACGTCGAGGCTGAACTCGCTGCTGTTTTCGATGCCGCAAAAGCAGATAGAGCGGAACGCGTCCAGACGCGGGATAAGGAAACCGGTATTGATGTCACCGAAGCCGATCTCATGGAAAAGGTCGATTTAGAATCACTTACACTTGATGAGGATGATGACGACGATGCACTCGACGACAAAAACGAATAGGTTTTCCCTTGTAGCGGATGCAACGCTTGACAGCCGGCTCTTTCTCGCACAAGCACTCGCACACGGAGATACCCTTGACGGCATTCCGCGTGAACAAGCGGATACGCTTTACCAGAACATCGCCGCGATTGCCCACAAACTCATTACAATGAAGACGAGAGATCTCTCCGATGAGTCGGCACTCCGAACGCACATTCAAACCGCATTTACGCTTACCAGTCTCGGATTAGAATACGGCAGCAAAGGCGATCTTGATAAAGCAGTTCGCCTTCTCTGCAAAAACCGTGTCGTCAAGTTCTTCCAAATCGGCAATACGCTCACAGAAAAATTGTTAGAAAGAGCACGACACCTTTTAGACAACGGGGCAATTTTACCACCCACATCGGATGAAGAACGGATTCTCGGGGCAAACTACACGGATATGGAGACCGAAAGCATCCAAATTTATACACAGACGGAACTCGAATTTCTAAAGGCGTTGCTAACCTATAGGACGACGATTCGGACGCTTCAGGTAACAATCAGAGAGGCAGATTTTCCAAGAGCATTTATCCACTTGGCTGAGGTTGATACGATTGACCGACAACTGGCGTGCATCGAGAACCGATGCCACTACGTTCACGCCTTACCACAGAAAAATCTATTCGCGCTCGATCCACCGCTTAGCATTTTTCCGAATCCCATTGAGCAGCTCACACTTGGATTGATAGTCAACCTTGTGCTGTATCGTCAAATTGATTTCCAGTTAGATGCAGATACGCGGCAGGACTTCCACGAACTGGCTTACGTTGAGGGTGAAATTCGACCGTCGCTCCGACAACAGTTGTTCGAGTGGATCTCGCAGTACCTCGAACAATCACATCAACCCGATGCTGTAAGGACGTACACTGTCTCCTATTGGGACGACTGCCTCCGGACTGAGGGGCAAAGAATTTCGCCTGAATAGATTCAGCGGTCAAGCGACCGTCGTTTTGCTGCTGTAATCGCCCGAAGTGCCTGTACAGTGCCCATGTCGTTCAAAGCCCGTTCTGCCATGCGACGGAGATCTTGATCGGGTGAATGCAGTGCCTGAATCAACGGATCAACGGCTGGAGTGCCTATCCTAATCAAAGCACGGACAACAAGCCGACGGACGTTCCACTCCGTATCTGTGAGTGCCTTAATAAGCGCAGGCATAATAGTATCCAGCGGCTTGCCGATTTCACCTAACGCATAGGCGGCATTCAGTCGAATGTCTGCCGACGGTGCGGTTAAGGCATCTATAAGATACGGCACAGCGAGTTCACCTATATTCTGAAGCGCAACTGAGCCGACAACGCGAACCGTCTCCTCTGGATCGGCAAGGGAGGTGATAATGGCAGGCACAACGCGAGCCGTCGGCGTCTTGATCTCGCTGAGTGTCCATATTGACATCTCACGAATCTGAGGATTTTCATCGGACACCCCGTGAATCAGGGCATCAATCGCCGCGGGTCCCATCTCGACTAAGGCTTCACCCGCCTCAGTGCGACGAAACACTTCTGTGTCACCCAGTTGGTTGACAAGTGCTTTTGCCCGTTGATCCTCTGATTGACACGCCATCAAGCATAGAAATATGGAGAGTAAGAAAAAGCGTTTCATAGTTCAGGAGTATAGCACAGTTTTTGACTTTTTGCAAGTTCGGCATACGCAGCTGAAGCAGTTAAACGTGAGCTCGATAAAAGATTTCTACGCGTACCGCAAACTGTTAGTTTGCACTGTACATGCCACAAACTCACAATTTGTGCTACAATATCTTTACCGAACCGACGTTTGTTACCAGAGTGTCTCTTAACCGATAACCGACAACTGACGACTGACAACTATTAAAAGGAGAGGCGCGGACTTCGCCACGACGCGAAAGCCGTCTAGAAAAAATGCAATTGGAAACAGCGACGTTTGGAGCAGGTTGCTTTTGGTGTGTCGAGGCAGTCTTTCTACAACTGAAAGGCGTTCATGAGGTCGTCTCAGGATACACCGGTGGAACGACCGTCAACCCGACTTATCAAGCGGTGTGTATGGGAATGACGGGCCACGCTGAAGTGATTCAGATTCAATTCGATCCGAGCGTTATCTCTTATGAAGAATTACTGGAAGTTTTCTGGTGCACACACGACCCAACAACGTTAAATCGCCAAGGTGCTGATGTCGGCACCCAATACCGATCGGCGATCTTTTATCACACGGAAGAACAACAACGCATCGCTGAAAAATCTAAAGCAGAGACGGACGCTTCCGATCTGTGGGAAGCCCCAATTGTTACGGAAATTACGCCAATAGATGCCTTCTATCCTGCTGAAGATTACCACCAAAACTATTTTGAACTGAACCCAAGGCAGCCTTACTGCCAATTCGTAATCTACCCGAAAATGAAAAAGTTCACAAAGGATTTCAAGGATAAACTCAAAAATGACCAATAAACACGTTTTGAAAACCGACCTGATAAAACTCCTTGCTGTTATCTGTTGTTTAAGTGTTGGCAATGTAACTGCCCAAGAAGCGACATCGCCGGTAGCCGTATCGGTTACAACAGCGAGACGCGGTACGATTGTTTCCACGCAGCAGTACAGCGGACACTTAGAACCACAAGCAGAAGTCCAAGCATTCGCCAATGTTTCAGGAAAAATTGTCGCATTGGGTGCAACAGTCGGACAAAATGTAGCGAAAGGCGATGTACTCGTAGAGACCGATTCGAGCGAGGCAACACTCGCCGTGATACGCGCAGAATCAGCATTGAGCAGGGCACAATCTCAACTCACATCAACACAAGCAAACGCCCAAGCACGCGTTGAGTCTCAGTTAGCCGTCTCACAGGAAACACTCATGACGGCGCAGTCGCAGCTCACGGAAACGAAGTCACTTGCTGAGATGCGTATTCGGAATCAACTCGTGCAGGCAGAAGTGGCGTACCAAGCAGCTAAAGAAACAATCGAAAAATCGGAAACAAATGCAGAGCAGTCGCTGACACGGGCAAAAGTGGAACTCGACAAAGCGCAGTTAGATTTTGAACGAACAAAGTCCCTGCATGAAAAACAGCACGTCAGCGACAGCGATTTTGAAGCAGCAGAAAACCGCTTGAAAGTCGCACAAACCCGCTACGAAGAAGCCGTCGTTACAGCAGGTCAATTTCAGGAGGGAGCGAGGCATCCTTCCGTGGAAAGAGCAAAAGCAGAATTAGATGTTGCACAGAAACTCGTGGAAATCCGCGCGTGGGAACGTGAGATCGCTTTGGCAGAATCAAAGGTCACACAAGCCCAAGCCGATTTCAGTGCGGCACAGAAACTTGTGGAAGCGAAATCGTGGGAACACGAGATTGAAAACGCGAGAGCTGGGGTGAGCCAAGCTGAAAAGCAGCTCAAAATCGCCCAAGAACAATTAGATGACACTACCATTAAATCCCCGATTAACGGCATTATCGCAACACGCCACGCAAATGTCGGCGATCACGCATTATCCGCCACATCGCCTGCAGCGAAACCGATATTTACAATAATCGGGGTTGATAACCTCAAAGCCGTCTGGCGCATGCCTGTCGGGGACGCGCGCCGCATTAACAACGGCGAACTCACCTTGATTTCTACGGACGCCGGCATTCGGAATATTGTCGGCACGATTGATTTTATCAGTCCAACGGTTGACCGTGAAAATAACACGGTGATAGTCCATGCAACCGTGCCGAATGCCGCCGGATCCCTTTCTCACAATAGCAGTCTGAAACCTGGGGGTACAATCACAGTTTCCATCAAAACAGGTGAACGGAAAAACGTACAATTGCTCCCTTTACAGGCAGTCTTACATATTCAGAATGGAAGCGGGACTATCTTTACTGTTAGGGAAAATGCAGCGCACCGAGAACAGATAAACGTCGGCGGTATCTACGGGAGCGAAATAGAGATTATCTCGCGGCTCATCAATGGAACACAAGTGATTGTGAGTGAACAACATCGGTTACAGGAAGGAACACCGGTGTCCATTGTTCGCGAATAAATTCACCATAGGGGTAGGTTCTGTGTCTACTCTGTAGTACGTCCCTTAAAATAGGTAGGCGAGGTTTCCCAACCTCGCCCGTTCATCGTCACATTAGCAATTGCGAGATTTCCGAGCCTTAATCACTACACCCTACGCAACACATACACCCGAATCTGTTCCCACTTCCGTTTAGAACGATGCGTCGCGACTCGCCTTTTAAAGAGAGTTTCCATCTGAAAACCGGCTTCCGCAATCAGCGTCTCCAAATTCCGAATCGCCTTAGGTCCCGAAGCATCAGCGTAACCCAACAAAATCGTGCCATCAGGTTTCAGGAAATCCGAGACTTGGGCAAAAAAGCGTTTCACCGTCTCCTGTTTCTCATCGTGAATGGCAAGTTCCGCTCGGTTGCGGACGCGGGCAACAACCCACGGTGCATTGAAGATAACCACATCAAATTGACGTGAAGGAAAAGGATCAAAGAGATCACCCGGCGGCATAACATGGACAGCGTCCGGATCCGAGAGCAGGCGTTGAAGGTTCAATTTCGTCGTTGCAACGGCTTCTGGCAGCAGATCGGAGGCATATATCTGAGCCTGTTCCCCCAATTCCTGCCTCGCCAACAAGGTCAAACATCCACTCCCACATCCAATATCAGCAACTACAGTCGGGTTCCGTTCACGGATGTGTTGTAACGCCTCCTGAAAACATTCAATCGTCTCCTGCGAGCGCGGTGCAAGAACATTTTCAGAAGCGACAAGCGAAGCATCAAGCGCATGAACAGGATATGTATCCGCCAGCGCGTTCTGAATCTGCTGGATTTTTGTCAGGGATAGGAGAAAAGGCTTCCCTTCATTCGCGCCGGGCGGTTCACCCGCAAGTTCTAATAGATAGGGAAGAGCAGGTGCTGGTTCAACTTGCAATACTCCATCCGCATCTGCCCAACACATGAGTTTCGCCAAGGCTTCTTGCAAAGCACGGCTTGTGGATCGTCCGCGCGATTCCCTTCGATCACGTGGTTTGGTCTCGCGCTGCGAATGTTGGACTAACTCCTGTTTGTGGCGTTGGATATAGTCCATAACATCCGTAACCTGCTCCCACCGTCCCTCCACAACAGCAACGCCACCGTGCCGGATATGCGTGAAGATCCGATTGAGATGTCTTAAGTCCTGATGCGCGAACAACTTGACGCGCGCCCGCGCGAAAACAGCGTCTCGACATTCAACGGGGACATAGAGTTCACCAATATTGCTAACGGAATAAAAGGAAGTCATTATAAAAGTAGTAGGCACGCGCCGACGTGCCGTAATAACGTTTGCACAGCCTAACAGGCTATGCTACAACAAAGTAGTAGGCACGCGCCGACGCGCCGTAACAACACACGCATACCCTAACGAATCGGAACAATCTCACCCGTTCTAATCGATTCCGCCTCTTTGTAACAGAGCAGCAGCGCATCTCTTGCCCCAACCCCTGAGAGTGCCGCTGGTTCGTTTTCCCAATCAATCGCATCAACTGCGTATTGAAGCTCAGCAGTAAAAGCATCAATCGGATCAACATCCCCCAAATCCACCTCTTCGACTTCACCCTCGTCATTCAGAAGTGTCAACGGCACCGCAGTAGACGCTTCACCCGCTAATGTTGAGAAGTCGTAAAGGAGCGTGGCTCTTTCAAGATAGATTTCAAACCCGTGTGAGAACGCACGTCCACGCTGGGTTGCCCCGCCAGATGAACAACTCACGGAGATATTTTTATCGTTGTAGATGTACTGTGTCGTCAAATACTCTACATAGTTGCCGCCTGCGAGTTTCCCTTGAGAAAACACAGCATCCGGAACGCCACAGAGCAATTGAATAAAATGCGTGTCGTGGATGTGCAAGTCGATCCCCGGACCGCCACTCTTTTCGAGGTCATCAATATTTCGGGGTCGCCCAGGTCTGGAGGTGATACGTTTGAAATGCGCACCGAGCAATTCACCGTACTTTCCTTCTTCCACTATCCGTTTTGCATACGCATATTCGGCAAAGAAAGGCAACACATGCGCCACCATCAGAAAACATGGACCCTGAAGGGCAGCCTTCCGTTCTGCCCCTATCTTTTCCGCCAGGTCAACGAGTTCATTCGCATCATCAATACCAATAGAGATCGGTTTCTCAACGAGTGTGTGTTTCCCAGCCGCAAGAGATGCCGTGCTGACAGATTTGTGGAGGTGTGTCGGTAGACAAATATCGACCAGATCAATCTCCTCATCGGCGAGGAACTCGTCTATTTCACTATATTTCCGGACGTTTGAGAGGTCCTCCATACCGCCGCGGGGTCCAAAATTGCCCTGAATACCCGTCCAATCACCAGAAAGTTTTTTTGGATCTCGTGTGCAAATAGCAACCACTTCAGCACCCGTGGCGCGCTGAATTCCATAGTAGTGAATCATACCCATGAATCCGATACCAATAATTCCGATTTTTACCATTTTTTCTCCGTCCCTATAGAAAGGCACAGGTATTTCCCATCTTTAAGGCTAACACCTGTGCCATTTAATGTTTACGAAAGTCCGTATTTAGCGTGTGCCAGTTGTTCGTTTAATATTGCCCCACGTTGTTGCAGCCTTATCAAGCGGGGACACTGCGAGGAACCCCTCGTTCATTATCTCTTGGATTTCGCCTTCGCTGAGTGCACGCCGCCAGACTGCCGCTTCGTCGATAGAACCGTTCTCGAACGTATAATTCGGTCTGTCCTTAGAACACCCGATCCGTAAGTCCTGATCGTTGGTGCCTTTGAAATCAAACTTTTCGTCTTTCTCCGCGGCGACTTCTCCATCAACATAAACCTTCATGGTTGAGCCATCGTACGTTCCAACGACGTGATGCCATGTCTTCGTATCCAGGGCATGCGGCTGGCTCAGTGTCGGTCTACTGTTGCCGGTTCCCAAGAACATATTGAAATTCGCGCCGCCGTTAAAAGCACCGATGCCGTAGGAGGAATGTTCACCTCCGTTATGGCAGTTTTTGTCGAACCACTGCGCGTCAGTGGCCCAAGAGTCCTGATTGATCCAAGCCGCCATCGTGATTTCACCCGTGATTTTCAGGTCATCCGAGGCTGGCACGTTAACACAATCCGCTCCTACGTTTGTAATGCGAATCGCGTCCCCGTATTTACCTTTCACAATTTCGGTATTGGCGATGATATCGGCGTCCAACCCATTGCCGGAATCGTCAACAATCGCCTTACCCTTCACATTATCAAACGTGAAATAGACAACAAGCCCTTCCGCCAGATCTGCCTGAACGTATCCCACCATTATAAACAGCAACGCGCAGAGCAGGGAGATGTAACCAAATAATTGTTTCATGCTATCTCTCCTCCTATGAGGTTTTTATACCGAAAGACACAAACTTGTTTGGAGTGATTAGAGTGTATCACGAAACTGAGAAGAAGGCAACATATTTTCTTTATCAATAGGGTCATTTATGGTGAATTGTAGAAATAAGTAGGCATTTCAGTAACTTGTAGGCGGGGTTTCTAACCCCGCCCTTTTCGGATACATCTGTTATTTCATGGAATAAGGGCTATACCTGAGAACCCCATCGGCATCTGCAAATCGCAAATAGAATCCCCAGTACCCGCCATTTCGACTCGTTTTGGATAAAACCGTATTCCACCCCGCTTTCAGTTGGCAGGGAATAGCATGTTGATCTGGAATGGTCGGAAGAATGACCTCATTTCGGTGAATCTCTGTGTCGTTTAACCAGAGCGTAATTACGTCGTCACTGCCGAGTAAGAGCATAAACTCCATCGCTTTCGGAGCATAGACATGGGTAAGCGTATACCCAAAGGCTATGTCACCAGCACCGATGTTTTTGTTCAAATCGAGAAAGCCGTCTGGTTCAGTCGCTGCTTTCTGCCAACGAATAGTTTCGCCGTCAATTCCCTCAAAAATTCTCTCAAGATCGAGTTCAATTTCAGGATGGGAAGGTTCATCAATAGTGTTGCCCGCCGCCTTTGGAAATGGACCCAGAACAAGGTAACTGTCAATATAAGGTGAGACATGTCGTATTTGATAGGAATCAACGCCGATTTTGTAGCCAGTGGCTTCGGGTGCCTTTCCGACCACGCTGAGCACAACTTGATTATTTTCGGCATTCAGCGGGGTTGTGCCGAATGTTACCAGTGTCCCAACCATTAGTTCTGGATTGTAGCAATCATACGGTGAACCTAACACCGTGCCGTTAACGCTTAACTCCACCTGTCCATATTCTGGTCCACGCGTCAGAATAGCACCAACTTCGTATAGACTTCTATAATCCGTTTCAACTCGTTGGTTCAGCGCTGCGCCCGGGGCTTTGACGTTCAAAGCAACATGTCCGCCATCAATCGCAATGCCCGCCGTACGATAACTTTCCACCTGAAATTCATCTGCTTCTGTTAATAAGGCAGCCGCTGTTTGTGTGTTTTTTGGAGGCAATTCCCACTCTTTTTCATACCAAAATTGTGGCAGACGGTATAGATCGCGCGCTTCGTTGGTTAAGACAAGATCGTAGCCATCAAAGCAGACCGCCTCTCCGAAAAAGTTATGCGAGAGATGCCGCGGTTCGCCCTGAATCATCTGTGCGAAATTGTCCACTGTACCCAGATAGACCCAAAGCGCGTCGTAGGTACAGACGGCGAGCCGCGTTCCATCGGCTGACAATCCTGCCCCCGTAACCCACTTCGCTCCGGTGAACTCCCCCACGCGTTCTAAAACCTGTTGTGCCCCCACTTCCAGTGCTGGAAAGCGATACAGCACTGCGCGCGCCTGCTCCTTGGAAACAATGTAAGGAACACCATCGGCAACGAACAACCCCTCGGCATCTACATTTTCGTTCGGGTACCGATACGGATAACTTTCAATAACCTCCGCTGTTGTATCCTCAAACGGGTTTGGCTCAGCAACGACGACTACCTTCAAGTCTGTTCGTAGCCGGCTGTTATTGCCAATTTCACCGATCCAGAGCTGGTTTTTATCGTCAATGCCGAGTGCCTCCCAATCGAAGTTTTGGGAACCCTGTATCGAGATCTCTTGAATGAACTCGCCGTTCAGTTTTGTTGCGTAGAGTGCTGCGGGGTTGCCAGAGTCATTGAGGGTCCAATAAACTCCCTCAAACTGGTGGCTTGCAACGATGCCTGAACTTTCACGAATAGCGGGATGTATGTATTGTCCTATGGGATGCCACGGTGGGACGCCAAGCCCATTGGGTGTTTCAGCGATAGACACATAATTTCCAACGGCAATGGCGAAAATTAGCAGAAAACACAATGATTTCACGTAGAAACCTCCCTTGATACCATTTTATTATTTTAGGGTGGAGCGGTCAACTAAACCTCAATCTGATGCACGCCGCAAATGAAGCAGCAACGGAAACGATGAAAGACTTTTAACACAGCTGTTCTCCCTTGCCAAATGGTTTAACACACACGACGTAATTTTCTTCAGAGATTTTAGCAATAAATAGAAAGGATTTTATCGGAAGGTAATTTACAACTTACGCGCGTTCAACACAAGGATTAGAAGTTAGCAGGACAGTGGAAATGATCCACCAATTATTGGTTATCCGGGTCATTAGGTTCTGGTATGTGACGCGCAAAGTGACCTCAGAAGCATCGCAAACTAACAGTTTACGGTACAAGCCCTCTTTATTGAACTCGCGTAAATCATAGAGTTCATTAAAAAACGAAAGGCAAATTGAATCATTGAATTGAAGCGTGCAAAGCAAGATACATCAAGCCTATTACTAAAACGCGTCTCGTTTAATATCGCCCCACATCGTAGCGATCTTATCTTTCGGCGAAACAGGGAACAGCGGACCTTGTGCAGCAGTTCTGATTTCATCTTCACCAAGCGCACGACTCCATATCGCGACTTCGTCAATAAAGCCATTTTCAAATGCATACCGCGGTTCACCCTTAGCACACCCAATCCGCAAATCCTGGTCATTTACACCAGTGAAGCCAAACGGCATTGCACTCGTCATCAGGATTTTTCCATCAAGATAGATTTTGACGCTCTTATCCTGGCAGGTCGCTACCATGTGATGCCACGTTTTATTTTTCATCCTATTCTGAATTGTGAACAGCACCTTGTTTTCACCGCCTAAGATAAGTCCAATACCAGAACCCTTGTCAAGCCATCCAATAACAGCAGGATGACCTTCACCAAAGACCACCATACCGTAACTACTATTAAAGTCATTGCTATAAGTTCCCTTATCAAACCATTGGGAAGAACTTCCTGTCCAATCCTCGTGATACACCCACGCCATCATTGTAATCGCACCGTCAATCTCCAGTTTATCAGCAGTGGGTACATTTACACAATCTTCAGTCCTACGCGTGATGTGAACAGCGTTTCCGTATTTCCCCTCAACAAATTTGGTATTTTCGATAACCTCGGCATCCAGACCGTTGCCAGATTCATCAAGAATCCGCTTGCCTTTGATAGTGTCAAAAGAAAAATAAACGACGAGGTCGTCAGCGAGATTTGCCTGAGTGTATCCGGTCACTATAAACAGCAAGGCGTAGAATAGGAAAATGTAACCAAATAACTGTTTCATTTTGTCTCTCCTCTTATGAGGTTTTTATACCAAAGACACAAACTTGTTCGGAAGTGATGGGAGTGTGTCACGAAATCGAGAAAAATGCAATACCCAGATTTCCGCTAAGGCTGAAACGCCTCCTGCTTAATATCTCCCCACGTCGTAGCAACCTTATCCTTCGGTGTAACATCAAACAGCGGACCTTGCATCGCAGTTCTGATTTCATCTTCACCAAGCGCACGACTCCATATCGCGACTTCGTCAATAATACCATCCTCAAATGCATATTCGGGTTTACCCTTAGCGCACCCAATCCGCAAATTCTCCTCATTTGTACCAATGAAGTTAAATCCGACTTCATGCTCAGTTAAGGTTTCCCCGTTGAGATAGATTTTGACCCGCTTGTCTTCGCAAGTTCCGACAATGTGATGCCATGTTTCATCTTCCAAACTTTTCAGAGTTATCAGGTGTGTCCGGACGGCACCGCCTACGATAACTCCAATACCAGAACCATGCTCTTCTATATCAAAGACCGCCATACCGTACCCATGTTTGGTCTCGGCACTATAACTTCCCTTATCAAACCATTGAAAAGTACGCCCTGTCCAATCCTCATGATATACCCACGCCATCATCGTAATCGCACCGTCAAGCTCCAGTTTATCAGCAGTGAGCACATTCACACAATCTTCAGTCTCACCAGTGATATGAACAGCGTTCCCATGTTTGCCCTCCACAAATTTGGTATTCTTGATAACCTCAGCATCCAGACCGTTGCCAGATTCATCAAGAACTCGCTTACCTTCGATATTGTCAAAAGAAAAATAAACGACGAGGTCGTCAGCGAGATTTGCCATAGCATAACTTACGATTCCAAACATCAGGAAGAGGCATGCCGCATAACTCAGTAAATGTCTCATTTCGTCCGTCCCTCCGTGGGCTTCTCTTATACCGAAAATATACGCGTGTCCGTTTGGACATAATTAACACACGTTCGATGTAAGAGGTGTAAACTTTTAATGTAAAACAGAAAAATCCTCTCACAATTAAAGAGGCACCTTTGGGACAGAAAGGGTGCATAATTTCAAAAAAGTAAATATCCCGAACCCACGTTAATCAGAGACAAGCACAGCATTCATAAGTTCTTCCCATCTACCTTCAAATTTCTCGCCAAATTCGGTTTCTCCACCCGTTGCAAGCGGACCGCGGAGCATCGGTTTCGTTGTGTTTCCCTTCTCCCAGAGCTCCCTACCCCCGAAATCGTTGTGGAGGAAGTGGAGGGCAACCCCGGCGCGTTCTTTATCAGAGAGGTTCGACTTCGTGCAGTGCGCCACACCGTAGCAAAAGAACAACACACCCCCCGCTTTCAATTCAATCGGCACGGCACGTTCTTCAGGCGGATCACACCGAATGTGATGGTCGCTCAACGGGTCACGATAGTGTTCATACATCTCCCGATGGCTCCCCGGAATAACGTGCATGCACCCGTTTTTAACATTCGCATCGTGGATAGCAATCCACATCGCCGTGCCGCGCAGCGGATCGGCAATTTTGAAATAGGCGTTATCCTGGTGCCAACTCGTCCCGATACCCACCTTTGGCGGTTTCCAGAACGCCTGATCCAGTTCCAACATAAATTCATCGCCAACCAACTGTTGAACAGCAGAAACGACCTTTGGATGAAACGGCAACGCTTTGTGCAAATCGCTACGGTTGTTGAGCGGGATTACCTGAAGGTTTTGTCGCTCACCTGCGTTGTCCCGTTTGGTCCCGTCCGTTTGCACCGCACAATTAATGCCTGTGCCATTTTTGAGTTCCGTATCGTAAATCCGTTCCAGCTCCAATCGGAGGGCTTTCGCCTCAATCGGATCGAAAAATCCCTCAATCGTAAGATAACCGTCATTTCGGAACTGCGCTAACTGCTTCTCACTCAATTGCATTACTGAATTACCCTCCTGATCCTTCGTGATTCCCGTGCGGTTACATGAAGATTAATTTATTAATTCGGTAATTTTCAAACGTGCGATAAATCGCACTACTACTAACGGGTTGGTTCGTAGTAGGGCAATTCATTGCCCGTCAATTACCGAAATATTTTCTGAAACTTCATCAAACCGCACTTACTATTCTATCGCCTCTGTGCACACGGCACGATAATCGAATCCACCATACCGTGTAAAATTTTCTTATCCGCAGGACAAACGGCTGCTTGTATACCGCCGAGTTTCACCGTATTTCCCGTCACAAAATAGTACGGACGAAGCAACGGACGGCACGCCATCTCTTGAACCTCTTGATGATCGAAGTCGTAATACTGCATCCGCACGCGTTCGGCTGTATGGAACTTCTGCAGGACGTGCGGACTCTTCTCAAAATTCCCAAGACTGTTCTCAATAACGGCTTCCCACGCTTCCGTCGGGATATCGTGTCCAATCGCCACGCCGCGGCTACCCCACGCAAACTCCGAAAAACCGGACGGTTTGATAACCAATTCCCGTTGTTTCTGCGTCAGGGAACCGAGTTGCCGCCAATCCGTTAAAGCGTTTCCATCAACCTCCAAATTAGGAATCACAGCATGTGGGGGCAACGGACGGGCATCGACAATCCATGTCTCTGGAATTGTTTCTTGTAAGAACGGATAACTTCTTTTGCCGAGTTGACGTTTCCAGAAGGGTTGAAGTGCGGGATGGTGGAAAAGCGCAAGACACAATTTCTCTTCCAGGTAGGATTTCGGTGGTGGTGTCATCATGACGGTGCGTTTTTTCGCACTATATAGCATTAACTCGGCTTTCGGGATATTCAGCAGATCAAACAATTCATAGAAACGGTATAACACATCAATTGCTACCCTATCCGTTCCACTGTCAACCAACAATCCATCTTCAGTAAAAATTATTTCTTGTGGTCTACAAGCGAAAGTTTGTAATCCCGCCTCACAAAGTGCCGAAGCCAACCACACCATCTCCGCCCAATAATCTTCGGATTCATCTGAAACAACGATCGCGAGTGTCGGATCATCTTTCTTCGCCAATGCCCGAATCATCTCAGCATATCCATTCACCATGCCGTCGCTACCGCCAATGATAGCATAGCCGAGCTGCGCATACAGCCGTGCCAGACAGCCTGTCCCACCAATGAAACCCGGTATCGAATCAAGTTCTGTAATCACCATCCGATCGCCCGTCGGGAGAATATCTGGACGTAGTACGCCGGGCAGTTGGCTCTTAAAACGGTTCATCCGTCCATACTGGATAACCATTTCAGGCTTACCGAATTCCAAGTATTCAGCCACCCATGCCGGTTGAATCCCGCGAACACTCTGTGAATAGAGCAGGTTGCATGCACGATAAAAGTTTAAAAGATGCGAACCGAGTTCCTCAAACCATTTCAAGTCCGATTCAGAAATCCAAAACGGTTCTGGCGAGATACGCCACGAAGTATTGCAATCCGGATGGACCTCCCGTTTCTCGCTCTCAAATAACTTTGCCTTCGGAATTTCGTCATTAATAAATAGACATTTCTGTTTGGCATCCAATTTTTAATTATTCCTTGCGGTTCGGTTAGGATAATGTTAATCGAGGAAGACCTGCTTAACAAAGTCAATCTGCTTTTGTGAAGCGATAGTTTGTAAAACGTGCCGAGGCACAGGACTATCCACATTAATAAGGGTCACAGCACGCTCCCACAAGCGTGAACGTCCGACTGTCATGTCCGCAATATTGATACCGTGCTCCCCTAAGATTGTCCCCATTAAACCTATCATCCCAGGCTGGTCGCGGTTATAGATCAGGAGAATATACCCAGACGGTCTCACATTTATATGAAGCCGATCAATGCGAACGATACGGATATCTTTTCTGCCGAAAGCCGTCCCCTCAATTACCGCCTCACCTTTGTCTGTCGTGACTGTAATAGCCAGCGAGTTCGCAAAATCCGCCTCCGTCTCGCTCTTCGTTTCTGTAACAGAGATACCGCGTTGTTTCACCAGAAAAGGCGCGTTTACATAGTTAACGTCTCTGAGGACCGGTGCCAAAAGCCCTTTCTGCAAAGCAACGGTCACGGGTGTAACATCCTCTTGTTGGAAAAGGGTACCGCTATAATGGATTTTAATCGCCGACATTCGTCCCTCAACAATCTGCGTATGAAAACTGCCAATCTTTTCGGCAAGTTCCAGATAGGGACCTAAAATATCAAGCGCGCGTGGGTCAATCTTCGGTTGATTCACAGGATTCGCAACGGGCAGTCCACGGAGCGCGTTGATTACCTGCTGTGCAACCTCAACAGCGACATGCTCTTGTGCCTCAGAGGTCGATGCGCCAAGGTGGGGAACGGCGAGGAAATTCTCTAAGTCCAATAGAGGTGTATCGGTTGCGGGTTCGTCTTCAAAAACATCCAGCGCAGCACCCGCAAGCTCGCCTGTCTTCAGCGCACAGTAAAGCGCATCTTCATCAATGATACCCCCGCGCGCACAGTTAATCAAGCGACCGCTCGGTTTCATCAGTGCAAACTCTGATGCACCGATACTATGATAGGTTTCGGCGTTCAAGTGCGTATGAACAGAAATATAATCCGACTCCCGAAACAGCGTTTCTCGATCCACAAGCCGAATGCCCATTCTTTCCGCTGCGCTCGTTGAGAGATATGGATCATAAGCGATGACGTGCATCTCGAAAGCTTGTGCGCGGTACGCCACTTCCCGTCCAATCCTACCGAGTCCAACAGTACCGAAAACCTTTCCGTATAACTCAACACCAATGAAATCGTTCCGGTGCCAACTCCTGTTTTTCAGCGAAATTCCGGCAGGCACTATATTGCGTGCCAATGCCAACAGCATCGCAATCGTATGCTCCGCCGCCGCAATTGTATTCCCTGTCGGCGTGTTAACGACCAAAATACCGTTCCGTGTCGCCGCCTGCACATCAATGTTATCCACACCAACACCCGCACGTCCGATGACTTTCAACCGTGGCGCCGCATCAATAATATCCTTCGTTACCTTCGTCGCACTTCTGATCAGTAGCGCATCGTAGTCAGCAATCCGGTCCAGCAATTCTTCCTGTGAGAGATTGAGGATAACATCCACCTCAAAATCGCCGCTCTCCCTTAAAACATCCAAACCTTGCTGTGACAGCAGATCGCTGACCAGCACCTTGTTCATAACCAAGCTCCTCCACACTTCGCTGTCGCAAACTACCTCTCAATTATAGCACGCCTTGCCCCGAGTGTCAACACGATTTTTTACGATTATAGGGACCACTCAGTTTTTCCTTTGTCTCAATACTAATTTTACATGACACATTTTTTTTTATGTGGTAACATATTCTACAACATCACCGCGTATAAGCGGATTCGCGAACTATGTTAATGGAGGTACACACATCATGGGTATGCCTGGAATTACAGAACTCATAATAATCTTGGCTATCGTTTTTCTTCTTTTTGGCGCAAAGCGACTTCCCGACTTGGCGAAAGGACTCGGTCAAAGTATCACCAACTTCAAGGCGGGACTCAATGAAAATCAGTCAGAAGAAACCGAAACGACAACACAAGCACAACGAGAGAATGGAACACCCCCAAAAGAGAAAACCGGATAGAAACGCATCGATTCCACTATCGCTGTCCTCACTTTAATTTTGTAGGTGCGGTTTGGAACCGCACCGAACAGAATATTACCTTTAACTGATAACCAACAACTAATAACCAACAACTAAAAATGAGAGATAAATTACCCGATTTTCTTCAGAACGTCATTGAAGAATACCCCGAAGTTTGGAAAACGTATCAGGCATTGGGTGAAGCCTGCGGCACCGCCGGTCCTATTGAACCAAAGACGGCGAGGCTCGTCAAACTCGCACTCGCTATCGGGGCAAAGTCTGAAGGTGCCGTACATTCGCACACCCGCCGCGCCCTCCGAGAAGGTATTACGAAAGAAGAAATACAACAGGTCGCACTCCTCGCAATAACTTCTATCGGCTGGTCCTCGAGCATGGCTGCCTTGTCTTGGATTCAAGATGTCGTGGATAAACAATCTTAGTCTGCCCAGGAAAATCGGCATGGAAGCACGTCACAAATACCATCACTGGAGACTTGAAAAGTGTATTTGTGTGGTTCTGATCCTGACCACCACTTTGTTGTATGCGCCGCTCTCCGTCAGCAGAACAAAAAGGGCATCAAAACTTCAGGTGGGCATGGAATATGTCAGGTTGCGACTCTACCCACAGGCAGTAGATACTTTTAAGTCGATGTTATCGCAACATCCCACAGATGTAAATGTCCTTTTCCAACTGGCGAACGTCTATAAACTGCAAGACGAATTAGCATTAGCGGTCGAGACGTTCAACAAAATTTTGACAATTACAGACCCAGAAGACTCACCGACACACAGCAGACTTTACGGACTAACGCACCTCTCGCTTTCCGAAATCTATTGTAAACAGAGCAAACTGGACATCGCAGAACAGCACGCCAAAGAAGCCGTCCAGAGATGTCCAACCGAGGCAGACACACATTATCGCCTCGGTTACATCCATACACATCAAGCGAAGTTTGATGAGGCACACGCCGCCTTCAAACACACCCTCGCACGCAACCCCGATTTCGCTGAAGTTTACGAATGGCTCGGTTTGATTGCTCTCATGCAGCACAAACCGCAGCAAGCCGTCGAACACTATCAGAAAGCCATCCAGAAAAAACCGTATGCCCAGAGCAACTACTATAACCTCGCCAAAGCCTATCGACTCCTCGGAGATACAGCAGCAGCAACAACACACCTCAAATTATTCGAGCAGATGAAAACCTACTACGACCGGACCTATGCGATCGAAGGTGCCCTTGCGGAAGACCCTACGAACACCACCCTCCGACTGAAATTAGCAGAGATACACCTCGCACACAAGCACACTGCTGCTGCAATTACGACCTATCAGGCACTGATTCAGTTGAACCCAAAGTCTACAGTCGGATATGACAAGTTGGCACGACTCTACATGAGTCGCAATATGCCTGAGCATGCGATTCGGCTTTTTGAGAAAGTTCTTGAACTCAATCCTGATGCTGTAGAAGCACACGTCCGACTCGGTTGGCTCTATACCCAGCTAACGTCTTTTGACAAAGCAGAAGCACATCTACAGACCGCAATAGAGAAGATGCCACAACTCACGTTGGCGTATCACGGGTTAGCCGAAATTTACACAAAACAGGGGCAGTTTCAGAAGGCGATAGATCTCTACCGGCACATTACACAGATTGACCCAAATGATAGCGACGCTTGGGAGGCATTGCAGAACTTGGAACGTTCAAAGTGAAGACGCACAAACACGGCACTGAACCTACCCTTATGCAAAAAAACAACCCTAATCACATCAGACATCCGTATCGCTTTTTCGCATCAATAATTACAACGCTATTCATAAGTTTCCAATATTGCGCACCCGTGTCGGCAGAACAAATTTTCGTGGATGTCACCGAATCGGCGAGACTGACGTTCGTGCATACCGATGGCAGGAGCGGCTTGCGGCTCTTTAACGAATTTCTCGGATCCGGGGGTGGATTCTTCGATTATGATAACGATGGTGATCTCGACATCTACCTCGTCAACGGCGCAATTCAGGCAGATAGTCCCTCAAATCAAGCACAACCCAACACGCTTTATCGAAACAACGGCGACGGCACCTTTACCGATGTCACGCAAGAAACAGGCGTGGGCAGCACTGCCTACGGCACAGGTGCTACCGTCGGGGATTACGATAACGATGGAGACCTCGATCTGTACGTCACCAACTTCGGTGAAGACCAACTCTACCGAAACAACGGCGACGGTACATTCTCAGACATAACCACTTATGCGGGGGTCGGCAACCCGAATTGGGGAACCAGCGCCGCTTTCGCCGATGTCGATAACGACGGAGACCTTGACCTTTATGTAGCCAACTATGCCGTATACACGCCAGAGAACGACATCCGATGTGAAGAGCGAGGGGTTCACGTCTATTGTGGCCCGCACGCGTATCCAGCAGCTCACGATACTTTTTACAAAAACAACGGTGACGGCACATTCACCGATGCCTCACATCTATATCAACCCCCAAACTTGTATCCGCAGCACGGGTTAGGTGTAACATTCGGGGATTACGACAACGACGGCGATATAGACCTCTACGTCGCAAACGATCAGGATCCAAACTTCCTATTTCAAAACAGTGGGAACGGAGACCCCTTTTTAGAGGTTGCATTAATTTCAGGCGTATGCTATAATGATATGGGTAAAGAGGAAGCCGGAATGGGAACGGATTTCGGTGACTACGATAACGACGGAAGACTTGATCTGACCGTCAGCAACTATCAGACCGAAACCAACACCGTCTACCGCAACCATGACGGCACCTTTTTTACCGACAATACGATCACCTCAGGCATAGCAGAGGTAACACACGGCTACTTGGGATGGGGCATCAGATTCTTTGACTACGACAACGACGGACATCAAGACATCTTCGTCGCCAATGGACACCTGATGGATAACATTACTGCCCTTGAGAAGCACGTCAGTTATCCGCAGAAAAATCTGCTGTTCAAGAACATAGGCGACGGCACGTTCGTGAACGTTACGTCAGAGACAGACGGTTTAGCTCTGAAAAAAGTCAGTCGTGGTGCTGCTATCGGTGATTACGACAACGATGGAGACCTTGACATTCTCGTTACAAACTGCAATCAACGTCCAGACCTGCTCCAAAATGTCGTCGGCAACCAAAACAATTGGATACAAATCCAAGCCGTGGGACAAAAAAGCAACCGCTCTGGAATCGGTGCGAGAATTAAGGTCGTCACCGAAACGCACGTCCAATATCGGGAGGTGCAGAGTGGCGGGAGTTACCTCTCTTTCCACGACCTGCGCGCCCATTTTGGCGTTGGCACATCGGAACAGATTGAACGCCTCGAAATTCGCTGGACTAGCGGACATATTGATACGGAGACATCTCTCCCCGTCAATCGACGGTTCATCGTGGTCGAAGGGCAAAAGATCGTTCCGATAGATTAGTTCTATTGAAAACGGCTATCGGGTGTCGGCTGTCAGCAGTCGGCTCACTTCTGTGGCAGTTATGTAATACTTAACCTTTACAAACGCCTTGAGTCCGAAAGCCGAGAATTACTTATGGAGGCAAAATGAGAAACCTATTTATTATCCTAACGCTCATCGCGTTTACGGCATCTTTTGCCTACGGGCTAAATGAGCCAGAGGAGTCCCTGATCCTCTACTTCTCATTCGATGAAGTCGACGGTGACACCACCATCGACCATTCACTGTATGAGAATGATGGCGAAATGATGGGCGATCCGAAACTTGCTGACGGAAAATTCGGCAAAGCATTGCAATTCAACGGTGAGAGCGACTGGGTCGAAGTCCCACACGACGAAATCCTGACCGTTGATGAGAGCGTCACTGTTATGGCGTGGATTAACACGGAACGCCATCAAGGTCCCGCTGCACAGCGGTGGCAAGGTATCGTCGCGAAAAGCAACGGACCCCGCTCCTATAGTTTCTATACTGAATTTCCGAGCGAATGTCTCCACCTGAGTGTGGGAGGCGGCGGAACCGTTTGCAACGGAAAAGTCGAACTGGATGAGTGGCAACACGTCGTCGCACAAGTCGATGATGGCACACACCGGTATTGGATAAACGGTGAAAATGTAGGGGATTTCCCCGGAAACCCACCCCCGCCCGGTAAAGCCGATACCGCCAACGTCCTCGTTGGAAAAACACACGAAGGTAACCGCGAATTCCTCGGACTCATCGACGAAGTCCGTATCTGGAACCGCGCCTTGAGTGAAGAAGAAGTCATTGAACAGATGGATATGGGCTTCTTCGAGATCTTCGCCGTTGATCCACATCAGAAACTCACTACGACGTGGGGACATCTGAAAACATCAGAACGATAAAACCTGTCGTGCGCGCTTTGGACTCGCAGGTTGGGTTCTCAGCGTGCACCTTCTGTCATGAAAAAAGGAGCAAAGATGAAGATATTTCTGTCTACATTAGCCATTATGGTACTCGCGGTATCTTTTGTTTATGCTGCAGATCCGTCGGATGATTCGCTTATCCTCTATTTCTCTTTCGATGAACTTGACGGCGACACAGTCTCCGATCATTCGCAGTACGGAAACGATGGCACGCTTGCGGGTGCCCCTGAGTTAGTCGCTGGAAAATTCGGCAACGCACTTAAACTGAACGGTGAAAGCGATTGGGTCACAGTACCACACGCCGATATTCTCACTGTCGATGAGGCTGTCACTGTCATGGCTTGGATTAATGCCGAACGCCATCAAGGTCCTAACGCCCAACGGTGGCAAGGTATCGTCGCAAAAGGCAACGGTCCACGCTCCTACAGCTTCTACACCGAATTCCCGAGCGAATGCCTCCACCTCAGTGCCGGGGGTAGCGGTAGTGTTTGCGATGGAGTAATTGCACTCAATGAATGGCAGCATGTTGTCGCTCACGTAGATAACGGTACACATCGGTACTGGCTAAACGGTGAAAATGTTGGCGAATTCGATGGTCAAAACCCTTTGCCGGGAACGGCTGATACCGCCGATGTCCTCGTCGGGAAAACACACGAAGGCAACCGCGAATTCCTCGGACTCATCGACGAAGTCCGCATCTGGAACCGTGCCCTCACCGAAGCAGAAATTCTCGCTGAGATGGACAGTGGTGTGCTGACACCGGTCGATCCGCTTGGGAAATTATCCACAACCTGGGCAACATTAAAATCTCAAAGGTAAAGTAAACATTTGGCAATCAGGTGTGGTTTAAAACCGCACCTATCTCTTTATTCGTGACAAGGAGAACGCACTACATTATGAACGGAAAATTTATTGCGTCTGCAGACGTAGAGCGAGACGAACTCGACTGGGGAACAATTGGGTGGCTGAGCCGCCCAGAAAGCACAAACGCGAAAGACATCGTCGCGATGGAGGTTAGCCTCTCCCCCGGATACGGACACGACTTCCACAAACATCCCGAGCAAGAAGAGGTCATTTACGTCATAGAGGGCAGTGTGGAACAGTGGCTTGAAGACAAGAAACAGGTCCTAAACGCAGGCGACTCTGTATTCATTCCTGCGGATATGGTTCATGCATCTTTTAACGTTTCCGAGCAGCCCGCGAAGCTGTTTGTAACGCTAAGTCCATCTAAAGGGACGGAGGGATACCAACTCATCAATGTCTATGATGAGGCACCGTGGAACACGCTCCGCTCCTAAGCGAAGTCCTTTACTTCGCAATGAGAGTACAGACTCTAAGTTATTGGAACACCTTTCATGACCCAGACCCAGACGACTTCACCGAGAACCACTGTGAAACGTAGTGGAACAGTGCCCAGAATTAATAGTTTAAAAGAACGGATGCGCGAATTCTATGAGACCTCGGAGACCTACAAGAGACTCTTAGACGCGCACGACGAGGACTATCTTCGACATTATGTAGAACTCGTCATCTGTCATGCACCCCCTCAGTCCAAGATACTCGACTTGGGATGTGGGAACGGCATCTCTGCGCGGCTGCTCAATCAGGCGGACTTCGAGGTCGTCGGCACGGATATTTCCCCGCTCTTCCTTGCAGAAGCACAGGAATGGGAAAACCCACGGCTCCGATACCATGTTTGTGATGTGATGGAACTTCCCTTTGAAAGCGAGTCGTTCGATGTTATCTGTTCTAACGAACTGATTGAACACCTGCCCGACGTAGAAACAGCACTAACGGAAATGATACGGGTCGTTCGCAAGGGTGGAAGGATCGTGCTCTCTGGACCGAATCTCTGTTCCCCCTTAATCCCGCTATTTGATTGGCTATCTTTGATGTCTGGCAAATCCGGCAGACCCGTTTGGGGTGAAACAAAGCAGCAAGCACTGAAACAATTTATACGGAACTGTAGGCTTCACATAAGGAAGCGATTCTTCACGAAATCACCGAACTTTATTTACCGTGAACCCGATTTGCAGGCAGATGCCATCGGCGGCGACGCTGACAGCGCGTATTACGCCAATCCTATTGATCTTTCCCAATTTTTCCGATTGAACGGGTTCACCGTCGTCAAGAAGGCTGTCGGGTTCGGTATAAAAGGCAGAATCATCGCCGGTGCTTTCCCGTATCTGAGTCCTTATATCACTATGGTCGTCCAAAAATGAACATTCGCACCGACGATTTTGTCTTAGAGATAGGAAGCGGTCACAATCCAAAAACACGTTCCGATGTCTTGTGCGACAAATTCATAGAAGACGATGAGCAACGCGGCGGGAAAATCATCGCCGATCGCCCGATGGTAGAAGCCGATGGACAGTTTCTCCCTTTTGCAGACAACGCATTCGACTATGTTATCTGCTCGCATGTCTTGGAACACGTTGAAGATCCGAGACAACTCATCGCCGAATTGATGCGCGTAGCGAACCGCGGCTATATTGAAACGCCGTCTGAAATCGGTGAGCGGATTTACGGATGGCACTATCACAACTGGATCATCAACCTAATCGACAACCGTTTGATACTACAAAAGAACAACACGAGTCCCCAATTTGGACAACTCTTTCACATATTGGCGGCGAAAGACAAGTACTGGAAGCGGTTTCACATTACGCATCATAGCCTCTTCCTCGTCCAATATGAATGGGAAGGCGCAATAGATTACGAGATACGACAAGAACAAAAATCTCCGTTGAAGCTGGAATGTCCAGAGACACTTGAGAAGTTTATCGCAGCAGGCAGAGAAACTTCGGCACAAAGTCAATGGCTACCGTTGCTTAAAAGCACAGTGCCACGGAGCATCGTTTCCCGCACCAAATCGCTCTTAGCAAGAGGAAACCGAACCCGTCAGAGAAAAACGCTACAGGAAATTCTCGTCTGTCCGCAGTGTAAAGGCGAAATCATAAGTGAAGAGCAAAGTCTCTACTGCAAAATGTGCAAGCGATGTTACCCAATTATCGACGGGATTCCTCGGTTGTGTTTATAAATGCCATCGGTGCTATCTTCAAAGCTTTCTAAAGGAAATTAAAAAAATAGAATGGAAACCAACACAAACAACATAGAAGATCGAAATATCGTGATTATTGGCGGTGGCACCGCCGGTTTTGCTGCGGGTATCTATACCTCCCGCGCAATGCTTGAACCTGTTCTCATCACAGGCGATGCGCTCGGCGGTCAACTCTCTCTAACCCTTGATTTGGAAAACTATCCCGGTTTCTTCGGCAACGAAGCCGGTATATTCATACAAGGCATGCAAGAACAGGCAGAACGGTTCGGCACCGAAGTCAAATTCGATACCGTAACAGCCGTTGATTTTTCGCAACACCCGTTTACCCTTACGACCTACGAGAAAGAATACCGCGCCAAGTCTGTGATTATAGCCACAGGTGCTTCTCCCCGGACCCTCAATGTTCCCGGTGAAGAGGCATACGGCGGACGCGGTGTCTCCTACTGCGCTACGTGCGACGGGTTTTTCTTTCAAGACCAACGGCTTATCGTCGTCGGCGGTGGTGATGCAGCGTTAGAAGAAGGCATCTTTCTTACCAAATACGCTTCGGAGGTATACATCGTCCATCGGCGCGATCAACTTCGGGCAAGCCAGATTATGCAGGAACGTGCCTTCAAAAACGACAAAATCAAGTTCATCTGGGACACTGTTGTTGAAGAGATCAACGGCGATACGGAAAAAGTGACCGGCGCGACTCTCAAAAACGTTAAAACCGGAGAAACGCAACGCTTTCCGATTGACGGTGTGTTTATCTTCATAGGACATATCCCGAACACAGAACTCTTCACAGATGTCATAACTATGGACGAACAGGGGTATATTATCGTGGACGATATGCAGCGCACAAACATAAATGGGGTCTACGCCGCAGGTGATGTGCATGACCATGTATTTCGTCAAGCAATTACCGCCGCCGGTGCCGGTGCTGCAGCCGCGATCGCCGCTGAAAAGTTCGTCGCTGAATTGGAGAACCGCGCCTATCCAGGGAATTAACGGAGGAACTCGTGCCAAAAACAAGACTCGCCCTCGGTTTAGATTCCAGCACACAAAGCCTATCTGCTGTCGTCATTGATATAGACAGCGCGGAAAAATGCTTTGAACACGCACTCGACTACCGAGCCGATGAACGACTCAACCAATTCGGTATCGGTGAGGATTACATCTTACCGCCGAGAGAAGAAGGCGAAGCCGAGCAGCCGCCGTTGATGTATCTCGCCTCACTCGACGCCTTGTTCGCTGATATGCGAGCGGCAGGTGTCGCCTTAAAGGATATTGTTGCCATCAACACATCCGGACAACAGCACGGACACGTTTATCTGAACCGAAACGCCGCGAATATATTCTCCAACCTGCAAAAGTCAGAAAGCAATGCCGCTAAATTAAAAGTGCTATTGGCGAACGCTTTCGCGTACCCCACTGCCCCCATCTGGATGACCGCTAACACTGTCGCCCAAACCGATGCTGTCCGAAACGGCGTCGGCGGAAAAGCGGAGATGATTGCCCGCTCGGGTTCAGATGCACCGCTCCGGTTCACAGGGACTGTGATGCGGCGCGTTGGAGAACAATTCCCTGAACGCTATGAAGCAACAACAAAAATCCAACTGATTAGCAGTTTCATTCCAGCCGTGCTTACGGGCAATGCAAACGTCCCTATCGACTACGGCAACGCCTGCGGGATGTCGCTCATGAACTACAAGCAAAAGGTATGGGATGACACACTGTTAGAAGCAGCGGCGGACGGTTTACCGGGGGGTGTGGCAGAATTCCAATCGAAACTGCCAACGCTCGCACCCCCTGATTCCGTTGTCGGCAGCCTCGCTGCGTATTACGTTGAGAAATACGGCTTTGATCCTGGATGCACCGTTATAGCAGGTTCCGGTGATAACCCGCAGGCAAAAGTCCCCGTTGCTGGAGACCTACTGAGTCTTGGCACCAGTTTTGTCAATATGGTTTCAACGGACGGTGACACACTCGACCCAGAAGGATTCGCCAACGCCATGTACGACGGCATCAACCGACCCTTCATGTTCGGGTGCCGCACCAACGGCGCGATGGTCTGGGATGCCGTAAGAGCCAATTACGGTTTCACAAAAGAAGAATACGCACCCGCAGAGGCAGCGTTGCAAACAGTCGCACCGGGGCAGTTTATGACCTTTTGGCAACCCAAAACCGAATCTTTTCCAGTTTCCGGTGCCTTTGAACTGATACGCACCGCGCCAGAGCAGACGTTAGCGGCAGACTATACGGGTATTATTGAGACGAGCCTTGCTGCCCTTTACATCTATTCCGCCATCTTCACAAAACAGACGCAAGCACCCCTGTTTGTAACCGGTGGCGCAACGGATAGCCCGGAAATCATGCGGCGTGTCGCAGGGATTTGGAATAGACCTACGCTCGCAGTGGAAAAAGGGGGCGCAGCGCTTGGCGCCGCTGTCGCAGGTGTGAAAGCATTTCTTGAGGCAGACGTTAACACAGAAAACCAATCCTTTGATATTGAGGCGTTCAGTGCTGCAGTTTTGAAACGCAGGGAAGCCATTCAACCCAATTCCGCAGATGTTGATGCATATCACGGTGAAGGGAAATATCTCCAACGGTTCCGTGAAAAATACGAACAGATTATAGCAAAACATCCGGTATAACAAACGTCGTGCTTCATCCATTTTGAATTTAAGAATCAGTTCGTAGTAGTGCGATTCATCGCACGTCCAAAAGCAACGATGGGCAATAAATGGTTTCCCTACTACAAACAAAATCAGAATACAAAAATGAACCAACAACTCACACACTTTGACGAAAAAGGCAACACGCGGATGGTAGATGTCGGTGGCAAGCCAGAAACGGTACGCGTCGCGATTGCCCGCGGACACATAACCGCCCGTCCTGAAACACTTCGATTAATCGCCGAGCAAAAAATGAAGAAGGGCGATGTTTTAGAGGTGGCACGCCTTGCTGGTATCATGGCGGCAAAGCGGACGGGTGAACTCATTCCCCTCTGCCATCCGCTCGCATTGACTTCGATTCGCGTTGAACTCGTCATACCAGCCGATACACCACGGATTGAGATTCAAGCAGAAGTCCAGACGGTCGGACGCACAGGTGTAGAGATGGAAGCACTCACCGCTGTATCAGTCGCGGCATTGACTGTCTACGATATGTGTAAAGCGGTAGATAGGGAAATGGTCATCGCTGATGTCAGACTTGTGAAAAAAACAGGTGGCAAAAGTGGTGATTTTATTGCGACTCTCGATACATAATTCCCCCAGAGAACGGATTAGGAGGTTGGAAAGAAAATGCATCAATCATTAACTAAAATTCTCATAATTCTCGTCGTCTGTTTAATGTTTGCACCGATCTCTTTTGCAGCGGATTACGTCCTGATTATTGGGGGTGCTGCCGGTGAAAAATCTTTTTACGATGCATTCTGGAGCGCCACCTCTCGGTTCCATCAATTGCTCACCGACGAATACGGCTACGACCCAGCGCAAATTACCTTCCTCTTTGAAGATATGGGAGACCCGGAAAAACCCGGACTCGTCGACGCTGAATCGAGACGTGAGCCGGTCTTAACGGCGTTCGCACAACTCACTGAGAAAATCCAACCCTCAGACCGATTTCTACTCTTCATGCTCGGGCACGCATCCCGGATCGGTAGAGGCACGCCGAAGTTTAATTTAATGGGGCGAGACATCAGCGAAGCAGAATATGTAACGCTTATCAACGGCATCTCCGCCGAGACGCAGATATTAATCTTCGGTTTCCCTTACAGCGGGCGGCTGGCACCCCAACTCAGCGCACCCGAACGTATAATTCTGACCTCAAGTTCACCGAATGAGGGGTATTCATTGCAAGCAGGATTCGGCGATGTTTTCGTCGATGCCTTTTCCACAGCAACCGCCGATACAAATAGCGATGGCGCAATCTCGCTCTTAGAAGCGTTCCTATCTGTAGAGGAGCGGACGAAAAAGTGGTACGCAGATTCTGGTACGATTCAATCCGAACACCCACACCTTGATGACAATGGCGACGGGAACGCTTCTCGAAACCTAATGACCGCACTTGCATCCGAAGAAGGTGCGAACGATGGTACCCTCGCTGAGAAAACGTTTCTGGGTAAACGGCGTTCGGCATTACCGGAACCACCACCGTCGGAATCAGAAGTTCTCGCCGACGCATCACCGACCGAAGTGGAGGCACAAGAGGATTCGGAGATCGACAATGCCAACACTTACCGAGGCGGTAGATCCGCGCTCCCGTACGACTTCATCACTGAAGCAGATGAAAACACTATTCAAGAAGCCATTCGCAACGCGCCCTCTCAAAAAACGTATCCAGACGACGGTGCCGCCGTGCTTTGGGAAAGTGTCGATGTGGATATCGATGAAAAGAGTCGATACATCTACTCCACACGTCGGGTCGTCAAAATTTTCAATGAAAACGGTAAGGATCTCGCTGAAGTGAGTATCCCTTACATGCGTGGAAGAGACGATGTCACGATCCATCACGCACGAACACTGACCTCGGACGGCAATGTTATTGAACTCGACGTAAACGAAGTGATCACCGATCTCGTCCCACCGAGTGCTGTAGATGCCGGGTTGTACGTTGACGCACGTTTGATGTACTTCTCGCTCCCAGGCGTTACCGACGGATGTATCATTGATTACGCCTATTCTACAAACAACGCCGGACACGTCATGCAAGGCGAATTTTGGCGGAAAGTCTATTTCCAAGCACCACAGCCGGTGCAATACTATCGACTGACTGTGCATATTCCGAAGAAAAAGCAGCTCTATTACCAGATTTCAGGGGCACCCGCAGCCTCTCAAACGGATCAATTTCTCTCTATTCAACCCGAAATCGCTGAGAGCAACTACGCCCGAACCTATACCTTTGAGGTGACGGATGTGCCACCCTTGAAAGAGGAATATCTGATGCCCGCCCCGCAAGACCTCGCTTATAGCATTAGCATCTCCTCAATCGATTCTTGGGACAAACTCGTGACGTGGTACGCTACACTGATTCGAGAACAGGATACCCTCACACCAGAAATTGCCAAAAAGACGGAGCAGCTCCTTAAAGGGGCTTGGACACGGCAGGAGAAGGTGAAAAGGCTCTATGAATACGTTGCAACGAACATCCAATATCTCGGTTATGAACTCGGAATTTGGGCGATTAAACCCCGTCCGGCGAACCTCGTGCTGAAAGACGGTAGAGGCGACTGTAAGGACAAAACGACGCTCCTGTCCACAATGCTTGCATCCGCCGGTATTAACGCCTATCCTGTCCTCATCTCCGCTGGTGATACACGCGGCATTAATGCCCACCTTCCAGACGGCGGTTCGGAAGTCAAGGCGGTGCCGTCGTTAGCCTATTTCAATCACATGATTCTCGCTGTTGAAGGGAACAAAGACGATGAACTTATCTGGCTCGACCCAACATCCGAAACGTGTGCTTTCGGTGATTTTCCGGCGGGCGACCAAAATAGATGGACGCTCATTATCAACCCGCGGTTTCTAACAGAAAATAAAACAGACAGTTCAGAGGACCTCGCCTCCAAAAACGCCCGGGACCTACAGAACAGACTCTACCTTTTTCAGAAGAGTCCCTCTTTAGACGCGACATCCAATCTGAAACGCGTTCACACCGATGTACAGGTCAAGAAAGATATGAGCGTCACCGTTCGTCAAGAATTGACGGTCACTGGAAGTTTTAACATAAGGCTGCGGAGTCAACTCGCCAGTCTTGACACGAACGAAGCGCGGGCTGAATTCATGCACAAAGCATTAGAATTGGACGACCGCGCCAAAATAATTGAATTCAAATCTTCCAATCTTTTTCGACTCGAAAAGGAATTGAAAGTTGAAGTCACTTGGACATGCGAAGGATATTTGTATGCTATTGGCAGCCAATTTGTGCTTGAGTTACCGATCGTTAAACATCCGTATGCAGAGCTGTTGAGCGAGGAAAGTCGAATGTATTCGGCTATCATCGGCAAGGCGTTATCACTTGAAGACAAAGTCAGCGTCAGTACGGAAGCACCTTTTCGGATAGATACCGTCCCTGAAGAACAGACGCTAAAAAACGAGATTGCCGAGATCCAACTCCGATACACCCAATCTAAACGCAAAGCCGAGATGCATCAGATTGTTCGTTTCTTAACACCAATAGTAAAATCGAACACAATCGAACATCTCAAAGAGATCGTCAGAGCCGCTTCAAATCGAGGCACAAAACGATTTATACTAACACAATAGCCGTCAGCAGTCGGCTATCAGCAGTCAGTTATTGATTGCGGGTGGGTTGATTGACAGTATTCATGTCTTTGAGATGTAATCTGCTTATTGTGAAGATTTACTGTCCAGATCCCAATCCCAGTTGAAATTGACCAAAAACCTGCCCGAAATGAAATTCCGAGTGATTAGCGAGGAATTTGTCTTTGCTTTACATTTGGAGGGCAGCCCAGGAGGACATAACTAAAAAGATGCCAGCAACAGAAGAAGTTCAAGCCATAGAAGAGTTGATGAAAAGCCAAGAACTCATTTTGGCACAACTGAAAAAGATTATCGTCGGGCAAGAGGAAGTCATTAATCAGATGTTGATGGCACTTTTTGCCGGGGGGCATTGTCTATTAGAAGGCGTGCCAGGTCTCGCCAAAACGCTCATGATTCGGACTTTGGCACAAATCCTGAATCTCAAATTCAAGCGAATCCAATTCACGCCAGATCTGATGCCTGCTGACATTACCGGCACCGATGTCCTCGAAGAAGACCGGACGACAGGGCACCGCACCATCCGGTTTATTCAGGGACCCATCTTCGCCAACATCCTCCTCGCCGATGAGATTAACAGGACACCCCCGAAAACACAAGCCGCCCTCTTAGAAGCGATGCAGGAATATCACGTCACCGCCGGTGGCAACGAATTTGAATTGGAACGCCCCTTCTTCGTGCTTGCCACACAAAATCCAATCGAGCAAGAAGGGACCTACCCACTCCCCGAGGCACAGTTGGATCGGTTCATGTTCAAAATCGTCATAGACTATCCGACAGAAGCCGAGGAGACAGACATCGTTTCAACAACAACTGGGGCGGAGATCCCTGAACTTGAAACAACACTTTCTGGACACACGATCGTAGCACTGCATAATATTGTCAGGCGCGTACCCGCCGCCGACAACGTTGTTCAATACGCCGTGAAAATCGCACGCGCAACGCGTCCAAAAATGGAAGACGCCCCCGATTTCATCAAAGAATGGATACGTTGGGGTGCAGGTCCCCGCGCCGGTCAGTATCTCATCTTAGGTGCGAAAGCCCGAGCGATTCTACGCGGTAGATACAACGCCTCTTGTGAAGACGTTAAATCCGTCGCACCGGCAGTGTTACGGCATCGGATTTTAACCAACTTCCACGCCGAGGCAGAGGGGGTCGATTCCGATACCGTCGTCCAACGGCTGATTGACACAGTGCAGGAACCCGCCGCGAGGTTGTAGGTGGCATGCAAACGATTTCTGTCGTTATTCCAGCACTTAACGAAGAAAACGCCATCGCCAAAGTTATCGCCGATATACCCAAAACCGTCTGCTTACCTGACGGACACACCGGTGGAATCGTCCAAGAGATTATCGTCGTTGACAACGGCTCTACGGATAACACGGCTGCAGTCGCTGCGCAGAACGGCACACGCGTCGTGAACGAAAGGCGGAGAGGCTACGGGTACGCCTGTTTGGCGGGTATCACGGCACTTGCGGAAACAACCCCAGACATCGTTGTTTTTCTCGATGGCGACTATAGCGACTATCCCACAGATATGCCGAGGCTGCTTCACCCTATCTTTGAAGGCAGCGCCGCCCTCGTCATCGGCGCAAGGAAGGCAGACAACGCACGAGACGCTTTATTACCCCAAGCGCGATTCGGCAACTGGCTTGCGTGTCTCTTAATACACCGTTTCTTCGGCGTACGTTATACAGATTTAGGTCCCTTCCGAGCGATCCGATACCCCCAACTCCTGTCCCTGAACATGCAAGACAAAACCTTCGGATGGACAGTAGAGATGCAACTCAAAGCCGCGAAACAGTCCATCCCTGTGTGCGAGGTCCCCGTCCGTTACCGAAAACGCATCGGCACCTCCAAAATCACCGGTACTCTCATCGGCACCCTCAAAGCAGGCTACAAAATACTCACAACCCTCTTTTATCACCGCTTCTGGGCGTGATATAAAACCAGAAACCCACCTATTTTGACAATGCCTTTAGGTTCCCCCACGTCGTTGCCAACTTACCGTTAGGATCCACAGCAAGAAATGCTGAGTTTTCTGCGAGGTAATTCAACACATTCTCGGTGAGTCTCTGCAGGTTATCGCCTTCTTCCGATTTTGTATCCGTATAAACGCCATTGTGATGTCCAAGCGTGATGATTAGACCGTCTCCGATCTCGTATTCAACGAATGGACGCTCTCCAGCACCCGCACCCCCACCCCGTGTTTTCGTTGCGAGGATTGTACCCGCCGGACCCCCACCGAAGTTATGGAAATCCGAGGTAAACCCAGCTTGCGCCATGCTGGTAAGAAAGATTGGCCCACTGGTATCAAATCCCTCAAAAACCGGATGTTTTTTGCCATCAGCAGTCGGTATCACGCCAATTTCTGGTGGATCTTTGCCGAGCGGCATAAAGACCCGCGGATCGCCGCCATCTTCGACCCCGAGTTCAACGACATAACGAAGTGCTAATGCCGAGAGAAACAGACCTCCGCCTGCCTCTACATAACCATGGATCGCTTTCGTGGTTGCGCCAGCGAGGATCGGTTCTGGTAATGTATCCGTTTCCGTATAGAAGAGCCATAGCACAGCAAATTCCTCTGGTTGTAATGCCGTGCCACCGGCGTTTTTGAATTTACCGCTTTTATCTACGAGAAGCGTTGTCGTTTTGAAGTGCTCCTCCGCCCACGCGTAAGCCGCCTCCTCTACCTCACCGAGTTTATTACTACCGGCGAGCAATCCAACAGTTACGTCCACCGAATACACCGGCACGACCGCAAACACCAAAACGAGAAGAATTAGGCACGCGCAATAAGGTGTTAGCAAATATTTCATCGTCTTCTGCTCCTTTAGTTTAGAAGTTTGTACTGAGTTGATAAACACGTTGACTATATATTAACACTTGTCAACACTGTTTATCAAGGTGCATCCAACCAGTTTTAAGTCATTCAGTTTCCTTGTAAGACAGAACCTTGAATCTCGATTTTCTTCTGTAGGAGGGATTTCCAAATCCCGATTCTTATCCGACAAAAAACCGAAAACTAAATAGCCCTATATGTAGTTGTGGCAGCACATAATTTCACAGTTTTCACAGTTAAATGGGAATTTGTGAAATTTTGTGATAGGGTGTTAGCATAGGTGGTGACTGGGTTTATAGAGGTTTTGTGGAGGGCTCCCGTGAAGGTTACTGTGAAATTTTGCGATTGGTGGTAACGGTTAAGGATTTAGTGTCAAAAACTTTATACATCCGTCCCTAATTATGAGATTGACAAGCGGATTGTTAGCGAGTATAATTTAAGAACAATCCCGATGCGACTGATAGCAGCCGTGAACAACAAATCAACACAATTGTGAGCTCACAGTGGATTGAAAGTGAATCTAAGGAGATAAGGATGGAGGCTAAAGATAATGAAAACAAAAAAGATAAAAGCAACATACAGAAACGGCGTAATTGAACCATTGGCTAGGATTGATCTGCCCGAAGGACAGGAGCTTGAGGTTGAATTCAGCGTTCTCCAAAAAACGCCTCGTGAATTTACGCCTAAAGAGGCAACGCAAACCTATACGGCTCTTATCCGAAAGAGCGAGGGATGGTGGATTGGGTGGATATTGGAAGTCCGAGGCGTTACGTGCCAAGAAAGAACGAGAAATGAATTGTTAGATACGCTACAGATCACGCTTCGTGAAGCATTAGAATTTGACACGCCGAAAGCGTCTCGCCGAACTGAAAGTGAGGTTGAAGAGATAAAAGCTTCTGACATCTCAGAATTCGGCATCCAAGGAGCGTCGCGTCAAACTGAAAGCGGGTTTGAGGAAGTAAGTATCGCTATATGAAACGTAGGCGGTTGATCAGGCATCTTAAAAAAAAATGGATGCAACCTCGTTCGAGAAGGTAGAAAACACTCGTGGTGGGGCAATTTTGAACGGGGCACCCGTGCCGCGGTGCCGAGACACACCGAAATCTCCAATGACCTTGCCAAGGAAATCTGTAAAGAATTAGAAATCCCACGTCTGTAAATCAGGGAAGGGAAAATACCGATAAAGTTTGATTCGCCCTTCGAGTGAAAATGCTAATGGATGAAATTTTTACAGAGAGAAATTTTAGAAACGTAATTAGTGTCCGACGTGGTGTCAAAAGTGTTCAAGCCCAATTTGAGTCTGGAGATCGCCTTAACGTCGGTTCAGAATATATCCTTTTCTTCAGCAAATCCCCTGATATGAAATTTCCGCATTTGACCGTTGATCTTGATGAACATAAAGTTGGAAGTTGGAATAATCATTGGCGCGGTACCGATAGACCAACAATGCGGTACGAGTTGATGGGAATAACCTCAGAAACGGGTCAATGGAGATGTGCGAAAGAGAGAAGTCTGGTTGCTATAAAAAATTATGCACGTTTGCTTGATGAATGTGGATCCAACCCTACACAAGCCGAAATTGATGAATGGTGGTTTGCCCAATTACCGCAGAAACCTGATTTGTTGCGAATGTCAACAACAAATCGCCCGGAACATTTTGTCCCCCATCAAATAGACGAACAGTAAAACCGAAGAAACAGTCTGTCCTATCTTCCTTTGACACTTACAACCCATAACTCAAAACCCATAACCCTCTTAACTGACCGCTGACTGCTGACCGCTAAACACCAACACCCACTCACCAATCACATTTCGTTTGCTTTATTGCCGATACACTGCTATAATTAAGGGCATAGAAACCAAAAAATTCTAACGAACAACCAACACAGTCCATCATACTAAAAGATGACACGCTCGGGACGATTGTCGTATGGTAACACAACAAAAAATCCCAGAAAGGTTCTGGTCCGTTAAACAGATAGACATCTTCCAAGACCTCACCGAGGCAGATGCAAACGCGCTCGCAAAGATTACAACCTTTAAATCGCTGAAAAACGGGGAGCCACTCTGCGCTGAAGGCGTTTATCTACTCAAAAAAGGACGCGTCAAGATATACGAAACACCGTCTGAAGGGGATCCCGTAACTTTAGAACTTCTCGAACCCGGCGAAATCTTCGGGGCAGTCCAATGGGAAGAAGACAAAACACACCGCACTCTCATCGCTGAGACACTTACAGAAGCCGTTGTCGGGGTTGTCAAGGTAAAGAATTTCCAGTTCTTCCTGAAACAAAAGCCACATCTGGCGATGCCATCACACACGACCTTCAGACACCGTATCCAGCAGTACATACACAGATGGAAAACCGTTAGAAATTTTATCAGAAGGAAACCGGGCGGACTTGGATGGAAGGAGGGAGGGATCGACTTGACCAGAAAGATCAAGGGGCGGAAGGATAGGCTTCCCAAGCTTCCAATTTTCCAAGCTTCCAACCCGCTTCTAAACATCGCCTTTCGGAGTCCAGCATCACGGCTCGCGCTCCTGCTACACAATTACGCCGATGCACCCGAATACAATCAGACCCTGACAGGACGTGGAGCGCAGTGCACGCTACGCAAACTCTCAACAAAGAAATTGGCGCGACGCATCGGCAGTTCCGTTGAAAAAACGGAAACACTCCTCAACCAGTTCAAACACCACAGAATCCTCGAAAAAAGGTTTCGACGCATTCAGATATTTGATCCGTGGCAGCTCAAAAAGATTGCCAACGCAAGAATGGAAACGATACCACAAATCCCGGAAGAGAAGAACGAAACTTATGAACAAAACGAACCCCTATTTGCAGCTCGACCAGCAGATGGTCGGTGACATCTACACCTCGCAAGAATCAATGGAAAATTTGACAGTCCTCTGCGATGAATACGGCGCAAGGTTCGCAGGAACGCCTGAGGAATATAAAGCCGCAAACTTTATCGCCGACTGCTTCAAACGTTACGGACTCAAAAACGTCGAACTTGAGGAATATCCTTATGCCGGTTGGACGCGCGGTCCCGCAACCCTTGAAGTGATTGAACCCATTCGCCGAACACTCCACTGTATCTCACTCCCGTATTGCCCCGCTGGAGACATCACCACCGAACTCGTCTCCGCTGGATACGGAAGTCCTGCGGAATATGAAGCACTCGGTGATACCGCTATCGCCAGATTCGTTATGGCACAAAGTGCCTCACCCCCCGACCTCGGCAGATGGGTACATCGTAAGGAGAAATTTGAACGCGCCTTTCTCGCTGGCGCGTGCGCATTTATTTTCGTTAGTGAACACCCAGGGGTCGGTCCCGAAACAGGGAGCCTTCAAAACAATCAAGAAGCACCCATTCCCGGTATATCCGTCTGTAAAGAAGACGGCGAATTCTTAAAACGGCTCCTGGCGCGGGAGTCCGGTAGCGTCACATTGAACCTCAAGACGACCGATATTAACGAACCCCGTACTTCATGGAACGTCGTCGCCGATCTACCGGGACATGAGAACAGCGAAGAGATGATAATCCTCGGATGCCACTACGATGGACACGATATTTCTCAAGGCGCGCACGACCCCGCTTCAGGAATGGTATCCGTCATAGAAGCCGCCCGCGCACTATCCACCTACGCTGCTGGCACCCTTAAACGGACGGTTCGGTTCATCGCTTTCGGAACAGAGGAAATCGGACTCACCGGCGCGTTTCGTTACGTCGATGCGCATACATCGGAATTAGACAATATTCGGTTCATGCTGAACATGGACGCAGCAGGTGGCACGAGTCGCAAAGGTATTGTGCTCCATTGTTGGGACGCATTGGAACCGTTCTTTAACTCCGCACGCCTGCAGATGCACGCCGAAATGCCGGTCGGACAAAAGGTACACTCCTACTCCGATCATTTCCCATTTTTCCTTAAAGGCGTGCCTTCCTGCCACATGGGTGATCCTGAAGCACCTCCATCAGGCAGAGGTTTCGGACATACCGCTTATGATACACTCGAAAAAGTAAAACTGGAGAACCTACGTGCCGCCAGCGCAGTCGGCGCACGGGTAGCACTCCGATGTGCGAACGCCGATGATTTCCCCGCAAAACGACGATCCGCTGAAGCCGTCCAGAAAATTGTGGATACCGATCCCGGATTGGAGGGTTATCGTATCTCTCTGAAGCTGAAACGTTAAGCAATTTTCAGTATAAAATTTACGTTTTTGCCCCCAAGATGAGTTGGAAGCTTGGAAGTATGGAAGTTGGGAAGATAATAGAGACAGCACTTCTTCCAACCTTCCAGTTTTCCATCCTTCCGCAAAACCTAAAATTTGTTTCTTAATATTGCTTGAAATGGTCGCGATATCCAAATAACTACACTTGCAGCAGAAAACAAGTCTATGATATATTTACGCCGTTGCTATCGTTATATCCTATTCATCTCGTTGTGTGCATGTTTCACGCTCGAAGGTCCGCTTTGTCGGAGTGCTTACAGTGCTGAATTTCGGGCTAAGGGGACACAGGAAGCGGTTACAGCCTCACGACAGACAGCAATCGTTACAGCCGTAGCACACGCCAGTCCTGCAGTCGTCAATATCAGCGCAATCCGTACCGTTGAGAGACGAACCCGGGTCAACGAATGGTGGTTCTGGGACGATGTCTTTTATCCCCGTAGACGCTCCCTCCGAGAAGTCGGTTCAGGCATCATTATTGACAAAAACGGATACATCCTAACGAACCATCACGTCATCAAAGATGCCGATAGCATCACCGTAACGATCTCGGACGAGAGAGAATTCGCAGCGCGCCTCATTGGATCTGACTATCTCTCAGACCTCGCCCTTTTGGAGGTCGATACAGGTACTGTTCTACCAGAAATCCAATGGGGCGATTCAGACGCACTGCTCATCGGGGAATGGGTCGTCGCAATTGGAAACCCGTTCAATTTATCCATAGGCAACGCCCAGCCCACGGTCACGATCGGTATCGTGAGTGCCACCGAACGGGCACTCTCTATTGAAGACCTCTATCATGAAGACCTGATTCAGACGGATGCCTCTGTTAACCCAGGCAACAGCGGCGGTGCGCTCGTAAATATACACGGACAACTTATCGGTATAAATACCTTCATCAAATCAACAAGCGGCGGCTCGCAGGGCATCGGATTTGCCGTGCCTACCAACAAAGCGCGGAAAGTCGTTCGCCAGATTCTCGAATATGGCAGCGTCGTCCCACCGCGCCTCGGCATCAAGGAAATCCAACCTGTGACTGAGGAGCTCGCAGAAAAATTGTCGATACCACACAATACCGGCGTTCTCGTATCCGAGGTAGAGAAACAAGGACCCGCCGCTGACGCTGGTATTAAACGAGGGGACGTGATCATCGGGATTTCAGGACACCGCATCAGGAGCGAAGACGACTTTAAAGCCATCACACGGCTCCTACCGCTCCATCAACCCATAGCGTGTGAACTCATTCGGCGCGGTAAAAAACGACAATCCGAATTCACACTGAAGACCTTGGAATGGTACTACGCACCTGCTGGATGGGGCTTAACCTTCTCTCAACCCGACAAGGTGATGGCGCGCAAATACCGACAGCCCGGCGTTATCGTCTCAAATGTTGAGAAAAGCAGTGGTTTGAGGGACGTGCTCAGGCGCGGGGATTTCATCTATCAGATTGACAATATTAAAATTCACTCGCTCGAATTCCTTAAAATCGTTATTGACGAACTGATCCGCACGCAAAACGGAATGCGACTCTACTTTGAACGAGACGGTGTAGATGAAACCATTGTTGTCACTTTTAATAGAAACAATCGATGGAGATAAGTGTTTTTAATAGTTGTCAGTTAACAGTCCACAGTTAAGCGTCTATGGAATTGACACATTACGCCACTGCCACAAGCATTAACTCACAACGAATAACTCACAACTCACAACCGCCCGGAGGCAAAAGTAAAAAAAAATGAAACTGCAACTACCCACACTTATCGCTGTTTGCATCGCCATCCTCCTGATTGGTGGCATCTATTTCTACGGCAGAGACAAGGCAGAATTGGGCATCGCTGTCAACTTAGAAAGTGAGGAATTTAAACAACTTCGCACCCACGCTACCGATGCCTTCAATGCCGGAAAATATAAACAAGCCATTGAACTTTACAGTGAAGCGTTAAAAATGCGCCCTGAGAACGCTGAAATCTATAACGACCTCGGAACCGTTTACTACGAACAGGGTCTCAAATACGCCGGACCGAGCTGGCCCTCATGGGAAAAAGAACTCAGAGAGGAAACACCCGACCAAGCAGTCGCAGAACTGAAACTTGCCACAGCGAAAACAACTTCTGGGGTCATCACGTTCAAAACACGAGAGGCTGCAGTCGCCAACGCTATTGCGGAACACGCCCGGCAACTCGGTGGCGAAGTGTATCAACAACGCTGGGAAAATGAAATCACCATCAACATTCTCATCGGAGAAACAAAAACCTATATGCTCCGCGCCAGAGACCACTATTATCGCGCCTTAGATTTGAAACCAACGCACAGCGTCGCCTATCGGAATCTCGGTTCCTTCTACATGAAAGTCGGCAAAACCGACACAGCACTCGATAATTATCAGGAAGCATACAAGTTAGATCCACGTGATGCCGAACTTGAAGAATACCTAAATCAGTTTAGAAAGTAATTGATAACCATCTTTCACCGATCTTGTGCCAGGACAAAAATATCATGGAGCACAAACGCTGCGCAAATTGTGGATTTCTAAATCCGTCCTTCAAATTCTGCGGTGAATGCGGTGCATCCCTCAGTGACGCACCGTCCATATCCCAAACTTCGGCTGTGGACACCCCTGCCGTAGAGGCAACCCTCACACACGGTGCCGAACGTCGCCAACTCACCGTCCTGTTCTGTGATATTGTCGATTCCACCGCATTTACTGAAAGACTCGATCCCGAAGAACTCCGAAATCTTTTGGAGGTGTATCGGACCTGTGTCATGGAAGTCGTCTTAGCACAAAACGGACACATCGCGCGATACTTCGGGGACGGCATCCTCGTCTATTTCGGGTATCCAATTGTACATGAAGACGCTGCACACCGCGCCGTAAGAGCTGCACTCGGCATCGTTGCCGCTATGGAGACACTCAAACCGTATCTCCACACCACCTTCGGCGTAGAGATTAGCGTCCGCCTCAGCATTGATACAGGACTTGTTGTCGTTTGGCATATCTCTGACGAAGGATCGCCCGAAGCGATCGACATCGTCGGTAAAACGCCAAACCTCGCAGCCAGAATGCAGAAACTCGCAGCACCGAACAACATTGTCATCGGCGATACAACCCACCAGTTGGTCGAGGGTTTTTTCAAGTGCGAACCCCTCGGTGCCGCACCGCTCCGTGGGATTTCACAACCCGTAAATATCTATCAAGTCTCCGGTGAAATCCCAGTGCAAAGCCGATTAGATATTGCCAGTGAAAGCGGATTGACCCCGTTTATCGGACGCGATCAGGAGGTCGAACGCCTTAAACAAGGATGGGCACAAGCACTCGCATCTAAAGGACAAGCACTCCTGATTGAGGGTGAAGCCGGTATCGGAAAATCACGATGCATACAGGTGATCCAAGAGCACGTCAACCAGCATCCAGAAGCCCTTACCATAGAGGGAAGATGTTCCCCCTACTACCAGAATAGCCCGCTCTATTCTATCCTTTCACTATTTCAAGAACACATCGTACAGTTTACAAATGCCGACACCGCAGAGATGCGACTTGATAAACTCGAGAACCTTCTCCGTAACTACAATGTTCCAACGCTCGGATCGGAAAATTCAGATAACGAAGCACAAGCAAACACAACGCAAACATTATCGCTCCTCGCCGAACTGCTTGAAATACCTTTCGAGATTCAGAGGCAGACGGAAACCGGTATAGACCTCCAACGCGTTTGGGGTCTGGGTCCCATCGGAAACGTGCGTCTTTGGCAGACGGAAACCAGTATAGGCACCCAACCCTACATCAGACTGATTGAACAAAATCCATACCCTTCAGGCTGGGGGGGGAGACAGCGCCGCCAGCAAACTTTAGAAGTCCTTGTCCAAGTACTCCTAAAGATGGCTGAACAAAAACCCATACTTTTTGTCCTTGAAGACCTGCATTGGATCGATCCGTCAAGCATAGAATTTCTTACGCGCCTAATCTCTCAAATCGAAAACTCGCGAATCTTTACAATCTTGTCTTGTCGTTCTAATGTACAAACCCTCCGATCCAACGAGCAATTTCAAGATGGACCCGATAGAAATGCCGGTGGCGCTGCCCTTGATAGAGAGACTTTAGAGGAACTCCTACGTCCTGAATGGGCAAGCACGCTACCCCTATCAGCACTAACGCCTACTGAATCGGAAACCATGATTCAGCATGTCGCTGGCGACACGCTGCTGCCGCCCGATTTATTGAAACGGATCGTCGGAATGACTGAAGGTGTCCCACTATTTGTTGAAGAACTCACCCAAATGGTGCTTGAAGGCGGAGCACTCTCCCTCACTGCTGATGTCTCTGACCAGACCACGCTACGCTCGCAAGCGACTGACATTCCCGTTACACTACAAGACCTGCTGACGGCTCGGTTAGACGAACTCGGACCTGCAAAAGAAATTGTACAACTCGGCGCAACACTCGGAAGGGAATGGACAGGAGAGTTGCTCTATAAAGTCGCTTCCGGCATCCATCTGGAGAACAACGCTGCTGTAGACCTGACATCTCTCAAAAGCCAATTGAGCGAATTAGTAGACGCATACATCCTCAATCGCAACGAGACTTCCGATAATCAGGTCCGCTACACCTTCAGACACCCACTCCTTCGTGAAACTGCTTACCAATCTCTGCTCAGAAGCAGACGGCAGCAGTATCATCAACAAATCGCTGAAGTGTTACAGGACGGTAGCGGCAACATTGGCGACGGGTTTCAACCCGAATTGGTCGCATATCACTACACAGAAGCTGGGCTCCCCGAAAAAGCAATCCACTATTGGCAGCATGCCGGACACCGTGCCTTAGAACGTTCTGCCAACGTCGAAAGCGCACGACACATCGGGCAAGGACTTGCAGCACTCGAACAATTGTCCGAGAACACCGGTATACAGGACCTTGAGGCTACCGCCCAATTAGAATTGGAACTACAAACCACACTTGGCACTGCTTTGATCGCAACAAGCGGTTACGCTTCTGAGGAGGTAGAAACCGCCTACACGCGAGCACGTGAACTCTTAGATACACTTGAAACCCAAGAACCCGTTTCGCCTGAAAGTTCCGAATTCTCGGTTAACACCACTGTAAAAGACCTCCGGTTCCCCGTGCTATTTGGGTTATGGTTATCTCATCTGGTACAGGGACGGTTGCTCTCAGCACGCGAACTCGGTCAGCAGTGCTTCACCATTGCCAAGCAGGTTGGAGACCCGGCTTTTGAAGTCGAGGCGCGCCGCGCACTCGGGGCAACGCTCTACTACCTGAGTGAATTCCAAACCGCTCGGGAACACTTGGAAGCCGGAATCAAAGTCTATCAACCACAACATCACCCCGTCCCAACATTTCTGCACTATGTCGCAGATCCCGGTATGACGTTGCTTTCTTATTCCGCACCGCTCTTGTGGTGCCTCGGTTACCCGACACAAGCAGCAGCTCGACTTCGTGAAGCCACAGCCATCGGTGAAGATAGGAATCATCCTTTCAGTGATGCCGTTTTGCTTCATTTTAAAACCTTGCTCTATCAGTACGAAGGCAATGTAGAAAGCGTCAATACCGCCGCAACAGAAATGTTAGCAATATGTCAAGAACACGGATTTTCTGGATGGGAAGCCGTTGCAATGGTAATGAAAGGATGGGCACTCGCCGAACAAAACCGTTCAGAAGAAGGGATAGCCATGATTTGCAAAGGCATCGCAGCATGGAAAAAAACGCGGGCTGAAATGCTACTACCTGTCTTTCTCGCCCGCCTCGCACAGGCATACCAACGCGCTGGACAGCTGAGTTTAGCCTTACAGACCCTTGATGCCGCACGCGCTATCGTCAACCAAACTGGAGAGCGAACTCACGCTGCCGAACTCTCCCGTCAACAAGGCGAACTCTGTTTCATCCTCTCGAAGAAAACCAAAACCTCAAACGAGGAAAGCACTACCACAAAGCAGGCGGAAGACCATTTTCAAAACGCATTGGCAATCGCACGGCAACAAAGCGCGAAATCTTGGGAACTCCGAGCCGCTCTCAGTTTATGCGAACTCTGGATGACACAAAACCGCTACCAAGACGCTTATGTATTGCTGGAACCGATATATACTTGGTTCACAGAAGGGTTTGACACCAAAGACCTCAAACGCGCCAAAAACCTGTTAGAAGTGCTGGCAGCTAAAAAACAGTCATAGCCAACCGATACGGTCAGCTAATCTTGTATCAACTCATATTTGCTTTGCGTTGTAAGATAGAAAAGAGGTATAATTAATCATGAGACTCGGTGTTGTTGGACTCTGCGGAGACTTCCGTACACTTACATCGGATGAAATCGAAAAAATTAAGGCACTCGAATTCACCGGCTTAAGCTTCCATTTTCGGAGCGCAGAAATTCCTTCTGTGCCACCAGATGCCTGTTCCCGCTGCGTGCGGATGTTAGAGGACGCGAACCTCGATCTCGTGCAATTCGGCATAACTTATGAGGAATGCCTTTTCCATCCAGATGCGCCGGTTCGCGAAGCCGCAATTGCAAGCGTTCAACGCGGCATGGCGACCGCCGTCTCTCTCAACGCGCACCACTACCTGTTTCGTCCAGGAAGCCTAAATCCTGACGGGGCTTGGACATCTCATCGAGATAACCATCTTCCAGAAGCAATGGAACGTCTGATTGAGACTTTGAAACCGATCGCAGCATACGCCGAACAACACGAATTGACACTCGTGATGGAAACACATGCCGTTTCAATCATGGGGTCACCAGAAATCTGCCGAGAAGTTGTGGAACGTGTCGGCTCTGACAGACTTCGCATCGTTATGGATTTCGTCAACCATTTTCAAACGCTACTGCAAGTTTATAATAGCGAAGCAAGACTCAACCATATTTTTGACGTGATGGGTCCTGTCGCACCCATGGCGCATATCAAAGACATTAGCGTTCAGAACGGATTGGTGCTTCATCTGAATGAAGAGGTGCCCGGTGAAGGCGAATTGGAACTCGGCGTGGCACTCAAGCGTTTCGATGAACTTTATCCCGATGGCTATGGACTCATAGAACACCTCCCCGCAGAGAAGATTCCGCTCGCGAACGCGAACGTCCGGCGCATCGCCGCCGAAAACGGAGTACGTATCCATTAATTCCGGTAGCGCGGTTTCCTAACCGCGCTGGATCCGAGGAGTGGTCCGATGTTTAAAAGCCTAAAAACACGAAACCTTTTAGGACATCGCCTACGGTTCTCTCATATTATTACATCCCTCTTCGTCCTAATTTTCATCTTGTTTTCCCTCCTACCCATGGCAATAGGACAGGAATCAAACGTCGTCGAGGAAGCACAGAAACAGGTACGCAGCTGGTGGGCGAACTCGCAAGTCTACGTTGGTGTTATCATCATCGTCTTTCTGATAAGCAGTATCGGGTACCTGATTAGACTTTTTAAGAAAGACAAACTCCTCAAGAAACTTCTTGACAAATACGTCGTCTTCCAGATGAAGGACGGACAGCGGTACCGAGGCACCATGCGACTTGAGATCACAGGCATGGAAATCATCTCTGAGGAGTCGCGTCAACGCGGTCATGCCCCAAGTTATATCTTCACCAACGAGGAGCGTGAGGCAGGAATTGTTGCTTACATCCGTTATCTCGATTCAATGAACACCAGCGAATTGCGCGAACGTGCTTGGGAACTTGAGCGCGTCTACCATCCACCCCTCCTTTACAAAATCGGACGGAAAATCCGAAACATGTTCATTGCCCTCAGGGAAGCACTCGACGAAGCCATTAGCATGGTGTGGAACAGTTTTAGGAGAGGGGCAGACACGCGATTGGCAAGATACAATGAAGCATACCAAACCGCGGCAGGCGGCGACTTTGAAAAAAGACTCCAAGAACTTGAAGATGAATCTACCAGTTACTTGGAGCAGGAAAGCTACGAACGCCTCATCGAACGCCTCATCGGCACACGCGTCAAAGTCCGAGTCCGCTCTGGTGACGACGCGACGGAATATACGGCTATCCTCAAGGACTATAACAACAAACATATCGCATTGATGAATGTCAAGGATAAGGACAACAACGGCTATAAGGACGAATGGGAATATTCATGCGAATTTAAGAAGGATCTTAATAAACTTAACATTCGGGACGACCGGGGCTTGCGGTGTCGCGCTGAAGGGAACACAATTATCTTTGAGAACAATACACCCTATCCCATCCAACTCGGTCGCATCCACCTGTGGGAAGACGCGCCAAGGTGGGAAAAGGATTATAAGTACGAATACGAGATCGCCGCTTTTAGCGTTCAAAAACTACCCTTAGACATCGTCATCAACCGTAAAGTAAAACCGTTCGACCGTGTTGCGACCCGACACCGACACGCTATTAGAAACTATAAACATATCTTCTTCAAGTTCCGCTCCTTCCGCGACGCCGACATCATTTTTCCGCGCCGTTATTGCACAATCGTCGAAAGCGCAGAGAAATATCAACCCGAACTTTTCAGTCTTACCGGCTTGACAGACGCAATCTTGGACATGCGTGACGCAGAGGACATCGCCATCACCGATACAGACGGCGAACCTATCCACGGCATCAATGTCGTTCACGGATACGTCACAAATATCAACGAGGAACGGATTGATTTGAGGTCGATTGACGCAAGCTACAGCCGACGGTGGAATGTTGAGAACGCCTTTCGCCACTTCGATAACAAACTCCGCCACGGATTCCCTATGTCCAAGAGACTCCTACCCACAAACCGAGGTCGGATCGCAGCATATACCACCATTATTGAGCAGATACATAATAACCCCATTCGGCACGCCGCGTTGGGACCGTTCGCTTATCCCCAGACGCGCAACTTAAACACAGCCGAACAGCGAAAACGGAGTTTGCAGCGTGCCCGAAATCGAATCTTGGGATACGTAGACGCAACTATCAACGGGAAACTTTGGAAACCAGAAAATGGCACTACCAAAAGTTCCAGTAAAATACGTTCGGAAGTTCAAATCGCGATGCCACTCAAACTTATGGCATTCACCGGAAATACATCGACTGTGGAGTTCCCTGTCTTAGAACGTTTTGAATACGTCCAAGAACACCATATAATTTACGATCAGGTCCAAGACTTGCGTACCGATAAACTCGCAAAGACTGACATTTTATGGATCGGCAACGGAGAAATCTACAAATCTGGCTACCGTCTGAATATCGATGCCGAACACCGGATTAAAAACTTCGTCAGTCAAGGCGGTATCGTCCTCGTCTCCGGACAAGATATCAAAGCCAGTGCTAAACAGCGACGCGGCACAGGGTGGATCCCAGAACCGCTGACCGGCATCGAATGCGAAGAAACCTATGAACTCTTTCCGACACTACAAGGCAAACGTTCGCGTATCTTCCAATCCCCGAACCCACTGAACGGAAACCATCAAACCAATCAACATGCGCTGGATCAACCCCTGATCCGATTGGACGACATGTGGTTAGATCCGCTCGGAAAATGGACATCTCTCGCTAAAACGAATACCGCTGCTGCAGGATTACCAAGCAACGGCTTTGAAAACGCATCACCCCTCCTACTCCTTCCTTTTCAGAAAGGACTATACATCGTCACAAGCTTGAAAAATGAGACGGAAGAGGACGTACAAATTAACGATAAAATCATGGAAAATCTACTGCATTTCTCCGTCAAATGGCTCGACCGACAACGCAAGGCGATTTAGTTCTCTTGTAGGAGGCGGGGAATGCCATAAGGCATTCATACCGTTGATTTTTTCCAAATCCCGACCTTCCAAATCCCGACCTTCCAAAGACTACGCCTGACAACCAATCCTCACAATTTACCAACACTTGCCAACAAAACCTCAGTAAATTCCTCATCCCTTCCTGCAACAACCAACGCAACTTCCAAAACAAATATCGGAAGCCCCTGGTGTCCCATAACAGACCCCAATTTTTGCGCATCTTTCTGTGTCGTAACGACCCAATCCGCCTTTGCCGCCTGAAACGCCGTATCTATCCGCTGCGCATCCGCTTCCACATAGACGTGATGGTCAGGAAACGCTATCAGTTCAACACTGGTTGGGGAACATCGGGTGAGGGTCCCCACAAAAGCGTCTGGATTCCCAATGCCACAAACCGCAAGCAGCCGTTTTCCTTTGAGTACCTCTATATCCTGACGTTCTCCGCTACCCTCTCGGAGCAATGGATAGAGATACCGTGGCTGATGAACACTCTCCAAAACCAGGGCGTCGGGTGCTAACCGTTTCACTGCCGCCTTAGCGTACACAGAGACTTCGGGGGTGTCCGTATGTGTCAGTAGGATAATATCGGCGCGCCGAAGCGCAGAGGGCGGCTCACGCAAAGTTCCCGCCGGTAGTAGCCTCGCCGGATTTCCAAAAGGATGCGTTGCCGGAACAGTTAGAATATCAACATCACGCCCAAGCTGCCGGTGTTGAAATGCGTCGTCCAAGAGCAGAACATCCACATTAAAACGCTCAAGCGCGATCTGCCCTGCCAAATAACGTTCTCTACCCACAATAATTGGAATGCCGCTAAGGCATTGCGCCATCATGTACGCCTCATCTCCACTCTCCGTTGCAGAGGCGTATACCTGTTTACCGTCCGAGACGATCGTTATGCCCTCACGCGCCTTGCGCTTGTAACCACGCAGTAGGATAGCAACACGTAAACCCGCTCTCTGAAGATGTTTAGCAATCGCAATAACAGCAGGTGTTTTTCCTGTCCCACCCACAGCAATATTGCCGACACTGATAACAGCACACGGAAGTCTCTGTGCCCTAAACACACCGAGTGCATAGAGCTGATTTCGTATCCAAAGTCCCGTAGCATAGAGCCAGCTGAATGGAATTAATAGAACGTGTAAAGGGGTAGCAAGAAGCCTTAGTTGTAGCGAGGCGAGATCGGAAAAGTGGGTGAGTTTCATAGTGAATAAAGTTTGCAAGTGCACTAAAGTCGCGAAGTCTGTAAAGTTGAAAGAAGTCTCCTAACAACTTTAGGCACTTTAGAGCACTTTACAGACTTTTTACAGCATCTAACACCAATTCGGCAGTACGTTCAGCGGCACCGGCTGTCCCGAGTTGCGCATAAACCGCTTGCAGTGCTTTCTGTTGCGTCTCCCGTTTTTCAGGATTCCCTAAGAATTCCAGAGCCAGTTTCGTTAGTGCCGTTGGCGTCAGATCCGTCTGTAGCAGCTCAGGGACAATGTCGCGTCCAGCGATCAGATTGGGAAGTCCGCTCCGATTCAAAGGAGACAAGGACCTGATAATATTCCAGTTGAGTGTTGAGGTGCGAAAAAGGATAACCATCGGTGTCCCGATACACGCCGCTTCAAGTGTCGCCGTGCCAGAGGTAACCAGCACCAGCGTTGATGCCCGCATCGCTGGATAGGTCAGTTTCTCCACAATTTTAATCGGCGGCACACCGATATCCACCAATTCCTGCTGACACTTCGTAATCAGGTCGTGTGAAATTCCTGGGGCTAAAGGGAGGACCCACTGTGCGTTCGGATAGACCTTAGCGATATTCGCAGCGGCTCTCAACATAACGGGAAAAATGTGTCGAATCTCGGAACGCCGACTCCCGGGCATCAACCCAATGACAGGGGCATCCTGCGTCTGCGCTGTTTCGTCTAAATCGAGCCGTTCTCTTGCTTCGTGCAGGGAGAGAGGGGTTTTTGCAAAATCGATAAGGGGGTGCCCAACAAATTCGGCATTCGCGCCAGCACTTCGGTAGAATTCCGCTTCAAACGGAAAGATCGCTGCAACAACGTCAGCCCATTTCGCCAACTTCCGCGCCCGCCCCGCACGCCACGCCCAAGCCTTCGGTGGGATATAGTAGACCACCGAAACGCCTTGGTTCCGAGCGTACTTCGCTAACGGCATATTGAACTCGGCAAAATCAACGAGGAGTAGCACATCCGGACGTTCTTCACGGATACGTCGCTTCAGACGCGCCTGTTTCCGAAGAAACATCGGTAGGACGGTGACAACATCGGCGAACCCCATAACAGCGGAATCTCGGATGTGAAAATCCAGTTTCACTCCTGCCTTTTCCAAGAGATCGCCGCCCATACCCAAAAATTTCACGTCCGGACAAAGTGCCTTAAGTCGATGAACAACGTGAGAAGCGTGCAGATCACCGGAAGGTTCACCCGCAACAACCATAATTTTTGGCGTTTGGCTTTCGGTTCTCGGCTTTCGGTAAAAAGATGTTTGTGGCATCGACAAATATTGTAACTCCCACAAGTTTCTCTTAACTGACAGCCGACAGCCGACTGCTGACAGCCATCCTAAGGCATCATCCCCGGCACTTTCAGCCCAGCAGTCTCCTTGAAACCGAACATCAGGTTGAGATTCTGAACGACAGCACCCGCTGCGCCTTTACCAAGGTTATCAATCGCTGCCATAGCGACAATACGACCTGTTCTCGTATCCACTTCGAGTCCCACATCGCAATAGTTGCTGCCAAGGACGGCTTTCGTCTCTGGATACATGCCGGAGGGTAGCACCCGAACGAACGGCTCGTTTTCGTAAAAAGTGGCATATATATCAAGGGCTTCTTCGGTGGACATCTCTTCTGTGAGACGCATATAAACCGTGCTGAGAATGCCGCGGGTCATCGGGACAAGGTGTGGTGTAAACGTTACACAAACCGGTTCTGATGCGACAGCCGTTAACTCCTGTTCAATCTCCGGGGTATGCCGATGTACACCGATATTGTAAGCAACAGCGTTAGACTCTCGATTCGGATAGTGTGTATTTCCACTCGGCTTTGGACCGGCACCGGAAATCCCCGACTTCGAGTCAACAATGATAGAATCTAACGCCACGACACCCTGAGCAACGAAAGGCATCGCTGCCAGTATCGCACTTGTTGGATAACACCCAGGATTTGCGACGAGCTGTGCAGAACGGATACAATCGCGATACCGTTCGGGTAAACCATACACTGATTTTGGTATCAGGTCCGTGCTTGTATGCGCCACATGATACCAAGCCTCGTAGGTCTCGGCATCCTTAAGTCGGTAGTCGGCACTGAAATCGACGATACGTAAACCTTGCGCCAAAATTTGTGGCACAAATGACATCGCAACCTTGTGTGGGACAGCAAGCACAACAGCATCCACTCTGTCTTTGAGAGAATCAATAGCTAACGGTTCAAATTTAGCAGACAGGAACCCGCGGAGATTCGGCAGAACGCTATCAATACATTGCCCAGCGTAGGTCTCAGACGTGCAGAGGGTTACCTGCAGTTCTCCAGGATGGTTGACAAGAAATCGCAGCAATTCACTACCACTGTATCCGGATGCTCCAACAATTCCAATTTTTATCATTTACATTTTACCGTATATTTTTTACGAAGGCGTTAATTTTGTATGGGAATTTTACCATATTTTAAGCGAAAAGTCAAATTAGCCACCGCTTCTTCTGTAGGAGCGAGTTCCAACTCGCGACGCTTACTGACCGCTGACTGCTGATGGCTGACCGCCAATTTCAAGAAATAAATTGACAATCCACCGGATACACGGTAAAATGGCTATCGGTCATCAATTATCAAAGTTAAGGTTTTCGACCAAAGATCGTTGTGGGTATTATGGACGTTAGCAACCCGCACAACGGGTTACTAACAACCGACAACTAACAACCAGCAACAAATAAAAAGGAGACTACTTATGAAACTTGCACGATATGAACTAAATGGCACAATCGGTTACGGCACCGTTTCAGGAGACAACCTCAATGTCTTATCGGGATGCCCGTTCGGTGAACATAGTGAAACAGGGGACACCGTCGCATTAGCGGATGTCAAACTCCTCGCACCGACAACACCGACAAAGGTGTTAGCCGTCGGTCTGAACTATCGGAGTCATTTAGACGGGGCACCCGAACCAACAAACCCCGAAATCTTCATCAAGACCCCCTCTTGTATCAACAATCCAGGCGGCAATATAGAATTACCAGACGGTGATGACGATGTCCATGCCGAAGGCGAACTCGTCGTCATCATGAAGAAACAGACCCGAAAAGCGACACCCGAAGAAGCCGCCGCCAACATATTGGGTGTGACGTGCGGAAACGATGTCAGCGCACGCACATGGCAGAGCAACGATCTACAGTGGTGGCGTGCGAAAGCATCCGACACCTTTGGACCCATAGGTCCCGTCCTCGTTACCGATCTTGACTACACCGACGCACAATTGGAGACGCGTATCAACGGCGAAGTCGTTCAGAAGCAGACCACTGCAGACCTTATCTTTCCGGTAACGACGATTGTGAGTTTCATTTCACAAGCGATAACGCTTGAACCCGGAGACGCAATCTTTACGGGCACACCCGGCACAACGACTGCTCTGAAAGCCGGTGATGTCGTTGAAATTGAGATTGAGGGAATTGGCGTGCTGAAGAATCCCGTAGTGGCACAGTAATTTTGGGTAGATTCAGGAGTTAACGCTAATGACCAAGTTGCTTAGAAGCTCAGTATTGCTACTGGCAGGCTTGCTCGCCCTTTCACCGATAATTGGTTGTGGTAGTGACGAAGAAGACGCAGAACCCATCCCAGCTAACTTCGTCAGCGCAGCCCCGCCACATGGTTCAGAGATTGCCGCAAATGGGACTATTACGATGACCTTCGACAACAAACCCGCTGATGTTACGGCGAGTGCCGGTGTTGTCACAGTTGCAGGCAAAACGGCGACCGTCGCCGGTCCCTTCACGCCAGGTCCTCTGAATCTGACGATTACTTGGGCAGACGGCACCCAGACGCTCACCTATACCGTTACCGCGCCTTGCTGCTCCGCGCCGACTATCACGGGCGGTACGGTCAAAGACGGTGACACAGATGTTGATCCCGAACCTATCAACAGCGACGGGAAGATTGTGATTCAGTTCAGTGAAGATGTCTTTGGTAACATCACACTCCAAACCGAAGGCGGGAATAATGTGGGTTGGCTTGGCAAAGTCGAAGGCAGCAAAGCAACCCTTGAACTCGTCAAAGGTAGAGAGCTCGCCAACGAAACCGTCTACGTCATCGTTGGTAAAATCTCAGATGCTGCTGGCAACTCTTTTGATGTCAGCGTAACTTTTGTAACCAAAGGTAAAGCGTAAATTCAGATCCTATTTTAACTTGCATTGGCGAAGTTTTATGAAGTTTAACGCGGGTTCCGTATTTGTAGCGCAAACTTTTAGTTTGCATCTTATAAGACACAATCTAAAAGATTGTGCTACAAGAGCCTCACCGATTCTGCAAAATATACGCAAAGGAAAATTAAAAAATGCCAACCTACACTGCCCACGGCGGAAAAGACACTGTCATCACAACCGAAGAGAAACGCGCGCGACTCCACGAGGCACTCCTCAAGTTAGGCGGTATCCCAAAAAAGATTCTGGTAATCCCACCGGACATAACGCGCCTCCACTCAAACGCCGGCGAGCTCACCCAAATTCTCTACGACTTATGGGACGCTGCCAACGGCACCACTTTCGATATCCTCCCTGCTATCGGTACACACGCACCGATGACAGCAGAACAGATCGCCGAGATGTACGGCAACTTGCCCAAAGCGACATATCACGTCCATAACTGGCGTACAGGACTCTATCACTTCGGCGAGGTCCCATCCGAGTTTGTGCAGGAGGTTTCAGGTGGCAAACTCGATTACAGCATCCCTGTTGCTGTAAATCGCCATCTCGTGGAAGGAGACTATGAACTCATTATTTCCGTCGGCCAGGTCATCCCCCACGAAGTCATCGGCATCGCCAACGGATTTAAGAACATCCTCGTCGGCGCAGGCGGCGTGGAGATGATTAACAAATCGCACTTCCTCGGTGCCGTAGATGGCATGGAACGCCTGATGGGGCGGACGGATACCTCTGTCAGGAGAGTCTTGAACTATGCCCATACCCACTACCTGAAGCAGCTCGGCATTCTGTACGTCATGAGCGTCATGGACGCAGATACCACTGGTGAACGCGTAATGCGTGGACTTTACGTCGGCGATGATGCCCAGACCTTCGAGACCGCTGCGGAATTGAGCAGAATCGTTAATATGACGTTCTTAGACGAACCCTTATCAAAAGTAGTCGTCTATTTGGATCCGATAGAGTTTAAAAGTACGTGGCTCGGTAACAAAGCGATTTACCGCACACGGATGGCGATGGCAGACGACGGCGAGTTAATCATCATCGCACCCGGTCTCCGCGAGTTTGGTGAGGACGCAGAGATCGACCGACTCATCCGAAAATACGGCTATCGCGGCACACCCACAACGCTCAAAGCCGTCTCGGAAAACCCAGAACTACAAGAAAACCTCTCCGCCGCTGCACACCTGATTCACGGCAGTACCGAAGGGCGTTTCAAGGTTACCTATGCGACAGAACATCTCACGCAAACAGAGATTGAATCCGTCGGCTATCAATGGGCACCCGTGAGCGAAGTAATCGCTGAATACAATCCCGAAACGCTCACTGACGGCTTCAATGACAGTGGGTTTTTCTACATCAGCGAACCCGGACAAGGGTTGTGGGCATTACGCTCGCGGTTTGGTGAATAAATGAATTTCCATAGAAAGAAGGAGAGTAGCATGCAGCCTTTCAAAATTATCGTTGAAAAACATACAGATGGCTATGTCGCCTACCCGCTCGGGTTGAAAGGTGTTGTCATAGGGCAAGGCGACACCTATGAGGAAAGCATCGCGGATGTAACCTCTGCAATTCGGTTTTATATAGAAACTTTTGGAAAAGAAGAACTTGAAATCGAAGAACCCGCCTTGGATGTCTTTGTAACCGAAGTAAATGTCTGATGCCGCGTTTTCCAACAGATGCCCCAAAAAACAGAGTTGTCCGTGCGTTAGAACGATTAGGATATCGTATCATTCGTGAACGGAACCATATTTGTATGGCACGTGAAAATCCAGATGGGAGCCGCAGTGTGCTGGTTCTACCAAATCACCGTCGTATCAAAGGATCAACTTTACGTCGAATTTGCACGCAGGCTGGAATCTCCAGAAATACTTTTCTGGAAGCATATAAACTGACATAAAAAATGACAAATCCGTTAGAATCAATTCACACAGATACAACCTCACAAGAAACAACGAACCATCTCCTGTCTTGCGATGTCTTCGTCTACGGCTCAACCCCCGGCGGTTGTGCAGCCGCTATTGAGGCTACCCGACGCGGATGTAAAGTTATTCTCGCGTGTCCACAGCAACATCCTGGCGGAATGATGGCAAGTGGATTATCAACAACGGACGCTGTACGGCGAGAGGTGTTCGGTGGACTGGTCATCGAGTTTATTAACGGTGTACGCGAAGAATATCGGCGAACCATCGGCGAGAACTCTCCCGATTGGAAACTCATTCAAGATGGATGGTTCTATGAACCGTCAGTCGCAGAACATGTTTTCGACCAACTTCTTGGGGCAGAAGCGGATGCTTTGGCATTTCTGAGAGGACACCATTTGGTTGACGCAGCTGTACAGGCAGATCGCATCACAACGGTAAAATTGGAAACTACGAATGAATCGCAGCAGCGTGTAACGGCAAAGACCTTCATCGACGGCACCTATGAAGGTGACCTTGCTGCGGCAGCGGGTGTACCTTACCGTGTTGGACGCGAAGGTATTGAAGAATATGGAGAATCACGCGCCGGCATACACTACATGAACTGGAAGACAGGAGAACAGATTCTAACGCCTGATACCGGTGAACCATCACCTGCCATTCAAGCCTTTTGTGCACGGAGTATTTTTACAACAGCCCCCGATAAGATCGTTCCGATTGAAAAACCAGCGACCTACGAACAACACTTACAGGATTTTCTACCGCTACTTGATGATTTCGCAACTGGACGCATACAGAGATTAGGACTCGGCACACCGCTACCTAACAAAAAATATCAACTCAACGGTTCGATTGATCGGTTGACCAGCCTGAATTGCCCCGGCATCAGTTGGAGTTGGCCAGAGGCACATCGGCATCACCGGCAACGGCTTGCCCAATTTCACCTCGATCACGCCGCAGGATACGTCTGGTTCCTTCAAAATGAACCGAGGGTCCCAGAGGGCACGCGTAACCTGTGGAGACAGGCAGGCTTGCATCAGGACGAATTCAGTGATACCAGACATTGGCCGTGGCAAATCTATGTCCGTCAAGGCCGCCGTATTGAAGGCAGGGCACTGGTAACACAACATAACTTCACGATCAATCCGAAAACCGGACGAACGCCTCAGATTGACCAAGCAATCGCTATTGGTGAACATTCGTTTGACGTTCATCCCTGTCACGATCGGCGGTATGCAGTAGACGGTTTTATGGAGGGTGTCCTCTGGTACCCTAAAAAAGCCGAGGGACCCGCTCAACCCGGTCAAATCCCTTATGGTGCCATGTTGCCTCGGCACCTGAACAACCTACTCGTGCCAGTTGCGATGTCAAGCACTCATGTCGCAATGTCGGTGCTGCGCATGGAACCGTTGTGGATGACGACGGGTCAGATCGCAGGACTTGCAGCAATGGAAGCCATGGACAGCGGTATCGATGTCGCCAACATTGACCCTGATCCCTTACCACGGATGTTGGGTATCAACGTAGATCCATCCATATAACGATCAAGGAGAAACAATCATGCGTATACTTTCTTTTATTTTTGCGCTCCTACTTGTTGTCGGTATCTATACTGCACAAGCTGTCGATGAAGAGGCATTGCTGCTCTATCTGCCCTTTGATGATGGTGCAGGGAAAAGTCCCAAAGATGCCTCCGGCAACGGAAATAAAGCCACTATTCAAGGGAATTTGAAATGGGTCAAGGGCAAAATCAACGGTGCCCTTGAATTTGATGGAGATGCATCGAATTTTGTCGAAGTCGCGCACAGTCCCGATCTCGAAGGCATGAAACAGTTAACGGTTGAAGCCTGGGTTCAACCTTTGGGACCAGATGTACTTGCAAGAGGTATCGTCTCTAAACGCGCAGCATGGCAGAATTCGGATGTTTACAATCTCTTTTCGTGGAATGAGAGCAAGTTCTGGGCAAGGGTGAACGCCAAAGACGGCCAACAAATTTCATCGGAATCCGTCTTGGAAGACAAAAAATGGATGCATCTGGCTTACGTGTATAACGGCAACACAAAGAAGCAACTGCTCTACGTCAACGGTGAACTCGAAAACGAAGTAGATCACCCTGAAGATGAAGTTGGAAAGGGCGAAAAACCTGTATGGATTGGGACACTCAACGAAGGGTACGCCCAAACGTGGAACGGTCTCATTGATGAGGTCAGAATCTGGAGCACCGTCCTCACCGAAGATGAGATTAAATTATCGATGGATGGAGAGCTCCTACCGGTCGAACCTTCTGGAAAAGCGACAACCACATGGGGACACATTAAGGCAAGATGAAGCCTTATCTCTCCGTGACACCTAAATGAGCAACTCCGCCAATTCAGATAGACTCTGAATCGTCTCATCCCATCTACCAGTTTGTGTGCCATTGCGGTCAAGCAATATCGGACGAATCCCAACACCTCGCGCCCCAACAATATCCGCCGCGTAGGTATCCCCGACATGAACGGCTTCTTCTGCCGAAACACCGACCGCTGCGAGCGCGCAGTTGAAGATATGCGAATCCGGTTTCTCAGACCTCACGCGCCCATCATGCGAAGCGACAATCGCATCAAAATACTCAGCAATGCCAAGTCTTTCGGTAAGCGGCTCCAACGGTGTGTCCCAATTAGAAACTATCGCTAACTTGAAGCCTTCATCCCGGAAATGCTGAAGTGTCGGAATAGCATCATCATAAAGCCTAATACTGTTCGCAGCAAAGAGGTAGTGCCCAGATTGCAACAGCTCCCACGCGATCTGCTCCACGTGCTTCTCAATGCCGACTTCCCTTATAAATTCGCATTCGCGCTTCATCACAGTCATCGACAGTTCCAGCAAAGAAAATTCGGTAGTCGGGGCGGGTGCCGATGTACCGACAAAGAGGTTCTCCATTGCTGTTTTACAGCGTTCCCAATCGACCGCAACACCATACCGATCAGCAATTCTTTCAAGGTTTGCTTCAAGTGAATACCTATGGAAACACAATGTTTCGTAAAAATCAAAGAAAACAGCTTTTACCATACTTCTCCTAAAGCAGTTCTGGTAACTCAGACAAACTCTGAATCGTCTCGTCCCATCTGCCAGTTTGTGCGCCGTCTCGGTCGATGAGTATTGGACGAATCCCTACGTTTCTTGCCCCGACGATATCCGCTTCGTAGGTATCCCCGACATGGACGGTTTCTTCTGCTGAAACGCCAACTTTTGCCAGTGTATAATTGAAGATATGGGGATCGGGTTTTGCGGACTTGACGCGTTCATCATGTGAAGCAGTGATTGTGTCAAAATAGTCGGCTATTCCCAACCGTTCCGTGAGCGGATTCAATGGTGTATCCCAATTGGAAACGATTGCCAATTTGAAACCCGCATCGCGTAAATGCTCAAGTGTCGGAATAGTATCGTCGTAGAGCGTCGCAGCATTCGCAGCAAAAAGTGAGTGTTCAGATTGTAAGAGCTCCCACGTTATCTGTCCGACATGTTCTTGAACGCCAAGTTCCCTTACAAATTCGCAGTAACTCTCAATAATTTCCTGCATCGTTCCCAAGAGCGTATGTGTAGTAGGATCGGAATCCGACGCATCGGAATAAAGGTTTTCGCGTGCTGCTGCATAACGTTCCCAGTCAATTTCAACTTCATATCGCGCTGCGATTTCTTGGACTCTCGGTTTAAGAGACTGTCCCCAAACGCCCAAAGTATAGTAAAAATCAAAGAAAACCGCTTTTATCATATTTTATTTTACTATGAAAGAAAACTGAATGCTCCTCTGTAAAGACAGAGGAGCGGTCTAATTCTATTCAAAGAGTGCTTCGGCGAAGGCATCAAGGGTTTTCGCATTCACGGCAGTGAGAAGGAGCTGTTCAAGGCGTTGCAAATCGTCTATATTTTTAAGGGCAGGGGTTAGGGCACGCACCGCCTCCATGTGGAATTTCGCATTAAGTACTGTCATCAGACTTTTGAGGGTGGCCTCTTTGGTCCCTTGTGCGATACCTTGCTCAATAAATTTTTCGCGTTGGCGTTGGAAAACAGCAGATTCTTGCATAAGTTCCTCCGGTATTCGTTCAAACAAACCTTGGTCTAAGTATTATACAAGGAGTTGCTGCTAACTGTCAACGGAGAAAATTAGCAACATCAAAACGGGTCTATAAAAGGGTTGTGGTGCCTGCCACGTTTAGCGATAGCGCGTCGGATCCGGAATACCCACCTCTTTAAAGCCCTTCTTTCGGAGCAAGCAACTATCACACCTTCCACACGCCCTGCCTTCAGCGTCTGGATCGTAGCAACTTAAGGTGAGACTATAGTCAACACCGAGTGCGATGCCAATTTGGATGATTTCAGCTTTTGTTTTATACATCAATGGGGCTTGGATTGTCAATTGCGTCTTACCCTCGACACCGACTTGTGTCGCTAGGTTCGCCATCGTCTGGTAGGCTTCTATATACTCCGGACGGCAGTCAGGGTAGCCGCTGTAGTCGAGGGCGTTAACACCGATAAAGATAGTATCGGTACCGAGAACCTCCGCGTAAGCAAGGGCATAGGAGAGAAAAATTGTGTTTCGGGCGGGGACGTAGGTTATCGGGATGCTATCTGCCATTTCCGCATCCGATCTATCCTTTGGAACTTCAATATTTGCTGTTAATGCGGATCCACCAAAGGTCCGTAGGTCGATGTCAACAACTATATGCTGTTTCACACCGAACGCTTTCGCGATGTTTTTTGCACATTGTAACTCTACTGCATGCCGTTGACCGTACCGAAAACTCATTGCATAAGTATCGTAACCTTCATCGCGCGCAATGGCGAGTGTTGTCGTTGAATCCAAGCCGCCACTGAGTAAGACAATCGCTTTTTTAGACACTGGCTTCCTTAAAAAAAGAAGCGAAAAGTTGACAAGTTTGCGAGTGTCCTTAAGTTTAGCAAGTTGCGTTTGATACCACAATCTAACTTTAGTTCACTTTAGCTACACTTTACAACTTTCCACTTTTTAATTTTCCTATTCCTGCTCAAACTCCAACTTCGCGAAACGCATAAAAATGCCACCACCCGGTCTGGCAAGGGGCCCGTTGATCGCCAAGCATGCGATGACATGTTTCGCACCCGGCTCCGCACTTTCAGTAACAACAACGCGTTGCGGGGCATTGAAACCGGAGGCAGCCCCGCGCCCTGACTCTCCGAAAGCCAAGTCGATTTCGCCGTCAATCCAGACTTCGCCGTAATCGTCAATACACGTATGAAACCACACCTTTGCGCCAGCGATTGAGGTCCCATCCACTTCCTCTGGCAGTGTCACTGTGATCCGATACCAACCGAAGCACAAGCCTGTCGAGATAAACTCTTGGATATCCTCACAAATCGGCCAATCCGAGTCGTCATAGTCAGCAAGACGCGCAGGTGTTTCCGGCAATTGATCGACCAAACCGCCGTTCGGTTCACCCGGGACAAGCCCATCGCCATAACGCCATTCGGAATTAGTGAGTTCACGATGTTCTGCGTTTTCTAAATCAAGTTCTGCAATAACCATTATGCCTTCCTTTGTCAGCTTGAACGTACCACAAACTGTTAGTTTGTGATCCTAATATTCGTATACCAAAGCCTATAGGCGATGCCTGTTGAAAAAATCAGGAAAATTCCTGCGACAATAAACGGAACGTGAATAGAGATATTAATTAAAAAACCGCTTGCGACGTAACCGAGCAGAAACCCAGTGCTCCATGCCAAGTGTGTAAGACCGACCCCGTGTCCCTTCTCATGAGGTTCAGTAAACTCGTTGATAAACCGCGGAATAGTCGTTGACAACCCCCACGCCGCGCCCGCACCGAGTATTCCATAAACTTCCAGCGCGATTAACGAATCATGAAAGAACGCCACCCCAAAAGCGAGGAGCGTAACAATTGCATTTGCGACGAGCGCAGGCGCACGGTGCCCAACCACATCACAGATCCGTCCGACAGCCAGTTGACACCCAAAAGCGAACAGTAGACTCATCGCACCGTAATAGCCCGTCGCTTTTACCCCAGCGAGACGCTCAATCAAAATCGGCATCAATAGGTTCACCGACCCCCAATAGTAGGTCGGGAAAACCCGTAAACCGATTAGCATCCGCATCTCTCGCCGCCGACTTAAACGCAGATATGCCGGAACATTAAGGGCGGATTTCCATAGACCCTCGCGTTTCCGTTCGGTCTCTGGTGCGTGCTGTCTCGCCAATCGCGGCAAAAAGAGACACGCCCCCACAAATAGCACACCCGCCAAAATCACCGCGCCGATGCCGAAAACACTATAGTCGGTCCGGTCAATGACTTCACCTGCGATTGCACTCCCGACCGCACTCCCGACGGTCATGCTGATAAAGTACCAACCCGTCGCCCATCCTAACCGATTCGGCGGCACAGCAGTGATAAGATAACTCTGTCCACCTGCGGTTTTGAAACCGGACGCGATACCCTCATAACAGAGAATACCCCAAAGAAACAGAGGCGTTTGGGTTGTGAAAAGCCCACCTATCACCACTGCCCCTGTCATCCCAATCAGCAAGGTCGGCTTTCGTCCGAACCGGTCGCTGAGTGTGCCACCAATCAGTGCTGAGACACCACCCAGCCCGATAGGAAGTGCACGGAGCAGTGCCGCAAACAGTGCTGTCTCTTTCAAAATTCTTTCGGCGTAGACCGGAAACAGCATCTGTATCGGTCCTGTTACCAGACCGACAGCAAACACAATACCGCAAAGAAGAACAAATCCCCGACTCCACATTCTTTTAACGATTGCTTCTGAGCTGCTGCGTCCGTTGTCCTTGCAGTCTTCCAATCGTTAACAAACCTTTCATAACCTAAAGTAAGTTTCTTAACAATTTTGGAGAATCAACAACGATTGCTTCTGAGCTGCTGCGTCCGTTGTCCTTGCAGTCTTCCAATCGTTAACACACCTTTCATAACCTAAAGTGAGTTTCTTAACAATTTTAGAGAATCAACAGTATGAATGCCGTACGGCATTCCAAATCAACGGTATTCATGTTTCCTTATAGCATGAACCGGGGTGTTGACAACGGAAACACCGCCCAGATTTAATTGTTAAAAATACGCAGCAAACTGTCCGTAATATTCGGGGCAGCGGTTCCGAGTCCACACGCACTTGTCGCCTTCATAACCGCCCCGATGCTTGAAATCAACGCTTCTGAACCCGGTTGCAACGGGGCAGACAAAAGTTCTGTCAAGCGTTGCGTACCAATCCGACACGGGAAACATTTTCCACAAGACTCCTCAGCAAAAAATTCCATCGCATTGTGTGCAACATCAAGAATATCCCGCGTATCATCAAACACCATAATTCCCGCCGCCCCGAGCATCGCACCCACCGCTTGGAAACTCGGTTCATCAATCGTCCTATCAAGGTCATCCGCAGCAATAAATCCACCAGAGAGTCCCGCTGTCGTAATTGCTTGAATCTCACGTCCTTCCGGCGCACCCCCCGCCCACTCGTAGAGAAGCACCTTTAACGGAAGTCCGAACGGTACTTCGTAATTTCCCGGTCTCTCAATGTCTCCAGAAAGACTGATAATCTTTGTCCCTGCCAAGTTCTCGTCATAACTCAGGCTCTTATACCACACCGCACCGCGCCGGACAATCTGAACAGCAGCAGCGAGAGTTTCGACATTGTTCACAACAGTCGGTAAATTCTCAAACCCATGGGTCACAGGATACGGCGGACGGTTCCTCGGAAACGGATGTTTCCCTTCCAAACTGTTTAACAACGACCCTTCTTCACCACAGACGTAAGCACCGGCACCCCGTCGAATGTAGATGTGGAAGTTAAAGTCAGCATCGAGGATAGCATCACCCAGCAGTCCTGCCGCTTTTGCTTCCGCAAGTGCCTGTTCGAGTATTTTCAATGTTTCTGGATATTCATACCGAAGATAGATAAAGCCACGCGTCGCACCTGTTGTGTAAGCAGCAAGTACCATCCCTTCAATTACAGCGTGCGGGTCATAATCGAGGATAACCCGATCCTTGAAGCATCCCGGTTCACCCTCATCTGCGTTACAGACGATTGTCTTCGGTTCACCCGAAGCACTCAAAACCGATTCCCACTTCATGCCCGTCGGAAATCCCGCACCACCCCTACCAGCGAGTTGGCTCTCTTTAAGCGTTTCAATCACATCCGTTGGGTTAAGCGTTGTTACCGCACGTGTCAACGCTTCATAACCACCGGTGCGTCGGTAGCCTGCCAATGTGTTGCGTTCGGGTTCCCGAATCTCAGCGAAAATACATTCTTCGCCGTCGCCCGGATATGGTGGGGGTAGCGGCGTGGGTTCCACAGAAAGCGCATCTGCTTGTTTTCCGACGAAGACCTCGTGTCCCCTCAATACCGGCACGCAATCGTCGCATCTCCCAGCACACGGCATCGGTGTCGCACCCTCGTCTTTGAGTGCGTCAAGGATTTCCAAACCGCCTTGCAACCGACAAACTGGACCTGTACACACGCGCGGTGCACTTTGTCCTGGGACTTCACGGGCAAAATGGTGGTAAAACGTTACGGTGCCAAAGAGTTCGGCGAGTGGAATCCGAAGTCCGACAGCGATATCGCGAAGGGCTGCCTCCGAAATAAATCCGTCTCGGTCATGGAAGGCGTGTAGCAGCGCGAGCAGTGGGGCGGGCGCATCGCGCCACCGGGCAATCACTTCGCGGTTCGTCGGGGTTGACATCTAATGCTCCAGTCCTGTAACACAAAGAATCGTCTCTTTGTGCATCTTACCAATTCTCGAACTTCCCGTCAATATTTTTAAATTTTTAACTATTAAATCTGGGCACCGTTCCACTACGTTTTGCGGCGTACTCGCCCATAAGCGATCTGCTTCACGGTGGTTTTTGGTTAATTTCGACCGTCTCAAAGTTATGAAAGGTTTCTTAACAACTGAGAAACTGCAAGGACAACGGACGCAGCAGCTCAGAAGCAAGCGTTATAGTAAAATCCAAAAATATGAGGACATTCCGAGACAACGGTACCGTACCACATTGCCCACGCGTAGGGGCTGGGTTCCCCAGCCCCTACGTTCAGACGGGTATCCAAATAATTATGGGCTTCACTATAAAAGACCTTCATTCGGGAATATCCACTTTAAACGGATTTATGAGTTCATTCAACGCATCCCGCTGTCCGTGGTCGCGGCTCTCAAGATCGTGAAGTGCCTCCGGAATCTCGTCCTTATGGGCATCAAACGGAGGCCACAAGGTGGCATCAACATGATGAAACTGCTTCGCATAGAGCCAGCGTAAGAACACCGTCATCCGAGGATACGCCTCATGATTCCACCGTCTGCCGGCATGTCGCGTGTTCGGCAGAAACACGATAAAGTCGCCAGCATTCACTGGAATGTTGTGGACCACCGGCGGCGGATCGTCCATCGTGATGTGTTCGGGATATTGGAACTCCGACTTATGGCTCCCCGGAATGCAAGCAAATCCGTTGCCGGGCGGCACATCGACCAATGAAACGGAAAGATTAAAGAAACTCGCGAAGATCTCATCATTGGCAACTTGGTATTGGTGATATGGACTCCTAAACCAACCCTTATGTCCACCGTGCAATTCCAAACCGTCTGCATCTGGATAGCAGATATTCGCGACAACATCAAAAACTCGCGGGTAATTCCACGTGAGGGCAGTCGCTACACGCAAAATCTCTGGATTCAAGATAAGACGCTGGAAAGCTTCATGCCCGTAATGCATGTTATACACCCACCACGGTTTTCCCGCCGGTGCGTTGATTCGCATCGGGGGCTTGAAATCTGACGCATTCCACTCGTACCACTCGAACATCTGCGCCTTCATCAGTTCAACGTCCGCTTTCGGCACCGCATCACGTACCACAAAATAGCCGAGTAAATCAAGGTACCACTTTTCTTCCTGTGTCAGCATAGTTCTTCTCCATCCTCGAGTTTCTTGAGAATCCGTTTCGCAAACCCCTTTTCGCTCCGTTGGATAGATTCTAATTCGTATTGGTCTACAGAGATACGATCCCGATGCGCTTCTATCGGGAGATTATAGTTCTCATTAAAATAGAAACTGAATTGATACCGATTGAAGACGACTCGGCGTGGATCATCGACTTTCCAAAATTTTGCGCCGTGCATCAGTCTCGACGAGAAGACAAGACAATCCCCCGCCTTCAGTTCAAAGGTGATGGCAGGTGCCCACTCGTTATCAATGTCGAGTGTGGTTGGTAATTTAATCCGTGATTTATGCGTGCCGGGGATGCACATGAAACCGTTGTTCTTCGGCACATCGACGAGTGTTATGGCGGTGTTGACATAATTGCTATAGATCTGTCCGTTTCCGGCTTGGTAATCGTTATGTGGATTATGGAAGCCATCGGGAAAGTCAAAACCACTGGTATCGCGGTGAAGTCTCTCCTTTTCACCCTCAGCGATAGGGCGTTGCTTCTGCAAAACGAGCGCGCAATTGAAGAGTCTGGGACGGTTCCACATCAAACCCATCACAACCCGCATCACCTTTTCATTGAGCGATAACCGCTCGAAAATACGATCGCCGTACTGGACATTATTCAGCACCCCACTATATTCGTCTTGCGTGACGTTCACCGGTTCAGGCGCGGTCTCAGGATGCGCAAACCACCCGTTGGCAATTTCAAGCATCTGTTCTACTTCTGCTGGCGACACCACTTGCCGAAGCACTAAATAACCAAACAAATCATAGTGCCATTTCTCTTCTTCTGTGAGTGTGGATGGGAGATTAATCGCACTGTCTTCACCCCGAATTAGCATAGTGTCTCCTAAGAATTTTGTTCTATGACTTGACTGCAGATAAACTGCCTGAGTGCCTCTTTCACTTGGATGAGACGGATCGCAATTAGTGTAACTATATTAGTTTACTGAAGCGTTGTCAACTGAAATTTCCAAAATCAAAAGGGCTTTTAGCGGCAACCTTACCTCTTGACATAAAGACGCAATTAACAGATAATCTAAGCAGTGACTGGAAAGGTTCTGTTACCGGCAATACGGTGAATTCGACGTAAATGATATGCTGAACGTAAAACGGAGCTAACAATGAAAGTAGACCCACAACAACTCATTGATGATGGCTATATCGTGCTACGGCAAGTTGTTCCACATGATCAGTTAAAAGCGTTGAGAACAAGTTTTGAAACGCTCGTTGAGAAACAAAAAGTCGTCTGGGCAAGAGAACGGAAACCGGAAGAGAGACCGGGAGGCGTTTGGACAACCAGTGCACAACCGAGAGTGTTTTTTGATGAAGTCGTTGACGCAGCAACCGCTAATACCGTCGAATTTTGCCTCCATGAGAATACGCTCGGTGTGAGCCAGCAACTGATGAGAGCACCTGAGGCAGCGATAACGCTGATGGCACTGATGTGTAATCCCGTACAAGATCACGGTCCCGCCAGTTGGCATCGCGACATTGATCCAACAGTACAAGCACCCCTCAAGGGGATGCAGATGGATTATGTTAAAAACGGACCAGGCTACGTCCAATGGAACATCCCGCTTTATGACGATAACGTGTTTTGGCTCGTGCCGAAAAGTTATTGTCGTCCTAACACGCCAGAGGAACATCAACATCTATTGACACGACCACAGGAACCGATGCCGGGCGGGATACCGATTGAACTTTCAGCAGGCGATGGCGTCGTCTACAGCCACATGGGTCTACATTGGGGCAGCAACTATAGCACGAAATTGCGACGGACTGTTCACCTTGGATACCGTGCCTTTGGTAGTGCTTCATATCCAATTGTCGATCACTTTTATTGGAATCTGGAATTCACCAAACATCTTTCTACCGAAGCGCGCGCCCGATTTGAACATTTCTCCCAACTCCACACGCAACAGTGCGATGTGATTGAATCAACCTTTCATGCCATCCATAACAAGGACGCTGACAATTTTCGAGATGGGTTGGCGAAGCTGCACCCTGGTGAAGAGGAACGCATGGTTGCTGTCGTATTCCTCTCAAAGTTAGCCGACAAGATCCGCACACTTAAGACCCCTGAAGTCAGCAAACTTTCGATTGAAGAACGCATCGGGGCAATCTCTGCTCACCGACTCAACTTCCATCTTTATGAGGATTTCGCAGATCGTTTTTCCGCCGAAGCTGCTGAAAGCATCTGGCAGCGGTTCTCGACGCTATACGAGAAAATTGAGGCAGAGATTGCCCAGTCTGTTCCAGACAGAACATCCCGTGTGATGCGCTATCAACTGACAGAGATGCCAGCGAATTTCGAGGTAGAGGAATTCATTCGGAGTTGGTAGAAACGTAGAACGACTTTCATCAGATGTGTCCGTCGTGCAAGAGGCGTGCGACTTACACCGAGAGATTGAACAATTTCACGCTGAAGCGAACAGGAGTTAACCATTGACAGAAAATCGAAGTGTAATCATCAAAATTGAGGCGGGTTCGGTCAAGCGACACAATGACCTCGTCCGCTTGCGTTTCAAGCCGAAACGTTACTTTCCCGATTGGCAAGAAGGGGTCTCCGGGCTTGCGATGTCCATAGCGGATGCAGAGGGTCATATCTCTGGCGAGGATGTCCCCTGTCAATTCGAGCCGACGGTGCGTGAGCTTGCATGGCAAACAGGCGAACTTCCGGCGGACACATCGGCATATTACGCGATCCGACGGACCAATGAACCGCCATCAAAAGTGCGTTATCAAATCGAACAGAAACCGGCGCATTTGCTCATCTCTGCTGATGACGCGTTATTCGCACGATACAACTTTCTCGGGGTCTGGAAGCCTTACTTTTGGCCCCTTAACGGGCATCACGGGACAGTGGTTCGCGGGGCTGGTGGTGGCGACCATCCGCATCACACAGGGCTTTATCTCGCCTACGGGGGGCACGGTGAAGGTGGGTCTGCAAACATCTGGTCTGATTGGGATGAGCCACCTTATGGACCTTGCGGTAAGATGTTGCACCAACGTTTTGTGCGAATCACTGAAGGGAACATCTACGCTGAATTCGTCGAAGACCTGATCCATGTCAACGGGGATGGTGAAGTTATTATGACAGAAACACGGACGGCTCGGGTCTGGTATGCGGACGATACGCGACGGTTTCTGGAAATTATTCACGAAACAACACCGCCGCTGGATATCGGAGATCGGCAATTTCTCTTTGTCGCGCGTTTGAATCCGTCAATGGGTATCCCGGAGAAAGGGCACGTTGAAAATTCGGAAGGGCAGATTGGCAGAACAACGGTGCATCATCAACGGGCGCGGTGGTGCGATTTAGGAGGCACAGTCGGTAATGGTGTGGCTGGCATCGCGTTGTTTGATCACCCAGAAAACGCTGAACATCCGGGCTTCTTCGGCGAAATCGCTGTCCCAGAACAGATGAGCATCCTCCACCATCCGCCTGATGAATTGGAAGATGACCGTTTCCGCCTGCGCTTTGGGGTCTACGTCCACGCAGGTGTTACACCGGAGGCAGATGTCGAACGGCATTATCAGTGCTATGCAAATCCAGTGCAGGCGGAGATTTTGAGGAGCGCAACGTCTTAGATAATAACAGGACCAACCCGTCATCTCACATTAGAAATCACGGCAGACCGTCGCCAATTCACATCGGTCGCTTACGGTGCTTAACATCCAGTTCGCGAAGGAGTGCCAAAGTATCCTCAAACGACAGTTCACCGCTTGAAGCCGTGTGTTCGAGATAGTCGCGCGTCTTGTTGTTAAGCACACTATAAAAGGCACGTACCTCTGGGTCGGGATGGTCTCTCCAAAGTTCAACAGGTATGAGCGAATCCTCGCTTAAGTACCGACGGTTCGGATGCCCGTAATAGACTTGCACCGTCTTGCGTTCCTCCTGAGTCGGACGGGTCGTAGCGGTGTGTAAAACACCGATATTGAAGAGTATAGCTGTCCCAGCGGGTCCATACAAATCGACGATGCCACCACGTTCCAACTGCGCGTCTGTTTCGAGAATCTCAGCGTCCACCGATTCCGGGGACAAGGAGAAACAGTGCGTCGTTTCATCAACATCGGTCAGATATAGCATCAACTGTATGAACCCGATACGCAACGGGTGTTCAGGCCAGTGTTTCGGACCATCTCGATGCCAACCGCGATTCAGTTCCCCATCGTAGGGTGCCATGTGTCGGATACAGATTTCTGAAAAGCAAGGCGCATTGCCCATCAGCGTGTATAGGCAATCCATGACGATCGGATGCCGAATCACATTGTCGAATTCAGGGGCAGTCAGAAGTGCGTCGCAATTCACGGTCTGGTAATGCCCGATACGATACCAATGGTCTTGAACTTCAGTGCGATCCCGGTCAAAGGCATGAACAAAATGCGCAACCTCGGCATCGCTCAGAATCTTACCGAGTGAGACGTAGCCATTTTCTTTAAAAAACGCATAATCTGCCGGCTTCATATAATTCTCCCTGCCTCGATTCTCTGCGGGATTTGTAGCGTACCCGCGATTTCCACTAACTCGCTTGTAACCGCCGAATTCGGGCGGGTGTGTCGTCGTTCTGAATTTCTGACGAGAGAATCCGAAGGCTCCGATCTTCAATCGGCAGTTCAACCTTTACACAACCACGGCGATGCGATTCTCGGAGTGCGACGGCTACTTCCAGCGCAGCACGCCCATCTTCTCCTGAACACTTCGGAGAAGTCCCGTTCTCAATGGCGTTAATGAGGTCTTCAACGATTGTTATCCCCATACCTTGCATCCGCACCGGAATCGGAAATGGACATTTTGCAGGCACGCCTCGTCCGCGTCTACCCCCCGGAATCACACGAATTAACTCAAACGTTTCAGCGTTGTTGACAGAACGGATGCGCCCGGTTGTGCCGATGACATCGACCTCCCACGGTGCCGCGCCACAAGATGTGCTGCGGAGATACGCACGCACACCGTTATCAAAAACCAGGTAGCCGTTTCCCTGTAGGTCACTTTCACCCGCAGCGGCTTCGTCGGACTGCATCTCACCGAAAACCCACTCTACATTCCCGCCTGCCATATAGCGTAGAATATCAATAGCGTGGCTGCCATTATGCGAGAGTCCACACTGTGCATAGACCGTCACTTGCAGCACATCGCCGATCTCGCCTTCATCAATGAGTTTGCGTGCTTCGCTAAAGAACGGATTCCAGCGTCGGGCGCAATTGATCGCCAGCGCAACACCTTCCGCTTGACAGGTCTCCACCATCGCATCCGCCTCAGCGAGGCTAAGGGCAATCGGTTTCTCTGCCCAGATCGCCTTAGCACCGGAACGCGCTATATCTTGAACAATAGTCGACCGAATCCGTGCCGTTGTGCAGACGCTCACAATGTCAAGGTCTTCCTTCTCCAGCATCTCACGATAATCGCTATAGATATGCTCAGAACCCAGTCCCCACCGTTCACCGAAGATCGCTGCCTGTTCGGTGTGTAGATCAGCCCCTGCCGCCAGTTCTACATTTGGTGCAGCGTGATAGGTGGGACCGTGGCAGTACGGCAAAAAGATCGAACCGCCTTGCGTGATTTCATCATCAAAAGTGCTGCCCATACGTCCCAAACCGATTACGCCTGCGCGATACGTTGTCATCTATGTTCCCTCCAAGAGAGTCGTACGAAATGAGAAGAGTTTTGGTAGTGATATGTTTACTATAGGGACGAGGTTACTTCGCCTTACTCATACTTTATTTTACCACAGCTCAGATTTTCTCATAGACGAAATCCAACCATTTGTCTTGTGGCGGTATAATGTTGGGTTTCGGCGAAAGCGGTGTCCAGTAGGGCTTGAAAATGTGTCCTTGGTCGCTCTTTAATTCCCACGCGTCCGCTGTTTTCTCTTGTGTGGATAAGTGAAAAAAATGTCTTTTCTTCTGCGCACTTATGTTCTCATTCGGCACCCAGCCCATAATGTTAGACTCAATACGTATGGGCTTGTGAAATTTGTTAAATTCATATTCAATGTACGAAATGTGTGTAAAATCCCTCTGTGTGGAAAGGTAATCAACGGTTAGCCCTTTGGGTAGCTTTCGCTTGTAGGGAATTGCAGTTAAGTCGGGTTCAATATAAACCTGCGTCGTTTCTGCTATGATTCTTTGGTTATTTTTCAATTCATTTTCAAAGCAACCCAGATAACTTTCAACCTCTACAAACCGTAAACCCGTTTCCTCATAAGCTTCTCTTTTTACGGCAGTTTCAATATTTTCATCTGCTTCAACAGTCCCTGCAGGAATTTGAATACCGGCAGTTGGATGTTTAAAGACAAGTAACTCTTTCACACCATTGTTTTCGCGCACTATGAACGCAGTAACCTTCTGCACAATTTCACTCACTCGTCCCCTCCATCTCGCCTACGCAGTGGCACTGTGCTAACAAGTGCTCGTCCCGTTTCCGCCTCAGCGCGAAACACGGCAAGGTTATTTCCGTCCACATCCTTTATCAGCCAAACATGCCCTACATACGTATGTTGATTAGCAAAGGCATCCGGGGCAATCTTGCCATAGAATTTCTCATTACCCTCAGAATCCACCCAATAATAAGCAATTTCGGCTTTAGTACCGTTCACAAAGAGGATCGCAGTTTCCGTGTCATCGTCCCCAGATTTTAGAGACGGCAGCGAATTTAGATTTTGTTCCGCCAAGTTAATCCATTTTCCATCACCATCGCTGTCTGGGTCTTTCAGTTTCTGATGGAACTCCGTCAATTCGATCAATTCAGGAGGCCACGCAAACTCTGGAGACGCTTCAGGACTAAATCCTTGGAGATGTGAGAGATGCAAACGAGTTATTGCCTGCGTGTATCGCCAGTCCATATCCCCATAAACTTCAGCAAGCAGCGCAGCGAGTACTGGGTCGTATGCTTTCAACTTGTCGCGGGTATCAACATGGTTGTGTTGATCATCGTTTGCCCGGTTCGTGTCAAACCAAGATTGTGTGCCTTCAGCCCAGTATTCCGCTCTGTTTGTAATGGCGTAAGTGTTCTCCCACAACCCTTTTTCGACCGCAGCATCATATATTGTTTTAAGACGATCATCAAAACCAGGGTCCACCGTCCTCAAGCCCATCTGGTGAATCGCATGCGCGAATTCATGGACCAGAATATTCTCAGTTGAATACGGATCGCCTGAATAATTAAGCAAATTTTCCTCACCACAACTCACCGCTGGTCTTGCTGGAGTCGAACCCAAACCACGTGCCCGCCGGTCCCAATAATAGTCCGGTTGCAGATCGCTGTGTTCAGGAATTTCGGTCGTCAGTTCGTTATGCGCCATCACAGCAAAACGCACGTTATTTTTTGCGAGTGCTTGCAATATATCCTGCCGATGTCCAATCATCTGCCGAATGAGCCATACTGCTTCTTTGACGGCATACGGATTCACCTTTGCTGATGCCACAACGGGCAATCCTTCTACATCAATCCACTGTTTGTAAAACGGGTTGAGGTTAAAAGTTCTGTGAACATCATCCGGTGGAGGGACAGGTTCAGAGATGTTGACACTTTGCGCTGTTACAGTCAACTGGATTGAGAAAAACAGCACGTAAACCATGAGGACAACAGTTAAATAAAGCATAGATTAGTAACCATCCTGCTTCAAGGATTGTATCGCAATTTTAAGGACCACCAGAAACCGTTTTATGTAGATGTTTCTAAAAGATAGTCCATCAACTACTCGCCTTCCAAATCGTCAAAGACCGAATCAAAACGCATTGGGATTTCCCCTTCTTTAATTGAGTCCAGCAATGCTTTCGCGTCTTCGGGTGTCACATGATGTGATTTGTTAATGGCTGCTAAGATCCGTTCGGGTTGCCCTTTTCGTTTAAGTTTGGATGAATCTTGGGGATTTCCGAAACTTTCTGTTGGAATTTCTGATTTCCAGACGAGATATTCCAAGTAACGCTTCAATTCTTCGATCTCAGAAGCGGATAATTCTTCGACGGTATCAAGCACCCATTTTTTTGTTGTAACTGACACGGTTTTCCTCCTTCTTCGCTGGGATGTATCAATCGGAGTTTTTCTCACGTCCCTACCATATTAAACCGCCCCTTACTTAGCATCTCATTGATAAGTCTTCGACTTTGCGTGGCGGGCACTGCTTCTTAGACTCCAGACACTTCCCGTGAAATCGCTGTCAATCAGCTGCCGAAAAATTTCGTAGCGAGATCTCGGTTTGATTTCAAACCGATCTGTTTCGGGTAAAAACGGATAGATGACCGTCTCACCCGCCAGGATAACGAAGAATTTACCACGCCTATTTGGCAGAAAAATTGGTCCCTTCCACTCCAGATATTCCACTGTCGGCGTTGCATTCGGCATCGCCATTTCTGCGTGGAGAAGCACCTCTACCCTATCGTATAATTTAATAAAAGCCGGAAGTTTGTTTTCGAGTTGGATGTCGGCTTGAGAATAAGGAGTCCCAAAAAACACCCGCTCCGAAAAAGCTAACAGTTTGGAGGAGTTAAACGCGTGTGATAGATAATATCCATCCAAACTCGTTCCACTTTCATTATAGCAGACTCCAACAGCGATAACAAACTCCCGAAACTTAAATCCCCGCCATCTTGCGTCTATTGCACTGAGCGATAGAATCGCCCTATCGGCTTCTTGGTATGGAAAGAAACCTTCCTGGCGCAACACCTCTTTCCAGAACGATAAATCTGCTGTGCCGTGGAGCGTGACCTCTCTAACATTATCAAGGTCCGCAGCATATTTGATAGAGGTACCTGAGACGACGCGATTATTCATAAATATTCTTCATCTGCCAAGCATTCAGCGATTTGAGTTCGCAGGCTTGCCCTTGCGAACGTAATGACACACCAACGCTATCTTCCCTGTCGGGATAGACACGCATCGCAACACACTGCTTCCCATTGGCAAAGACTTCTACGACGCTCTTATCAATGAACACCCGTAATTTGAGGGTCTCGTCTTGTGCGATGGAAACCGGTCCGGTCTCAGGCGCACGTGAAAGGACATCCGGTGCAGTCGATGAATACGACGAATCAATTGTAAGGAGGCTATCGCGAACACGGTCAGGTATGTCCGGATTGCGCAGACCACGCTCTCTGAAAAAAGCGATACGGGTGAACTCTTCTTTCCCTGGTGAACGTAGGACGTTCAATTCAACCATCGGTGCCGATTTCGGATCAATTTCGAGTTCAAGCTCCAGCGCATTCCCCGATATACCGTCCAGTACGACTTCTTCGTTTGCGGGTAGCGTCATCGCGTTGACATGCTGATGCGCATACCGCAACGACGCAATATCACCGGCAGGCTCAACGCCGACTTCATCTTTGGAGAGGAGGGTCAGTCGACGCGGGAGCGTCATAATCTGATTCCAGCCTTTGGTAGGTTTCGCGGGATTCATGTTATAGATAACGATGAGTCCACCCTTGCCATCAGGCGTCGCCGAAGGTGCATGAACACCCGCGGGAGATGCTGCGCCAAAATTGTTCTTTGCCCCTGCGGTCACGATGAATTTGTCGCGTTCCGTGTCATAGTCACCGAGCAGGTACTGCCCACCGCTCATGTGACTAAAAAAGAGGAGCATGTGTCGGTCGCCGATGGGCCAAAAATACGGACACGCGCCATCATCACCGACTAATGTGAATTGGTCGTCTTCAATGAAGGGATGCAGATAGACCCAATTCGCGAGGTCTGCTGAGCGGAGCAAGAAGTTGGCGCGGACACGTTTGCCACCCGGTCCGTGCGGGAGTGTACCACCTGAAAGCGAGTAATACAAACCCTCTTTCTTCCAGATACACGGATCAAAGACGCGATAAACCGGGGTTGTGCCATCCGCATGTTTCGCTGGGATGACCGCTTTACCGGAGACTTTCTCCCAATTCAGAAGCAGCGGGTCGCTCGACACTGCCACCATGTTTCCGACAACCGTTCCGTGATACATCGCAATCACGCGATCTTCCTCTACAAGCGTTGCGCCAGAGAAACAGCATCTCTCAGGGTTCGGATAGATCGCATACGGCAGATCGCGCCAGTGGATGAGGTCGTCGCTAATGGCGTGTCCCCAGTGCTGCCGTGTATCTTCGGGTGGATATGCCTGATAAAAGAGATGCCAACGTCCCTGCCAGAAACAGAGACCGTTCGGGTCATTGAGCATCGCTTCCGGGTTAATATAGTGATAGATAGGACGATGCGGATCGCCTTCATACGTTTTCCGATAAGCGTTGAGCCGTTGCATCAACGGATTCGTCTCCAACTGCGCCTCTTGTTCTTCCAACGTCTCCGCGAAGGTGTAATGCGGGACAAGCGAAGTATAGTCTTCGTTGGTTTCCATCGTGTCTCCTCTTTTACGTAAATCTTATACTTTTTTATAGCAAGTTTCGGCTTGCAAGCTGTGCCGAAATTCTGTGGTTCTTAAGATAGCATAGTACCGAGCGCGTGTCCATGAAATTTTCCGTGCCAATTTTCCGATTTTGAATTGACATAACTTATAAGGCTTGCTACAATACACGGACGTTTCTTCAGTCTAACACGTTGATTAAGGCATTTGATCCTCAAAGGAGAGCAAAGCGATGGATAGAACTGAACAGCAACCACGCAAAAAGGCGGAGATGCACGTCGGTGTTCAAGGCATCGGGACATCCCCTAAAGAGTTGGCATTCCTCGTTCGCCACGGTGTAACGCACATGGATGCCTCCGTTGGGGATACCGAAACCGAAACACTCATTCGGCACAAGGCAGCAGCAGCGGAAGCAGGCATCAGCCTTGAAATGATTCACATCGGGCTCCCCAGGAGCATCACACTCGCCCAAGATCCACAGCGCGACAGGGACCTGGATGCTGTCTGCCAGATGATTGAAAACGCCGCAGCGGCAGGGTTACGAGGACTGAACTATAATTTCTGCATCCTGAACCATCAGCGAACAGAAAGCACGCTCGGACGCGGCGGTTCACGCTACAGCACGTTCGATTTCTCCAAGTACGATAACGAAACGCTTTCAGAGGCAGGCGAGGTGAGTCGTGAAGAGGCGTTTGACCGGATCGCTTATTTCCTTGCGCGCGTTATCCCGGTTGCCGAGGCAAATCGTGTCCAAATGGCGTGTCACCCAAACGATCCACCCGCCCCTATCCTGAGAGGCGTTGAACGCTGGAATTACCCAATCTTTGATGGCTTGAAACGTTTCTCTGAAATTGTGGATAGTCCGTACCACGGTTTCAACTTCTGTTGCGGGACGGTTTCAGAGGGTTTAGACGACCCCGCGACCGAATTCTACGAAATCCTCCGTTACTTCGGCGAGCAGAAAAAACTTTTCAACATCCACTTTCGCAATATCCGCGGCGGACTGCACGATTTCCAAGAGGTCTGGCCCGACGAGGGACACTTGGACATGCACAAGGTCGCACAGACACTGCGAGACGTAGAATATCCCTACATGCTCATGCCCGACCACGCACCAGGGCATCCAGATGACCCATCGCCACCCGGTGTTTCGGGTCGCGTCCGACAAGCGTGGGCATTCCAATTCGGATACATCATCGCCCTGATTCAAGCGGTAAATTCAGAACAGTAACTCGATGGGTTTCAGTTAGCGTGACACAGTCTTAGAGTCAAAACGTCCATTAATGGTAAATTGAACCTTTAGGAGGTAAAAATGAAAACCATTATCGTTTGCTTAGCGATCATCACCATCAGCCTGACTTTCTCAGTGCAAACCTATGCAGAGATTGATTTTGAAACCGCAAGAGGAATTTGGCTACTCGACGAAGGTAAAGGCGATGTTATCAACGATATTTCTGGAAACGAGAATCACGGTGAACTTCAGGGCGGAAAATGGGTCAAAGGACCCGACGGTCCTGCCCTCAGTTTAAACGGCGTAAACGATCGGGTTATTATTGCAGACTCCGATAGTATGTATCTGGAAGAGGAATGGTCAATCACTGCTTGGGCTTATGTAAATAAATCCGAGAACGGCTATGGACACATCCTCGGCAAAAGACCCGCGGCGGGTACGGTGGCAAATTACGCCTTCAGGACAAGTAGCACCGGCACGGGTTGGGAAGCTTACTTTGCGAACGGCGGCTGGAAAGGCGCATGGAACCAAGGACAGGTTAAAAAAGATACTTGGTTGTACATGACCGCAACCTATGACGCAAAGGACACTATTAAGATCTACGAAAACGCTGTGGAAATCGGCTCTGTTGGCGGCATGGGTAAACCTTCACCTCGGAATGACACTGACGTTAATATCGGTGGTTGGACCAACAATACCTCAGAGACACTTGACGGTACGCTCTATGAGGTCGCAATTTTCGCTTCCGTCCTGGAAGTAGACGATATAGAAGCACTGATGGAAGAGGGGTTAGTGACCCTGCTCCCCGTTGAGCCTGCTGCCAAACTTGCCACAACATGGGCAAGTCTCAAATCCCGGCAATAGATTAAGTAACTGAGTGCAGCTGCGGCGTTCCCTGAACAACCGGCTGCGCTCATTTTTGGATGTTTGCTGTAAGGCAGACAACAGGGAGATACTTATGGCAAAATCACCAAACGTACTTATCATTCTCGCCGATGACCACGGCTACGGCGATATTTCAGCACACAATGGACCCGCAATTCAAACACCAAACATCGACCGGATTGCCGCAGAGGGAACCCGGTTTACGCACTTCTATGCAAACTCCTCTGTCTGTTCTCCGAGTAGAGCCTCTCTCATGACGGGACGCTATCCTGACCGTGCTGGTGTTCCTGGCGTCATCCGTACCCACCCAGAAAACAGTTGGGGCTACTTTCGACAGGACGCAGCCACACTTCCCGCAACCCTGAAACAGAAAGATTATAACACCGCACTCATCGGCAAGTGGCATCTTGGACTTGAACCTGAGAACCATCCATGCAAGCGAGGCTTTGACCACTTTCACGGCTTCCTTGGCGACATGATGGACGACTACTACACGCACCTTCGGCATGATATAAACTACATGCGACACGGCTTTGAGACAATCGACCCGCGCGGACACGCCACAGACCTCTTCACCGAATGGAGCAAAGAATTCATCCAAGCGCAAGCACAATCCGCTGACCCTTTTTTCCTCTATCTCGCCTACAATGCACCACACACACCGATACAACCCCCAGACGATTGGGTAGAACGGGTTCGCGAACGCGAACCGGATATCTCGCCGCAACGCGCCAAATACATTGCCCTCGTCGAACACATGGATGCCGGTATCGGACGAGTCCTTGATACACTCGTCGAGACAGATCAGTTGTCTAATACGCTTGTTATCTACTCCTCTGATAACGGCGGTGACATGAAGGTCGGCGCACACAACGGTCCATTGCGTGGACAGAAAGGCGATATGTACGAGGGCGGCATCCGAGTCCCTACATGTGCGATGTGGCCCGGACACATTCCAGAGGGGCATGTTACCGATCAGGTCGCACTCCTCATGGACCTCTTCCCGACGGTATGTGAAGTGGCAGGCGCACCGATTCCAAATGAGATTGAAGGACGTTCAATCTGGCAGACGCTCCAAGGTGAACAGCAGGATTTCTCTGAACGTATTCTCTATTGGTTGCGAAGGGAAGGCGGCGGACAATTTTTCGGTCAAACCCAACACGCAGTCCGACGCGGCGACATCAAACTGCTTCACAACAGACCCTTTCAACCTTTAGAACTCTACGACTTATCAAGCGATCCGCTGGAAACGACAAACAATATGGAAACACATCAGGACCTCTTCAGAGAAATGAGTCGTCTATTTCAGGTGGAAACGCAGAAAGCGGGCAATGTGCCTTGGCAGCCGTAGCACGGTTTCAGTCGCTTCATGCACAACACTGTCTCTCCAACCGAAGCCTCCATCCTCAAAAACGTCCTTATTGTCGCGCCACTCAGCTTAATCGGGCGTGCTGGCACATTTCTTATCTACGTCGTCCTCGCGAACGGGTTCGGCGATACAGCAGAGATGGATTTTATCTACTACTACTGGGGGATCGCTGTATTCTTAATTGAGCTGCTCAGTGCCGCTTCCGCCTATTCCGTGCTTGTTCCGTTGTTAGCCGAAGCCCGTACAAAAGGTGAAACCGAGGCACAACACTGTGTACAATCCATATTTTCTCTGTACCTCACGATAATGCCGGGACTTTGTTGTTTTTTACTCGGTATCTCTTATGCGGTCTCTCAACTCTTTTTTCCCAATGCAGGGCTCGCACCTTCCACCACTATCGGTATCGTGTGCGGCTTTCTCATGTTTGCGATTGTCTCTGCGATCCGCTGGCTGCTCAAAGCTATCTTAGATACCTACCAAGCATTTCAACTACCAGTCATTGTACAAGGGATCCGCGCTGCTTTTGTTATCGGTGCCATCTACCTGTTCCAACCTTTTCTGGCGTGGTTTAGCATACCCCTCGCGCTGATCCTTGGCGAGCTCTTCCAAGTGCTGATCTTGTTTCCGAAATGCTGCGCGATGCTGAACCTACGCGTACGGGACTTGGTAGTGTTTAAGAGAGAGGGTTGGCAAGAAACACAATACACCCAATCGTTCCTACGGCAGTGTTTACTGATGATGGGTGCGGCAATCTCAGACGGATTAAACCCGGTTGTTGACAGGGGCATGGGAAGCACATTAGGCGCAAGTTCGGTATCGAAACTCGATTACGCCCTCCGTCTATGTGCAATCCCTGAAACGCTCATCGGTGTCACACTGCCTATTTTGCTATCGCATTGGTCAAAGATTTCGGCATCTAAATCGGACTCTGAAAACGCTCAGCACCTACAGCGAAGCGTCTGGCAAGGCGTTATCACCTTGTTAGTCCTGATGGTGCCGATCCTTGTGGTGTTTTATCTCTTCCGTTCAGACATTGTTGCAATGTTGTATGGGCACGGGAAATTATCGGAGGCGGGACAGACGCATATCGCTTCACTGCTCGGCATCTATCTAATCGGGATGCTCCCGCGCTTAATCAGTAGATTGCTCATCCGAGCGCATCTCGCACGTCAAGCACACCGAACCGTTCTCACGGCAACACTTATCAGGCTTATCCTGAACCCATTTCTCAATTGGTTCTTCATGCAATACTGGGGATTAGAGGGGATCGCTTGGTCAACTGCCTTACTCTCTTATCCGATTCTTGCGTATATCGCGATTACGTTTTGGTTTTCTAACGATTAAATTTGAGATGCTGCGGACGTGTCCTTGCAAATATTCCTTAAAGCACCTCCTACAGAGCCGTTAGTGCTGTTAGTTAACAATCAACAACAAGGACAGTCTCTACAGACAATCTTGAAAAAAAGAGGCTAAACTTCGACGAAACGTTCAGGATAGTTTGAGGTGATACCCTGTACGCCGAAAGCCTTCATTTCGCGCATGCGAGCAATATCATCGACTGTCCAACACCACAAGGCAATCCCGCGGCGACGGACTTCATAAGCAAACTCCGCTGTGATCAGTTGATGATTGACATTCAAGAGGGGACTGCCGAGTTCGCCTAACTGTTGACATAACTGTTCAGGAGGTGCATGATTGTTATGGCTTCCGATGAGCCAGCCTGTCGGAATACGAGGTGCTAACGCGCGAACAGTCTGCAAAACGGAAGTATGGAAGGAGATAATAACGGTTAGATCTAAGGATTGCGTCTCGTGAACCTTTGCCACGACCGCTTCGGCTATCAGCGGATCTTTGATTTCCAGAACGGCAATAGTCTCTTTCCCAATACATTCCAGTGCTTCGGCGAGTGTCGGCACCGGTTCACCGGCAAATTCGGGAGCAAACCATCCGCCAGCATCAGCTTGTTTGATTGTTTCTAAGGGGGTTTGGTTAACGGGACCCCCATGGTCGGTCGTTCGATCCAAGGACGCGTCGTGTATCACCACGACTTCACCATCGGCACTGCCGTGCAGGTCGAGTTCAACGGCATCAACACCAATTTCGATCGCCTTCTTGAACGCAGCGAGCGTGTTTTCTGGCGCGTTGCCCGATGCCCCGCGATGTGCGATCCGAATCCATGAACCCATAATGCTTCCCTTCCAGAGCGATCCGCTACTCGGTCTCGCCTTGCCTAATTTTCTTTAATAGGGTCGTTCGACTCATGCCCAGCAAGTCGGCTGTCTTGCTATGATTGCCCGAAAATTCATCTAATACCAGTTCAATGAGCGCCTTATCCAACGTAGCGACAACCTCCTCATAAAGTCGAGACTTTTCATCAGCGATAGCCGCTCTCGTGACATCCTGCAAAATAGACTTGAAAGCGGTGACGAGTTGCGATACGTCCGTAGGATCTGCAAGGTCCCCCGCATGGATTTCTATCGGTAGATCCTCTGGAAGAATCACGTCTGCCCGACAGAGCGCTGCCGCGCTCCTGAGGCAATTCTCTAATTCCCTAACATTACCGGGCCATGCGTAATCTCGTAGGCGTTGCATACCATCTTCAGAAATACCACGGATCGGCTTACCGAGTTCTTCTTGAATCAACTGTAGGAAATGCGTAACCAGCAACGGAATATCTTCTCGGCGTTCACGCAACGGTGGAAGATGCAGCGCAACGCGCTTGAAACGGTAATAGAGATCCTCACGAAATTGCCCGCGTTTCACCATATCTTCAAGTTCTTGATTCGTTGCAGCGACGACACGCACATCTACTTTAAGGGTCCGGGTCCCTCCCAATCGCTCAATTTCTTGTGTCTGTAGTGCGCGGAGAAGTTTCACCTGTAAAGCCGGGGTCATATTCCCAACTTCATCAAGAAAAAGGGTGCCGCCATCAGCCAATTCAAATCTTCCGGGTTTACCTTCCGTTTTCGCCCCCGTGAACGCCCCCGCTTCGTAACCAAATAACTCACTCTCTAAAAGTTCATCGGGCAGCGCACCACAGTCAACGGGAATAAACGGTTTATCCTTGCGTTCACTTCCCGCATGGATTGCACGGGCAACGAGGTCTTTGCCTGTCCCTGTTTCTCCTTCAATCAGGACCGTCACAGTATTGCTTGCCATGACACCGATGAGTTTGTAAATCTCGCGCATCTGGCTGCTTTTTCCAACCAGTCGGTGTCCCGCAATCCCTGTCGTCAGTGGTTCCTGTGCTGCATCTGCCGGCAAAGTACTACGGACGGATTGTGTTCGGAAAGCGCGGTCCAGGACACTTCTGACGATGTCCAGATCAATCGGTTTCGGGACAAAATCAAACGCTTGTAGGCGCATCGCCTCTATTGTCGTCTCTACATCGTCATAAGCCGTGATAATAATTACAATCACCCACGGATAGCCTGCTTTTATTTTACCCAATGCCTCCAGCCCACTCATTCCTGGCAATCTCACATCAAGCAAGACGACATCCGGTTTATCGGCTGCGATGCGGCGCAAACCTTCCTCAGCACTGTTTGCGATACTCGGGCAATAGCCTTCACTCTCTAAGAACTGCTCAAATGCCCAACAGATTTTCTCATCGTCGTCAATTACCAATACATTCTTCATCTTTTTAACTATTAAATCTGGTCACCGTTCCACTTCGTTTCACGGTGATTCTCGGTTAAGTCCAACCGCCCCTGGATTATGAAAGGTTCTTAATGGCTTCGGTTTTCAGCTGCGTTAATCGTTAAAAATTCGTTTTCCGCCTTCTATTGATAATAAAAACTTCTCACCATCATCGCTCATCTCAGTATCGTCCGGAGCTTCCTTTTTCTCCTCCAGCTTCCGTTTGAGAACCGGATAAGAATCAACAACAGGAACTTCACTGAGAGTCGTTAGCATCGGTTTCCGTTTTTCTGCTGCCGCAATCACTTCGGCGAGTCGTTCATTTTTTTCTGCAACCTGTGCCGCGTCTCGCGCTTTGAAATCCGGGAGTACCCGTTCCGCGAACAGTTCCAGAGATTCAATTATGTGTTCATGACGGTTTGCCCCCGCCTGTTGAATGAAAACAACTTGGTCAACTCCAGCACGCTCCATTATCTCCAGGTGTTCACGTATCTGATCCGGCGTGCCGATCCCTGCTCTGGCTTCAGCCGGATCCTGCGGGGTCTGTCTATAAAGCTGCCAAATATCCGTTTCTCCAGGTATCTGTGAACCGTTGTGATAATAGTGCGCAAGCCCGAATCGGAAGAAGCGTAAGCCATCTAACCCACGCGCAACTGCCGTCTCTTCATCGTCATGGCACGAAAATCCGGATACCATAGCAATATTTGGGTTCACCCGCTGCGTCAAAGGTTCACACGCTTTCTCAAAGATGTCATAATATTCCTCAACCCAAAATTGAGCCTCCTCTGCATCAACGAAGGCGAAGGTTAAGGCACCGAGTCCGTATCGCGCGGCGTAGCGCAGGCTATCCCGACTCGAACATGCGACCCAAGGGGGTGGGTGGGGACTTTGCAACGGTTTCGGAACTACGTTCCGCGGCGGCATCGAAAAATACTGTCCTTCATACCCGGCATAAGGCGATTGCACCATCATCTTGGCTGTTTCGCGTGTGCATTCTGCCCACATCTCGCGTTTGCATTTCGGATCGACGTTGAACCCGCCGAGTTCCATGTGCGAAGCAGACTCACCAGTTCCCCACTCCACACGACCGTTCGATACAAGGTCAAGCGTTGCGATACGCTCAGCAACACGTGCAGGATGGTTATACCCCGGTGGCATCAGTACGATCCCATGTCCTAACCGAATCTGATGGGTCCGTTGGCTACACGCAGCAAGGAACACCTCTGGGGCAGAAGAGTGCGAATACTCCTCAAGAAAGTGGTGTTCAACTTCCCAAATATAGTCGAATCCGAGTCGGTCAGCGAGTTCTACTTGCGCTAATGCATCCTGAAAAAGTTTATGCTCCGCGCCCTCATCCCACGGACGCGGGATCTGATGTTCGTAAAACAGTCCAAATTTCATTTTTTTAATTGTTGTGTCTGGTCGGCATTTCCTTCGTCAATGCCGATCTAAAATCATTAAAGAATTCTGTTTAAGGTTTGAAAAGATTGTTAAGAATTCAAAAACTGCATGGACAACAGACGCAGCAGCTCAGCGTTAATCGTTAAAGGTATCAAGCGTTTGCATTTCTGTCTCTGTTAACTGCCATGCGAAAACATCCAAATTTTCGCGTAAATGTGGTACCGAACCAGATTTCGGAATTGTAATGATGTCCTGCTGGATAAGCCAGCGTAACGCCACCTGCGCCGCAGTTTTCCCGTGATTTTTACCAATTTCACCCAGCACCGCGTCACCCGCAAGGTTTCCAACAGCCAAGGGACGGTGCGCTGTCATCACAATATTTCGGGCGTGACAGTAATCTCGCAATTCTGAGCGGTTTCTGCGCACATGATATTCCACCTGGTTTGTGCAAATCGGGAGTTCGGAAACTTCGCACGACTCATCAACTTGCGCAATGCTAAAATTACTGATGCCGATGCTTTTTACTTTTCCCGCTTCATAGAGTTCGTGGAAAGCCCCAAAAGTTTCAGCAAACGGAACAGAATCGTTTGGATGGTGAATCAATAACAGATCTACGTAGTCCATCTGCAGATCCCTTAGACACTCTTCAAATTGGGAGAGGACCTCAGCATGCCTAAGATGCGTTCCCCAAATCTTGGTGGTCAGAAAGAGGTCCTCGCGGTCAATGCGAACGTCGCGGAGTGCTTTTCCAATCTCGCGTTGATTTTGATACATCCACGCCGTGTCAATGTGGGTGTACCCCAACGCGATAGCCTCTTTGACGACGCGCTCGCACTGTCCGCCTCTTAATTGCCAGGTTCCCAAACCCAGTATCGGCATTTCATGTCCTGATGCAAGTGTAATGTTTTTCATAATACCCTATGATATGTCATCCTCGAAAAAAAGTCAAGTGCTAAGAAATCCTTTTCAGATGTCTTTTTAAATCATTTGCTTTTTTCCTAAAAATATCGTATAATATAAGTTAGGTATAGTCTTTATAATTCAATAATTTAAACATAAATAAAATTGACTAATTATAACCCAAGTTGCTGGTTGTAATACCAGTTTAGTAATAAGTGATATGAGCTTAATAAGAGGTCTTCGATGCTCTTATCAAACTCATGCTGGCTGTAAGTCTATAATGCAAAGTAGATGTCTCAATACTAATATTACAAAAGCGACTTTCGCTGCGTCTCACACTGAGGGTGTGTGCAGTGATAGTGTGCCCTGCTGCTCAAGAAGTTCGTTGATTCTGGGTATTATTAACTCAGAGTTAATTGCTAAGGTTACCCCCCCCCCCGCTTTACATATAATAAGTATTATATTTCACAAGATAGTATAGCCTTCAGGAGCATTTTCTCTATCTTTGTCGTGCCCGCGCGCGTTTCGTCTTGCCCGGAACGTTCGTCGCGGGCTGTTTTTGTTGCATTCGACTTTTCTGAATGCGTCTTATCCCTACCACTTTCTATTGAATACCGATAAAGGAGCTTATAATGAAACTGTTATTTAAAAACAAAAAACATACTCTATCAATTTTCCTGACCGCTTTAATGGTTTGTTGCACACATATATCAAGTTATGCAGATATAACCCCTGTAAAGGATCGCACGCCACAGGTGCGGGATGTGATCGTTGCTGCGGTGCCAGACGTTAACAATGCTGATGATGTGACCGCAGCGCACCTGGCAAAAATAAAAAAACTCGATCTAAGCAAGAAAGGCATTTCAGAACTCAAGGCAGGCGATTTTGATGGGCTGTCGGCACTACAAACAATTCGACTGACCGGGAACCAACTCCACACCCTTCCTACAGAGATATTTTCAGGACTGTCATTCCTCAGACATCTCTTTCTGGATAACAATCAACTGACCAATGTGCCAGAAGAACTATTTGACGGGTTGTCATCTCTGAGACATCTTTACTTGAATAACAATCAACTGACCAATGTGCCAGAAGAACTATTTGATGGGCTGTCATCCCTGCTACAAATCAACGCACACTCGAACAAGTTGACGAGTCTGCCATCGGATGTATTCTCCGGGGTGCCTTCGCTCATACAACTCTACTTGGGTAACAATCAATTGAAGAGCGTGCCGCAGGATTTGTTCAAGAAAACCCCAACGCTGCAGTCTCTCCACTTGACAGACAACCGATTCACGACTTTCCCAGCAGGTGTGTTTTCCGGGCTATCATCGCTGCAATACCTCCTGCTGAGTGGTAACCGGATGTCTACACTCCCAGATGGCGTGTTTCGTGGGATGGATGCATCAACGTGGCTTTGGCTACACAACAACGCAGTGGATCCATTGCCGCTTACGGTATCATTGGAAAAGGTGGGTACGAATCAGTTTAAAGCCACCGCGCCTGCGGGTGCACCATTTCCGATGACACTGTCCCTCACGGTTGCGAATGGTAGCATCGAGGGTGGTGTCGCTACGCTTACAATCCCTGCTGGCAACGTGGAAAGCCAGACGCTGACAGTGATACGCACGTCCGGCACAACGGATGCGGTCACTGTGGATATCGGCACGTTCCCGGGCCTCCCCGCAAATCATCAAGGTTACGCTCTGACGAAATCCGATAGTTTGCCGATGACAATCATCGAGGAAATAGAGAACCGCGCGCCTATGTTCACAGAAGCTACGAGTAAAGCCCCCTCCATCACCGAAGCTGCCAACATAACACGCTCGATCGCCGAAAATACCAGTGCCAATACAAACATTGGTGCTCCGGTTGCTGCGACGGATGCGGATAACGATTCCTTAACGTATACGCTGGGTGGCACGGATGCGTCCTCATTTAGCATTGTTTCCACGTCCGGGCAACTGAAAACGAGTGCGGCGTTAGATTATGAAGCGAAGTCCTCCTATTCTGTGAGAATCACCGTCTCTGATAGTGAACTCACAGACACGATTGATGTCACAATCAACGTCACGGATGTAGACGAGAACCGCGCCCCTTCCTTCACAGATGGCAGTACCACGACACGTTCTGTGGCTGAGAATACCGGTTCTGGACAAGACATCGGGAGTGCTGTCGCTGCGACAGATCCCGATACGGGTGACACGCTTACCTACACCCTCGGTGGCAAGGATGCCGCATCCTTCAGTATCGACAGCACCAACGGGCAGCTCCAAACCAGTGGAGCACTTGATTACGAAGCGAAGTCATCTTACACCGTGAGGATTACCGTTTCTGATAGCAAACTCACAGACACCATCGACGTCACGATCAATGTGACAAACGTCAACGAGGCACCGAGTTTCACAGAGGATAGCACCGCGACCCGGTCCATCGCAGAGAACACCGCAGCCAACACAAACATAGGCACGGCGGTCACTGCGGCAGATGTGGATGCGAATACCACCCTTACCTATACCCTCGGTGGTGCCGATGCATCCTCATTTAGTATTGT
>JAJEIE010000040.1 GCA_022827625.1 Candidatus Poribacteria bacterium | reverse complement strand
GGTGAGGCACGCACCGATTTCCTGAGAAGCACTGAACGAATACGCGTTGTGCTGCACGCCTGGACCTTTGGTGATTTGGAAACCGAGCATTGAGCCGATAAGACATTGGAGTTTGAAGAATAGAAAGAAAAACCACAGGCTAAACGACACTTCAAGCGGCAGTAAATAGCTGAACCCCACTATCGAACAATACATGTTGAGTTGCAAAGGTCTTAGTGCACTCCAAGGCTTTTCAGTTAAGTAGGGATGGGGATTGAATCGGACGGGAAATTCCGGCACGCCAGGGAAGAACGCATGAAGGCCGTTCAACGTGTGAATGCATACGGGAACGGCAAATCCGATCCATAATGCGCTGCTCCTGAAAAGTGAATTTCTCGCTCCCGGCGGGTTGTTTGCCATCTCCACAGGCAACACAACCAGCGGAAAGCTACACCGCTCAATCTCGACCCATTGTCTACGGAGCAGCACCGAGAGGCATATCACAACGAAGTAGAGGACAAACACGTAAAGGGTCCAAGCGAAGAGAGGTATCAGCCATGCCCCCCAAGGGATGGATTCACCCGAAGAGATGCCTTCATAAAAGGATTTGATAGCCTGCTCATCATGAACAACGCGCCAGTGCGGAATATAGTGATGGAAAAGGGCTTTCCAATCATTTTCGGGTGTTGCAAAATACTGGTAGGCGACAAGCGGATTAAACGCATATCTCATCATGCCTGTCGAAGGAATGCCGGAGGCGGCTGCCATGATACACCAGATCGTCACCAATTCACCCGCTGACAGTGTGAGTTTGGGAGAAACTGCGCTCAAGATACGGTTGCCAATCAGCACCAGAATGGTCAGGACAAAAAATGGACCGACAGGAAAATGACCGCCAGCCAGAAAGACATTGCGAATCACGTAATCATTGTAAGGCGCAATCATACATTCCCCGGCGGCACAGACTAACCCAATGAGAACTGCCCGTGATGATACGCCAACAGATTTGCTCGTGGGGTTTAAGGAAGTATCGAACCGTTTTGACCTGTTCATCGCCTCTTCGTTCTCTCGAACTTTTTTACGTGAGGATAGCAAATAATTTGGCTTCCAAATTGTATTATCCGATTATACCCAACTCGATGTATTAATGTCAAGTTAACGCCGTAAAAGAGCCTCATCAGGTAAGAAAATACCTTGTCCTCTTTTTCTGTTTCATGATAAACTGTGAGTCCTGAGTTTGATACTGTAGGAGGGAAAAAATGTTAGCCGTTAAAGAACTCGGACATGTCGGTCTCTATTGTACCGATGTCGAAAAATCCCTGGACTTCTATACCCGTATTCTCGGTCTCACCGTTACGGATGCACATCCAGAAGGACATATTATCTTCCTGAGCGCGCAGCCAGAGTCAGAACACCACGAACTGGCACTGTGCCCGGGCAGAGATACGCCACCGGGAGCAAAGGTCGTTCAACAGGTTTCATTTATTGTAGAAGATCTAAAGGACTTGAAGCAGTTCTACGCGCTCCTGAAGTCGGAAAGCGTGCGGATTCGGAGTGTCGTGAGTCACGGTATTGCGCTGGCGATCTATTTCTACGATCCAGATGAGAACATCGTTGAGATTTACGCAAAGACCCCGTATAAGGTGCCACAACCCTTTTCAGAGGATGTAGACCTTGATTTAGACGACGATGTATTGATGAAGATTGCTGAAACGGGGGATTCCCCTGAAGATGTCCGCTAATCGGTGGCATGTTGTAGACGTTCTGATGTTCGAGAAAGGGTATTACAAGGAAATTGTGGAAGGGAAGGCAGTAGGCACGCTTGCAAACGTGCCTAACTTATGATTTAAGAGAGGTTTGACAAACTGCCAGTACTATCGCCTAATTGTGCGACCTCAACATCCATACGATTGAGCATCGACAGCCATAGATTATTGAGTGGGGTCTCTTTCGGATAGCGGATGTGACGACCCGTTTTTAGCGTCCCGCAACCGCCGCCTGCGAGTATGATGGGGAGATCGTGGTGGCTGTGTCGATTGCCGTCTGCGTTCCCACTGCCATATAGAATCATCGAGTGATCCAGCAGCGATCCGTCGCCCTCAGCCGTTGCGTTGAGTTTTTCCAAGAAGTACGCTAACTGCTCGGAATGGAAGACATCAATCCGTTTGATTTTTTCTATTTTTTCTTCATCACCGCTGTGATGTGACAAGTAGTGGTGCCCATCCGGGACATCAACAAACGGATACGGTCTGTTACTTCCCTCATTTGCGAGGACGAAGGTTGTAACACGGGTTACGTCTGCCTGAAATGCGAGTACCATCAGGTCCATCATGAGGCGTAAGTGTTCCTGATAATCTTCTGGAATTTCCTCTGGTACAGTATAGCCTGGACTTTCGATGGGTGGAAACTTTTCAGCGGCTTCGATTCTCAACTCAATGTCTCGGATAGCAGAGAAGTACTCATCGAGTTTACGAACATCGTTCCCTGTGACTTGTCGGCGGAGATCTCTTGAGTCCTGCATCACGAAGTCGAGAATACTTTTTCGCTGTTGGTCGCGTTCCGCCCGTTCTGTATCGGGGAGGGTCGAGAAGAGACGCTCAAAAGCGAGTTTTGGATTCACCTCTTTGGGAAGTGGCTGCGTAGCAGAACGCCACGAGAGTGTTGATGAATAGACGCAGCTATAACCGGAGTCGCAATTACCCGCCCTTCTCCCTGGATCAATTCCGAGTTCAAGCGAAGGCATCCGGGTCCGGTTGCTGGCATGCAACGCTGCGACCTGATCAACAGAAACACCGGCGTGAATGTCAGCACCATCGGTTTTACGGGGCTGCGCACCCGTCAGGAAGGCTGCCATTGCGCGGGCGTGATCACCACCGCCATCACCGTTCGCACGCGCTTTATCAGCGGTCAATCCGCTGAGTACCAGCATCTTGTCCTTTACATTTTCCAGTGGTTTCAAGATATGGGTGAGTTCATAGTCAGCACCGATCTGCTTCGGAGTCCAATCCTCCATGATTTTTCCGTTAGGCACGTAAAGGAAAGCCATCCGATTCGGCACTGTCTGCGCGCCCGCAGGCGTATTCGCCCACGATGTGACGGGTCCCATGACTTCCAGCCACGGTAGGGCAATACTCACTCCCAAGCCTCGTAAAAATGTTCGACGTGAAAGTTGTTTTGAAGTGTTCATAATCCTTCGTCAACTCCTCACAGTTAAAACAGCAGAAAACTTGCGAAAAGCCGCTACTGTCACTGTCCGATTTTTCGTTCCATAACGTCTATAACACAATTGTACCTTATTTTTCATGACTTGTCAAGTGCTTATGGCGCATTTAAAAGTACGGTACCCCTTGGGCATTGACATAAACTGAATAGAGAGATTGGCTACCCGCCATAAAGAGTCTGTTTCGTTTTACACCACCGAAACAGATATTTGCACAAATCTCTGGAAGATGAATCTTACCGATCAGCGTTCCATCTGGTGCGAAGATGTGTACACCGTCGTAGCCTTCGCCGACCCAACCTGTGCCTGCCCATAGGTTTCCATCTGTATCGCACCGAAGTCCGTCAGCGGCACCGGGTGCCATATCAGCGAACACCTGTTTGTTAGCCAATTGTTCACCGTTCACGACCTCATAGGCAACGATATTTTTCGGCGGACCGGTATCAGCAACGTAAAGTTTGTTGTAATCGGGTGAAAAACAGAGACCGTTGGGTCTTTCGATCTCTTCGCTTACAACGATTGCTTCGCCAGTGTCTGGATTCAGGTGATAAACGGAAGTCGGTAATTCAAATTCTGCTTTGTGTCCTTCATAATTGGAGAGGATACCGTATCCCGGATCCGTAAACCAGATATGTCCGTCGGGATGGACGACAACATCGTTGGGTGCATTGAAGCGTTTCTCGTTAAAGTTATCTATGAGAACAGTGACTGTTCCGTCATATTCAGTGCGTGTGACACGCCGTGTGCCGTGTTCACAACTGATGAGTCTGCCCTGTCGATCGCGTGTGTGACCGTTAGTGTAATTAGAGGGTTTGCGATAGACGCTTACTTCACCGGTGGCTTCCTGCCATTTCAGGATACGGTTATTAGGAATGTCACTCCAGAGCAGGAATCCGCCGTCCCCGAACCAGACAGGTCCCTCCGACCAGCGCGCCCCTGTCCACAGCCGTTCCACAACAGCGTTGCCGATTTTATATTTCTCGAAACGTGGGTCTATCACTTCAACAGCAGGATCGGGGTAACGGGTAATCGTTTTCCCATTCATGGACGTATCCGCCCAAGCTGTAAGTGAACTGACCGTTTCCAGCCACGGTAGGGCAGCACCAACCGCTAAACCACTTAAAAATGATCGACGAGAAAATTGTTTTGATGTGCTCATGAGTATTTCTGATCCTTGGTGCTCAGTTTAGCATAGCCTGTATTATTATTTAACGTGATTTTTCTCAATACAGGTTAATCCAACCAAACGAGCGATTTACATAACATTAGACGGTTCATATCCCTCGGTATACATAAGCATAATCCGATGAATAAATTCATATTTCTCAGGGCAACAGGAACGGAGTCTAACGGGCGATATAAGATAATGTGCGATACTTTCCGCCATATCCTCATTTGGATTTTTTTCAGAAGCGTAATCCGATACAAACGCTGACCGTTCTTTGGTTGTTGACCAACCTAATTCGCTTGAATCTCGCCGCCATCCCCCAAGTTTCGCCCAATCTGCCCTCTGTTCTCTGCTGAGAACGAAAGCCCATAAAAAATGTGCCTTTTCATGGGCAATGACGCGCCGAGTTGTATTAGAATTACGGCGGCGAAAAATGGACTCAGCAAACTCTATGTGACCCCGACCTGTCCGAGCATAACTCATGCCTCTCTCATCTTCTTCTTCACCTTTATCAATTCTACGCACTATATATTCTAATCTCGGTATTTTATGGAGTGTCTGAGGAAATTCCTCAAATACGGATATAATGAGCATCAGGTCTTCATTTTCAAAATTTGAATAGCGTTTTGATGTTTTGCTTGGCGTGTCCTCGGTTAATGAATCGTAAGCGGGTACGTATATCCCATACCTTTTTTGCAATATTAATTCTATAATAGGTCTGTTCGTTCCGTTCTCTGTTAGGAACTGAACGACAGCATAATATAATTCCTTTCCGGGTGACAACGCCTCTTGATCCCCTTCAACCGGAAAGATATATCTACTAATCGTAACGAATTTTAACTTATCTTTAGATTCAATCTTAATACCATCTTCTAAGTCAGTATCACTTATGCACCATTGAGAAAAACGTAGGTTCAGCACTCCGGATATGGAGTCAAAGACGTTTAGCAGCGCGTCTGCCTGTTTTGTCGTCCATGTAGAATCTAAGTAGACAGAGTATTTTTCCTCTAACTGTAAAATAGAACTTTGATTTGGTGTCTCATAATGAACGGCATAACAACCGGATTGGAGAATTATGATAAGAAAAAGAATTATATGGGTTGTAATACGTATCATCACTTACTCTCTGTGCCACGTCGCAACCGGAACGGATCACTTTTGACGATTTCTGTAATCAGGACCGAACTTCTGTAGTCCTGAGCTTCGAGCTGTGCGACGATACGTTCAACAGTCGGTCGGTCGTAATATTCCAAGCCTCTCCCTAAAGCGTATGTTAACAATTTTTCCGTCAAACAACGTGCGAACTGCTGTTTTCTATCCAAGATGACCTGTCTCAGGTCTACTATGCCGTGTTGTAGCACCGTTCCGTCGGGCAATTCCGCCGTTGTATCAATATCCAATTCGCCATCTTTCCACCGAAACGCCCCGATTGCGTTGAAGTTTTCGAGTGCGAACCCAATGGGGTCCATTTTCGCGTGGCAATTCGCACATGCCGGGTCTGCCCGGTGTTGTTCGAGACGTTCTCGTAAGGTCGTACCGTGAGCAATCTCACCCTCTTCTTCCAATTCCGGGACATCTGGTGGCGGCGGTGGCGGCGGTGTACCGAGTATCTGTTCCAGCACCCAGCGTCCCCTTTTGACAGGAGAAGTCCGCGTTGGGTTAGAGGTCACCGTCAACACACTGGCATGGCTCAGTATTCCGCCGCGTGAGGTGCCTTGTAACTTGACGCGACGGAACGATCTGCCCCTAATCCTCTCACCACCCGGTACGGGGTTCTTGTGGTTCCGCCAGTTTCCTTGTGTATCAACGATACCATAGTGGCTCGCTATGGGCTGATTAAGGAAGGTATAATCGGCATCAATTAGATCAAGCAGACTCCTGTCTTCGCGAAAGATCGATCCAACAAAAAGTTCGGTCTCCTTTTGCATAGCCAAGCGCAAGCCGCCAGTGAAATACGGAAATTTTTCGAGATCCGGCGCAACCGTTGCCAATCGCTGAATCTGAAGCCATTGGGACCCAAAATTGCTCCCTAATTCAGATGCTTTTGGGTCAGCCAACATGCGTTTAACCTGGGACTCCAGATTGACAGTCAGTTGTTTTTTCTCAGCGAGCTCAAGGAGCGCGTCGTCCGGCATGCTGCTCCATAGGAAGTAAGAGAGCCGCGAGGCGAGTTGGAATTCATCAATCGGATACGCCTCTGGTGTTTGTGGACGGTCGTCAAGTTCCAATCGAAATAGGAATTTGGGTGAACAGAGAATGACTTTAATCGCCGCTTGGATACTTGCTTCCCACGACGTGCCGTCAGCTTGAACGGACGCTACAAATTCTGCGAGTTGCTCAACTTCATTTTCGGTCGGTGGACGACGGTAGCCTCGGCGTAGCAGGCGTGTTAGCACCTCACGGGTCTGTTCTGTTTGCGGGATATCCGGTGTACATGCCAGAATCTCGAAATGAGAGTTAGGTCTGGTTTCTAATGGACCTTTTGACCAGAGCAGGCGAACCTGCAGTTTAGCGTCTGGTTCACCTTCCTTCGGCTTAAGCATTGCAATGCCGACGTTTTCAATGTTGGGAATACCGGTAATAAAGAATTTAATCGTCTGGTTTTTTTCGGGACTGCGAGCGGTAATTTCAAAAGCCTTCAGAACCTTGATATTATTGTCTGCCGTCGGATCTACCCCTACTAAACGTGCGAGTTGCTCCGGTGGGGTTACGTGCTCTAATTCATCGCCTTGAATGAATAAAACAACCTCTACGGGGGTGTCACTCTCCGTCTCGGCATAAAGCGAGGCATAGTAGATAATTTCTGCGTCGGGGGCTATGTTGAAATTGTCCGCGCCTGTTGTAAAGGGTCCGGATTTCCACGGCTCTGTAGCGGTTGGATCGAGCAGTCGGTAGCGTTCATCAGGAACATCATCGTGGAGCGGATCAAGAATTTTTCCGTTTCGGTAGGACCTGGAGGGTGGCAGTGGATCCAATACGATTACACGCGAAACAATTGCCTCGGCGGCTTCAAGGTAACGTTCCATCAGGAGCGGGGACATTGTCAACACATCACCGATGTTATCAAATCCGTGCCCGACATCATCTGCGGGAAAATTTTCGGTAGGATTGAAATCGGCACCCAGTAGGTCGCGGACGGTATTTTTATATTCGACTCGATTGAGTCGGCGGACTGTGACGCGTCCGGGATCCGGCTTCGCTGTGCGGTCTGCGTGTTCAAAGATTGCTTCGATATGCGCAACAAACGCCTCCGATTCTTCCAGTGATGGCTGTTCGTTATCTTCGGGGGGCATCTGAGTTGTTTCTACCATATCCAGCACCCGATCCCAAACCTCACGATCCTTAATCAAGGAATGGTTATCTGTATATGAATCCAAGGAGAGTTCAGCGGCGGGTTGGTCACCGGCGTGGCAACTGAAACAGTACTGTTCTAAAAACAGCGCGCCATTTTTAGAAAAATCGGTGGTATCCTTTTCACCCGGATTGGCAGTAAAAGCAACGAATACCAGTATCAAAATCAGACAAAGGCATCGTAGAATATAGTTGGGCAAAATCATGGATCTGCTCCCTGTGCGAAAAGGGTTAGATCGTGCTTTCTATAGACAACAGTGTGTATTGACTATTATAAGCGTCCTTCTTTATGGTTATAATACCATAGCACAGAACACAAAGTCAAATGAAAAGCCAGTCGATGTAGAGGCGTTCAATAAATTTGCGTTTTTAGGTCAGTTTTGCTAAAATAGCGGCACCAGACCGAGTTTAAAATGCTGCCGGAGGACTTTAGCCATGAATCAACACGAACAAGAGGTAATTGTGGAGGCATCGGCGTTGCAAAGCGTCTGTAGTCAGCTTTATCAGAAAGTTGGCGTTGCTGAATCGGATGCAGAGACCGTCGCTGAAATGCAAGTACTGATGGACTTACGGGGTGTTCACTCACACGCCACACGTGCAGTACCGCGCTATGTTCGCGGTATCATCAACGGCGATATAAACCCTACCCCAGAACTACAGGTGCTTGAAGATAATGCCGCTTCCGTTTTACTAAACGGCGATCGAGGGTTAGGGCATCTTGTCGGTGTTCGAGCAATGAATATGGCGATTGAAAAAGCGAAATCTGCTTCAATCGGCGTGGCTATCGCTCGGAACAGTAACCACTTTGGGGCGGCTTCGAGTCACGCGATGCGCGCTGTTGCACACGATATGATCGGTTTCGCGACGACGAATGGACTCGGTGTGAATGTCGCTGTTTTCGGTGCCAGAAGCACCTCGATTGGGAACAATGCGCTCTCCTTCGCGATACCCGCCGGTGAAGAGCCACCCATCGTCTTGGATATGGCGTGCGGTGCAGCTGCTGCTGGAAGGATTGGGACGGCGCGCCTGTATCAGGAGAAAATTCCATTGGGGTGGGGACTTGATGCCGATGGCAATGAAACCGATGATCCCAGCAAGGTCGCTGCTATCCTACCCGCTGCGGGTCCTAAAGGCTCTGCGCTTGCGATCGTGATGGATGTCTTATGCGGTCCGTTGAGTGGTGGGTTGATGGGTATCAATAAGCACTATCAGCCCGGAGACGCGCCCCTTGAGAAACGCGTATCTTCACACTTTTTCTTTGCGATTAACATCGCCAGTTTCACCGCTGTTTCGGATTTTAAAACCGAGATTGACCGACAGATTCAAATGACGCGACAAGCCACGCCACGCAGTGGATTTACGCGGGTTACGCTTCCCGGTGAGATTGAGTGGGAACTCACCCAAGAACGCCGTGAAAATGGGATACCACTCCACCGAGAACCCGTGCGAGAACTCGAACAACTTGCTGATGAATTGGATGTTGACATTCCGTGGGATAGACAATAAGACCGTTGTATTGTAGCATAAGCTATTAGCTTGTGACGCTGGTTCTGAAAACTCTGAAATTCTGTCCCCGACGACTAATCGCTGGTAGTGCGGTTAGAATGCACATCGCATGAATCAGAATCAGAATCAACGGTATGAAGTGCTTATGCACTTCAATCAACGGTATTCAGGTTCTCCGTATGGCATGAACCGGGTCGAGTACGCCGCAAAACCGCACTACCGGGCCTGGGGTGAAATCTGATCGAAAAACCAACAATTAAATGTTTCTGGACCAACAGTAAAAAACATTTGACATTTCTGAATGCGTTGTGTATAATTATAGTTTCTAATTTTAGAAACCCGACTGTGGAGGTAATTATGCACCTGATTACGCTGAAACCTTGGTCAGAAACAGATATTCTTGAAACCGTTGAAGAGAGCCTGAAGATTAAAAACCATCCCGAAAAATACAGACACGCTGTCGGTGGGAAAAGTCTCTGTCTACTTTTCCAAAAGACCTCCACGCGGACGCGATGTGCAGGTGAGGTTGGCATCACACAACTCGGTGGGCATGCACACTACCTCGATTGGCGGACGACCAACTTTGCGTTAGCCGATCTCGGCGATGAAATGCGCGTCCTCTCAGCGTATGTTGATATTATCTTAGCCCGTTTCTTGAAACATGCCGAACTCGTTGAAGCCGCTGCCGCTGCAACCGTCCCTGTAATTAACGGATGCTGTGACAGATACCATCCAACACAGGCGCTCGGCGATCTAATGACAATACAGGAACACCTCGGTAGACTCGAAGGGGTCAAATTGTGTTTTATCGGTGTACATAACAACGTCTGTAATTCGTTGATCGCTGCTGGCATGAAGGTCGGCGTTGAGGTCTCAGTCGTCGCACCGGAGGTAAATCCCGCTGCTGTTGATAAAGAATTGTGGGAAGAGGCTTCGCGGAAAGGACTCTATAAACCGATTGATACCGATACTATAGGTATTGAACGTTCACTGGAGCAAGTCACCGCTGAAAGCGATATTGTCTACACGGATACATGGGTAGACATGGAATTCTTTACCGATCCTGCTTTTGAAAAGGAACGGAAACGGCGATTGGAAAAGATGATGCCGTATCAGTTGAACGCTAAACTTTTACAAGATCATGCCTGTCGGGTTATGCACTGCCTTCCCGCGCATCATGGCTATGAAATTTCGGGTGAACTCGTCAACGATGAACGTTCCATTATCTTTGACCAGTCGGAGAACCGTCTCCATAGCATGAAAGCCATCTGTCTCAAATTGCTTGAAGAATCCTAATCCACAACCGAAATTTGATGAATATTCACGACGAAACGCTAAAAAATCTTGAGTGTAGTAAGTGTGGCGAAATCTATCCACACACGGAGCCACAGAACGTTTGTGAGGCTTGCGGGAAACCGCTGCTTGCCCGTTACGCCCTTGAAGCGTTAGCAGGCACATGGCAACGCGACACGCTGCTATCGCGTCCTGCTTCGCTCTGGCGTTACAAGGAACTCTTACCTATATCAAACCCTGAAGACATCGTGACGCTCGGAGAGACAATAACGCCGCTCGTCCATGCGAAGCGGTTAGGCGAGACGTTTGGACTCACAGAAGTCTGGGTAAAAGATGAATCGCGGCTGCCCACCGGTAGCTTCAAGGCACGTGGGTTGGCGATGGCGGTCTCCAAAGCGAAGTCGCTCGGACTCAAGGCATTAGCGATCCCTTCCGCTGGCAACGCTGCGACGGCACTTGCGGTTTATGCCGCCGCTGCTGGGATCGCCGCACATATCTTCATGCCACAAGATACACCTGCCTTCAACAAGCAGACGTGTCAACTCGCCGGTGCAAACGTTACACTGATTGACGGTTTAATTACGGATGCCGGCAGAATTGTGGCGGAGCGGAAGGAACAGGAGGGTTGGTTTGACGTGTCAACCCTGAAAGAGCCGTACCGCGTGGAAGGGAAAAAGACGATGGGGTTTGAACTTGCGGAGCAGTGCAATTGGGAATTGCCAGATGTTATCATCTATCCTACAGGTGGCGGCACTGGGATCGTCGGAATGTGGAAAGGCTTTGCGGAGTTAGAAGCGATCGGTTGGATTGGCGAGAAAAGACCCCGGTTCATTTCGGTGCAATCGACGGGATGTGCCCCGATTGTCAAGGCATGGAAAGAAGGGGCAACGGAGGCAACGCCGTGGCGTGATGCCCGGACGGTTGCGAGTGGTCTGCGTGTACCACAAGCGATCGGGGATTTCCTGATTTTAGAGGCGATTCGTAAAAGTAACGGTGCCGCGATTGCCGTCACGGACGGAGCCATCGGCGAGGCAATGCAATTACTTCCAACAACCGAAGGGCTTCTGACGTGTCCTGAAGGTGCAGCGACAGTCGCAGCACTTAAACAACTCGTCTCAAAAGGCATGATTGAACCTTCCGAGCGCGTTGTCCTATTCAACACAGGTGGCTATCAATCGTAAGTAGTTATTGGCTGTCAGTTGTTGGTTTTTGGTTAAGAGACATTCCGTAACAATTGATGCAACTTGGTGCCTGCCAATGAAAGGTAAATCGTTACAGGAAAACCTCTTAACTTACAACTTATAACCAAAAACTATTCCTACCGTCTCTCAAGATAGTCGTAAGTGGGTTTCCCCGTTGTCTCTGTTCCAGATGCTTCAGATGCGCCATTCCTCAAGTGATAGCCTACCTCATACTTACGTACCGATACAATCGGGTAAGGACCATCAAACCCAGTGATTACACCCTGTACCTCAACGGGTTTATCGTTATCCGCTGCATCAAGCCGCAGTTGATCGAATTCAGGATTTGCACTGAAGACGAACTTTTGTTCTTCATTACCGGCTGTCATTGCGTGATGGATATTCGAGGTATCCGGTCGCCAGCGTCGCCACGACGGCACGTTTCGGAGGTAGCTCCGAGCGAAACCTGGATGTGCGAATAGATCCCCCCGAATCGTCGCTTCGCTTTTAAGGACGCGAGAAAACCCGATCCCATGTCTGCCTCGAAAACGCGAGTCGTTGAGTTGACGCATGATGTCATAGACATCAAACGTATGTGTTTCACTGTATTTAGAGACCCCTTGTCGGGGTTTAATCTTCACAAGAGTACTGAAAATCCGTTTTCTTCCATTCTTATCGACAGGTATCTCAAAGGTGATGTCTTTCGCATCGGCCCACGGTTCTAACAAACGTCGAATCTGGTGTGCATCCCTGTTGCTGACGACATCCGAAATTTCTATCTGTAAGACAGCCACTTCAGCCATGCTTACCATACTAATGCCAACAAATAGAAGGACTACCACTAAAGTTAGACAATAGAAATGCATGCGTTTCATCTTGACTCCCTCGCTTAATTTATCAGTTTTGCTTTCTTACCCTATTAGACACCTTTCAACGCAAAAAGTTTCAAAAAAGTTTACATGCCTCTATAATTTTGCGCTTTGTCTTTGGAAACTTGCCAACCAACTTAATTCGACGATGTAATACAAAACGGGTAACACAACAAGCGTCAAGAGCGTTGCAGTTATCATACCGCCGCTGATGACGATTGCCAGCGGTTTCTGGAGTTCTGCGCCTGAACCGTGCGCGAGTGCTAATGGTAGCATACCTAATCCTGTTGTCAGAGCCGTCATTAGGACTGGGCTAATCCGTTCCTCCGCGCCCTTTAGGATGGCATCGTAAAGTGGCATTCCATCTGAACGTAGGGTGTTGATATGGGTTACCAGGATGATACCGTTTCGCACAGCGATCCCAAACAGCAGAATGAAACCCACCATTGACGGAATACTCAGTACACCCCCCGTAAGGAAAATGCTAATAACGCCGCCGATGAGTGCTAAGGGTAAATTCAGCATCACCAATAACGACAACCGAAATGAACCCATCGCCAGAAACAGCAACACACAGATACCGACAAGCACAAAACCTGTCTGAATCAGGATTTTCCTTTGTGCTATCTGTTGGCTCTCAAACTGACCACCATAAGTCAGGAAATAAGATTCGGGCAGATCAATACGTTCAGCAATTTCTTGCTGGACTTCGGCAATAAAGTTACCGAGGTCCCGATCTTGGACGTTACACTGAATAACAATTCGGCGGGAAACGTTCTCGCGATTGATGGTGTTCGGTCCGTACCCGAAACCGACATCAGCGACCTGTTTTAGCGGAACATACGCACCTAAAGGTGTTCGGAGTCTCAGGTTACCGATAGACGCAACGGTGTTAACGAGTGTTGGATCCATGCGAATGAGGAGCGGATACTGGCGTTGTCCTTGGATAACTTGGCTGATGGCTTCACCTTTGAATGCACTTTCAGCGAAATGTGTTATATCCTCAACTTTTAGACCGTGGCGTGCCGCTTCATGACGTTTAACGCGAATCTGAAGCTGCTCCACCTGTACCTGTTGCTCCACCTGTAAATCGGCGACCCCATCAATCACTGAGACAACAGATCGGATTTCCTCTGCTTTCTGTCGAAGCACATCAAGGTCAGGTCCGAACAATTTCAGCGCGACTTGCGCGTTAACACCAGATAGCAGGTGATCAAGACGGTGTTGGATCGGCTGACCGACGGATACCAGCACGCCGGGAAAGTTTTCAGGCGATAGCAATTCTCGAACTTCAGAGAGGAGTGCTTCGCGGGTTTTTTCGCGCGCATCGGGCGGAATGAAGTTTACAAGGATCTCATGTGTATTCACATCGTGAGCGTGCTCATCGGCTTCTGCGCGTCCGGTGCGACTGCTCACGCTGGTTACTTCTTCAATCGTTAGGAGTCTGGTTTCCATCTCCCTACCGATACGCATGGATTCTCCCAACGAGGTTCCTGGTGGTGAAAAGACACTGATGATAAACGTGGCTTCGTCCATAACGGGTAAAAATTCACGTCCCAAACGGGGAATTGCTGCGACAGTCAAAGCGACCAACAACAGTGCCAGCACGACGACAGCCCAACGCAACCGCATGACGCAGGCGAGAACAGGACGGTAAGCCCCCTTAATCCACACAACCACCGGACTCTCTTTTGGCGGTGGGGGTTCCGAATGTTCTCCTGCTGTCATACGCGTTCTTCGGAAACGCGTCAATAGTAAGTCACTGAGTACAGGAACAACTGTAAGGGCAACGAGCAGCGACGCTGCCATTGATATGACAACTGCCCAACCCAGCGGACGGAACATTCTGCCTTCCATACCACTCAGGCTAAACAGTGGTACGAAAACGAGGATGATAATCAACGTTGCAAAAACGATTGAGGCTCGGATCTCGTCACTGGCGCGCGTTACAACTTCTGCCGGCGTTTCGTCGGATGTCTCGCCTTTATGACGGCGGCGGAAATATTCCTGCAGTCTGCGGAAAATGTTTTCAACATAGACGATTGCATCATCAACCACCATTCCGACAGCAATTGCTAAACCCGCGAGTGTCATGATATTTAGGGTTCCACCCTGGGAGAGCAGTGCGATAACTGCTATGATGAGCGAAAGTGGGATCGCAGTCAACGTAATGAGTGCGGTGCGGATATTGAAGAGGAAAATACCGAGAATGATAACAACGAGAATCGCCCCGTCGCGTAAAGCCTCTTTGACTGTATCCACTGCACGACGAATTAAGTCCGCTTGGGCGTACTCGACTCTGATTTTGATGCCCTCAGGCATTGATTGCTCCAACGATCTCAACACGGATGTCACTTTGTCGTTAAGATTCATCGTATTAATGCCGGGCTGCTTGATGATCTTACCCAACACGGTTTCTTTACCGTTGTGGCTTCCTGCGCCACGCCGAATCTCAGGCAACGATCCGATTTTTACTGTAGCAACATCCTTAATGAAAATAGGGTGGCTGTGTTCTCGGACATCAATAACGATGTCTTCAATGTCGGATACGGTCGAAATCCGTCCTAATCCGCGGATCATCAATTCGCGTGCCTCTTTAATGAGAAAACCGCCAGCGGAGTTTTCGTTGCCCTTCGTGAGCGCATAAGCAACATCTTCAAGCGAGAGTTGATATCGTATCAAGCGTTCAGGATTGACGAAAACTTGGAATTGTTTCGGATAGCCGCCGATGTTAATAACATTGGCAATGCCTCCCTGTGATTGCAGTTGATATCGAATGACCCAATCGGCAAGGTCTCTCATTTCCATCTCGTCGAATTCTCCGGTTTCATCAATGAGGGCATATTCGATGATTTCACCTAAAAGGGAGGAAGTCGGTAAGATAATCGGGGCATCAACACCTTCTGGCAGGTTCGGCGCAACAATTTGAAGCCGTTCAGAGACCATCTGCCGCGCGAGGAATACATCCATACCCCAATCAAATTCAACGAACACGAGCGACAGACCGATTGCAGAGGAAGAACGCACCCTTGCGACATAGGGTGCACCGTTCATCGAACTTTCGATAGGTAGCGTAACTAAGGTCTCCATCTCTTCAGGTGACCAGCCGTGTGCCTCGGTTAAGATGGTAATACGCGGCGGATTGATATCTGGATAAACATCAATCGGTGCCGATTGAAACATTCTGAAGCCGATAATAACGACAGCAACCATACACGCCAGCGTCAGGAGTCTATTTTTCAAGGAGACCTCAGTAATTTTTGACCACATTCTTGATTTTACCTCCATTTTTAATGGCTATCAACGGTCAGGTCGCTACGCTTTCAGTTAAAGCGAGATTTTGTAACAAATTGAATCCCACTTGAAGCGTTCAAACAAGGCGAATTGTTACCGAAGTCTCTTAACTGACAACTGAAAGGTTTTTCGTAGAAAAACCGCCCTGACAACTGACCACCCCTTTAGTGTGGATGTCCATGTTCTCCGAGTGCATCAGAAACATTCGCTGCTGCTCTCAACAACTGATGTTGTCCTTGGGTCACCACGTAGTCTCCCTGAACCAAACCCTCTCTGACTTCAATATATCGGTCATCTTTTGTGCCAACGACGACTTCTTGCTTGACGTAAGCATCTCCGTATTCAACAAAAACAAAACGGCCTCCCGCGTCTTCAAAAACAGCACGCAACGGAACACTCAAAACCTCAGTGCCTTTTTCAAGGACAATCGTCTGTTCAGTAAACATCCCGGGTTTGAGTTTATGCCTCGGGTTGTTAATTTCTGTCCAGAAGTGAACAGTCCGTTTCTCAGCATCCATGGCCACTGAAATGTGCGAGATTTTGCCAATGAAAATCTGTTCCGGGTAAGCAGGGACACGAACGCGAACCTCACTGCCTATCTGCCACCTGTCTTGGATGTCTGCAAGCGTGTCCTCAAGTGCCTCACCTTCAACCCAGACGACATCGGTATCAAGTATCGAGAAAAGCATGTCACTTTTTTCAACCGTCGTTCCGAGCGTCACGTATTGCTGAATGATCTGTCCAGAAGCGGGTGCCCTGACATAGAACATTGGAGCGGGTTCTCCTGTTTGAACGATCTTTTCTATATCAGCAGAAGTCAGTCCAGAGACCCGAAGTTTCTGTTGGACCTTATTCAAAGTGATAACAGCATTGCGCAACAATTCTTCAAGTTGCAGCACACCTTCAAGTGCCTCTGAACTCTCTACAAAGGCGAGGTGGTTCTCAATCAATTCATCAGTGGAGAAATCGTTAAAGGGAACGATAACTTTGGTTTTAGCGAGGTTTTCAAGAAGAGGTTCAGTGAGTCCCGCCGCGAGTGCACGCTGTTTGTTTGCTGCGACCTTGATCGCTGCGATTTTGTATGCGACTTCTGCCTCCACCAATGCTATGCTTTCCGTGCTTAGGATTGCGTATTTTTCCAGTAGTGCCTCTGGGTCTAATTTATCAGCATTCAGGAGTGAAAGAATGGGTGTTTCGCCGCCATCCTGAAGGATCTGTTCCAGCATCTGTTCGCTGATACCCACAATTTGGAATTGTCGTTTCGCGTCTATCAGCTCATTCTGCCCTTTCGCGTATGCTGCCTGCTGCGTAAGAAGTTCCTTTTGTGCTGAAATCTTCTTTTCTGCGAGCATTTCAGTCCTTTTGAGCGTGGTTTCTGAAAGTCGGCATTCAACATCGGCTTTAATCAATCTAAACCGCAGCTGTTCGAGTCCGGAAATAACCATCGCTACAGCAAGCGTTTTACGTTTCCTAATGGCTGCTTGTAGTTCTTTTAACTCAGAAAGCGATTGCAAATAGTCGATTTGACGTGTTTGCAATTCCCGTCGGATTTGCTTTGCGAAAACTTCTGTGAGTCTCGCTAATTTGGACGCTAAGGACTTCTTTTGGGCAACGGCTTCAATCATTTCAATCTGTGCCATTTGCAAGTCGAGACTCTCCAATTCAAGTAGTAGATCGCCGCTTTTCACAGATTCGCCTATACTGAAATGGACACGCTTTACGATGCCACTGATCCGAGGTGTGACAATTGCCTGCCTTTCGGGATGCGCTATCACATTACCGTGAACAGACACGATTGTCTCAATCGGTCGAGTATCAACTTCGGCGGTCCGTAGACCGATATTCGCTTTTGCTTGGTTTGTGAGCGTTACCACGTTTTTATCGCTATGCGAATGGTCTGATTGATTATTGTGAGAGGGTCCAGTATTTCCGTTGTGTGAATGATTGGTGTCATCGTCGTGAGCATGTCCATCATCCTCGTGAGGATGACTTGTGTCGTCATCGTGGACATGTCCGTCTTCTGCCCAAGTTGATATAGAAGTGAAGTCCGCGACAATCAAACTTTGTATCAGCATGACGAAAATTGCCAAAAATAGTGTGAGATGAGAGGGACGTAGCATTTTTCTACCTCCTTAATACCGTTTGGAGTAAATAATATTACGCGGTTATTGCAGTAATTCGATCGATGTACCTATAGCGGCTTCAAGTCGAGCCAACGCTTTATAGTAGGTTGCAAGTGCTTCAAGATAAGCGAATCGGGTTTTGATGAACTCGTTCTGCATCAAAATAACTTCCAAAAGCACTGCCTCTCCGAGTTCATAGGCAGCGCGTGTTAAGTCAAGGTTCTCGTTGAGCAATTCCAGAGAGTTGTCTTTGTAAGACGCGATTGTTTTTCGTGCCATATTCAAGGACAAAAATGCCGACATGACTTCGCGAATAATTTTCTGCTCCGTACCGTCAATTCGCACCGCGTCCACTTGTTGTTGGGCTTTTACAGCATCAATTTCAGCGCGATTCCGATCAAAGAGTGGCAATGGAATAGAAATTTGTACGCCAAACATATTCTCATCTGTACCACGCTGCCCAATTGCCCCGACACTCAAGTCAGGGATGTTCGCTGCTTTTGCGAGTAGGAGTTGATTCTCAGTTAATTGTGCGTCCAATCGGAGCGATTTCAGGTCTGTACGATGCGCGAGGGCGTGTGTTTTCAACACGTCAGATGTTAATTTAGGGTTCAAATCTGTCGGTATTTCTTCAGGTAGACCGCTGATAACACTATGTTCCATCTCAAGCGAGATGCCCATTAACCCATTTAACTCAAGTTGTGCCAAGCGCAATTCACTTTCTAACGTTGCTGCCTCGCGTTGTGCCGATTGTAGTTGAATGTTCGCGAGATTTGCTTGTGTTATTGAAATATCGCCAGTTTCAAACTGGAATTGCGCAATATCATGCATCTGTTCGTTATACTGGACAATCTTTTCAGCTAACTTAAGTTTTTCTTGGGCAAGTGCTAACTCATAAAAGGCGAGTGTTACCGATTTCGTGCGTAAGCGGATGGCTTCAGCAAGCTCGGTGTTCGCTTTCTCAAGATGGTTCTGTGCGATTTTTCTCCGATGCCGGCGTTGTCCACCAAGTTGGAAAGTTTGGGTGAGTTCAAAACCTTGTTCAAAGTTCGTCCCCTTAGCAAACTCGGTTTCCAACTCAGGATTGTCAAGCAGCGCGATACCGTCAACGCTGGCGCGGGCAACTTTAACTTTTTCCCTAAAGGCGTTCAGCTCTGGATTTTCACGCAGTGCCGTCCGAACGGCGATCTCAAGCGAAATTGTATCTTTTTCACTTGAAACAGCAGACGGTATCTGCACCACGTTTGTTAGCAAGCAAATCCAGACTGTCACGAAGATGTTGTTGAATTTGCGTTTTGTATACAATGCTCTCCTCCATATAAAATCAATAATCTTTATGAATACAGCAGCTGCGCTCGGTTATGTATCTTGTCAAAACCGGCTACTTTTCCGTCCAAACAGGGTTATACGCGCTTCCAAAGAATGGATGCGAGACTAAAATAATTTCAAATTAAGGGGAATCAGTGCTTACTTCTCAATTACGCAAGGCGCGATGAAGACTGCACATAGATTGGACAGGTCAAGGTTTAAATAAGGAGTATCGTGCTCTGAAGGGAGATGAGCGTTGGGTCTGCTACCGACGGCATTTGAAGAAGGGTATATGTTAGGATTGTAGCATCACTTGTTGGGTATCTTACAAAAGCAACTACAAAAGCAGGGATAGGTGCTAACACATTTTGGACAGGAACAAGAGAGGACTCAGTATTCAACGGAACAAAGATTGCGAGATCTATGCACGAACCACAGTGATTTTCTCCGACAGGGACTGTGGTAATTACAACCTCTGTGTGTGCTTTGTGGAAATCGCGTGTATCAATGCAACGTCCGTCACGTCCGATTTCAAATTCGACATGTCCATCTGTGCCGATACACAACACATAGCTGGACAGCTGCATCGGAATTATGGAAAGGTAAATGAGTAAACAAACTAAAGGAATGACAGTCCGCTTCCTTTTTCTCAAAATAAATTTCATCTTTACGCTTCCAAAAAGTGAGTGTTTTCTATCACAAGTCCAAACGACTTTACATTATAGTATACCTAATTCTCTCAAAGATTTCAAGAAAAATTAACAATAAGTCGTTAGCGGTTGGTAAGAGTCGCGAGTGGGAGCTCGCTTCTACAAGAAGCGGGGTATAGAAAAAAAATCGAAATTATATTCCTTGCGAATTAAGGGAAACTGTGTTAAGATTTATAAATAGAAGCGGCGCGTATCGCGCGCACTTAACGAAATTATACACTGCGCGCTTATGGAGCGCACATAAAGAAAAAGAGGAGATAGGAATGATGAAGAAGTTGTTTTTGGTAGTAATGTTATTGGGACTGGCGGTTGCTACCAGCTATGGACAATATAACGGTGAATGTTGGGTTGTCAGTGGCGGGGAGACAATTTATAAGTTATATGCGAATGGACAGGCAGATCCGACAGTCATCCCGAATTTAACCCAAGCGAGTGCTGCAGAAGTGAACCCAGCAGATGGTGTCGTCTGGATTGCGGTTTCAGCTGCAAATACCGTCTATCGTTATGATCCGAACAGTGGTGCTTTTAGCGAGATACCGGACATTACGCGCCCGAACCAGATAGCTATTAACCCTGCCGATGGTTCAGCGTGGATTGCTGGACTTGATGCTGTTAAGAAAGTATCAGGAGATGGAACGCAAGTTATTGCGACAATAGCAGCGCACGAACCGGCTGTGGCAGTAAATCCTAAGGACGGATCGGCGTGGATTACCAATGCCCGGGGTCCTATCGCGCGTTACGATGCGACTGGGAATAAAATCGCAGATGCCCCGGCAATGGGTGAACCAAAAGGCGTAAGCGTTGACTATGAAGGCAACGCATGGATCGCTGATAGCCAACACAGTGTGCTTATGCGGGTATCGCCGACTGGCGCAAAACTCGTAGAGATTACAGATATCCCGAATCCGACCTCTCCACGTATCAATCCAATAGATGGAAGTCTCTGGGTCGTTTCCCAACAATCTATGCTCATAAACTTGGCATCAGATGGAACGAAAAAGAATGAATTTCTGGCGGGAATGGCAATCGTGGCGATAGCACTTTCACCGGCGGATGATGGTATTTGGATAGCAGACCTGCTCGGTGAGACCTTCCAAGGCGAGATCAGTAAATGGAACGCCTCAGGTCAAGCCCTCTTCAAGAACCCTATTCCACAGCCGTCTTCCCTTTCCGTTGGATATTGGACAGGCAACTAAATTGCCGGAGTGTGTCGCGATATTCGTCTCGTTGCGGGTTGGGGATAGGTATAAATCTGGTCTGATAGACATATATGAGGTGCAGCATGATTAGGTATGTAGTTTTAGCACAGCATGCAAGTTTTCCGAACTTTCTATTAAAATTAACAATCGGCGTTCTCGTTGCCGGTTTGTTTGCCACGAGTGGATTTGCGGATTTGCCAGATTTCTATGTCAATGCTGAAAGCATCACCTTTTCTAACCCGAATCCGATTGAAGGCGAAGAAATTACCATCTGGGTTGAAGTGCAGAACATCGGTGAAGGCACGCCAACAATGAACGAAGATTTGGTCGTTGACCTTTACGAGGGGGATCCCGCGACACAACCGCTCCAAATTCTCTGTAGTGATGTTATTTTAGAGTTAAAAGCGGGCAGGACAGATCGGGTAGAAGCGAGGTGGCAACCGCCACCCGGTCAGACAGAGATTTATGCTGTCGTTAACCCTACAGGCGATGAACATATTAAGGAAACGAACGCAGAAAACAACAGCACGCACGCGACAATTGTCGCAGAAAAATACACGTTCCCTGCTGTTACATCAGATCAAATCCAAGAAACAATCGGAAAAGGGATTACTTGGATAAAAACACAACAAGGCAAACATAGCCGGACCTGTTTACAGTGCGGCACTGAAAACCAACTCATCTTAATCTGCATCACTTGTGGTGCAAGTCTGAAAGGGTTGGCAGAAAATTTCATCCCTGGTACCTCTTGGAATTTTGGTGAAGATCAGACACAAGAAACGGCTTTAGCACTGCAAACGCTGTTCGCGACAGGACATACACCATCGGATCCAGCAGTTCAGAAAGGTTTAGAATTCCTGTTTGAGCAGGATTGGAACGAATTCGCTGTCTACCAATTTGCAGTAATTATTCCCGTGTTAGTTGCCACTCAAAATCCAGCGTATAAGGATCGCGCCCAATTCGCTGTTAACCAATTGGTTAAGAAACAACTTCCTATCAAGGGTAGTGAGTTCGCCGATGAACGGGACGACGGCGGTTGGGGATATGGTTTCTCTGCGGACGGTGCACACATGAACATGGTCATCTATGCGCTGTATACCGCGAAACAGTGGGGACTTGATATTCCAGCAGACACTTGGGCACGCGCTGAAAAATGGGTGCGCCGCAATCAAACTGAAACGGGAGGTTGGCTCTATAACTTAGTCGATGAGGGTTCGCCTTGGGCGATAGGGGTCTATGGAAGCATGACGGCGACTGGGTTGTGGGCACTCCGGGCATGTGGTGTCCCTGTTGATGATCCACAGATTCAGAAAGGCATCACATGGGTGAAAAAGCACTGGACGCTCACTCGGAATCCAGGGTCTAATTCTTGGCTTTACTATTATCTACTCTCATTGCAACGGTTCTGTGATATTCCACCGACTTTAGACACACTCGCTGGCTACAACTGGTATGATGAGATCGCACAGATGATGGTCGCTCAACAGGAGCCTGATGGGAGATGGCGCGGTTCTGAGAGCGATTTTTTATCGACCTGTTTCTCGGTGATGGCTTTGAGCCATGCGCTGGTGGGACCAACGGGACCGAGTATCGGGATTGTGCCGCAGAGCCTCCGATTTTCTCCACCTTCGCCGCGGGTCGGCGAACCTGTTAGACTGAGTGCAACGCTTCAGAACACGGGGACACCCTTCAATGAAATTCTAAATGTCGAATTTTCTGTAGAAGGCGAAAAGGTCGCTACCACTGAAGTGCTTTGGACACCGAAACTGGAAGAGACTGTGGTTTCAACAGACTGGGTGCCAACCACGGAAGGTGAAATAGAAATTGTGGCGCGTATAGATGTCGTGGATGCTAATGAAAAGGATAATACTGCTTCAGAGAAACTCACTGTCTATCCGCAGTCTACTGGAGCGACGGATGCCCGATTGGTGGACCCGATAAAAGTTAGTGAAACTGTTTACCAACTCGGCAATGTCCTCTTTGACACGGGTAAGCGCGAAGTAAGGGTTCCCGGGGAAATCAACATTGTAGGCGGGGACATAAATATCGAATTCTTTGCGTGTGGCGAACTTGGGAAAACACATGAGAGTATTTTGATTGTTGATGCAGAACCCATTCATATATTTGCGGCACTCGGTGCCTTGGATTATGAACCGGGTATGAATCTCACAGTTGAAGGTGATCCACGCCCACCAACAGGGTCGCCTGTTGAAATCTGGGTGGAATGGTATCGTGGTGACGAGGTCGTTTCACATCGGGCGCGAGAGTTAATATGGAACGCTTTCACAGAGCGGCCGATGCAAGAGACATCGTGGATTTTCAACGGTGGACGGCTGCGCAACAATCAGTTCACTGCTCAACTCTTCCATAATATCATTGCTGTCTATCGAGACCCTGACTCACTTTTTAATCACCCGTTACCAACGGGTACGGATGATCGGACATACCGCGTCAACACCGACGTGATTCCACCTAAAGGGACAAAGATAAAGTTAATTATCCGTCCCGTTGTCGCTTGAAGGGAGAGGAGGCACGATGCCAATTTTTGAATACCGCTGCAACGATTGCACAACTGATTTTGAAGTGCTTCAACGTGCGAGTGATACGGATACACCTACAACAAAATGCCCGCGTTGCGGCGCAGAAGATGCGACAAAACGCTTCTCGGCGTTTGCGACCACTGGGACTCAACAGGAGGCTGTTGGCGATAACGCGACGTGAGCGATCCCAATCAGCGGCAGTTTGTCCGCATGAGACAACAACGGAAACCCCTACCTAATATTCTTCGTGAAATTCAATCGAATAAAGTTTTCCCGGTGTATCTGCTCTGTGGTGAGGAGAGTTTTCTTGTTGAAGGCACCCTTAAACAGATGCTCGACCATCTGCTTACGCCTGAGACACGGGACTTCAACCTCTCTTTCTTAGAAGGTCCCGAGGTCACAACCCAAGAGATCCTCAGTCAGGTAGATACCTATCCTGTCATGTCAGAATGGCGGGTTGTTGTCGTCCGGGATGCAACTTTATTTAAAGCCCAACAACGTTCAACACCAATAACAGTCGTCCGAAACGCGTTTAAAATTGAGACCTCGAACGCCTCAAAATGTATCTCTACATTGGCAAAACTTTTGGACGTTACGCCACAACAGGTTGCCGAACGGCATCTTGACTTCATAAATTCGGTTGATGCCCTTATTGCCGAGCTGGAAACGAGATTAACTACTGAAGAACGTCAGTTCTTAGAACGTCTACCGCAAATTGCCCAAGAACTGGACCTATATTCCACGGAAGTTAGTGCCGTTGATGATGTCGCATTAATGCTTGAGTGGCTTCAAGGCGATTTACCGAAGAACAGTGTGCTGATATTCACGGTAAGAGGTGCTGTGAACGAACGGAATAGGCTCGTTAGAGCCATTGATGATGTCGGACGCTACAGGCCCTTTGCGCCAGTAGAAGCCGGCCCATCTGTGAATCGAGATCCATTATATATAAAAGTATCAGAAAAACTCGCTGAATACGAAAAACAGATAACGCCTCGCGCCTTCATGCAGCTTCGGAACCGCACTGGCGGTGATATGCACACTATTGCTGAAGCCCTCAATAAGATTATCAATTTTGTTGGTGATAAACGTCAGGTAGATGAACAAGATATTCGGAACGTTGTAACCCAGAACACTTATGACAGTATCTTTGACTTAACCGACGCTATCGGGAAACGTTCAGCGAAACAGGCGTTGAAGAGTCTCCACGACGTGTTGTCAAGTGGTCAAGAACCGATTCCTGTTAATTCCACGATAGCCCGCCAATTCCGATTTGCACTTCAAGCCAAGTTAATCGCTGAGAAAAAGGAACTTCGACCCTTCCGGGGTCGGATGCCACTCAAGGATTTTATAAGCAACATCTTCCAACCAATTGCCGAAGAAGTAGGGAACCTCTTACCCAAATCTGCTACTCATAACATCCTGAAACAGAACCCTTATGTTGCTTACAAAATCTTTCAGACGCTCCACGCCTTCACGGCTGAAGAACTCGCGATTGCACTCGAGAAAACCTTAGCAGTAGATACCGAACTGAAAACGAGTCAGACGGACGCAACATGTACACTGGAGCAGTTAGTGTACGAACTGTGCGATAACCGACAAACAAGAAGGTTTGGCGTGTCCTAATACGGCTTAGAAACCAACGAGGCACTTATTCCGTTTTAAAAAATATATACTCATAAAGAAAAGAGGTTCTTTGAATGAAAGGTACAAGACCTTTAAATAATGCTGAAATCCGAAAAGTATCGGATGCCTTCGAAGGTATCTTCGCCGTTCGAAATCGGAGTCTATTTATGTTGGGGGTATCCGTTGGCGGACGGATTAGTGAACTACTGGCGTTAAAAGTGAACGATGTATGGCAGAACGGCAAGCCTGTCACAGATTTATTGTTTGATCTGAACATTGTGAAAGGTCGTGAGATGTCCAGAGCCGTGCCTGTGAATATAGACGGCAGAGAGGCAATTGAGGATCTTATCACTTGGCAGACTGAACTCTATGGCAACACCGACCCGACCCGCTCGCTGTTTACGTCTCGGAACGGACAAGGTTCGCAGCGGATGACTCGTAAAGCGGCATACGATGTACTCAAGGATGCCTTTGAGGGGGCAGGTCTGAATGGTAAACTCGGCACCCACTCGCTGCGGAAGTCGTATGCGCAGCGTCTCTACGAACAGACGAACGATATTTACGCTGTCCAAGAGATGTTAGGTCACAAAAGTGTCATAACAACGCAACGGTATCTCGGTGTGAATTACGCGAGTGTGCGTGAAGCATCGGAGGCGATGTCGGTGTCCAGCGAAGGTGACATAAGTACGAAAACGTCACCTTCAGTAAATGAAGCCCCGGATGACGTGCTTTTAATGGAATTGCTCCGCAGAGGTTATGACGTTACAAAACTCCTTGAGAAAGACGAATCAATGCAACTTTTGCAATCCTCCGACGAGACAACGCCACTAAACGACGAGACAACGCTACTAAACGACGAGACAACGCCACTAAACGACGAGACAACGCCACTAAACGACGAGACAACGCCACCAAAATTTGTCTAAATCCATTCGCTCCCGCATTTTTTTTCTATCTTTTTCCGCGCTTGCTGACTCTAATACATAAGACTATATTTTATTTTAAAGTTGGAGGATTTGGAAATGGGACAAGTCGTTGTAATTGTTGCCATTATATTTGGAAGTATCACGGTAACAGCACTTGGATGCGTCTGGATGGGTACCTCCTACGCGGCAAAGAAAAAGGGCTTGAAAACAGGCGCGACACAACGGGAAATAGAAATGCTGCAGCAGAAAGTCAATGATGCCCAGCAAGAAATCGCGGCTCTCAAAACAGAAGTCAAACGACTCATCAACATCGCTAAAGGCGTAGACCTATAACAAGGAGAACAAATATGGGGATGTTACTACTACTCATCTTTATCGGACTGGCGTTCTTCTTCGTCATCAAGTTTACGATTGCGGTTACCGCTGTTGTGGCAATTATTGTGGGTACGACAACAATCACCACACTCGCGTGCGTTTGGTTGGGAACTTCATATTACCTGAGAGCATCCGGATATAAACCTGACAAAGCCGAAAAAACCTACCAGCAGGTGGATTCGGATTTAAAACAGATTGTTGGAGATTTGCAAGAAATTCGTTTTGAATTAGCGGAAGCGGAACCGTATCTACGAGATGTGGAATTTTTAAGGTACGCTCGCCAGGACTCCAAAACAGATAATTAGTTCACAAAGCAAAGAATGCGAAAAATTAGGCAGGACATATCCGTGTCCTGCCTATTGCCTGCCGAGACATGTGATATATTGCAGCAATAATTCGCCGATTGTGCAAATCTGGAGTGTTCTTACACAGGGGCTGTCTCAAAAACGCGTTTTAGGGGCATTCTCGAAAGCCTTTTTTTGCGTAATTTTATAAACTTTAGATTAAAGCCTAAAAAGTCAGCCATCGGTGAAATACGACACCTTTTCCCTCGGGTTCAACGACGCGCAGCAAAATCTTTCCATCGGTGAAAAAATCTATTGCCATGAAACCGGTATGTTGATGTGCGAACAGTGTATTCTCTCCAGATGTCACTTCCGTAACCTTCCGAGCCGCAGCAGCTCCACTGACGAGCAGATAATCGATTATATCATCTTTCAAGACTTGCAGAGAATGTTCATGTCCGGAAACATAAATTAAAAGCGGCGGGTTTCGGTTGGTGGACTTCCCGGTGGACAATGCGCTGTTCAGCTGAGTCACCATATTCTTGTTTCGCGCGCCTCTTATATCTTGATCGGATTTATACCAGTATTTCCGCCAATAAGGATATGCGGCTCCGAATATAGGGACCGGAACCCAGAGCCACCTTTTTATATCTCTGGCAGGAAAAAGATGGGACTTCCAATCAAAGAAACCTCCATGTGGTCCGTAAGTTTCCAGTGGATGATGCCCGACAACGATAACAGGTAACTCGGTATCTAAGAGTGCAACAAGTTCTTCTATAATTTTTTCAGGCGACTTTTCCGGCTTGTTGTGTTGATGGAGCCACCAGTGTGTATCCAGAACAATAAGCCGGACTGCGGGGTTGGCTTTGGGGAATTCAAGCGCAACTGGACCCGGTGATCCTCCCGACGGTAGGAAGTTCAGCTCTCCCGATAAGGCATCGTTAATAAATTGCTCTTGTGCGAGAAGTCCGCTATATCCCTCAGCCTTCCCACCTGCCCAATCGTGATTGCCGGGAATGAACAGTCCGTGTACACCAGCGGTCTTAACAACCGAGAGTTGTGGGGCAAGTCGTTCTGCTGCTTCATGTTTTCTGCGTTCCGTCATCCCTTCTGGATACATATTATCTCCTAAAAAGACAATGCTTGTTTTCGCAGCGTCTTTCTTTCCCCATTCGCGGAGCGTTTCCAAGACAGGTTCACCTTGTTTCGGCTCTCCCCCATCACCGAGTAGTAAAAGGCGATAGTGAAGAACACTCTCTGTTTCACTATCGTGTCTCTCGATTTCAGGGATGTCAGGATGATAATACGGTTTGGTGTGACTACACCCTGCACTGGTCAATTGCACCGCCTGAACGATGCAAAAGAGCAGAAGGATATAACGGGTGAAATTAGGGTGTTGGTAGAACTGCCTCATTTTTTTAACCGAATAAACTTTTTACACGCCTACGAATCCTTGGATGTGTTCGACAAGTTTCTCTCGTGGGATAACTTGCTGCTCTCTACTCGCGAGGTCTCGAACTGCGACCGTGCCAGTTTCTACCTCATCAGATCCGAGGATAACGGCATACGGTATACCTTTGTTATCGGCGTATTTCATCTGTGTGCTGATGCGTGTTGGACGACAGTAGACCTCTGTCCGGATGCCGCTGCTGCGCAGGAGCGTCGCTAACTTCAGAGACGCTTGGGCGAGATCTGCATCAAAAACAGTCACTAACACTTGTGTAACTGTCTTACCTACAGCCGATGGGAACATATCAAATTCTTCCATCACGTCAATAATCCGCTCAATTCCGAAACTGGTGCCTGTTGCCGGATAACTCTGTTTGCTGAAACTTCCGATGAGTTCATCGTACCTTCCACCACCAGTGATACTTCCAATTTTCGGTTCCTCAACGACTGTTTCATAGATCGGACCCGTGTAGTATTCTAACCCACGGACCATTGAGACGTTTATCCTATAAAATTCCTCTGGAACACCGAGTATCGTGAGGTAACCGCTGAGTTCTTCCAATTCCGAAATCCCTTCGTTTGCGACTTCAGAATCACCGAGTCGTTCAGAGAGGGCATTCAGGACTGTTTCTGCATCGCCTTCAATTTGAAGGAGCGAGAGGAGTTTCTCAATAACGGGTTCCGGAATCTGGTTTTCTGCTAATTCCGCTCTGACTCCCGATAGTCCAATCTTATCTAATTTATCAATGGAGCGATAAAGTCCGCTAAGTTGTTCCGTAGATACACCGGCAAATTGCCCAATCCCGGTGATAAGTTTTCGGTCGTTGATATTAATCTCAAACTGCTTGAAGCCGAGTCGAGTCAACACCTGATAGATGAGATTGACGTTCTCAGCATCGGCGAGCATGCTCTCGGTTCCAACGGTATCCGCATCGCACTGGAAGAATTGGCGGTAGCGTCCCTTTTGTGGGCGTTCTGCTCGCCAGACGGGGTCAATCTGGTAACGCTTAAAGGGTTTCGGCAGTTGTGGGTGCATAGCAACAACGCGACAGAGCGGTACCGAAAGATCGTAACGGAGGGAGATGTCTTCTTTACCACCGACATGTCCCGCCTGATAGATAAGTTTCTCAGCGTCTGGTCCGTATTTCCCTGTGAGTACTTCAGATAGTTCCAAAGCGGGTGTTTGTAAAGGCTCAAACCCAAACTCCTCGAACACGCCACGGATCACATCTATAACGTATTGCCTGCGGATCATCTGTTCAGGTAAAATATCCCGCATCCCTCGCGGAACGCGCGGTTTAATGAATGGGGCTGCCATAAATTTTCTCCTCTTAAATTTTTTAGGAACCTCGGTTCCACGTAAGAACACGCCGACTTCACCAGAAACCAACGATCTGACAACGGAAGACCGTGGCGAAGTCCGATAGACAAAAGATCTTAAATGTGTCCAGGGAGTGCTTGACTCCGACGTCTCCGCAGCCCTTTTTGTAAGGTCTGCTTAAGTTCTTCAATCTTTTCACGTTTCCAAGCGTCCGTGAGTGCCTTCGGGTTCGCAATGAGGGTGGATTCGGATTCACGTAAGAGTTCAATCTGCTTGAGGGCATTTGCCTTGATTGTCCGCCGAGACGCCGTCGAATTGTCAATAATAGCGTCGGCTTCCTCCGGCGGTTTCCCCTCAGTCGCGCCGAAAGACAACATAAGCGTGATCGGGGACTGATAAGAACCTGTCGTATTCAGCCGTTTCCACGGTGTTAAAATCGCCGGTGCGATCTTATTTTCCGTCTTTTCGAGGATATATTTCTCAGCAATGTTCAGGTATTCGGTGGAGATACGGATGTCCCTATCAGCGAGATTTATCAAATCCTCAAATGTGTTGATGCCCTCTTGTTCCTCACGAACAGCGAGGATAATATCAATGTGTCCATACGCTAAAGGCAAGATTTCTTCGACATCAGCATCGGTTTCCTCGACCCAATCTTGCCCAGTAATCCCTACGTCGTAAAAATCATCCATACCGACGTAGACGGGTATCTCCTGCGGACGTGAAATTTTGATTTGAAAATTGCTATCGTTTTGGAAGGTTGCCCGATAGGATCGGTCAGTTGCGGTATAACCGTTAAGTTCGTAACCGGCACGCTGAAACATCTCAAGGGTCTCTGGCTGCAGACTTCCCTTTGGTAAAAGCAGATTCAGCGTCCGTTGTGCTTCCGTTTGCATCTATCTTCTCCTTCATCTATAACGTAGAAGTCTATACGTTTATGAGGTCACTAACAGTGACGACTTGTGTATCACCCGTTTTGATTTGAATTCGGCGGATGGGTTCATCAGAAACCAAACGGATTAGGTAATCATAGTTTGCTTGGCTGGCGTAATCCTGCTGCGCTTGTAAGTCGCGTTCCATCAAATCGACCTCCACGTTCTTACCCTTTTTCCGTAATGTTTCAGCGAGTCGCTGTGCCTCCACAATCCGTTCTGGTGTTTCTGCTGCGATGAAATAGTCATTTCTTCCGTTGACAGTCGTCTTTTCTGTGCCAATAAACGCTTCCACAAGTGCATCAAATTGGAATGCGAAGCCAGCCCCTGGTGTTGGTGCGCCACCGAAAGACTCAATTAGTTTGTCGTATCTCCCACCGCCACAGAGCGGTCGGTGTGTCTCAGGCAATTCAATCTGAAAGACTGTGCCGGTATAGAAATCGAACCCACGCGTGATGCCCAAATTGATTTCAAAATCTGTAATATCATAGCTCTCCAAGCACTCACAAAGGGCAAGTAGCTCCTGACGTGCGGCTTGTGCCGTATTACCGAAGCGTGTTTCCCATACCTTCATGACAGTATCTTTGTCGCCGGAAATTTTCGAGATCTCTATGCAACATCGAGCGGTTTCTTCAGAGATATTGAAATAGCGTTGCCACCGCGCTTTATAGGTTTCCTCAGCAATCTCCGGCAATTGCTCAGCAATCGCGAGAGCATTACTGTCAGTTAATTTTTGAACCGTGAAGGCTTCAATCTTATATTTTCCTTCGTAGTCAGTTCCCTGTGCTCGCCGCAACATATTCAGCGCGTCGCGGAGTGTTTCCAGATCCCAAAATCGTGCTTCGGTACGCAAACGTGCGAGATAGTCGAGGTCCCATATAATTTCAGCGTGATCCTGTGTATCCAATGAGACCTGTTTGAAAATCTCTCGGAAAATTCCAGTATTGCCGATTTTTAACTTCGTGTGTGAAATGTTGAGTTTTTCGAGGATACGGACGGGGATCGCAATAATTTCTGCATCGGCGTAGGCAGAAGCCGGTCCAATGAGTTCAACACCAGCCTGTCGAAATTCTCTTTTTACTTCGGCACCATCTGTAACGGGTTCTTGTCGGACACATTGCCCGATATAGTAGAGTTTGTACGGATAAGAAAGGTGCCCAAGTTGTCCGTTAGCGATGAGGCGGCAAACGGGTGCGGTCATCTCAGGCCTCAAGGCGTAATCCACTCGATCTGAACCGACAAAGGTGAACATCTTGTGCCGGATTTCCTCACCAGATTGGGCAGATAAAAGGGCAAAAGATTCAAATAGCGGTGTCTGAACTTGTGCGTATCCGTAATTTTCAAAAGTCTCGCGAACAATCTTTTCGACGAAATTCCGCTGAACCATTTGTTCAGGTAAAAAATCGCTTGTTCCAGCAGGTTTATCAAATTTTTCCATTTCTTGTTCATGTACCCGAGTGGTACATGCTCCGTGTGTTGTTCCTAAATAACTCCAATTTTAAGTTCAAAGTGAAAAAGTCAAAAAAAAACCAGTAAACAGGGTGCTCTGTATCTCACGTGCACTAATAGCACAGCACTAAGGAGAGCGGCTCGTTTACTGGGGTCCTAACAAGTTAGACTTGCTTCGTATCAATGATGTTTATACATATTCCCTCATCCGCTCTACTCAGAAGTGCGAATGATGGTGATGCATATTGAAAGTATTCGTATAAAACATTTTTTGAATGTCGCTTGCAAGATGGACTTGCTCTTAAAAAGTCGTGATTTTAATTAGACTTAATGATATTATACCCAATCAAGAAACGAATGTCAAATTTTTTTAGTCGGGATTACAAATCCGTCTTACATTATAACAATGAAAGCCAAACCTATTTTTATTATCTCTATACTCGGTGTGCTGCTATCAGTGATTCTGTGCGGTATCTACTTCCAGTTCTCATACTTCGAGCCGGATACCGTCTCGTATCTGTTCCAAGCGAAGTTGTTCACGGAAGGCAAACTCTCGTTCCCGGCACCGCCGGAACACGGTTTCTCTTCCTCGCCCCATATTAATATCCTCAACGGCAAATGGTATTCAAAATATCCATTCGGAAATGCCTTGATGCTGATGTTCGGCGTATTTATCAACGCACCTTGGCTGATTCCTGCGCTTGCAACCGGGGGGGCGCTGCTATTCCTCTATCTGTTTGTAAAAGAGATATATGGAGACATCCATAGCGGACTTGCGCTTATCGCCGCGGTGCTCGCGCTTATTTCACCAGCAACACTCGGTATGGGGTCAACGTGGTTCAGCGAACCTGTGAGTCGTTTCTACCTTTCCGTTTACCTATTCGCGCTCCTCAAAACTTTGAACTGCAAAAACGATGCTTCCCGTCTTGCTCGTATCGGCTATCCACTGCTTTCAGGATTTGCGTTGGGGTATGCGTTTAATACGCGCCCGCTCTCTGCAGTAGTGTTTGGCGTCGTTGGTGGCGGATTAACGGTCTATCATCTCTTCACCCAATGGCAGGATCGACCAACATTTTTGGATACAATAAAACGCTTTGGTTTCTTTTTTCTCCCTTTTGTCGTGATGCTGGGTGTGTGTATGTCGTGGAACGCGCATTTCACTGAAGATCCGTTCATGTTCACACACACGGTTGCACAACCTTATGACAAAATCGGATTCGGTCCGAGAACAGAAGGCTATGTCCCCGATCTTGAGAGAGCATTTATTTTTACACCGGCATGGGCAATAGAACGGACGTGGCGACACATTCTCCCGTGTATCAGCTTCAATGCGCTCGGTTGGGGGAGTTATCATCACGAGCTGCTGAAAGAAGTTGAATTGTCCTTGGGGTGGTTTGTTGCCTTTGTGCCGTTAATTCTGCCGTGGTGTCTCGTGCTGATACCTTTCTTCCATACCTCGCGCAATAGGTATGATGTGCTATGCCTCGCGCTGCTCATTGGCAATCTGCTGCTTTATGCATTTTTCTATTTTGAGGGTTCAACGTGGGGATTCACACCGGTCAACGCGCGCTATTATACTGAATCGACGTTCCTCGGTTTTATTCCGTTGGTAGCACGGGGGATGATTATCCTCTATAAGGGGTTTAAATTACCTGAGAGGCGCGGACTTGTGGTTGGTGTTGGCATCTGCTTTTTGTTACTCAGCGTTAATATTGTATGGAGTTACGTCCGCATCGGGAAGGTATACCAGAATTGGAGTCCTGTCTATCAGAAGCTACCGCCTATGGTAGCGAAGCAGAACATTCACAACGCTGTTATATTTGTCTCTCAACATCGCGGTGCCCCGATTGGGGATTATCCATTCCGGCGTCTTGAAGAAGCAGATATTGTCTATTTTAAACTCGGTCCCGCACCGCGTTGGAAACTGACAAATAGCGATTGGGAAAATGTGTATTCGCAGTATTTTACGGGTAGAAGTGCGTATCTGTATGTCCCGCGTGAGAACAGCCTAACACCTTTGTCCATTGAGCCGTAGAGGATATTACTTGTCTGATCGCGGTTTTAAGTCTACAACTTTCAAAACTAATCTACGATGAAAGAAGATAATTTATGAGAAAAAGTCTTAGGAAGACCATTATTTTACTCTTACTATCCATTGTAATGTGCGTTGGATTTTCAGTGAGGACTTACGCGTTAGCACGCGTTTCTGTTGAATTCGTTGAAACGAGATCCCTTACTGCCAGTGAACAATTACAAGTGCGTATCCAGATAACAGGCGGGCAAGATGTATCAGGATATGAACTAACCGTCGGATTTGATCCAACGGCGCTTCGCTATATTGAAGGGTCAAATGCAGATTACCTTCCCGTAGGTGCTTTTGCAGTCCCACCTATCGTTTCTGCAAAAACTGTCTACATTGCGGCGACATCTCTGGCAGGATCCGCTTCTGCCAACCACGGGACGCTTGCTACGCTAACATTTGAGGTAGTCATGGTAAAAAATTCTACTATTAAACTGATAGACGTAACGCTCTCTGATAATGGCGGTATGCCGTTGGCAGTGACGACTTTAGATGGGCGGCTTGAGGCAACTCAATTGCCTGCAATCTGGGATGTCAATGAAGATAGAAAGGTGAACATCCTGGACCTGACCCTGGTAGCAAGTAATCTTATGGCTCCTGTTCCAGCGAATCCACGCGTTGATATCAATGGAGATAAAATAGTTAATGTATTAGATCTAGTATTGGTTGCCCAACACCTTGACGCTGGAGGCAATACGGAAGAACTTGATGTCAGGATAATTCCCGCTAATCCCGAAGAAAGCACTCCCGCAGAACTCGCAGTTGCTGCGAAACCCCCTATTGACTTTGCTGCGGAAAAAGCAGCGATTCAAGAGGTGTATAGTGCCTTCTACAAAGGCTTCAACGACAACGATATGAAAGCCATTAGCGAAACCTTTCGGACAAGTGACGCCAAGGCTGCCTTCGGAACAATCTTTGCCGGAAATGAACCCGTGCCAATCGCCTTCGGTTGGCGGAATGTTGAAATCGCTATCGAAGGTTTATGGATCGGTATCGGCACAAAGGGCTCCAAGTGGGGACAGAATGACCAGTTGTCAGATTTTTGGATTCGCTATAAAGGCAGCAAAATTGAAGCCAGTGCCATAGGCTACAATTGTTACAAAGGCGCGTTCCCCGGTGAAACGCATCTCTATTTAGTCAAAGAAGCCAAGGATGGCTGGAAGATTCACGAGTTGGATAGCAGCACGGAAAACAACCTCGGCATCTTTGGTTTCCACAAAGGCAAACCGCGGCTTAAAGAGGCGGGTCGCTTCTTTTCGACAGATGCAGACAAAGCCCCATAAGTCCAATTTCGGTGCACACGGTTGCGAAAAACTGCCCGTTTTTGTGCAGCTTAAGCCATCTGAGACAGGGATCGCATGAGTCTGAGAAGAAAAATACGCTATTAGTAATTTGGGGATTGGTTAATTTTTGATTTACGAATGCAATAAGTAGTTTTAGAATTAAAATTCTTTATTGGAATATTCCCGCATTTCGCCATAACTGTTGCCAATCATCGTACTCAAACTCACTAAAATACACCAATCCTTTAACCATAGTTTCAATAAGGTTTTCAACATCTGCGGTGTAAAAATTTGAAAAAACAATACTTCTTATAGTTCCCCCAGTTCCCTTTCCATACGGTTCGGTTACCATAGTATAGAGGGGACAACGTTCAGATATTATTTAAAAAAAACTCTTTCGGGGATTGGTCTTCAAAGTACTCTGGATGATAGAAATTTGCAAGCTTTACGAGAATAGATATAAGGGCATTAATATATTCGTCCCTTGCATTTAGTATGTCAATGGTTGTTACTTTCCCCGAAATCTTTTCCTGAAGTTGCTATGACAATTCTGTTTTGAATTTTGGGAGTGATTTAATAAAAATTACTTCAAATTCAAAACTGGTTTCTTGTAGGAAATCCAATCTGCTCTGGCGTTTATCCTTCGGTTGATTACCACTACTTTTTTCCCCAGTTCGCCTTTTAACATCACTTTTATTTGCTTCTTCACGGCGCAAATCTACAGTCGCAAGCCATTCATCACGACACTTGGTGACGTAATTGGGATTTAGCCCTCGTGTAAAGCCCCCTTCTTTTGTGTTTTGTTGTGACATTCAAGGCAGAGAACAGCGAGGTTTTTAATACTGTGATTCTGCGGGTCTTCATCAATATGATGAAGTTGGATGCCTTTTCCTCTTTAGTTACATATACAGCATGTGTCGTTAGATAACCAATGCACATGAGATGCTATATCTTCAGGAATTGTTGTTCTTTGTTTTGCCATGATAGGTTATTTTATTTTTTCGCTGGAGGAAAAAATATAAGGTGGTCCATCAACCACCGCTGGTTTCCTAGACCTGACCACTGGCTACTTCTTGTAGCACTATGGCAATCCCAAAGCATACCGAGGAGTATTCTATTGAACCGACCTCTTGACTAAACGCGGTCACTTCCAAGAATCGCCATCTATTAGTTCTTCCAGACAGTCAAAATTGTTGTGAAAATCTTCAAACGCGCTGTAATCGTATTTCCTGCTCTTCTTTAGCACATGTCCTTCTCTGTTTATCGGCAGTTCAGTTTTCTGATTGTCGGTTACTTGATAGGTATCCAGTTCTAAGTTATCAAAACGCTCGACATCCGAAGTTTTAAAAATGTAGTAATTGATGTCATGCGTGTCTTGGTCCCATACCTGTATCCACGCGTAAAACACTCTGGAATCCTTCAAGTGATAACGGATTTTGGGGTGGAAACTAAACTTTTTGGTTTCTTCCCCCGATCTTGTCGTCCTTAGGTTAGTTCCCTCTGATGTCTTCACCTGAATAAATCGAACGAGCATCTTCAGACTGTCTTGTTCGCATGTTTCACAAAGCGGAGTTACAGCTTTACGGTTTTGTCCCTTATAAAATTCTTCACGCGTTAATGCATTTTTGAACGATTTGCAGGATTCGCAGTAACTTTTTAGAATGACAAAATCAAACTTCTCATCTATATACGCCCTATAAACTTGCCATCCTCGTTTATGGAGTTCCATTGCCAAACGCATTTCTCCATAAAGCCCAATTACGAGTTTGTCGCTTTCAGATCCATTCACGTTCCACCTCTTTCGGTCTTGTACCGAGAGTATTGGAGAACCGGGTCAACACGGCATCTCTAAACATTGTTCGATTTAGCTCTATTCCAATGCCATTCCGTTTTTGACGAAATGCTTCTATTGTTGTCGTGAACGCACCTGCAAAAGGATCAAGCACTGATTCATTCACACCGGTAAACACTCGCACTGCATATTCAGGGATTTCCTTCGGAAAGGGTGCTGTATGTCCCAGGGTGTTCTGTCCCTTGCTGTTTATCTTTATCACGGGTGCGAGCTTGACCACGTCGCGTCTCCACTTACGCAGCAAATCTTCCTCAACAAGGTTTTCGGATTGTTGTAAGTCGGTCATTAATTGCGTTCGGGCTGAAAAACGTTTACCGCGATTGCCTGCCGATCGCTCAAAGCATTTTAAATTCTTGCATTCCCAAGATTTGACCCCTACTCTCGAATACGCGTTCCCATTAACTTTCAAACACCCACAGATTGGACACGGGTAAGGCGTTTTATCCAACCGATGTTTATAGAAAACAAAAATATGCTCATAGCAGTTGACTGGATATTGGTATAACGGATAAGGCTTGTTTCCATTTTTGTGTCGTTGGGTCTGGACCTCGCCTTTGTCCCAGATGAAGTCGTCCACAAATTGGAAACCGTGTTCCTCAAATATCATAGTGAAATATGCCCCTAACGGTATCCGGCGTTTTCCCCAAGACGATTTCGTATGTCTATTGTCGTTGTCAAATATGTCTCCAACATTGAAAACGAAGGGACGATGATTGTCCAAGACCCGATAACACTCCTTGATAATACTGGACATCTCATCCAAGTAATCATCCAGAGTTTGCCACTGAGAATAATCTCTGGCGTTGTAATATGGAGGTGAAGTGACCATTAGTTGAACGCTCTCACTGTCCATTCGCCGCAAAAAATCAAGACAGTTACCCCATAACGCTTTTGGAGCATGAGGTTCAGAAAAAACAGATTGATTCAGATCCGAATCAGCACCAGTGTATTGTTTTTGATATTCTCTTTTTACCAAGTCATAGTAGGCTTTGACAAACTGTTCTATGGTCGAATTCCTATTACCTCGAATATAACGAAAGCAGTCCATTTTAAATTCGTTCAACAGTTTTTCATTGAACACACGCTTCAGATATTTATCACTCACCTCAAATATCTTATGCAGGTATGGATGTAGGACATCAGTCGCGGACGATGTGTCATCATTTGAAGGGGGAACCTTGCTCGCGGATGATGTATCATCATTCGCCGTTAACCATAAATAATACTGTTCTGGATCCTGCAGGTCCAGTTCCTTTCTGTTCAATCGTTCCTGTTTCATGATAATTATCCTATTCAAATAACTTTAAGTTTAATTTTAACTTACAGTACGTATTCACCAAGGTTCTTTTAAATTAACGCAATAAGCAGTATAGGGGTTTATAAGTTTCCTTGCACACTTCAGAAATGACTAAAAAACCTTCTCGTGTTCGTACGCATATCACCATCAACGAATAGTTCAAACGCAATTCATTCCCCTATCAATTAATTGTATTTTACATCACTTGCTCTAAAATGACAATATCTCCAGGATTCCACGATTGTGCGATGATGTAAAGTTTGCCATCAATCTTGCGAATGGCTGCGCCGTGTAGATGTTGGAAAGTCTTCACACCGAGTTCTTCCTTCAACATAACCGTTGAGACAAGGTTGTTTCCTTCCAGAATATAGAGCGGCGCGCCTTTCTCTTTATTAGGTCCATAGAGACACGCAACAACGGCGTATCCTGCTTCGTAATCAATGCTACACGGGAATGAGCCTTTGATAAGCGGAAGCGTCTCTAAATAGGTGCCGTCCGGGGAATAGCGTTCGATTTCTGCGTTCGCTCGGTCAGAGGCGTCCAATCGGTTTGTTCCATAAGGCACTATAATGTGATGTCCTGTGCCGAATTGTCCGGGTTCATCGCCTTTACCCCCAAACGCCAACGGATACCAACTCGCTTCAAGCGGTTCAAGACTCGTGAGTTTCGCGCCCAAAATATAGTCCAAATCGGAATAACCGGTGGTAACGTAAAGCATTCCTTCAATGTGTGTCACGCCGGTAGGGACGAACGCTCCACCTTCACTAAAATAGGTATTGACTGCCTGATGTTTGAAGTCAGTCATTGCATCTGGGGCTTCCAGGGTATGCACCAGTTTTCCGTCTAATGTGGTTGTGAAGATTTTCCCGACATCGTTTGCGGGGAAAGAGAGATAGGGTGTCCCTTCGGAAGTTGACCAGACGGTGGTATAGTGGGCGTTGGCTTTTTTCAACGCTGCGGGGGTCTCAATGAGCCGTGTCGTTTTTAGGTCGGCACTAATTTGGATGATACCGACCCCGGGTAGTTGGAAGTAAGTTTCGCCTTTTCCGTCCCGGCGGTCTACATCAAAGCCCCCGTGTGCTTTATCAATTGCGGCAACAACCTCTGTGGGGAAATGATCGCGTGTATAGAGGACTTTGAACTTAAGCGCGCCTTGTCCGCTGGTGAGTTTTGTGTCAGGTGCTTTATGGTCTGCTACAAATTGGAACCCACTTGTTCCTGAATGATGTTCTGACACATGCGCGTAGGTATGCCCAACTATCATAAAAGTAACGATGAAGATTAAATAGACAATCTGCCTCATTCCGGTATCTCCTCTCTATGTTTGTATCATTGTCCGAAACTTCTTGGTAAATTCGCAGCTCCGCGCGATGCTTGCCACATCTTCCATTTTGTACTGGACGACCAGCGGACCGGAAAAGTCAACCTCTTTCAAGCCTTGTGCAAACGTCTCAAAATCGAAAACGCCGCCACCGGGTTCGCCGCGATTGCTTCCCGATACGTGTACATCACCGAGACACGCTTTCATGGCGTGTGCCGCTGTCTTCGGTTCCGCGCCGTCGTTGAAAAGGTGATAGGTATCACACGTCAAATAGACGGACAAGCCTGTGTCCTCAATAAATGCAACGCCTTCGCGATAGTTATCCAATGGGCATCCCTTCTCAAACTCAAGCGCGATTTTCATGCCGTTCTCATTGCAAGGAGGTATCATTTGTGAGAGGTTATCGGCGAGTGCCTCCAGAGATTCCTGTCGCGACACACCCTCTGACGGGTTCACCCAGACCCCGATAACCTCAGCGTCGAACCCGCGTGCGACTTTGAGTACAATCTCGAAGTGCTGTAGTGCCTCAGTTTTCCGAGCGGAGGTTGTCAAGATATGGTTGCCGAAGCCGATTGTTGGGGCAACGAGATTATGCTTCTCTGCGAGACGGAGGGCATCGTCGATCTCAGCGGTTGAGAGTTCACCGAGGAAGTTAGCATTCACAGGGATGTTGATGCCTTCGTAGCCTGCCTCAGCGACGAGATCGAAAATTTCTGCGCGTGTAAATCTGCCTAATGTGCCAGCGTACGGATCATAACAGATAGTTAACATTTTTCCTCTTCTTCATCGGTTTCTTTGGATAACGGATAAGGATCTTCTCGTGTCAATTCGCCATTCGGCAGTTCGTAGTAAAGGTGTCCGTTAAAATCGTATACGTTTGGAATTCCTTTTTTGCGATTTTCTTCTTGCGCTCTTTTGACTGCCCGGTTACCGATGCGCAAAAAATTGAGCGTTTCTTCATAGATATCAACGGAGTCTGATTTGTCTTGATGCATTAGGTGCCTCCACTATTAATGTCTTGCATAAAAAGTTCAAATAAACCTTCGTTTATTATCGTAACATCATCGATCTTACCAACAGCGACCTCCTGAAAGGACGTTGCAGAATTGTAGTATAGATGCCACCGATCCACCAGATTTCTATAGGTATACCAAAAGTTACGTTTGCTTCGATAAAAGCGGCGCACGACATCTTCTGTCGGCACATGATGTCCGCCTGCACTCACCCGATTTCGTACACGAGCGACGCTTGTCTTCGGACACAAAAGTCGTTTTGCCGGATCCGTTTGGACCAGCAATGATTATTACATTTTTTGACAAGATTTTATCCGTCTAACTCAGGAGATTGGCACTTTGTCTACCTAAATTTTGGAATAGGTTTGTAGTCGTGTGATTTATCGCACGTTCGGAACGGGCAATGAATTGCCCTACTACAAACAAAAGCCGCCGTTAATTTGAAAATGGATACAATATTGAGTCACTTTTTGTTTAAACAGCACTGCTTATATTTCCGTCCACTTCCACATGGGCACGGTGAGTTGCGTCCGACTTTTTGCGAAGTTGCTGAGGGAAGCGTGCGTTTCTTTTGCTGCTGACGCTGGCGCATGAGCGGTATAATGCTATTCGCCGGTCGTCCCATCTGTAGCGCGGAAGCCATCATCTTCATCGGTTCATCAATGTGATTGAAAAACTGTTTATAGCCGGCACAGAGGTAATTTAATCCGTCCTCACCGGTAGGCGTCTTGATAAAGCGGTTTTTCGGGCAGCCGCCATTGCAGGCGAACTTCACTTCGCAGGATCGACAGTATTCTGGGAGGGTGTCCCGTTTATCAGTCCCGAATTTGCGCTGGAAGGGTGAATCTACCATCTCGGCGATGGTGCTATCTGCGATGTTCCCGATATGATAGTCAGGCGTAACGAAATGGTCACAGGAGTAGAGATCTCCATTATGCTCAATTGCGAGGGCATCACCGCAAGTTTCATTGAACACACAGAGACTGGGGTTATAACCTAACCACGCCTCAAGCGCGACATCGAAAATCTGGACGAAAATTTTTCCGATGTCGTTTACGACCCATTCATCAAAAATTGTGCAAAGAAATTTACCGTATTGCCGCGCTGTAACAGAGCGCGGGGAAACATTTTTACCACCGAAATGCTCGACAGCAGGAATAAACTGCATAAACTCTACGCCGAGTCCTTTGAAGTAGTTATAAACCTCTTTTGGATATTCGGCGTTATGTTTATTGACGACACACAGCACATTGTAATCGACCTTGTGCTTCTGTAAGATACGCAGTCCCTGGATTACCTGTTCGGAAGAGGATCTCCCGCGTTTATCGTAGCGATATTTGTCGTGGATTTCTGGTGGTCCGTCAATGCTTACGCCAATCAAGAATTTGTTTCGCTTGAAAAACTCTCCCCATTCGTCGTCAAGGAGCGTCGCGTTCGTCTGGAACGAATTCTGAATCTGCATGCCGGGACGTCTATATTTCTGCTGATACCGAACGGCTTTTCGGAAGAAGTCCACACCCATGAGCGTAGGTTCACCACCCTGCCATGCGAACGTGACTTCGTTGCTCTCCTGCGCTTCGATGTATTGCTTGACGTAGTTCTCCAGAATTGCGTCCGTCATGCGGAAAGAGCGTGTTTCGGGATAGAGCTTTTCTTTATCCAAATAGAAGCAATACTCGCAATCAAGGTTGCATATCGGACCAATCGGCTTGGTCATTACATGAAACACGCGCGGTGTGTTGGGTTGAACCATTTGATTGTCCTCTCGACAATATTGAACTGATACAGGTTTCCTATTTTAACAGTATATCATTCGACCTTGGTTAAGTTTAGCATACTCAGGATAAATGGGCAAGAAAAAACGCAAAGCTTACCTTTTTTGTTGGCGTTTGTTGATCTCGTCAAGCTGCTGGCGTGCGTAAACAACAATGACACTCTCAGGGTAGTCTGTAATAAGCGTCGCGTAGGTAGCCGCGGCATTCTCGAAATCGTCTTGCTGTCTATAAATTTCGGCAATATTTACGAGTGCTTTTGCGGCGATAGGGCTTTCGCTGGCAATAACTTGCTGGTAGGCGTTGAGCGCTTCGGTATTTTTCGCCGCTTCACGATAGATATTACCCATGAGAAACCAAATATCATCAATGATATTCGATTGGGGGTAAAGTTCAAATATCCCATCGCCCTGCTGTAGTGCTTCTTCTGTTTTACCACTAAGGTAAAGCTGCAGGGCTGCTGCGTAATCTGTGAGCGGGATTTTGAGATAGTCCTGATGGTTCTGAATAAGGACAATCTTCTCAAGCGCATCGTTCGTGAGTTGGTCGGATTTTGATATCTGGATGACTTGATTGTACGCCTTGAGGGCTTGATCGAAATCCGCAGCGAAAAAATAGGAATCCCCCACCAGTTTTCGAGCCGTCGCGCGATAACGGTTCGTCCTATTAGCAATAGGTTCAAGGACTTCTCTGGCGAGCGTATAGCGTTTAAGTAAAATATGGCACTCTCCTAAACCCAACTGCACTTCCGTCAATTGGCGGGGAACCAAGCGTTGCGTCATCAAGGGTTGAAAGGTTATCTGAGCGGCTTTTGGTTCACGTGTGCCGTGCAATTGCAGCTGCCCGAGTAGGATTCTATTCTGGATAGAAGCCTGGCGATTTTTGACGAGTTCTTTTAACACAGCAACAGCATCTTCCCATTTTTCCATCTTTTGATAGAGCATCGCGAGTTTGGAATAGGCATTTCTGATGCGCGTCCTATTTGAAGAACCGTTTATGAGTGCTTTGTAGAAATCGGCAGCCCGCGGGCTGACATTGCGCGCTAACACCTCGGCGTATCTCTCCAATGCCAGGTCCGTGTGAGTCGGATGACTTTGGTGGAGTTTCCTAAACGTTTCAAGTGCTTGTGATACGCTACCAGCATGAAAAAGGAGTTCTCCGAGTGTCATAGTGACGTTGGGGTTCTGTGGTTGGCGTAGATGCTGTTTTTGGAGCTGCGCGATTAGTTTGCTTTGCAGTGCTTTATGGCGCGTGCCCTCATAAATCTCAAGCATTGCCTCCCAAATTGGTTCACGCTGACTCTCGGCGAGTCCGACACGTTGCAACCCGTCAATATAGACATCGGCGGCACTCTCATTTTGCCCCTGAATTTTGTATGCTGCTGCTAACTGCGTATAGAGGTAGCCGTTTTGAGGATTCAAGCGGATCGCTTGCTGATACGCTGCAATCGCCTCTTGATACATTTTATGAGAGAGATAGATCGCCCCGAGTCGTTGATGCTGATCTGCTTGGTTCGTCTCATCTGCTACTATTTTTTTCCATTCATTTATGGCTTGCGTTGTCTTACCGGTCTTCGCGTAGAGATCCCCCAATTTTCTGCGAAGGCTGGTATTGCCGGGGTCTCTCTCAATCGCTTGACGATAGAGTTCGATTGCTCTCGGATGCACCCCTTGCTGCTGGTAGAGTTCTGCTAACTGTTCTAACAACATCAAATCTTCTGGGTATCTTTGCAACCGCTTTTGAATGAGTGCTTCGGCTTCTGTATAGCGTGCGTTAGCAATATAAAGCCGAATCAGACTGTTCACTGCGCTCGTGTGATACGGCGATCCAGGGAAATTGTCAAGGAAGTATTTGTAACTTTGCATCGCTTCCTCGGTCTTGCCCTCTGTGTGTTGGTATTGCCCAACGAGATAGGCGGCTGTCGAAGCAGCAGCCGTGTTAGGATATTGTTTCAAAATCTGTTGACATTGTAAAACCGCCTGTCGGAACTGATAGCGTTGCCAATAGAGGTTTCCTAAACGATGTACCGCCTGTGTCGCATAAGATCCATCGGGGTTTTCGTCAATGATCTCTCTGAAGATGCGCTGTGCAGCAGGATCCTCTCCGACTTTACTGTAGCTCTGTCCGAGCATTAATCGGATAGAATCCTTTTGGCTCTGCCGAAGTGGTGCATAAGTGTTCCCACCCTTCGGAATACCGTTCTCAAGCAATTCCTCATAGGCTTTAATCGCTTCCGCATATCGTCGCTCATGGAAATGGTCGTGTGCAGCTTCAATGGGGTCTCCCATGAAACCGGTTGTTGATGGCACTTGTGCCAAGATCAGTGGCATGCGGATGCTTGTTGTAAGGAACAACAGTGTGAAAAGTAATAGAAAACGCACACAACGTTGCATAAAGGTCTCCTTGAAATATCCGTCAGTTTATACAATTAAGCGTGTGTTAATAAGTTCCTGTAGCGTTTGGGTTTCTATTTCAGATTTGAGTTTTTCAACTTTCTCAGGATTCCCGATTCCCGCTTCGACTGCGGTGATAGCCGCCTTTACAGCCTCGGCGTAGATCCGCGTCATTGTCCCGGTTTCTGTGTAGATACGCACAGTTTGAAGGAAGAGGTACAAGCTCCGTTCCAATTGACCTTCAGCGCGTGCCAATCGCCCGAATTGGTACAAAGAATCAGCAATTTCGTGCGGCTTCCCGCTTTTACGCCGGTGCTGGAGACTTTCGAGGTAGTACTGTTTCGCTTCTTCGTGTTCCCCTTGACGGAGAGCTATCTTTCCGAGACTATCTAATAGGTATGGAAGGTTCGTGCCGGGTGCGGGGAGTTCCCGGGCAAGCTGCAGACTCTCCGTATAGTAGCGTCTCGCATCTGTATCGTTGTTTTGCTGATAGGCAATTAACCCTAAATGACTTAAAGAATAAGAGCTGCCGCGTTTATCTCCTAATTCTCGTTGAATGTGGAGGCTCTTGGTGTGATAGTGGTGTGCTTCCTCATAGGCGGTTTGGTGATAAGCGATCAGTCCAAGGTGGTTGAGCGAGGTTGCGATCCCGCGTTTGTCGGCGAGCTCCTGTCTGATTTCCAAGCTTTCGGTATGATACCGTTTCGCTTCCTCACGTAAGCCCTGACGGCTGGCAGTTGTCCCAAGATTATTGAGTGCGTAAGCGATCCCGCGTTTATCTCCTAATTCGCGAGCGAGCGAAAGTCCCGCAGCGTACCGTTCCTTTGCTGCCTCAAAATGTCCATAGCGATATGCTGTGAGTCCTAAATTATTGAGTGCGAAGGCGATCTGCCATGTATCATCCAACAGTTTCGCCGTCTGCAAGGCTTCAGTGAAATGTGTATCAGATTCTTCGAGCTGGTCTTGGTATCTTGCGATAATACCCAGACGGTTTAGTGCTTTGACAATACCCAGTGAATACTTAAGGGTTCTAAACGTTTGCAAGGCATCTTCACACAATTGTCGCGCCCTCTGGCATTCTTGTCGTGCGTTATAAAATTGCGCGAGGTCTACGCGAATTTCCGCCAGCGTCAGGTGAAAGCGATTTGTCTCAGTTACAGAAACAGCTGCCGATGCTTGACAGTGAACGAGCTGCTTCTGTAAGGCACTCTCTGTCTGTTTCAACCATGCTAACCCTTCGCTCCACAAACCGCGAACATAGAAGAACTGGGAAAGCGCAGCCGCAAGTTGCCCAAACGCAAGCCAGTCGGCGTTCCCTTGTGCGAATCCGAAGGCAGCGCGAAAGTTATCAAGTTCGATCGCCATTTCTGAAAGGGCCGTCGTCTGTTCTGCACCTTGAAGTTTCTCGTTTTGTTGTTGCGCGAAGGTGAGATAGTAACGTGCGTGTGCCTTTCTGAAACCGGTCTGCTGCGACTTGCCTTGCAGGTACAACTGTAAGGGTACAGAAAGACGATAGCGGGTTCGGCCGAGATGCTCGTCACTGATCAGTAACGATTTATCGTACAAATTAAAGATGAGGTTAAGAATCTCTGTATCTGTTTGAAAGGAAGTTGCGATACAGATGGTTTCAGCTGCTTCTAAAAAGAACCCACCTGAAAAGAGAGAAAGTTCGCAAAGGAGACGTTGTTCATCAGGTGCTAAAAGTCTATAAGACCAATCGATAATGGCATCAAGGGTTTGGTGTCTTGCCGGTATGTCCTGATTTTGTGCTGAGAGAAGGGAGGCATATTTATCCTTTGATGTGGTATTGAGTGCCATCTCTAAACGTTCAAGGATATGTTGCGGCGTCATACCGCGGACGCGTGCTGCGGCGAGTTCAATCGCGAGGGAGATCCCATCCACTATACGACAGATCGTCCCGATCGCTTCGGCATTGGCTTGCGTTAATTGGAAATTGGGAGCAACTGCAGCGGCGCGATCGAGAAAAAGTTGGACACTTTCGGAGTACTGAAAGCTTTCATAGGCAGCGTCTTCAGATGGAATAGATAATGGGGGGACCACAAACCGCTGTTCACCAACAATTCTTAGGAACTCTCGAGATGTGACCAAGCAACGTAACTGCGGACACTGCAGGAGCAACGTCTTCACATCGGTCCCCGCGTCCATCAAATGTTCAAAGTTATCTAATACCAATAAGAGTGCTTTTCCTGAGAGATATGAGACAACTTGTTTAATGGTATCCTGTGCCGGTTCGAGGGGCAGCGAAAGTGCGGTTGCGATTTCTGTGATCACATGCTCTGGTTGTACGAGATCCGCTAACGGGATAAACCACACGCCATCTGGATACGTATCCAAAAGTTCTGTTGCTGCCTCTAACGCGAGACGCGTTTTACCAATACCGCCGGGTCCAGTTAACGTCACGAGTCGGGTCTGTCCATGGATGAGATACTCCACAATACTTCGGATTTCGGTCTCTCTACCGATAAAACTGTTCATTGGAGCAGGCAGGTTATTGGGAAGATTGTTGAGGGTTTTCAGGGGCGGAAACTCTGTTTGTAATTCTGGTATGCAAGTTGGGTCAGTAGCGGCATCTTTTCCAAGCACTTCACACCACCTCTTTTCACCGATAATTTTTGGAATAGCGGCTTGCGGGGCGCGAAACTGAAAGATCGCTTCTGGGCGTTGAATGTTTTTTAAACGATGCTCACCGAGGTTGGTAAAACTGCCAGAGGGAAACTGTGTTTTAACGAGTTCATACGTTGCAGCGGAGAGCAGAACCTGACCGCCATGGGCAGCATCAGTAATTCGTTTAGCAAGGTTCGCAGGCATGCCGTGATATTCGTCGTCTAAGAGGAGCATATCCCCCGTGTGGACACCGATACGAACCCGCAATTGCCCTACGTCTTTATGCCAAGGATGTACGTTGAGTGCCACCTGTATTTCAAGTGCACATGTAACAGCATCGCTTGCAGTCGGAAAAATGAAGAAGAAGGCATCGCCTTCGCTGCGGATTTCTGTCCCGCCCCATGCCGCATTTGCCGTACGGAGAATTGTGTTATGGGCCTCCATAACTGCTGCCATAATAGCAGTGTCGTGTTTTTCCCAGAGCAGCGTTGAACTCTCAATGTCCGTAAACATCAAGGTCAGGGTACCGGTGGGGCGATGTGCCGAAGCGTTTAACGGTGACACTGCATCCTCCTTTGCGTGCGTTGGTCTCCGTAGTAAAGGTCCCTAAAACAGAGCGATGCGCGTCAGCAGTGCCATACCGTAAATCATGCAGTTTTCGTCAATATCAAATTGCGGATGATGGCACATATTGACAATCTCCTTCGCCTCATTCCCTGCACCGACCATCACAAAACATGCAGGAATCTTCTGTGAGTAGTAACTAAAATCCTCGCCGCCTAATGCCGGAGACATGGGGAATATAAGATTATCCTCACTGACTAATTCCTTCGCCGCCGATAAGACTGTATCAACACAAGGCTCATGGTTATAGGTAACTGGGTAGCCTTCGTGATAGTCGAATGTGTAATTTGCATTGTGTGCGTTTGCCACCCCAGCGAGGATGCGTTCCAATTGTCCTTTAACGTCTTTCTGGACAGCTGCTTGGAGCGTGCGCACTGTGCCGCCTATGAGGACTTTAGGCGGAATAACGTTCAGCGCAGCACCGACGAGTCCATTCTGAAGGTCAGCATCTCCACCGTGTAATTGCGTGACACTGACCACAGCTGAATCCAACGGATTCACGTTTCTGGCGACAATCGACTGGACGGCTGTCACGAACTGGGCACCAATCACAATTGGATCAACAGTGATGTGTGGAAATGCGGCATGTCCACCGCTACCGGTGATCGTAATTTGGAAAGTATCCGACTGCGCCAGCATTGGACCAACACAGGTAGCGTACTCCCCGACAGCGAATAGCGGAAAGACGTGTATCCCATAAATCTCGTCTACATCCTCCAAGGCACCATCGGCTATCATCGCCGGTGCGCCGCCGGGTGCTACCTCTTCACTGGGTTGGAAGATAAACCTAACGTGGGTTTTTAGATCGTCTCGGAGATCCGACAGGATTCGCGCCGCACCGATCAGCATCGCGGTGTGTGCATCGTGTCCGCATAAATGTGCTTTGCCATTAATCTTCGACTTATAAGGAACATCTGTAAGCTCCTGAATCGGGAGCGCGTCCATGTCTGCTCGAAGCGCGATCCGTTTTGATGCCCCTGGTACTTCCAAGTCCCCAATGACCCCCGTCCTACCGATACCAGTTTTAATGGGAATCTCGAGAGCTCGCAGCGCATCCGCAGCAATACCAGCAGTACGATGCACATCAAACCCTAACTCAGGGTACTGATGGATGTCCCGTCGGATCGCAACGATGTCATCAAAATGACGGTGACACTGTTCAAAGATTAGGTTTTTCATTTTTTTAGATCTTCCAGTATGAATGCAATTTGTAGCGTAAACTTTCAGTTTGCGTACGCAGAAGCACAATCTAAAAGGTTATGCTACTAAAATGACAATTTAGGTTAAATAGCACGCCTCAGCATTAAAGTTAGAATGTCAAGGTCCGCCGCAAGATGCTTTGATGCCCTTGTTCATTTTCGAGACGATAGATGAGGGTATAAACCCCCGGCATCCTCTGAAACAGTTCGGTGTTAATCTTAGGTGTCAATTCTACCTCGGTTGAACCGTCACTTGGTATAATTTTCTCTTCCGTGATGGGTCCATAAACCCGTTCGCCGAGAGGATTGAGCACTTTCCATGTTAAAGTAAGCCATCTCGGACGAGGCGGATTGTTGATGTAAACCGTAATCTTATCGTCAACCCGTTCGCTTTCAAGTTTAAGCGTCCCTAACTTCGAGAACAATTTAACAGTTAGGGTTAGCGGCGGAATATACTCAAGGTACCCACGCCCTGGGATGGCGCGCCACGTTCCGCCTGTTGCCAATCCAATCTGTTGGATAGGTAGATAATCGAGTCCAATCACATCAACCCGAATCTGCGCGTTTTGTAGTACGTCAATAACTTGATCCAAACTATAGACAGACCTACCATTATAATCAGCATCATGGAAAGCCGCATCACTCGCCAGAACAATGAAGCGTTGTGCTCCATTTCGGAATTTCATTTCATTCACCGCAGCCATAAGTGCGTCCAGTCCAGCCTCAGCGATGTCTCCGCCGCCCTCAACGCCGATGTGGAATAGCCAGTTTTTAAAGGTGCCGAGATCCTCGGTTTGCCCAATTTTTCGCGCCGTATCAGTGAACGTCACCAGTCCGAAAGTAGCATCGCGTCCGTCGCGATTCAATGCCTCGAAAAGAAAATCAACATAGGCGCGGATACCTCGGATATTGTCTCGCATGCTCTCGGTTTCATCAAGAACAAAAATGACATCAACTTTTTGCGTTGTGGTCGCGTCAGCGAGTGTTCGGGCAATATCCTTCATCATGTGAACAAAAACACCCCCAACACTGCCACCACCGGTGGAGCTGCCGCCACCCCAAGAATTGCCCATGGCTGTAGCCTGAAGCGCGTCCCCGCGACGACTGCCGTAGTGAATTTTTGGTGCATTAATTGTTGGCGAACTACCATTTAAAGCATCCTCAGCACTTAAAGCAATCGGCTGCGTTTCGCCTTGTGGTGCTACGTAGTCCGTCTCTGGGGTCGATGGTCTAATTACCGTTAGATTGGCAGCATCCACGGCTACGCGATTTTCAGCCGCATAATTGACAGGGTTCCCCGCTACAACGTTGGACTGCAGTAGATCGTTCCCAACAGATTCCTGCGAACGGGTCAATCCTTCTTGTCTACGTGCTTCAGGATTCGGGATATTCGCTGCGTCTTGACTTCCGGTTTGCCAAGTTGGATTTAAAGCCGCTTTGGGTTTCGGAGGTGGTGGCGGTTTCGCTTCTTCTACAACAACAGGTGTGGGCGGTTCGACAAGTTTCCGCGGCTTCGGAATAGGCGCGGGCTTAAAATTTGCTATGAAAATTTCTATTTTGTCATAGAACGGGTCCTCAGGAACCGGTTTGGGTATTAACCACCATACGACCAATACCAACACAAAATGGATGAGGAGTGAGTAGAGGAAATATATGGATGGCGTTTTACGTCTCAACATCTATCCTCTCCTTCTCTTTGCGAACAACTACAAATGAAATTCGACAATATCTCCATCGTAAACGACATCATTGCGACTGACAGATTGTCCATCGTGCCATTCGGGTCCCCATATCCGTGCGAACCTAAATTCAGCAAAATCTTTGTGTAAACTGCGCGCGGCGTCAAGGACGGTTGCACCTGTAGGGAGAACAATCGGTTCATCGTGTTCTATCGGTTTCCCCGGTGCCTTCGGATAGACCCGCAAGATGTCTAACTCTGTATAGATTTCCTGCCATAAGGCATCTTTGCCTTCGCCGGTTTCGGCAGAAATTGGGAAAATCCGAAATACATCTCCGTAAAATTCTTTGAGAATGTCCAACCTTTCTGCTGCTCCTGCTGCGTCAAGTTGATTGGCAACAATGAGAGTCCCGTTCTCCGGCGTTTCACGGTCTGCCTCACCAAGAAGCGCTACGACTATATCCAGATCGTCCAATAGATTATCGCTTGCAAGACTGATGACGGGCAAAGGGAGATCTGCGTTACGGGTGAGTGTCAGGACTGTTGGCAAAACGAAATCTGGCGTGATCGAGGGTGTGTCAATGATCTGGAATTGTATATTTTCATAAGGCAGCATGCCGACCATCGGCGTTGTCGTTGTATACGGAGTCGGCGAAACTTCCGGTTTAGCGTTTGTAAAGTTCGCCAGCATCTGCGATTTACCACTATTCGGCGGTCCAAGGAGAACGACCTGTCCTGCACCTTGCTTCGGGATATGCTCACTGTAACTTCTCTTACCAGTCCCCTTACCCCCCGCTGTAGCTGGTCCTTTTTTGATTTTCGCGATGCGGTGGCGTATGTCAGAAACAACCTTCTCCGAACCTTTGTGTTTAGGGATGATCCGCAGCATCTCCTCTAATATACTGAGGCGTTCTTCATCTGTTTTGGCGGCTTCATGCTGGTGTTTGAGTTTATAGTAGGTTGGGGGTAGATTCGCTGGCATTTTCCGTCCACCTCCATTGTGATGGAGACTGGTTTAGCGCGCCTCCGTTCATGACAGTCAACGTTTGTTATCGTTGTTTACAATCACCGTAAATTCTGTTAAAATGAGGGAAACTATTAAATAGGGTACAAGATTTTCGTTCTTATGTCAAGTCAATTAAGAGGTTCCTGGCAAACGCAAATAAGCACATCCACCATTTTTCTTTTTTTCCTATATATCTGCAGCCCTATGCTCGGCACGGCGGACGATCAATTTTTGTCGCGAGGCGATGAACTACTCACCCTTGTGCAATCTGAGCAACTTGAAGCGCGGGTGACAGCACTACAGGAGAACATTACTGTATCAGCAGGTAATTTTCAAGCACTCCGAACGCGCAGCGCACACCACCGAGAAGCGACGGACAACATCGCGCGTTACATTACCAACGAGTTCCGCCGTTCACCACGTATAGAAGTCACGGAACAGGTTTGGGGTGGCGTTAAAAACGTGGTGGCTACCCTACCTCGACGCCCACTCTCGTCGAGTAATCGTATCTTTATCATCTGTGCGCATTACGATACACAGGCAGTGCGCGAGTCGAATTGGAACCCGTTAGCCTCTACTGCACCCGGTGCGAACGACAACGGCACAGGCGTTGCGGCGATGCTGGAGATCGCACACCTCTTAAGCCGATACGAATACGATCACGAGTTAAGATTCGTCGCGTTAGGCGGTGAGGAACTCGGCTTTCTTGGCAGCCGTCATTATGTTCAAGAGGTAGCTGCTATAGGTCGAATTCTCGGAGCAGATACTGAGCGTCCCCGTGAAAACATCGTCGGGGTTTTTAACTTAGACATGTTGGGTTTCAATTGGAAAAGCGATCTCGTTGAAATCATCACCAACAATGACTCAGCGTGGATAGGTCGCGCCCTTACAATCGCAAATGCTTGGTACGATATTGGCTTGAAGATTCGTCGCACCCAAGATGAATTCGTCGATATTTCCTCCCATAAACCTTTTTGGGATAGCGGTTACAATGCGGTCACTTTAACCGAGAGTTCCACACCGTGGCGGGATTCACAGAATTACGATGCCAACCCTTTTTATCATACATCTGCTGATACAGCCGATAAAGTAAACTTCAATTTAGTGAGAAAGGTGACGCAACTCGTGCTTGTTACAACGGATAGCCTTCTCACGGATATGTTTCATACAGCGCGACAGCCTCCACAGATAACGCTACAACTCCCAACAATGACCAAAGAGAGTGAATTAGAGGTTACAGGGACGTTTCATTCAGGTTTTCCGATTGACATCGTTATCCATCCGAGTCGAGCAGCAGCGTCCCTCAATCGAGAAACGCAAACCTATACTGCTACAGTGCCACTGCAACCCGGGGTGAACACACTTCAGGCAATAGCACGCTATCCACTCGGCGCGGTTTCAGTCTCAGAATCCGTTATCTTAACCCAACCGTTTGTATGGAAAGAGGTGATAGTATTTCCCAATCCGGCGTATTCAGATGGGTTAACCGAATTCCGTGTTGAAGCAAATGTAGATATAACAGATCTGCGGGTGCTGATTTATGATTCAGGTGGGAATCTTATCAAACGAATTGAAGGGGTCTCTGATCGGTTGGATCCGCGGGTATGGCGTACGTGGTGGAATCAACAAACCTCTTATGGATTAGCCGTATCTCCGGGGATTTATGTCTGCCACATCGCGGTTACATCAAAAGGAGAGACCTATACCTATCTGGAGAAATTGGCGATTCTGAGGTAGTGAAAACGCTTGACAAATTCCGAGAAACTGTGCTAAAATAGCTTGAGAGGAAACGAGGCAGTAGACTCACTCCTGGATTCAATCGGTCAATGTCGAACAGAAGAAATCCGCCGTAGGCGCGGTTTCAACCACACCATATCAATATGCTACGGGTCTACGGGCAAACCCGAAGTATCGCGCTATGCATCATCTACGCCGAAAGGAGAATTCTATGAAAAAATATATCTGTGTCTCTCCTCATTTGATAATTTTCCTTGTGAGCGTGAGTGTTATTATCTCTGCTTGTAGTAGTGGCACCATGCAGCCGACAGATGTCGAACTCCTCGGTTCAATCGAAAATGCGTTTGTGAACATCGCGAAACAGAGCAAACCTGCGATTGTCGGTGTGAGTGTCGAACGCCGGCACGAAAGCGGAACGGTTCAACAAGAAGGTTCGGGATTTATCTTTCGTACAGACGGTTATATTCTGACGAATGATCATGTCGTGAGGGATGCAGCCGTCATTCGCGTGCAATTGCTGGACAGAAGCCAATTTGAAGCCAAATTAATCGGGACGGATATCAATACTGACATCGCTGTTTTAAAAATCAATGCAAAGGAAGAACTTCCAATCCTTCAATTGGCGAATTCGGAGCAGGTGCAGGTCGGACAGTTCGCCATTGCTATCGGAAACCCATTTCAACTTAACCACACGGTGACAACCGGTATTGTAAGTGGGAAAGAACGTGTGATTCTGCCAGAACGCGGTCTTATTCGGTACCAAGATTTTATTCAGACAGACGCTTGGATTAATACCGGAAACAGTGGGGGTCCATTACTGAATATCCACGGTGAAGTTATTGGGATCAATGCTTTAATACGCCGACCTGATGATACGCCTGCGACGAATGCGGTCAGAGCGGGTGCAGGATTTGCTATTCCCAGCAACCTTGTTGAAAAGATCGGAATGCAGTTGATTGCAAACGGCAGAATCATTCGAGGTTTCCTTGGTATTCGCATGCAACCGGCAACACAAGGCATTCGAGTGATGAGTGTTCTAAGGGACATGCCCGCACACCTTGGTGGATTACAGAGAAACGACATCATTGTTGGGTACAACGGAAAGAAAGTCGAGGATATCAACGAATTCAAAATGTGGATCGCTGACTCGCAAGTTGGTAAGAGTTCGCAGGTTACCGTTCTCCGAGAAGGACATGAGCGGATATTTACCGTAACAATAGCAGAAATGCCCGCTTTACAAGCCGGTAGACCGATTGAAAACAATTCGGTGGCGTGGCGGCGCCTCGGTCTAACAGTCCGAAAACTGGAAAGCGGTGATTTCGAGAGATATACGTATTTAACCGACGAGGATCGCGGTGTTATTGTTGACAGGGTTCGGATAAATAGCCCGATTCCACAAGGCTCCCTCATCATTAAGGTCAACGGAGAAAACGTTAGGAGTGCCCAAGATTTTGATGCATTTCTCCAGAAGGTAGGTACCGATCTTGAACAGGTTATCCTTGAAGTTAAAAGTAGTCACGGCACAGAAATGGTAACAATGAAACTCAGCGATTAAATCAGCACATGGCATCATCAACCCCTCTTACACTCAGAGAAATCTTTAGTCCGGGCGGCCTCATCTCAGAACACCTTGATGGGTATGAGTTCCGGCAAGAACAACTACAGATGGCACACGAGGTAGCTCGGGCGTTTATAGACGCTGAACACCTGATTGTTGAAGCCGGAACGGGTGTCGGTAAAAGCTTCGCTTATCTGATACCGGCGATTTCTCTTGCCCTTAAAGCGGAACAGAAAGTTGTTATTTCAACGAACACTATCAGTCTGCAGGAACAACTTGTCACAAAAGACATTCCATTTCTGCGGCGTATACTCCCCCGTGATTTCAATGTGGTGCTTGCCAAAGGACGGCGTAATTATCTCTCACGCAGACGACTCAAAAACCTACTCAATTATGAACGGGGTTTGTTTGATACATTGGAAGAAGTTGAAGAGGTTGCAGAAATTGAGGAATGGGTGAATTGGACAGTAGATGGCAGCACAGCAGATCTGCCGTGGCAACCGAACCCTCAGGTTTGGGATAAAGTTGCCTCCGACAGAGATAACTGCCTCGGCAGGCAATGCGAGACCTACAATACCTGTTTCTATTTTAATGTCCGAAGAGAGATGCAGGATGCGGATTTACTGATTGTGAATCACCATCTCCTCTTTAGCGACCTCGCGATTCGTAAAGAGAGCACGGAAGCACTCGGTGTCTTACCTGAATACGACTATCTTATTATTGATGAAGCCCACCACTTAGAAGCGACAGCAACTAACCATGGGAGCGTTAACTTCAGTAACACCCGTGTTAAGTGGCTTCTCGATTCGCTTGCCAATGTGGCGAAACTCTTCGAGTCAAAACAACTGACGACTCAAGTCGAAGAGGCGCGCGAGCAAGCGAACACTCTTTTTCTTACGATTATTGATGCCCTTCAAGAAATCGACGAAACTCGCGGCACTTCCCTCACACAGCGTATCCATGAAAGCAACTTCGTCAGAAATTCACTCGACGTACCACTTACAGACATTGAACGAACATTGAAACATCTTCAGGACAGTGCTTCCACAGAGGATGAGGAACAAGAAATCACAGCGCATCATAGTTACTGCCAACGACTTCGCGACGAATTAGATATGATAATCCGACAGGACGATCCAAACTATGTTTATTGGGCTGAGATATCGATGCGTGGACGAACCCCTCGGGTTCTCTTGAATGCGACACCTGCGAACGTGAACCAGATATTAGAGGACCATCTCTTCAGCATAAAGAATAGCGTTGTGATGACGAGTGCTACGCTCTCCACGAATCGAAATTTTGCTTACTTTAAAAATCGGATAGGAATAAATGAATGTCGTGAACTACTTGCGCATTCACCGTTTGATTTTAAGAAGCAGGTCCAGATCCACATCCCGCGGTATATGCCAGATCCGAATAGTAGTGAATTTGTACCGGCGGTGATTCGGAAAATCCAGCACTACTTGAAACTAACTCACGGCAAAGCCTTCGTTCTTTTTACAAGTTACAAAATGATGGATGAGGTGTATGATGCGGTCGCGCCGGATCTCGAAGAAATTGGGATTGCCACTTTCAAGCAAGGTGGGGAACTCTCACGGACAGATATGCTTCAAGCGTTTCGGGAGGATACGGATTCGGTCCTGTTTGGGACCTCCAGTTTCTGGGAAGGCGTTGATGTCCGTGGCGAAGCCCTCAGTAATGTCATCATTACAAGACTTCCGTTTGAGGTGCCGACGCATCCGGTAATGGAGGCACGTGTGAAACAGATTAAGGAGAGCGGCGGCAATGAATTTTTTGAATTTAGTTTACCGGAAGCGATTTTACGCCTGAAACAAGGATTTGGACGGCTGATCCGTACGCAAACAGACACAGGGATTGTCGCCATTCTTGATCCACGGATTAAGACGCGGCGTTATGGAAAGCAGTTTTTAGATTCGCTGCCAAATTGCGAAATTGTTGAAGAATAAAAGATGCCCACGGCATAGGATACCGCGGGCATCTTAAAGCGTGTAGATAACACGTAGCACAACTTATCTCAGCGATTTAATAACGTCTCGGTGATGGCTGCGCGATGCGAATCCCTCTATCATGCGTGAAAGGGAAGTCAAATTCTACCGTTTGATAACGCTGCGCGCCTCCTGGAGGCGGTGCCTTTTCGATCGGTAGGATAACCTTTAAATCAGTAGCATTCAACTTTATTTGCGTGAACGGCACGAAACCTTCAGCACTTTCACCCGGTAGGACCCCTGTTCGGCGCGTTCCCACCTGTTTCTCAACGATAGGCATTCGTTTCTCCATTAAGATCCGTCTCGCTATTTCAAGCCCATTTTTTACATAGAGGCCTGTCGCGCGCGCCATGTATGTGAAACGCTCCTCTAAGTCGTCATAATTCATCCCGCTATAGATGTTCTCCCCTTGGTCAACAATCGTGCATTTTTTGACATCAAAGATGATGTGTTGTTCTCGATTGTTAGTAATCTTGACGTAAAACACATCAGTTTTGTCGCCTTGGTGAAGCGCCTCCGTTTCATAAAAAGGCGAGAAAGCATTACCTCGATTGTACTTCCGGTCGAGATCCGTGCGTCGCCAATATGCGATAGAAACGGTAATACCATCTCGTGTTTTCGTCAGGATGGGTTGTCTGGACTGTACTTCAAACAGGTCCGGTTTATCAGACATCATGACGATATCAACAACCTTCCGATCTTCACCGCTTCCCGTTTCGATTTGGACTTGGGTTTCCGTCCATTCATTGAGGAAATTGCTCCACTGGTCGTTGGCGTGTGCGTATTCGTCAAACGCGAAAATGTAGGTTATCGCTTCCATGTTGGCATTGCGTGCTTTTCCAACACGGAATCCGACTGTATCCATACCGTACTTGTCCAGCACAGGTTTAGCGAGGTCCGCCGAAGGAACCGCAGGAACGACGATCTCTTCGTCCGGCTTTGCGACTTGTTCCGCCATGGCATCCGCTATGTTATGGACGGGTTGAATGGGTGACAAGCTGCTAAGTGCTGTTCCACAACCTGCGACGCTAAATGCGAGAGCAAATAGCAAGAGGAGATTGAGTGCTGTGAATTTATTCATCCATTTCATTGATAATATTGCCTCCTGGGCTACCATCCTATAAATGGCAGGTTTATATTTCAGATCCTACTCTGCGGCGCCTTCAAGTCATTCTCGTGCGAAGCACCTACAGCTGATTGCAAACACATCACGGTAAGAATAGATGATGTGCCTAAAACTGATTTTATTGACTAAATTAGCACAACTGCAATTTTTAGTCAAGAAATATGTGCGAAGAATTTGCAATACTCATTTCACAATGCTTAACTTTCCAATTTCTTGAACGAGCCGCTCCGCTTGCTGAGCAGAAACACGATAAACATAGATGCCTGATGCAAGTGGTGTGCCATTGTGGGTTGTGACGCGCCACTCAAATTTTCCTTGCGCCGTTACATTTTCGCGCGTTTCACTGTAAACGAGGTCACCCGTCGGAACAAAAATCTCAAGGTTGACGTTATCTGCAACTTGGGAAGCAGACAAACGATAAGCAAAGGTCACCACGTCCTCACCGGAACGGAGTGGATTTGGGTAGACACGCATCTCTTTAAGAGCAAAGGGTTCTACCGGAAGTTGGTCTACACGCAGCCGATAGGAATCAGTGCTGCTGAAACCTCCATCCGATTCCACAACAAGATAGAATATTTCTGTTGTATTCGGCTGATAGAGGAGTCTCAACCCAGCGATGTCGGTAGCGTTTTCGGCTACAGCACGCACCTCGCCTGTCTCTGCCTGGAGGGATAAACGATAATTTTTGTTCGGCGGGATGTCAGCGAGTGTTACCAAAATAGTAACGCCGTGGACGGCTTCGAGTTTATATACATCGCGTGTATCCGTTAGACTGAAGAGAAAGGATTCGTAAGTCTCCCCATAAGCGATTGGAAATGCGCTTGCCAGCGTATCGTTTGGTTCGTAAGTATCACCGAAGGAAACTAAGATCGGAATTGTCAACCCTTCCGGTCCAATGTTCGTAATAGAGATGCCGGTAACAGTGCCATCATTAGCATTGCTATTTGGGAGCGTCCCCGGCGTAAAGGCAGTCTGACCATCGTCTGCAGAATAAGCCGCACCGTCGGTAATCGCCTGTACGTCTATAAACGCATCACCATCCTGCTGAGAGATACCGAGATGCTCAGGATCGGTTGGATCTTCAAGCCATATCTGCTGAGAGGCATCAAAACTTCCAAGCGGATAGACTTCGGTTTCATCAATATGCCAGATCAATAGCCCCGACTCAGGGAGGTGGGTATCAAAAGTTGCGCCTGAGGTTTTGTTTCTATTTTCTATGAGAAAGAATTCCGTGGCTTCACCGTGAAGCCCCCGAGCTGATGACTGAATATCAATCTTGAAGAGTTTATGGGTGCCCGGAGCGAGTTCAAAACTGGGGACATCAATTTTCTGATTTTGTGTTATCTGAACGGGTTGAATCCAGCCGAGACGTCCGTTTTCAGGTCTGGCATCGAAATCCCACTTGAGGTACCCCGTGATATGACTCGGTCTAATCCCTAAACCGTCTGGACCTTGATAGGGTCCGAAGGCACCCATCAAGCCCCATTTGTGGTCCCGGGCATCTGTGAAACTAAATCCGTAAACATCGGGAGCGCCGAAATCGTGGAAAAATTCGTGAAAATAGATTCCCAAATGGGGATGTTCAAGATCGGGTTCCTCGGCGACGACGGCAGCAGTATCCACGCGAACCCCGTCGTAAATACCGTTAATATCCTTTGTTAGAATAGACCAGATGTCATCGGTAACACCAGATGCCGCCTGATTATTACCGGCATGAATTAAGAAAACATGGTCAACAATCCCGTCGTTATCTCTATCATACTGCGAAAAATCGACGATTGAATCCACCGCTGCGCATGCTTCTCGAACCAATTCGCGGTAGCGTTCCACGATTCTGGCACCTTCCCCGTAATATGTCATCGGCTTCTTAGCCCGAATCCATGTGTTGCCAGTCGGAACGACGCCTTCCATAGGACCGGGTTGTATGTCCATCTGCCCATAGGAGTTCTCTCGATAGTAGGTTTTCAGGGAAACGCCTTCTGATGCATAGAGATATATATCGAATGCTGCGCCTGCTCTACTGCCGGGCATGTCGGCAAAATCTATCTTTAAGGCGAGGACATATTCTATGCCATCAGATTGTAAGACGCCTTGCTCCCGTGCGAAGCAACACCCATCAAGTGCTTCAAGAAATTCGTCCCTACTTTGAGGTGCTTTAGGGACTAACTCACCGCTTGCGGAATCTTCATCGAAATAGAGATAAGGGTTTGGTGGTGCGGCTATACTTGGCGTAGCAAACAGGATAATGATTGCAACACAAACAATAAAGGTCTGAGAAATTTTCATGGGTATGAACGGAAAGGGCACGCAAAGGGGCTGCCCAAAAGACTTAATCAAACTCACCCCCGCACTTCCGACATAAGATATAGAACTGGATGTCATCGGATTGGGCATGTTGTATCATGAGGTCAACCGCCTGCTGTGGCAGATCCGCTTCGCACTTCGGACATTTGTAGAGCGATCCTTCTGTTTCAGGAAATTGGGTAATGTCGCCCCAAACATCGTGAAGGGCGTATTTGAATTCCCAGGGTAATTCGGTCTTAACAACGGTTGCAATTTGGACGGCGTGGCGAATTAACCTCTGGCATTCATAGATGGAAACCGGTTCGTAAAGTTGTTGTGAATGCCTAACGGGGAGCGATCTACCGTCTGTTTCGACTTCAGGTTCAAAATCTCGGGCGCGAGTGAGCAAAATCTGGTCGAGACGTGAACCGGTCTCTCTGCCTTTCGACCAAAGGCGATGGTAGCCAGTGCGTCCAACTCGAAAAAAGGCTGGGCTGCCCCCTTGCTTGTTGCTATGACTCACAACACTTTCGAGACCGGTATGCCAGAGCCAACGTCCCCATTTCGTCGTATCGTCTGGTTCTGGACAAATTCTGATTGCCCCCGGACCTCCATCTCGATCCCAAGGATACGCGACTGCGTCGTCCATACCGATCCAATAAGAATCATCGCCTTTTCCAAAGAGCACCCGAAGCCAGACGTACCAGTTTCCAACCTTTGGGATGTAAATCTCATGGATCGCGCGTGCGCCATGCATACTGTCAATAGCGAACCCACCAGAAGCCTCCTCATGCTCCACGATTTTCACACCCTTATCTAAATGAACTGCCGTATTCGCTTCAATAACAAGTGTATCCTTCGGCAAACGCACGAGTTCTTCGGGTTCATCGGCGTCTTCAGGATCAACGGATTCCAAGAGATTATAGTGCTTTGCGATTTTTCGCGAGACGCGTTCAAACTGCTTCTCAGAAAGGTTGGCATCAAAAAAACAGTCTCGAATCCCTTTTTTCCAGAGATCCAGCAAAACAAACATCGCCTTTAAATTTCCGTCTGGACGTTTCCGCGTGCCGACCACGATTAGCATGCCAGTATCCTGAGAACGGCTCACAAGACACCGATGGATTGGAAAATCCAGTGGTTGATTTGTTTTACTTGATACAAGGAGGGGTGAATAGTACTGGCATCTCTCGTCGCACCCCGGAATCTTTGCCCTTTTGGCTCTACAGCATTCTGGACAGATTAGCATACCGTTAAGTGCCGGGCATAAGCGTTTACCATTATCAGATCGGCAGGTGCGACATCGTTGGCGTCTGGGTCGCCTTCTTGATGTCAACTGTTTCTGATGTCGCATGTCTTTTTCCTATAGCGATCAGTTATCAGCAGTCCATTGATAGGCACTAAAAATTAGTCGGGACGATTAACGAGATCCGCCAAATATTCAGCAATTTTATCAGTAATCTGCTGCGCATCAACATCGGCGAAGTTAAAGAGTTCTTTAAGCATCGGAGAGATCGCACCTGTATCAAGTAATGCGTTTGCGAGTCTGCCCATATTGCTTCGGTTAATGCCACCTTGACCATCATTATTGCCCATATCCAAGATTTTGATGCTATCAATTTTCTCAACAGGTCGCATCATTTGTTCGACGATATCTGGGAATTCATCGATAAGTTCCATAACCGCTTCTTGGACGAGGACGCGCTGTTCAGCGACATTCCGGGCTTCATATTCAGCCATCTCGCCTTGTGCTTTCGCTCTCGCTTCAGCAAGGACAGCATCGGCGAGACGCTCAATGGGTTGTGCTTGTGCTTCAGCACCGATAACCGCAACCTCACGCTGCCATTCAGCCTCTTTGACTTGCTCCGTGGCAGTCACGTTCACCTCTGCTCCCATACGCTCGGCTTCGGCAACTAATTGTTCCTTTTCAGCGAGTGCGGTGATTTGTTGTTTATTAGCAACATCAATTTTGCGATCTTCATCGACAATAGCAACCTGTAATTCTTGGTTGATTCGGGACTGTTCTACTGTCAACGTTTTCGCGATTTCAGCGAGTTCAACTTGTCGCATCTGGTCAATCTGTGCGGTTTCCACAACGAGGTTCTTCTCAATCTCACGCTGCTGAACCTGTTGCTCTTGACCGAAGCGGGTCGTCTGCACCAACAAGTCTCGCTCAATATCCCGTAAGGAGACACCCTCTTCTTGCGCAATACGCGCCTTTTCTACCATGAGTTGCTTTTCAACGTCACGAATCTCTACTTGTTGTTCCTGGGCGATACGTGTGACCTCGACTGCCAATGTTTTCGCGATTTCAGCGAGTTCAACTTGTCGCATCTGGTCAATCTGTGCGGTTTCCACAACGAGGTTCTTTTCAATCTCACGCTGCTGAACCTGTTGCTCTTGACTGAAGCGGGTCGTCTGCACCAACAAGTCTCGCTCAATATCCCGTAAGGAGACACCCTCTTCTTGCGCAATGCGTGCCTTTTCTACCATGAGTTGCTTTTCAACGTCACGAATCTCTACTTGTTGTTCCTGTGCAATGCGTGTGACCTCAACTGCCAATGTTTTCGCGATTTCAGCGAGTTCAACTTGTCGCATCTGGTCAATCTGTGCGGTTTCCACAACGAGGTTCTTCTCAATCTCACGCTGCTGAACCTGTTGCTCCTGACTGAAGCGTGCTGTCTGCACCGCCAATTCGCGTTCGATGTCGCGTAAAGACACACCCTCTTCTTGCGCAATACGTGCCGTCTCGACCGCCAGTTCCTTCTCAATCTCCCGAACAGCAATTGTCTGTTCCTGTTCAATTTTCTGCATCTGGACGGTAAGATGTTGTTGGATTTCGGCGAGTTGTACAACTTTCGACTGCTCAATCTGTTGTGTTTCGACGATGAGGTTTTTCTCAATTTCACGTTCTTGGACGACTTGCTCTTGTTGGACGCGGGCGATTTGGATGTCGCGATTCATCTCAATTTCGCGTTCTTGGACAATCTGTTCTTGGGCAATACGGGCGCGCTCGACCTCTTGCTTCATCTCGTATTCGCGCTCTTGGACACCCTGTTCCATCTCAAATTGGAATTTGAGCGTTTCTGCTTCTCGTTCAGCGGCATAGATAGCGATGTTCTTCTGCTGGTCAGATTCAGCCCATGCCTGTTGCTGTTCTGCTTCGAGTTTCTGGATACGGGCATCGACTTCAATTTGAACGATAGCGACCTCTTTTTCCAGGACGATACGTTCTTTTTCTCGTTCTTGCTCGGCTGTAATTTCGGTAATTTCACGAATACCGACAGCATCAAACCGGTTTTCAGCGTCCAAGGTTTCAACAGGCGTTTGATCCACTCGGATAATCGACACAGTCTCAAGCGTCAAACCGTTTTGGGTCTGCAAGTCCTCACCGCACGCTGCTTGAACTTTCTCACCAAACTCTTGACGTTTCTGGAGGAGATCCTGGATTTCGCTTTCGGCGGCGACGCTCCGCAAAGCACCTTCAAGTTTAGGTTCAATTAATTCGCGCACGGTTTCAGGGGTCATAGATTTATCACCGAGTGCTTGCGCTGCGCGTAAAATATCGGTTTGATTCGGTTCAACTTTAAGATAGAAAACGACTTCTACATCACCACGGTTGAAATCATAGGTAATCAACGCCTCTGGTCCCTCACGGATCGCCTCAATTCGCATGGTATTAAGAGAAATTTCCTTGATTTCATGGATGATAGTGTTAACCCAGAGACCGCCGGTAATACTGATTTTCTCTTTGGAACCACCAGTTCGCACGAGTGCGACATCGGCTTTAGGTATCCGGTATCGGATGACCATAGCAACAAATGCTGCCAAGATAGCGAGCAATACGAGTAGTGTAAATCCGAGTACACGCATCACTCCGCTCTGCCCAAAACTGTCGAGGTTTTTGAAGGCAAACCATCCAACAGCGATGGCTACGGCAATCAAGAAGACAATAACAGCAATGAAACGCATTCAATTCTCCTATAATGTATAGAATAGAACAGAGGCACCGATGTATCTTGTGCGAGTGTGCCTACAAATTTTCACCGGAAGATTGTATCGCTGCTGAGGTGCGTCCGGTAACGTCCCTTGAGCGGTTGACGGGGAGAAGTCTGCCATGCGAGGTTCGCTAAGTAGCAGAGTGCATTTTCAATAAGAGGTTTCGCTATTGTCGTTCGGTAAGCATCGCGAGTGTCCACAGCAAAAGTGACGTAATAGCCTTCACCCCACTGTAATTGTAGACTCACGGCATCCCTGTTATCCTCTCTGACTGCTAATTTCCGATAGCTTCTGTCGTTTGTCACCCAGTGGTCGTCGGTTACGAGCGTATCAACATTAACCTTATGGGGCCAAGTAAACATACCCGTTTTCTGCCCGTCATCTGTAATGTGTACGTTGCTATCCTGAGAGTTCGTAACACGTATCGGGTGTCGATCAACAGGGAGCCAGTCTCCACGCCATTGCGGTTCAGTGGTATGGACCCCATCAGGGGGTATGATGTTATTGTCCATTGCGGAAGCCCAGACGATCCCCCCCTTACGTACAAAATCCTGAATCGCTTCATCCGCATCTTCAACGAAATATGCGCCGTCATGTCCGGGAGCATTCCACGTCAACCAGATGATATCGTAGTCCGAAAGCACCATACTTGAAAGTTTGACGGCATTATTGGCATCCCCATGATTGTCAGGATTATCATTGATATGCACAGTCGTGAATTGGAATTCTAATCCTTCGATTGTGGTAAGCGATTCTAATACAGCGGGTTCACCCGACCTATTATCGCCCACAACAACCAAGACTCGGAATACACCTAACGGAACAATCTTTATAGAAGAGATAATATCTGAAAATGATTGCGAATGCGGGAGGTCCCTGAGATTACGGAGTGCCAACTGGAACTCTCTTGAGCTTAAATTCAGGTCTAATCGGCGTCCTTCAAAATTGACGTGTTCATAGAAAATAACATGACATCCGCTGAACGGAAAACTCGGACCGCGCTGGATGCGAATGGAGGAGACCGTATCGTTCATACCGATGTCAAACATTGAGCTGACATCTCGCATGATAACACTCCGCTGTCCGCTATAGTCTACATTCCGAAACACCTCAATAATAACGGGGACAGCCCCATATTCAGGGGGTGTTGGATGCGCCGAGGGGCTAAAACTGATAGCCGTAATCGCGTCCCCGAAATTATACGGGATATCGTGAATATTGGGATAAAACCCCGGCGGCAGGACCAATCGGCGTCCCTTATAGTCTTCATGCTCATGGAAGATAGCTTTATAGTTTGGAGACGCGTTGAACCCTGGTCCCTTATAAATTTTGATCGAGGAGATAATGTCTTGTGCCCCGATTTCCCCTGTATTTGGTACGGATTCAATGAGCGTTACTTTGCGTCCTTGAAAGTTCACATGTTCAAAAACTTCAACGACGAGCCTCGGCATGTTAGTCATCACTGATCCTTGTTTCTGGTATCACCGCTATACGAAAGCATAGCGGTTCGATTTCACAAGTGCTATCAGAAAGCACATACATCGGCTAACCAAAGCACGCGCATTTGGCAGCAGCGCGTCATTGCGTCGCTTGTGAACCAAACTGCAAGTTTAATTAAAATACAATTAGCAGATACGGTTTGTCAAGGAAAAAATACTTTTCCTCTTGAAAATCAAACGACTCTTAAGTTTTACGTTTTCTCTTGAATTAGTCAGAAAGAGTATGATAAAGTACCTGTAAAGCCTGTAGAGAATGCTTTTATAGTAAAGTTACAGTCGTTCCGAGATTGTGAAAGATGGTTAGGAAACTTCATCAACTGGAAAGAGGGATCCACATGTCCTATAAAAGAGTGCTCTTAATGATTTTTATTTCAGGTATCTGTGCGGCGGGTCTTGTCTATTTTCTGATCCAGATGGAAGAGTCTGCGACGAAAAAGGCAGCGGAGTCCCGTCCTGTCGCGCTCCCATATAGTTGGGTCGGCAATATCACAAAATCGCAAATTGCGGAACCTTCCGGTATCACCTACCACGCGGCACGGCGGAGCCTATTTATCGCCGACGATTCAGGGAGTATTCATGAAGTTCGGTTAGACGGTACTCCGGTTCAATCGAAAGGGCTGAGCGAACGCGACATTGAAGGTATCACAGTGAACCCGGATACGGGCATGCTATACGCTGCGGTCGAAGACGATGAGACGATCTTAGAATTGGATGCAGAGACACTCACGATTCAGCGGGAATTCAGGATTAACAGGAATTTTGAAGGCGAGCAGCTCCTAAAAAAAGGTGGTATGGGTATCGAAGCGATCGCCTTTGTCCCAGATGCTTCGCACCCAGAAGGAGGTACCTTCTGGATCGGCAATCAATCGTTTAGCCTCAAACCGCAGGATGAACCCTCGGTTATATGTGAAGTGAGTGTTCCGCTCCGCTCTGGAACAGCCCGCAAGGCAGAAGGTACTATTATTAACGCCTACCGGATGAATTTCATTGATATTTCAGGATTGGCTTATGACGCCCAAGGTGATCATCTGGTCTTGGTCAGCGATGCAAGCAACTTGTTGGTGGAACTGAAAAAGGGAGGCACAATCCTGGGGCAATATCTCTTACCCGGTGATGAACAGGAAGGCGTTGTATTGGATGGATTGGGCTATATGTACATCGCGCAGGAGAATGGAGAGATTATCAAATTAGCCGATCGAAGGCTGCGTTAGATACTCGGTTAGCCTGTAGCAGCACCCCTATTTTTTAGTTTTATCCGTCGCTCTCTTCAAAACGAAGCGCAACGATGTCCGGCATCAAGCCGAGGACGAGCGTCAGAGATGAATACTGCTCTGCCGTGTAGCCTTGGTCTGCCCGCCAAAGGACTTGTACATTTCCTTCATCATAGAGGACACCACAGACAAGTTTTTCACCATCAGCATTTTCTAAATGGAAATATCTGCGGCGTTTCGCGTCCATAGTTTCTTCTTTTGCTGAGGAACGTGGCGAGGCGTAACCCTCGCCTGACGGAGGTTAAAGCCTTCACTATTTCACTCTTCGAGTGTGACAAAATCTGCATCCACACGATGCGGAATGATACCGGCATCGTTGCCGCGCTGGAGCAATTCTCGAACCCCGGCTCTCCCCTTCTCACCATAATCAAGCGTGTAGTCATTGACATACATCCCGACGAACTTATCAGCCAGTGTGGTCTCCATATCCCGCGCATAGGTCATAGCGTATTCTAATCCACGCGTTCGATGTTCAAGTGAATATTGAATGCTCTGCTTGAGTAGTGCTGTTATTTGGCGAATTTTTTCAGTGCCGAGGTCGCGGCGTATGACGTTTGCACCGAGCGGTAAGGGAAGTCCTGTTTCCTCGTGCCACCACTCTCCTAAATCGATAACCTTGTGAAGTCCCTCACGGGCATAAGTCAACTGCCCCTCATGAATAATGAGTCCGGCATCCACTTCGTCCTGTTGAACGGCATCTAATATTTTATCAAAGGGACGCGTCTCCGCCTGAAAATTAGGTTGGCAAAGACTAAGCGTAAGGTAAGCGGTCGTCATTTTGCCCGGGATCGCGATGCGTTTACCTTCAAGGGTCTCCATCGGTGCTTTAGCAACAACAAGCGGTCCGTATTGGTCTCCGATGCTTGCGCCGCAGGGCATTAGTGCGTAATCCTTAGCGACATAGGCGTAAGCGTGAACAGAGATCGCCGTAACTTCGAGTTCAGCGGCGAGTGCCCGCTGATTCAAAGTCTCAATATCTTCAATAACATGGACAATTTCAAACGGTTCAGTTGAAATCAGCCCTTTGGCAAGGGCATAGAACATAAACGCATCGTCGGAATCGGGACTGTGCCCGATGCGAATCTTTTCTGTTTGTGACATAGGGTTCCTTCTCAAGATTTATCTGTGTCTAATAATCTTCAATATTTTCGTAAAAATCAGTTTCTGGTAGGTACTCCTCTTCATTGAGTTCTTCCTCCTCATACGCCTCATATTCGGGCAGCGTGAGCAGTGCTTCTATCTCACTTGGATTCTCAATACGGAGTTTACAAATCCAACCATCGCCTTCAGGGAAACGGTTGAGGAGCTCAATATCATCCTCAAGAGCGGTGTTGACCTCATAGACCTCACCACTTACAGGTGCGTGGATATAGAAATTTCTGCCATCAGAGGTTTCAAGGTGTCCCATAATCTCGTCTTGCTCAAATTCACCCAGAGACGGCAATTCAATAAAAATGATGTTGCTATAGATTTCCTGAGCGCGCTCGGTGATCCCGACGCTACACTCCTTTGAATCAAGGATCTCAGCCCACTCATGTGTTATTGTATATTTTATCTCAATATTACTCATCGCGAATCCCTCCGAGATGCGCAGACTTCATTCTAAATATAATAGGATCTATTGTGTTACCACTCCAATCCCGTGGAGTTGTGAGTCGGGACGTTCCTAAAAAGTTTGCCCAATCGAAAAGGTATAAACGGCTTCACCTTGGACGACATGAAGCCGTTCTACCGTCACTACTGTAGGTTTGAATTGCGGGGTGTATGCGGCGTTTAGTGTCATGCTACCGAATCGGATCCCCAGTCCATAGCACATCCCTTCTGCCTTCCAGAGTCGCTCCTGTGTTTCAAAGGCAGCCTCTTGAAGTAAAAATACAGAGGCGTAGCGTTTTTCAGTCTGTCTGAGATACCCAATTCTACCACCAATCCGGTTTTTGTACCATATTTCAGCACCCACATTTGCTTGCACGCCATCACGGAAGGGTGGATGTACATCTAAGCCAACACGCAATGATACATCTGACATTTCGCGGTGGTAGGCAATACCCGCAACAATTGTACGTTCTATTTTATCAGGAATATCAACATTAGAAAAGGAGAGTCCGTTACTTAAGTTCCGTGCCGCAATACCGACCTGAATCCCACTGTCAAACCGTTGGATAATACCGACATTATAGGCATAGCCGTGTCCGAGGTGTTCCATAGCGTTAGTATCTGTTACTTTTGAACGGAGCCATTTCGCGTCAAATCCGATAACTGTATTGTGCAGAATATTTAATCCGTAGCCGAAACCGACAGCGAGATTATTTTCAGGAAAACTGTTAATCGCTTTTCCGAGATGGTCCACGCGACGGAAGACCCCTTGCTGCCCAAAAGCGACTCCCAACCCCAACGTGCCGAATTTACCCATCGGCAACGCCCAATTGAGCATTTCAATGCCAGATGCGCGCTGTTCAAACTGGCTGTAGTCTTCATAATTAGAATCAAGGTTCGGCTTAGAAAGGAGTGCAATCGTCCGTGGAAAACGGATTGTGTGAATAACAACCCTGTTTCCTTCCGCTGCACCGATACCGGCAGGGTTACTCCCGAAGGCATCTGCCCCGCGGACTATCCCTACAAAGCTACCACCCATTCCGTTATATTCAGCCCCAACGAGGTGTTTGAGAAACCCGTCGGCTGTTGCTGTTGTATTCGCCGCTGGAGCAACACTACTGTAAACCAGAAAGCAGCATACAAAAACAAGCGAACTGTGAACGTATTTCACTTTTTACCTCATATCAAACATTAGCATCGCAAAAATATGGGAGTTGGATATAGGGACGCCTACCAAGTCAAGAGGAACAGAGGGTTACTTGTGCCACAGCATATACATTTGTATGGGACATAGAGACGAATATCGAACTGATATTATGCGCATTGGCATAGCGTTGGACTTCACCGTGTAAGACGAGTTCAGGTTTTCCGACGGCGTTCGCTTGAACCTCTACATCTTGCCAACGCATGCCAGTAATCAAGCCGGTGCCAAGTGCTTTAAGTGCTGCTTCTTTAGCAGCGAAACGGGCAGCGAGTCGCCAATATCGGGTCGGTGTGTCCCCACAATACGCCAGTTCCTGCTCCGTGTAGACCCGCTGTTCAAAACGCGCGCCCCACCGCTGGGATGCCTCTCGAATCCGTTCGACCTCAACAATATCAATACCGATTCCCTGAATTTTCTGGTAGTGCATCGATTTATCTATACTTCCCTATCCCTCTATAAAGGGCATCCGTCATTTGTGCAGCCCGAACGTTTGCTTTGACATCGTGAACCCGTACAATGTCCGCGCCGTGTGCAATTGCCCAACACACCGTTGCAGCTGTGCCTTCAACGCGCTCGGTCACGGGCACCTCTAAGATGTTTCCAATAAAGGACTTGCGCGAAGTCCCGATCAGCAGCGGTTTCTTCAACGCTCGAAATTCCGAGAGACGCTTGAGGAGTTCAAGATTATGTTGCGTCGTTTTACCAAACCCGATGCCGGGATCAACAATAATGCGTTCGGGAGCGATACCTTGTGCCTCAGCGTTTTGTATCTTTTTTTTAAGCCATGCGCAGACCTCGTTAACGACATCGTTGTATTCCGGGGACTGCTGCATCGTGCGCGGTGTCCCCTTCATGTGCATCAGAACAACACCCGCTTCCATTTCAGCAACGGTTGCCGCCATGTCGGGATCGCCATACAGTGCGGTAATGTCATTAACAACATGTGCGCCAGCCTCAAGTGCGCGGCGCGCCACCTCCGCTTTATAGGTATCAACAGAAAGCAGCACATCAACAGTATCAGCAAGCGCACGCACCACGGGGAGCACTCGTGCTAATTCGTCATTGACCGATACCAGCGATGCCCCTGGACGTGAAGACTCGCCACCGATATCGATGAGCGTAGCACCTTCAGCGACCATCGTTTCAGCATGGACGATCGCCTGTTGGACATCAAGGTAGTTTCCGCCGTCAGAGAAAGAATCCGGCGTGACGTTCAATATGCCCATCACATGCGTATTCGTACCTAAAGTGAGTGTTTTCCCACGACAAATCATATAATCGGTTTCGCGGGAAGTTGGGGTCGGGGGCCAAGGATTTCGTCGATCTCTTCGGTAACAAGGGTTTCGCGTTCTAAGAGGGCATCCGCCAGGAGCTTCAATCCATCCATATTGGTTTCCAAGATGTCCCATGCCTTTTTGTAGCACTCCATAACGATATCGTGGACAGCCTTGTCGATTTCAATGGCAGTTTTTTCGCTATAATCCTGATGCACAGCCAGTTCCTTGCCAAGAAAGACCTGTTCGTCGCGTCTACCGAAAGTGAGGGGTCCCATGCGGCTCATGCCCCACTGGGTAACCATCCGACGTGCGAGGCTTGTGGCTTGCTCGAAATCGTTTTGCGCCCCAGTCGTTTGCTCGCCAAAGATAATTTCTTCAGCGACACGACCGCCGAGTGCGAAAATAATGTGAGCAAGGAGTCGTTTTTTGCTCATGTTATGGCGCTCTTCAAGTGGAAGCTTCGCCGTGACACCGAGTGCTCTACCGCGTGGGACGATCGTACACTTATAGTTCGGATCACTCTCTGGCACGAAATGTAACATAAGGGCGTGCCCGGCTTCATGATAGGCAGTAACACGTCTCTCTTCTTCACTAATCACGAGGCTTCGGCGTTCTGGGCCCATAAGGACCCGGTCTTTCGCCTCATCAAAGCAGAGCATGTCAATTTGTTCTTTGTCGCGCCTTGCTGCAAGGAGTGCGGCTTCATTCGCCATATTCTCAAGGTCAGCTCCTGAGAATCCAGGTGTCGCCTTCGCCAAAAGATCCAAGTTGACATCTTCGGCAAGTTTATAGGGCTGTTTTGTATGGACTTTGAGAATCGCTTCTCTTCCGCGAACGTCGGGCAGGTCAACGACGATTTGCCGATCAAACCTTCCTGGGCGGAGGAGCGCAGGATCCAAGACATCAGGACGGTTGGTTGCTGCGATAAGAATCACACCTTCCGATGCGTCAAATCCCTGCATTTCAACGAGGAGTTGGTTCAAAGTCTGTTCACGTTCATCGTGTCCGCCGCCGATCCCTGCGCCGCGGTGTCTGCCGACTGCATCGAGTTCATCAATAAAAATGATACAGGGTGCGTTTTTCTTTCCCGTTTCAAAAAGGTCCCGGACACGAGAGGCACCGACACCAACAAACATCTCAACGAAATCGGACCCGCTGATGCTATAGAAGGGCACATCGGCTTCGCCTGCGACGGCTTGCGCGAGCATCGTCTTACCCGTGCCTGGGGGTCCCATGAGTAGGACCCCTTTCGGAATTCTGCCGCCGAGCCGTTCAAATTTTTTCGGTGCTTTAAGGAACTCAATAACCTCTTCAAGTGCGTCTTTTGCCTCATCAACCCCTGCGACATCTTCAAAGGTAATTTTCTTTTGATTCTCGGAATGGAGCCTTGCGCGACTTTTACCAAAAGAGAGGGCGCGATTTCCGCTCCCCTGCATTTGACGGGACAAGAAAATCATCAGCCCTAAAAAGATGAGAAGGGGTATGATGGTCGTCCCGAAAATAATTAGTCCTTGGGGGAATTTGGATGGAGGTTTGACATTATAAGCGATCTCAGACGCGTCAAGTTTCGCTTGAATCTCGTAGTCATCAATTGCATCCCGGCTCGCTCTAAATTCGCCTTCCCAATTCGTGGGAAAATGCGTTTCTTGCTCCTCAAACGGCACATCTCTGAGGATTTCAGTGCGAATTTGGGGCAAGCTCTCTGCGTGGAAACGTCCCTCAACCCATTCTTGATCTAAAAGCAGATACCCGTCAAATAGGTCTGGTCCGAGTTTTATGTAGTGGTGAAAATCAGAGGTCGCCAACTGATAGACGGGGTCTCTACGGTTAAATAACTGATAGATGCCGAAGACAACGATCCCAGCAATAATCAGCCACCAAATCACCATGCTTCTTGTATTTTTGTTCACAACCAAGTGCCTCTCTCTTTAAAATCTGATCTCGGACAAAAATGTGATTTCAAAACATGTTTAAAAGTATAACAGATTTTTTTTCAAATTTCAACCGAATTTACAAAAAATGACTATTTTAGGGGTTTCGCGCGCGTATCGTGTAATTTTAACTGGATAAATAATTGGATTTACGGTATACTTTTAACGAAGGAATGAAACAACAGATGCAACAGAACTGTTAATCAACGTCAAAATAGACAATTCACGGCACCCACTGACAGTACAAAATAATACAAATTTAAATCTACTGAAATCCTCTGGCAAAAGAGGGACGGAAAAATGAGGGATACGGCTCTTTCATTTTTGAAAGCCGATCCAATGAATTATCCTAAAAAGGAGGAATTCATGAGCTGTAATAGACATATCCTTGCGTTAATTAGCCTCCTGCTCATAACAGTGCCTTGTGCATTAGGGCATGTCACGGGGGCAAATCTTCAAAATTTTCAATACAATGCAGATTTCGTTTCAGTCGCGCCTATCGTAGATGGCTACCTCGACGATCCAGTTTGGGAGCAGGTAATCCCTGGAAAGTTGGACAAAAATCTAATTACTGGAGAACACTTGCCTGAATCTCCGGATTTCAGCGGTTCTTTTGCGGCGGTTTGGCAGAATGGTTTCCTTTATGTCGCTATTAAAATACTGGACGACCAACTTGAAACGCGTAAAACAAAACTCCTTCGTGAAGACCACCTCATCCTCCACGTAGACCCACATCACTCAGGACGGAAGGATGCTCTCTATCGTTTTGAAATCCCGATTCAAAAGGAGATGGATACGCTAAAGTACCCACTGACGCGAGTGGCATGGGGAAATGATGGACAGACGTGTGAGTTGAGTTTCCGACTTGACGATCTGGCGAGAAAAGGAAATAGTATCGGATTTGACATCGCTTATCACGATGTTGACGGTGGGCATCTCGAAAATAAAATTGGTTGGGTTCCAGAAGGGTACACGGAGGACAACGATTTTCTCCCGGATCTCATCTTTACAGCACGGATTGAACCCAGCAGACAACAAAAATTAATCCAATGGGGACACGTCAAGCGTCTCTACTAATTCATTACCGTAGGGTGTGGGCAACCGCGCCCTACAGTCAAATGAAGCACGACCCAATAGCATGGGAGAATTTGTGTATTACATCGGTAAGACTTTGGAACTGATGGGGATCGCGTGCTTAGGTGCCGGCCTCTATTTAGGTTGTGTGAACCCTTTCGATTACAGTGAATCCAAAGCGATGGGCGTTGAAATGGGTTTCTTGACACTCGGTGTTTTAATCTTTTTTGTCGGAAGGCTGATTGAGAAACGCCAATAACATCTTATGATATAGACAGAATCGCAATCCCTTGTTCTCCCGCAACAGAATAGAGAAGCCACGTTTTGCCATCCTCACAATAGATCGCAGGATCCCGGAGTTCATGCACACGCTCTCGATCCAACCCACCTGTTGACCGCTTAATCGGTAGATCCACCCCCTCAAAATCGTACTTCGGTGCGATAACCTCTATCGGCTCAGACGGATGCCAGTCATTCCAATCATCTGTCAACTGCACCGTACTTTTCTTGATACGCTCTGGACTGTCTCCGTATAAAGAATAATAGACGGTCAAGGTATCGCCTTCCAAGAGGTTCGCCGTATGACGCGGGAAACCGGTATTGTCTTCTGGCGATTTGCGTGGAAAGAGGGGCGTGTCTCGCTCAATAAACGATGCTGTCCACGCTGGCGTTTCTGCACGACTTATCCAACCGTGATAGGTCGCATACGGGTGACCGTTCCACCAAAAGACGCGAAAGTAGGCACTGTTTCGCCTATCCATTGTATCCGAGGCAGTATAATTCACACCGTCGGTAGAGGTCGCCCAACTGGTTACTTGCCCTCCACGGGGATTTCCGTGGAAGTACATAAAAAAGCGTCGGTTCTCTGCGTCTATGTGTACATCCGGTGAGGCGATATGGTCGCACCCTCGGAAAACGGTATTGTCGCGATGTAAAGCACCCGGACGGTGGACGGTGTAAGGTCCTTCAACGGCATCGGCATACGCCAGTCGGATATAGGCACCGCGGTGGTGTGCGAAATAGAGATAGTATTTCCCCAGCGGGTTTTCTACCCATTCTGGGACGCGAACAAGCGATGGTCCATTGATATTCGAGAAACCGTGTTCTCGGTCAAGTTCGGGCATTTCGGGATGAATCAATAACGTACGTTCCATATCTCTCCTCAATCGTGGGTCTGAAACCGATATACCTCTTGCGCTTCTTCAGACATGTTGTTCCATATCTCTGCTGGAACCCGTGACCTGAAGATTCCTGGCGCATCAGGGGAATGATGAAACCGTCTAAAGTAGACGAGGGCAAGCATGTGTCGGATGGTTTGTGAACGGTTCGGCATTGCCCGGTGCCAGCATCGCATATCGCGGACGACGACTGAACCTGCGGGCATCTCTAACTGGAAAGATGGGAGCTGCGCGGCGCGTTCCTCATCACAGACATTGTAAGGACTATTACGTACGGCGGGGTCATCAATAATAAGATGCGAACCGGGCCACACTTCTGTTGCGCCGTTCTCTACTGTAAAATCGACAAGCGGGATATTAACGACAATTGTTGAAACCGGTAATGCGAACGGCAATTCAGGGAAGAGCTGCCCTGAATCCCGATGAATCCACTGGATGTCGCCCCCCGGGCGCGTCGTGTTACAGCCGTAAGGCAGATACGCAAAAATCTTTTCACCCATGGCGGCTTTCAGAATCGGCATCGCAAAAGGGTTGTCAACAATGCGCGGGTCCATGAACGGCATTTTTAGCATCGGGTGCTCACTTTCGTGTCCGCTCTCCTCATTGCTCAGGACATCTTCCATAGCGATATTGAGTTCTGCTATCCAATCGCGTGGGAGGACGCTCTCGATGACCACCAATCCTGTCTCGCGTAAGAGGCGCGCACCGGCATCAACGCTTTCGGGTGTGAGTTTGTTTTCAGCACGCTCTTGTGAGGAGATTTCCAGTTTCGGGATATTTACTGTTTTTCCTGTTGTTTTCATCTGCTAACCCTACCTTGCTGACGAGTTTCGTAGAAATTTTAACTCCATTCGCACTGCTTGACGAACCCGATCACATACGTCCATAGCATGGGAGGCATCACCTTTTGCTAATTTAGTGGGATAGCGGAGGTCCACTTCATGTCGGGAAATCGTTGAAAAATCAACGCGCCACGCGTACCACGCTGAAATAGTTGGGACAATCAAATCCAGCAAACTTTCTAAACCGTGCGTTTTTGAAAAACAGATGTTCGCCTCTTGGAGCCATGCCTTTAGGTATTTTTCTATGCACTGTTGGACATGGAAGTAGATCACATGAAAATCGGGTGCTTCTGCTTGCTGATGCAATTCTATCGCAGCATAATCGCCTTCAGCTTTCCGTACCCACTCAAGCGTTAATGGATTGATAGTCCCGTTCTCTGTTTCCAAGATTTTCACGAAGAGATTGTCAGGTCCATAAAGTACTTCTCCTTTTTCCGTGATTTCTCGGAGAAACCAATCGTTGTATGAGGTCCGATAGAGGATTTCCTCTGGTGATCGCACGAGCACATCCATAGAAAAACGGTGCGGAATACGCTGCCTAATCTCTACGGCGTGGAGACGCGTCTCCGCCTCTGGAACATCCATAACGACCAGCAAATCAACATCTGAATCCTCTGTCGGTGTGCCGTAGGCATAAGACCCAAAGAGAATGACTTGCAGCGGGGCAAATTCACGAACGATATCGTCACAAGTTGCTTGAATGTCCTCTCGAGTGACCATCTGTCTTGCCTCTTAATAATAAAGAACAAAAGGAAGTGAATCAAAAATTCCGACTATCCGCGCAGAAATTCTGCCTGCTGTCCCGAAAAGTGTCGTTCTGATTTCTGACCTGGACGGATTCTCCATTCGGCCGGCATCCGGACGAGGCTGTTAATAATATCCGGGTTCTTAAAATAAGCATCGTCTATCTGCCAGAATTGGAGGCGAGGATACTTCTGACTGTTATGTGTAAAACTGCCCATATTCTCAGCCGCCTGTCGCATACTTGCAGTAACTGGCTCAAGGGTAATAAAGATACCGATCTCTGCGTTGTGCTGATCCATGACATGACAAAAAGCACGTACCTGCGTGATAGTCGGTCTACCGGTCTTGACCTCAGCGAGTACCCTTGCATCCGTTTCTTTCATTTGTCGCGGATTCCATAATGTGACATAGCCGACTCCATCGTGTCCGCCATCGCCAACATCCCTTGTCGGTTTCAGACCAAGTCGTGTCACCGCCCAATTTGAGAAGTCGTGATATTTACGCTTGTCGCCTTCCTTCAAGAATTTGCGGACCTCCTGCATGTTCGTTGGGTACCCTTCAATTTGATAATCTATAGAAGGTTCTAATCCGTGCCGGTCTTTCAACCGTTGCCGCATTGGGTCCAAGGCAAGGATCGTTATGTCTATACCGATCCACTGCCGATGTAGCGTATGTGCTGCATCAATCGTTGTACCACAGCCGCAGAAGGGATCGAGAACAATATCACCTTCATTGCTGGAGGCTTTTATCATGCGTTCATAGAGAACGCGCGGTTTCTGTGTTGGGTAACCAAGACGTTCTACAGAGGTTGCATTTTGCTGGAAAGACATTATGTCTGACCAAACATCTGTTAAGGCAACGCCCTTTGTTTTGTCAAGATATTGGCGAGCTCTGTTGGGTCTATCATCCCGATAATGCCGACCGTGTTCATCAATTTTCCTAAATCTTCTAATATACTCAGGTTTATGCGGCTGAAAAATTTTGTTGAACACGAAATCATTTGGGTTTTTCGTGTAATAAAGAATGACATCGTGTCCCCTTATAAAGCCGTTTACTTGGCTTTTGTAGCCAGAGGCTGTATTCAGATTCCAGATGATTTCTCGTCTAAAATTATCAGCACCAAAAATCGCATCCATAATACCTTTGAGGTAATGACTCGCAGTCGGATCGCAGTGTAAATAGATACTGCCGTTTTTGGTAAGGACGCGGTGCATTTCAGCAAGACGGGGGCCCATGAAAGCAAGATAGGCGCGCATTCCACCACGCTTCCCTGACACAGTACGTTGTAGTACCAGATCGTATCCGCGGAGGCATTCTTCAAGTGCCTTGTAAGTACTATTGGTATAAGCGCGCTCCCTGACATCTGCCCGGAAATCTTGTGCCGCAGTGTCCCATGTCCAAGTATCGGTAAATGCTTTCTTTTGCGCAAGGGAGTCAGCAATGAAAGCATTGTAGTTGCGCCCGCTATTGAATGGGGGATCTGTGCAAATGAGATCAACTTGTTCGTTGTCCAGCTCTCGTAGGATTTCAAGGTTATCGCCAAAATAAAGTTTATTCATCTTGAGCCTCTCTTGCGGTTCTAGAATCAATATAATAAAGGAGCTCCTCTATCCTGATCATGAATTCTTCGTCGCCAGCCTCCTCAGATAGTGGCAACGCTACTTGCAGATCTTCTCTCGCCTCGTCCAAGTGTCCAAGATGAGAATATGATTCTGCCCGATAGTAATATGCTTCATAATCAGGATTTCGCTCGATAAACACGTTAAAGTCAGAAATAGCGGCCTCATACTTCCCTAGATGATGCTCCGCAAGTCCTCGCCGGTAGTATGCGTCCACATAATCAGGATTTAGATCAATTGCCCGGTCACAAGAGTCAATAGACTTTTCATACTCCTCATTTAGGAATTGCTTATCAGCGTGCTCTTTATATTCATAGTCAAGGAGTTGCACGTATGGTATTTCATGACCACATAAACGTGCAAAGCCATTAAAATCCGGAAAAAGCATCGATTCATTAATACCTAATACTTGTTCTAATTCATCTAAAATACTTTTTTTATTTTTTCCTGCGATGATACATTCTTTATCTGCATCAAATTCGGCTCTTCCGAACAGAAAGACAGATTGCTGGGCAATAATACGGTTGTTCTGCTGCCGAGGTGTCCAATGGTACAATTGATAGTTTTCGTCATCTTGTAGAAAGTGATCTATATTTTTTTCTAGCAAATTTGAGTCAATCTTTTTAAACTTTCGAGGTTCATTAAACACTGCAAAGACTTTACCGTTTGGTTGGCGTTCGGAATCCCGAGTCTTGGAATCTGGCTGGCAAGCGAACCAGAGTGCAACCAAAGCATTGTAAGTGAAGTCAATTAAGCAAGTAGCGGCTCCGTAGTGCTGAAGTTCAGCAAGTATTTCTAAATGTTTAAATACCCGACCATTTCTTTCGTCATACCCCCGAAGAATTGCTCTGTCTATCAAATCCTCATTGATATGAAGGAATTTCTTAAAACTTCTATCCTCTTCCTTAGGACGCCGGTAAGCAGATGCTTGTATTCTATATCTTTCATTTTCGACACCCCGAAACATAGACCCTTCGGATGTTGATTTTTGTACCCAGTCCGTAAACTCATTCAACGTTTTTATGCCTACCTCCTCAGCAGCTTCAGGTGGAATAGACCAAAGGTCATTTTCCAGATTCTCAGCAAGTCCAGATTCCTTCATGGTAGATAGTGCCGTTGTGACTGGATCCTCTGGTGCTAACCCACCACGCTCAAGATGTACTGCCCCAACTACCCTAATGATTTCTTGTTTTTGAGCAGTTTGCCCCGCAAAGAGTTCTTGGATGAGTTCTTGCGCTATGCTCGGTGTAAGAGCTTGTTCAAAATATCTATACTGAGTATTCATAATCCTCTTTTATATGGTATAAGCTGGGTTTCGTTTTTACTTTTCTGTTCAACCCAACCTACACTACTATCTCTTGTTTGTGAAAGTATAACAGAAAATCGTATAGTAAGTCAAGATTCATTGGTTTTCAAATTAGGGACACTCAGTTTTCAGTTATATGAATGCAGGTCGCATGAATCAACGAAGTATGCTTTCTACCCGAACAAGTTCGGGCATCCATCGCCCTTAGAAAAAATTGTTGTTTTCTCGTGCAAATTCGTATAAAATAACATTAATTTGCATACAGCAGGCTATTGGACGAAATTAACTTCAGAACGGCATTCATACGCAAAGGAGTGAGCGATGACCCCTGAAGTCGCATTACAAAAACGGGAGCAGATGATTGAAGAAGGGTTCTGCATTGTTGACGATGTTTTGACTGAAGCGTTTTTGCAGGAGCTTCAAGACGAATCGGAACGGCTTATCGCGGGACACGTGGAACCGGAGGATGTCGTCTACCAAGGACAACATGTCAATGTCCGCGGTGAAGATAACCCCTACATTCAAAAATTGTTGGAATGGCAGCCCGCACGCGATGCCCTTGAACAGATCGGGTTCGGGGATTTTGTATCATCCGGCGGGATTATTATTTTGACGAAGGAATCCGGGGGACCCCCACTCTATTGGCACCAAGATTGGATGCGCTGGAACGATCCGTTGAGCTGCGCGCCGTGGCCTCAGACGATTTTTCTTAACTACTATCTTACCGATACATCGCGGGAAAATGGCTGTTTAAAGGTTATTCCAGGAACACACCGCAAGCGTATCGACTTACACGATATATTAGTGCCTGCACACGAGCAAGGTGCTCGGTTTATTGACGAAGATCACCCAGTTATGTTCAGCGATCATCCGGATCAGGTAGATGTTTGTGCGAAAGCGGGCTCGTTGGTAATGGCAGACGCTCGCATCTTACATTCTGCGCACCAAAATTTTACGGATGTTCGACGGACCCTAATTCTTGCATGGCATAGTCGTCCGAATACAGTCCCCGACTATTGGGATCGCGAAGTTCCTGACATTATTGCCAATCGCGACGAGGATGCGAACTACCCGATGTCTCGTATTCCGACTGACTTTTTACAGAGGTAGCCAAAGAAAATGATTCCGATAGATCTTAGCAATAAAGTCGCTGTAATTACAGGCGGCTCAGGTGCGTTAGGGCGTGTTATGGTCAGGACCTTGGCGACAGCTGGCGCGGACATTGCGATCTGCTACTACCGAGACGAAGAGACAGCGCGCCGCCTTCAAGACGAAATTATTGCCAGAGGTGTCAAAGCAACCACTGTGCAGGCTGACGTTACGAATCAAGATTCGATAAACGCTATGCGTGATACTGTCTTCAAAGAATTAGGCACAGCAGACATTATTGTTAATAACGCCGTCATTCAGTACAGTTGGACTTCCGTCTTGGAACAGTCTCCAGAAGATTATGAAAGCCAATTCCAATCGTGCGTCCTGCACAATGTGTATATGGCGCAAGCGTTTGTCCCCGCAATGATTGAATCGGGATGGGGGCGTGTTATTAGCATCAATACTGAATGTTCGATGCAAAACTTTGAAAGACAGAGTGCGTACACATCGGGCAAGCGTGGGATGGACGGTGTTCTGCGGGTGCTGGCTAAAGAGGTAGGCGCACACGGGATAACTGTTAACCAAGTTGCGCCGGGGTGGACAATTAGTGAAAAGAGTGAATCGAGAGCGTCCGATGAACATTATTGGAGCAAAGTGCCGATGCAACGCCGTGGCACTGCCCAAGAGATTGCCAATACTGTGCTTTTCCTCGCGTCGGACCTTGCGAGTTATATTACAGGTGCTTATATTCCAGTGTGCGGTGGGAATGTAATGCCGACAATTTGATAAACTGATTCCTAACACACTTTACTTGAGGGAAATATGGAACAACATAAACTCCAGTACGAAGTACTGAACAGGCACAATCCGAATGGGGAAACAGGAGAACGTTGGGAAATAGATGTGCACGCCACGCCAGCAGAGTTGGATAGATTCGCCGAGAGCGGTTATCTCGTTCGGGAAGGGCTTTTTCAAGGAGAGGCACTCGAACAATTGAGAGATGCGCTTGAACGTTTGGAAGAACGGGAATGGGAAAAACGGGATAACGCGATTGCTGGAAAGAAAGGCTGGGGGTTCATTCCACGCCACTTGATGGATAAAGATGAGGTCTTCTTGGAACTCCTGAAATTTGAACCGACCTTATCGATTGCGCGTGCGATGATGGGACCCTTGGTGCGCTTGCGCGGGTTGAGTGCGCGTATCACTTATCCCGGTGAGGATCGAGAGCAGCAAACGCCGTGGCACCAACATCTACGAGTGGTTTCCAACCCGTTGCCGCCTTGGTTTTCACGTCCACACTGTATGGATTCTCTCATCTATCTCGACGATCTCAACGAAGATACCGGCGCGGTCGCTGTTGTGCCGGGTTCACACAACTGGTTAGACAGGGCGACACCGAATACGCATGGACCGGTAGAAGGTGAAATCGAACTACGAGTGAGAGCCGGGGGTGGTGTGCTAATCCACGGTAACCTCTGGCACCGAGGGTTGCCAACGCTCAATGCTAAACGGCGGATGTTAATTTTAAGTTATACACCGACATGGCTGCGGAAATCGCCACACGGAGGCGCACAACCCGAAGACGGTTTAACTCACACCTTCCTTGAAGACGCGGATATGGAAGAACGGATGCTATTAGGGGTCGGTGGGTATTCCTAAACTTAAACGGTATTCAACTCTCCGTTGAACCGATAGACAAAGTTACAACAACATGGGGTAAGCTGAAAACACAATGACAATGGAAGTCATCATTAGAAAAGCGGTTCCAAGTGATGCGAAAGCCGTTGTATCCGTACTTAACTCGGTTATTCTTGAAGCGCGATATACTGCGCTAACGAATACCTTCACAGAAGATGAGGAGCGCGCCTTTATCAAAGGCCTATGCCCACGGAGTGCGATGTTTGTCGCTGAGATAGGGGAGCAGATTGTCGGTATCCAAGTCATCGAACCGGATGGTTTGGCACAGTATACCGATGCGATGCGACATGTCGCAACAATTGGGACGTGGATAGATGCGAATTTTCGCGGACGTAAGATTGGACGGTCGCTTGCCGAAGCCTCTTTCAGATTCGCAAGCGTAAAAAACTTCGAGAAGATCGCTATCCAAGTGTTAGCAGACAATACGCAGGCACTCCGATTTTATGGCAATCTCGGTTTTGAGAAGATTGGTGTCGCCAAAAAACATGTGAAATTTGAGGATAGATTTTGTGATGTGTTCTATTTGGAAAAATTCTTAAGAGATGACCTCTAAACGGGATGTAACCCTGCCTGTGGTAGTGAGTCTTCCTTTCATATAATGAGACAGGCATGATACCCCCCAAACTGAATAGTTCTGATTTTTGTTGACAAAAATAGAAATTTAATTTACCATTTAGCAAATTGCAGGTGATGAGAAGATAGGTGCAAGCCTATAAGTTACGATAATAATTAAATCCATGCGTCTCTTTTTAGTGCTCTGGTCTGTGGTAGGATAGAAACACGATAAAGAAACGTCATGGATTTACAAGCAAGACCCTTCAGTGCTTATAGCAGTTCAGGTTATCGGAAATGTAACCGTGTCAATTCTCAACGGGACATTCCTGTTTTGCTTTCATTTATTTAGACGCATCTATTCGGAAAAGGTTCGCCTTTTATCAAAATTTTGCTAAGATGTATCCCACGACGTAATTTTCAGTTTTCAGAACACAAACGATTCTGAAAAAGCATGCTGATGAGGCGTGCTGCTCAAAAGAAGGAGGCTTTCAATGAAGACCGCTCTTATGTTCAAACTTTTGATGTTAGGGTTGATTTTAATTGGACCCGTATTAATAGTCAATGCCCAAGGGGTCAGTGAGGACGAGCTCATCATCTACTTTAGTTTCAACAAAGACACAATCAAAGGTGACGAGGTGATTGATGCGTCCGGGAATGGAAACGACGGACTCATCAAGGGCAATAACATCGATTCAGTGAAAGGCAAAGTCGCTGAAGGTCTGGAGTTTCCGGGTGTTGCGTCAGATTACATTTCAGTGCGGGAGCACATGTACGAGGACCCGTTTCCGGAAATTACGATTGCTGCATGGGTGAAAGCTCCGGGAAGAGGGATGATTGCCTCATGGGATCGGAGCGAATTCTTCCGGTTTGCTGTAGGTGATGATGTCGGTGCGAATATTGGAACGACTTTTCTTGCGTTTGATCATTGTTGCCCGATACACGACTGGTTTGGTGAGACAGAGGTTGGGGACGATGAATGGTATCACGTTGTCGCATGGTTTGATGGCGATGAGAAACGCACCTATATTGATGGCGAATTGGATGGAAGTATAGCTGCGACAACTAAGGTTATCGGTGCAGGACTCCCGCGATTCGGATTCATCGGCATCGGTTCAGAAGCCGCAGCGTTTGATGCAGCGACAGGACCGACATGGGCATTTAACGGCATCATGGACGAATTTCTGCTGTTTCATCGGGCACTCTCTGAAAAAGAGATTGAACACCTTGCCAAGGGAACCACAAATCCGTTTGAAATTGATCCGAACGGTAAATTGAGTACCACTTGGGCAGACATAAAGGACATTCGATAGAAAATCAAACGGGCGGTGATAAAACACCGCCCGTTTTTTTTGCATTCCGGGCATATCGACTTTATGCCTCAGATGCCGCTACGGCCTCCTGAATTCCGGGCCACTCTCTCCATATATCGGTGTAAGCATCGTAACCGTTTTCCTCAACATCAACGTGGCGTAATCGGAAGATTACAGCATAGCGGATGTCTGCTCCCGCGTTAGGTGCCGCCGTGTGAACAATCTGATGGTGCGTTAGGACGACATCTCCCGCCTTACCGACGATCTGCTTCGCGCCTTCAGGGAGTTCCGGTCTCGGCATCCCGTTTGCCAATATCTCATGCCCCTCCTTTTTGAAATAGTCAGCAAAGAAACTATGTGATTTCGGCCAGACGGTGAAATTCCCACTATAAGGTTCCAGTACATCGGCGAGATAGATAACAGCAAGTGCGGTAAATCCACGTCGATAGACCCCTTTCACCATACCGTTTGTCCCACTTCCTAAACCATCAAGATGTCCACTCGGTTCGTTTGGATCTGTATGTACCGGACCTGGAAACCGGAGTGCTACCTGTCCCGAACTCGGGGTTTGGACATTCCCTTCACCCATCAACGACTCGGCAATTTGACGAACAGGTGTCTTACTGAAAAGATCAACGACCTGGGGTGCTTCACGAATTTCGTTGCAGTAGGATTGCGCCCGGAACCGCACTAAATCTTCTGGATGCATTCCAACCTCACCGATAGAATGATTAATCGCTTGTCGTGCTTTGTCTACCATCAATTGTGGCACGACCCCTGGGATAGATATATAACCGTTTTCATAGAAATCTAACTTCTGCTTACGCGTCAGCATATTTTGAGTGCCTCCCTGATTTTACGTAGCGGAGTTCTTAGTATAACTACAGAAATTTGTCCTAAAAGATGTTACGTTTTAGACACGAACCGACCCGAAAAGTTTAACGGAATCTATCTTAATGCGTAAGTGCATAGACGACTGCATTGATCCCCATTTTGAGTGCCATATCCGAGTATTCACGTGGATAGAAAGCCTCCGCGGCATGTTCCCATGCGTCTCCGAGATCGGTATTGAAGTTAATCATCATCATAAGGCGGCCTCTGTCGTCATAGACCCCACGACAATATGCGGGATAGCCGTCGAATCGCTCATAGGTGCGTCCACTGAAAAAGGAACGGAGTCCGGGTATCTGGATGAGTTCATCAATTTTAAAGAAGCATCGGAAAATAGGGTGCGATATAGGGATGTCCACGGGTTCCCGTTTAGGGAAAATTTTCTTAAATTCGGTGTAAAACCGCCGCCATTCACGCTGTCCGTGGAAATCGTCAATAAAGATGAACCCGCCGCGTAGGAGATATTCACGCAGATTTGCCGCCTCGTTCTGACTGAGCCTCAGACTGCCGACCTCCAGCATATAAGCGAACGGATAATCAAACAGTTCCACTGCGCCCACGTCGATAATCTTTTCACGGGGTGCAGCATTAATATTTGTCTGTTTACGGAGTTGGAAAATAAAATTTCGATCGGAGGCGGGCCAATCGACGCGCCAACTGCTCCGCCAGGTCAGTTGTCCGCCATATCTTAATCGGACAAAGGTGAAAAGATCGCTATCTTCGTCTGAATTCAACAATTGAATCGGCGCGAATATCAGAAAGGAGATGGCTAATAACAATAGCGTTCGCATGTTTTTGTGTATGAAAGACCATTGGGTTCTGATTAAGAGCCGGTTGTGGCGGACAAACATTTGCAACCGCCACAAGTCTTAACCGACAACTGACAACTGATAACTGACAACCATCTAAAAACTATGATACCAAGCCGTTGTAACTTGAATACCCTTGCCGGACTCAAGGGGTTTGGCGATGTTAAACCGGACAATAAAATTGTCTCTGCCAGAACTCAAACCGTTAATGTTAACAACCGTAACAGAATTCGCCCTTGCAAATTGTAAACCTATGCCAATACTCCCTTTCGGATCAAAGGTATACGCACCATCGGATACATTCCAGACCTGTCCTTCGTCAAGGAAGACAACGGCAAATAGGTCTTTGGCAACGTTCCAACTGAATAGATTGGACAAACGATAGTGATATTCAACGTTAAGCAGAAAGCCTCGGTCCCCTGTAAATGCGTAAGGAGAAGCCGTATGTCCACTTTCATAAGTTATTATACCATCAGATCCGTTTTCTTGTCTATGCCAAGGATATCCTCTGAGGCCGCCCATCCCACCAATCACAAATTGACGTTGGATTGGAAGCATCGCGTTGGCAAACCCGAAGAGCAACCGGGTACGGATTTGGTTATATCCAAGCGGGAAGGCGTATCGAAAGTGTAATTGCATACGTGTGAAATCGAAATCAGAACCGACAGCCGAATTGCTGTGTTCAATGAATAGCGTATTGTGCCAGCCGAGGGTATTTTGCCGATTATGGAAATCGTATTGGAAGCTGATACCTCGCATACGTCCGGGAGTTATGGGTGGGTTCTCTCTGACACTGAGGCTTGATGTCAAGTTAGCGATAAACCAGTCTGTGCTTTTCTGCAAACTTGCGTGGGACTCCGTAACCATTGCCAATCTGAACCAGTGGTTCGGCATGATAGGTGCCCATTGCAACGCGATCTCCGCGCCCTGTCGCAGATAGTAGTTCTGAAAGTCGGGGACACCAAGAACGCGTTGAAAGATACTGACGCCGTTGTTGTAGTCGAGAAAATGCTCAGGGGCAACGACATCTGTCAATCGGTGGACTTGTGCTGTGATCCCGAGGTTCCAGACGTAAGGTGTTCCCCAATTCGCCGTGCCGCCGAGACGATAATGGAAATCGGGGTTTCCGAAGGTATAACTCAGTTTCCCGAAGAGTTTCGAGGCCTGGTCGCTCTCTGAACCTCTGATATTCCACATCCACAGGGGTCCAACGTCTTTGCGTTTTCCGACTTCAAAACCCGTCTCGACTTCCCAGCCTGTTACCCTGTTAAATCCAAGACGTGCCGTTGGATTGAGACCGAGATATACATCGGTAGCAAGCAGTTTTTCATCAACGCTAATCGTGGCGATGTACTTTGAATCTTCCTCAGTAACCTGTAGACGGACCTCCTCAAAATAGGGCACCACCTTAAATAGAGATTGGAGTGCCTTCTCCAGGTCTTCGGATCCGTTTTCCAGCGTCTCCCGAATGCGCGTCTCTGGAATCTTTTGATTCCCTTGAATGCGGACTTCATGGATCGGCGCATCAGCAGCCAGAAAACGGGTCGGTTTTGCTGAAATATCTGGGTCTTGTAGAAGGGTCTTGTCGGATAGTGATCTCTGGATTTGGTCGCCACGAGATCCAGAAATCGTTAGAGATTCCAGGACAGAGATTGTCCGCGTCACAGGCAAATCTCCGATGGTAAATATCGCAACGCTTTCAGCATCCACTTCTTCAACACGTAAGGACACTTTTCTGGAACTATTCAGGAGCACCTTGGCAAGAATCGGCATGACCGCTGCGATGTCCCCAGAACCGCCTTCAAGCACCTTCATAAGAGTAGCACTCTCAATTTCGTCAACACCTTTAAGCTGAATATCATGAATTTGCACACCCCCAAAATTCCAGTTCCAAGGCTGTTCAGGCTCTGACATGCTGGGTAAGGGCGAAGTTCCGTTTTTATCAACACCGGTTGTCTCAACCGATTCAGGTGTTGGTCGAATCATCTCAGGTGTTAAGGACAGTGGTGGTATAGCGAGTTTGAGATCGCGAGGTTTGAGGGATGCCAGTTCGGGGATTTCGATACCGAGTTGATCGAGGTTTAGCAGCAGTTCGCCAAGCTGCTTTTTCGGGATTTCACCCACGATGTTTATTACATACACATCGTCGTCACTTTTAACGAGGACGAAGATTCCTTGAATCGTCTCACGTCCTTGGAGAATATAGAGGTATAGATTGACGCTTTCAACAGCAGCGTGAAACCCTTGCCCTAACGCGTTCCAACCCCGGTTTTTTAATGTTTCGTCGTAATATTGAGCCAACGCCTTAAAGTTAACAGACCGACTTCGGTAGTTTCGGAGGCGCAAGTTATCGACTGTACTAAATAACGGAGCGATAGGTGAGTTAGGGTCTTCCAGCACGAGAGTGATGACGCGTTTGTCTAAATCAAACTGAAATTCAGATGAGGGGACATCTGGCGCGTCAAAAATGACAGTGCCGCTGTTTGGCTGTGAATGTCCTATAGAAGCAACAAGAAACAGAAGTAGTATTAATGTTTTTGTAATGGCATATCGCATTTACTATTTACCGGTATTTTCAATGTTTTTCAGGCGCTGTTGTAGTTTTTGCAATGCCTTTGGAATGCGAGGTTTGCCCGGCGGATATATAATCTCGGGTGGGACAATTGTTCCGGGTATATCTGATTCCCAGTTCCAACGCCGTGTAGGTGTTGTTACAGAGATTCGATAAGTCGTTTCAGAAGCGGGTTCAATTGGAGGTTGATAGGTCCACTGTAACGCGATGGAGTGCCGAGGTCCTTGGAAGTAGTGAATCTCAACAGGATGCATACCTGTTTCAAGCGTTATCATCCCTTTTCTCCCCATCGGTGGATGGATGCCATCATTATCTACAACCAGTGTACCGTTGATATAAAGCCTTGACCCATCGTCCGACAAAAGTCCGAAGATATAATCTCCGGGTGTATCAACTGCCACTTCACCCCGAAAACGAATGGCGAAATCCTCCACAACAGATTGCCTTTCTGGTGTCGGAAATCCTTGGGTATACTCTCGTTGCGGGATATCAAGATTCGGCGTGATAAAGGTGTAAATGGGCGTCAACTGCTCGAAATCAGGCATTTGTTGGATCACACCACCGGGGACGTAAACCTGCCCAATTAAGCCGTGTCCAGGCATTACATCTGTCCCGAAAATACCGAGTCCGGTATCTATACCGTCAAGCACGCCAAGTCCGGCATCCGCTGCCCCTGTTCTGTGCGCGAAGCGTTCGCCAATACCGTTTCCACTTCCGTGTCCGCGTCCGGGTCTACCGACACCGGCACCCCGCTGTCCATCAACGACAACAGGTCCCGCCAATGTTCCGTCCTCGCCAAAGCTGGCATTCGACACAGGACTGGGGGCATCTGTTTGCGGGACATCGGCATGTGTGACGACATCAGGGGTTACATCGGCATGAAGGGGTGCCTTCGGCACGCTCACCTCTGGCGCATACGTTGGTGAAGCAGGGGACGCGTCAGACGCTTCCGTTTCGCTCGCTTGCGGTATCAAGGGTGTACGTATCGGCAAAACCCGCTTCCTGATCTGTTTCTCGGGTTCTGGTTTTAGTATTTCGGCTGAGATGTGCTCTTTCTCTGCATCGAAATAATTCACGAGAAAGGGAGAGACCGCTAATACGACCGCGATATGGATCCCAAGGGATATTATCAAGGCATGATTTGTGTGTTTGGGCATTGGAAGATGTCGGGATTTGGAAAAAATCAGAATCAACGGTATTCATGCCTTATAGGCATGAACCGGGTATGAATGCCTCAATGGCATTCCCCGCCTCCTACAGAAGATAATAGATGTCGGGATTTGGAAATCCCTCCTACAAGTTACTACAAATGAATTGCCGAAAAGTTGCAATATTTTTTTAATTAGAAGGCTAAAAACTGTAGAAGAACATGAAATTGTATTGAACCCCTTGCTCAGCCTCTAAGGCTTTCGCAACGTTGAATCGGAAAATATCAACGTCAGTCTCAAACTGTAAACCGATACCGACACTCCCTTTTGGATCGAGACGTCGCTGACTTTCAGAAACATTCCAGACTTGACCTTCATCAAGGATAAGGGCAGCCGAAAGACTTTGGTTCCCGAAGCTAAACAGGTGATAGAGAAATTCTACATTAAAAAGGAGTCCGGCATCCCCGGCAAAGGCATAAAGCGGATAGCCGTTAAGCGTTCCGATCCCTCCCATCACGAACTGCCGCTGAATCGGGAGCGGTGCTGTCGCGGAACCGACGACTGCTCTGGCTCTGATTTGATGGTCTCCGATTGGGTAGGCATACCGGAGATGTGCTTGAAAACGCGTCCAATCGAAATCGGAACCGAACACCGGATTGCTATGCTCAACGAAAAAAGTATGGTGCGAACCGAGATAATTGTTGCGAGTATCAAAATCGTATCGGAACATCGCACTCCTCATTTGACCGGGAGTTATTATCGGATTTCCCCGCGCCTCTGACCTTGATCCCCAGTTGAAGATATGCCAATCTGTGTTTTTTTCTAAACTCTCATGCGACTCAGCAAGTAAAATCAACTTAAACGAATGATTGAGTCGCAGAAATTGGAGTGGACGCATTGGGAAAACCGCTTTCCATTCTAATTCGACTTTAGCGCCTTGCCTTAAGTAGTAATCCTGATGATCCGGCACCCCGAAAATTCGGAGAATGGTTGTCCCTGTATCGTTGTAGTGAGAAAAAAGGTCGGGAGTGATTGTGCTTGTCGCGCGCTGGTATTGGGCGGTTAATCCGAGAGACCATGAATAGGGTTCTTCCCAAACGGCTCTGCCACCAAACCGGTAATAGGGTTGTTTGTCGCTAAATCCGTAGCCAATCTGCCCAAAGAGTTTCGAGTTATCTTCTCTCTCGGATTCAGAAGAAAAATGGAACCTAAAGGCTGAATTCTGTTCTCTTTGTGCTCTAAAACCGGATTCGAGGTGTGCGCCCAGTTCCCATCCGGTAACACGATTGAATCCAAGTTGCGGCGTTCCGTCCACATAAAATTGCGAGGCTGGCGGTTTCTCGACTACGGTAATTATCGCCGTCCGTTGGGAATCTACCTCTTCAATCAGGAGTCCTACCTTTTCAACAGTTGATACCGCGTCAGGGAGTGTACCAACGACTGCCTCAATCTCTGTGGGTCCTTTTTCAAGTGCTACCCGAACCGCGTTAGCCTCGGTATACTGGTTCCCTCGAATTACGATTTCATGGATTGGGTCTCCGTCCTGTGTCTGAAACAACTTTGTAAGCGTAGTAGGCTGCGTTTCATCTAACATGCTGCCTGCACTAATTTTAATCATTCTTTCTGCGGGCAGCACGATGAACCTCGGTGTCTCAACGGAGTCGTTAGTTGACGACAGGCCATCCAGTAACTCAGTGATATCCCCGGCTCCATTTTTCAATCCATCGCTTACCGTAGCAACCTGTTTTGTTTCGCTTGCCCGAATTTGAATGCGCTCAATGGGATGCCCGCGGTACGTCCAATGTCCCTGATGATTCTCCATATAGGAGGCAGAAAAAAAGGCACTGTCAGTTTTGTTGGTAACTGCAGAATCCTTACTGATCCGAAACAACGTTGGCAGCGATAGCCCTTTTGATGTCCCTTCAGATTTCGGAAGTGAGAGTTCGCTAATCGATGCTAACTTAGGAATATCAATGCCGAGTTCTTCAAGGTTTGTCAAAAGTTTCCGCACCTGTTTCGGTGGAATATTGCCAACGATGTTTAGGAGATACACATCTTCGTCGCCCCGGACAACCGCAAAGATACCCAAAACTGTGCTCCCGACCTGTTGACCTTCGACAGGCGTAGATTCCAAAATATAGAGTTGCATCGTGCTATCTTCATGCGAGTTGTACCAGTTTTCTGCTTTCAAGCTTTCAGTGTAATACCGAGCAAGTTTTTCAAAGATATCTGACGCATCGCCGTAAATATGGATATAAATGCTTTCTACGGTGTTGAAGGGAAAGGTCGTGACGGCAAGTGAGATGAGTTCACGCGTGAAATGAAATTGGAATTTAGGATTTGGTACATCCGGACAATCGAAAGGGATTGTGCCATTCGACAGGGCAGCGGATGTCAAAAAGGTGAAAATTAGTAGGAGCAAGAATAAGACAAAAATGCTGCTTTTCACGTGGGGACTCCTATTGCCTTGGTGGGAACAATTGACTCTTACCATTTTCTGACAAAGCGTATTTTATAGTGGATTCAAAAAATAAGTTTACATTTTAGAGGTCCCAAATTCCCCCTGATAAGGGGGTTAGGGGGGTTCTTTTGTTTGACAGTGTGCAATTAATTATGAGATCCACTATAACAGATGGAAGATTTTTTGTCAAAAGTGCCACGGACCAATAGTTTGATATCGGAAGCACCGATTTACTCTCTCTTAAGTCGTCCCCAGAGCGTCGTCAGTTTTGCGGTCGGTTCAACAGCAAGGGTTATGGGTTCATCCCCTTCATAAATTACCAAATCGTCCATATAACCGCGGGCATCCATTGCCCACGCGAAAATAAGAAACCATTTTGGGTGGGGTGCGGTCGCAGGGTCCTGAAAATCAAGATTTCTTTTTGGACGCGAAGCCAAAGCCGCTTCCCTGCTGTTACCCGCGTAGAAATCAAACACATCTTCCCTAAAATTGGCAACAATCCGAACATAATGCCATTTATTGGCTGGATAGGCGATAATTTCGCGCCACGGATCTCCGCGATGGACATGGTAGCGGATATCACCGTCATACCATTCAATATAGGGACCTCCAGCATTATTGTCAAATGATTTCTCGGCAGCATGCATACTGACAGCAAAAGATTGTTCGCCTTTCTCAACATAGACCCAGAATTCAAGCGAGACGATAGATTCATTGGTTTCCAAACTGTGTCCCGATATATGAAGTTGGTGCTCCACCTCGGAGAAAATTTCGAGTGATTTTTTGCCATTTTTCACAATCTTCGTAGACGGTTGAAATGGACTCTCCTCATGGGGCTGTGTATGGTTCTCGAAACCTGTTTCTATGAGTATTTTCTGCGCCGGCACGCTCTGCGCACAAATGAAACTAAAAATAACAACTATAACAACGATAAAGCGCGGTTTTTTTACGCAGAAACTTCGCTTGTTGGCATTACGCTTCGCTTTGCTATCAATTTTCATAGACTGCATATATTTCCTCTGTAGCGCGAACTGTTCGTTCACGCAATGGATGGCACAAACTAATAGCTTATGCTACAAGGTCCCTCATCAAACTCCTGCTATGTAGATTATAACGGGTTTTTAGGGAATCGCGTTGACATTAAACAGCAAGAAGTGATGAAAGCCATAAAATGCTTAATCATCCACTTCAGAATCGCCAGCGGCACCCTCTTGTTCATCATCCGCGAATGTTCCGTTAAGCGTGAAACGCAGTACGCCACGACCAAGAGTTCCGATATAAAGGGTATCGCCGTCGATTGTAACGGCAGTGATCGTACCTGGCACTTCTGGTGTGACCTGTTTCCATGTGTCAGCGTTCTCTTTTAACTGATACACGCGTTTTTCGGTTGTACCATATACGGTTGTACCGTCCGTCGCGAGTTTTTCCACAACAACCTGTGTCCCTTCGCCATCGGTTGCGATATGCCACTGTCTTCCGTCGCTTGAATACGCCACACCAGCATCGGTTGCGACATAAACAGTTGACCCGGCGAAAGTAATCGCTTTGAAGTCCGTAAAAGAAAACGGGAGATCCGCAGTAACATCGTTCCACGCATTTCCTTCATCAAAGGACTGAAAGAGGTGTCCGTCCCGTTTCCCGACGTAAACCGTGCTACCCGATACAGCCATTCTGAAACCGACATCAGCAACGTCATTAAACTCACTCAAAACATACGCAGATTCACTTTTATCTATTAATCCCGTGTCGAACCATTCAGTTGTGCCGGGTTTCCATCTAAAGAGTTTCTGATCGGCTTCCATATAGTAGGTTCCATCGCTGACAGCGAAGCCTCCAAGGAAAAACCGAAGCTGCTTAGCCATAACTTTTTCTACAACCTTACTGTAGGCTTCATTGAACGTTTCTGCATCGAACTGTTCTGGGTTTAATCTCTCACCTTTTTCAAGGTTTATCTCTTCTTCACCTTCAATGCTCTCCAAAAGTGCTAAGTTGATTTCTTCAGTGAACCGTTCATCAAATCCACTATCTCCTATATCAGGCACTCCAGGGATAGGCGTCAACTTGCTGTCCTCAGCAGACAAACGGAAAAGGCGCGGCTGCATTCCGTCGGCACCCCTGGCATAGAAGACACCGTTAAATTTCACCATACTTGTGATGTTCCCAGAACTCCCGGGAACAGGTGTCCACGATTCGCCACCGTCAGACGAAGAGAGTAGTACATGACCAATGTTTGCATAGAGGTTTCCGTGAACAGCGACTAAATTCCCGATGGAAGTATTCACCAATCCCGTGTTAACTTGTTGCCATGTTTTACCGGCATCCGTCGTGAGATGAACACCGTCTCGTCCGGCTCTGTAGAAGGTGTTTTCTGCTGACATCACAACAACAGGCGGTTTATCCATGTCTGAATAACTTGAATGCAAGGCAGTCCAAGTTTCACCCGCATCCGTTGAGTAATAACTGCGGCCACTATCTAAGATTAAAAGACTTTCTTGACGTGCAACCATTTTGATGCTGGGTGTCGGCTCCGTTTTTGTGTCAGATGTCCCAAAGGTAAATCCAGATGTTTTCATCGGAAGGATGTTCTCAGGTGCTATGGCTTGCCAAGAATCCCCCAAGTCTGTCGATCGGTAAAGCGACAGCGAAGCCTTACGCGTCGTCAGCATTGACATGAGTTCCGAAGTTACCTGATTTTTAACCTCCTCGCCTACAATCACGTAGAGCCGGTGTTCGCTACTTACCAACGCTCGGATATTCGCGGTTTCACCATTCACCGGTAATTGCCTCCAACTGTCCGAATCGAGACGATAGAGTCCAGCATCAGTCCCCACGAATACGGTATTCCCAACAGCAGTGAGCGCACGGACTTTCCTACCCGCCACATCGCTGGTTACAGAGACCCAAGATTTACCTGCATCTATGGAACGGAAGACACCATCGGCAAGTCCTAAGTAAAACGCTTCATCGGTTATGACACTGCCAATCAACTGACCTTCTGGACGCGCACCGAGTAAATTCCATGTCTCACCTCTATCTACGGAAGTACGGACATCCCTCTCGGAAACAACATAGAGCGTATTGTTTCCTTCTACCATCTGCCACGAACCGTCAAATGCCTCGCTGGAATTAATTAGGTTCCATATACTTCCATCATCTCCGAGTCTATAGAGATCTGGTCCTGTTCCAGCGTAAACATCCCCGCTCCTTGTTACAAAAAGCGTGTTGACATGCCCACCTTCGGGTCCCTTTGTTTGCACCCATTGCGGTTCCGGCGTTGAGACCTCTGCTGCTTCATCGACGGGTAGCGCAGCAAAAAGCAGTGTATCAGGTTGCTGACCTGCTCCGGGACTCTGACCGGGAACGCTTGAATTTCCAGTCTGATTCCGCACCGCGGGTTTCGCCGGTGAATTCAAGACAAAAGTCGCTTCAATAATTTCGACTGTCGCTTCAGATGTGGCGTTTAGGTTGTAGGGTTTCTGAAAACGGGAGAGGTACTGCACGCCGCTCCCCATCAATAGGAAAATCAAAACGGCTGAGGTAGCAGAAACAACCCACGGTACCATCGGTTTGTTTCCAGCGGGTCCAACGGGTGCGAGACGCGAGACTTCTTGCATGATGGTCTCTGTTAAATTTGTAGGCAATTGGAAACTGGCAAGATTCTGTCGGATCATGTGTTCCTCCTTCTTTAAACGGTTGCGTGCGCGACTGAGACGACTCTTGACGGTATTCGGGGAGACACCGAGAAACTCACTGATGGCATTAATTGTCATCTCGCCAAGATAATAGAGCGTCATCACAGTCCGTTCACTCTCCGGTAGTTTTTGGAGGAGCTTCTTAACAATCTCGCGACGTGATTCGTCAGCATCCGTCGCCTGTTGTTCAGCCATGTATCTGGAATATGACACCTGTGCCACCTCGTTTGCTTCGGTAATCTCTAAGGATTGTTCTGGTAGCGGATTCTTTCGGAACCAGTCCGCGCATAAGTTTGCAGCGATGACATACAGCCACCCCGGAAATTGATTATGATTTTTCAAGGTTCCGAGTTTCTGGTATGCTTTAAGAAACGCGTCTTGTGTAATCTCTTGTGCGGTGTGAAAATCGCCGATCTTCCGCCACACAAGCGAGTGAACCCCCTTCTGGTATTTTTTAACCAAAGGCGCGAATGCGTCTGGGTCGCCTTGTAATACCTGTTGAATGAGTTCAATGTCGTTCCGCTTCATCACCAGTATCCTTGCTACCGTCTTTTAACTTAAGTGACGGATTTTGGGTGTCAAAAAGTTGCATTATTTTTTTGAATTGACATTAGTACAGGAAATTGATGCCGTTAGAAACAATGGAAGGAGGGAAGAGGGGATAAGATCGTAGATTTCTAAAGCCGTTTATACGAGCGCGAGCAGACCTTACAATTCATTCCGTTCTCAGTGCCTCAATAGGCGAGATTTGTGAGGCTCTTACTGCCGGATAGAGTCCAAAAACGATACCGATAAAGGCTGATATGCTGACAGAAACTGCCATCCATTCAAGCGAGATCACAACGGGCCAGTGTGGAATCACTTTAACGATTTTTACAGCGATGTGGGAACAGCCATACCCAATACCGATGCCGAGACTAATACCTAATAAACCTCCGATACCACACATCACAACCGCCTCAATCAGAAACTGGAAGAAAATGTCTCCCCGTTTCGCCCCAATGGCGCGGCGGATGCCAATTTCACGGGTACGTTGATTCACTGAAACCAGCATCATGTTCATAATGCCGACGCTCCCAACAAACAACGAAAATCCAGCAATGCTGCTCAGCATAATTTTGATAATGCGACTGATCTTATCGAGTTCTTGGACTGCTGCGGTTGCGAAACTAATGTCGAAAAAGTTGTCTCGATTTCGATGGCGTTTTCTAAGAACGGCTTTGACTTCCTCAGCGGCTTTCTCGACAGAATCAGCGTCTATTGCCCTGACGTTGATATAGTTGACATAGTGCTTCCCTTTAAACCTGTCTTGCGCGGTCGTCAAAGGGATGAAGACGACATCGTCCCAACTGAATCCGTATTGGAGGCTGGTGCCGCGTTCCGCCATTACCCCCAAGATGAGAAAACGATCAGGTCTGCCACCTTGCATCGAGAGTTTGATTTCTTTTCCAATCGGGTTTTGATCTCCATAGAGTTCTGTCGCGACTTCTAAGCCAAGGAGACAGACTTTCCTGCGATTGTTGAACTCATCCTTGGAGAAGAAGCGTCCCTGTTTAATGTGCCACTGCATCCCAATCGGAAAGTGGGAATTAACACCGTTGTATTCTGTCCATTTCGATGCGCCACCCCCGGTCTGTGCGAGGATTTCAGAAGAGACGCTGGGTACCACAGATTCAACAGCAGGACATTCGGCTTCAATGGCTAAGACATCTTCGTACTTCAGATGTTCACCGCTACGGTTTGGGAACACGCGGTCGCCGCGCCAGATCCAAGGATTCCGTCTCACCATAAAGTGTCCGCCAAATTTTTCAAACTCTTGCATGACGATCCGTTTCGCGCCCTCACCAATAGCGAGCATGGCGAGGACGGCAGCAACCCCGATGACGATGCCGAGCATTGTGAGTGCCGACCGCATTTTTTCCTGCCGAATCACAAAGAATCCTGTTGAAAATCCTTCGTACAACTTCATGGTTTGGAGGCGTTGGAAGAATTGGCGTTCATCATGAACTATCTATTGTTCTTCTGCAAGCGAGATGTGAAATAGCCCATCATTTCTGCTGGCACTATAGAGTCTATTGTTGATGACCGCGAGAGAGGCAACTTCGCCTAACGTTCTTGACGAAATCTTTTCCCATTGATTGTGCGTATCCAAACGATATGCACCTTCATCGCTCATGCCATAAACCGTAGTCGTATCCACAGCGAACTTAACGATGACCGGACGTGCTTCAGCGTTATCGGTCAACACACGCCAGTGTGCCCCCGTTTCTGAACGCAAGACGCCTTTATCTGTTGCGACGTAAACCGTTGAACCTACAAAAACGATTTCCTTGAATAGGGTAAAACGGAGCGGAAGACTTGGCGTAACATCTCGCCAGCTGTTTCCACCATCAAGCGACTGAAACAACGTCCCATCCCTTTTGCCAACATAAACGGTTTCACCCGAAGCCGCTAATTTGAACCCGTTTCTGAAATCGCCATCAAGCAATTGACTGGTGTCTACTAATCCCATATTGGTCCACTGTGGGTCGCCGGGTTTCCATTTGAAAAGCCTGCGTCTGTATTCCACATAGAACGTTCCATCACTGACGGTAGTCGTCTGGCTTCTTACCTCTTCTTCAAAAACGATATAACTCATGTTAACACCGTCAGATGACTGAGCATCCTTCGCTTTTTTATCGTCTTCCCATAACTTAAGCGATAAGGTTTCATCAAAAGCAGGCACACCTTGAATTGGGATTAGGACATTACCCTCTTCAGATAAACGGCAAATTCGCAATTCGTCCTTTGGACGGAAAACAAAATAAAGCACTCCGCCATCAACCAACAGTTTTGAATCATGATTGTAATCAATGCCAGCGTTATCCTCTCCATCAATCCGAACTTTCTTCCAAGAGGCACCGCTGTCGGTTGATTCATGTACCTCATACCCCGTAAATGCGTATAGCCTATCGTTGAACCCAACTAATTCTCTCATTCTCGTTCCCAGCATCCCATCCATAAATAAGTGCCACGAATCACCGGCATCGGTCGTGCGATGAATTCCAAATACGCCGACTTTATAAAACGTCCGTTCGTTCACTGCCGCAACTCCCAAACTGCTGACTGTTGTAAAATGCTGGTCAAATTCGAGTTTTGTCCACGTTTGTCCGCCATTTGTGGAACGCGAGGGAAAGACCCCTAACACCAAGAGCGTCTCCCCAACCTCCAAAACCATTACACCAGAAGGTAGCATTATGGGTCGAGATGTATGGACATGCATGATTTCAGTCCACGAGTCTCCCAAATCGGCGGAACGAAAACTCCGCACCGAATACTCCCTTCTCTCCTCTTCCTCCGCTGCCTGCTCTACGTCAATTGGGAGGGGGAATCTGACTAAGATTTCAGGCGCTGTACCGGCATAGAGATTGTTCTCAGACACCGTCAAAGAACAGACCGCATCCGAAGTGCCCAGCGGTAGTTTTTCCCAAGTATCTGACGCAAGACGGTAGAGACCGCTCTCTGTCCCAACAAATACCGTTTCTTCAATATTCGCCGCTGCAGTCATGATTCTATCCGCCAAGCCGTTGTTGAAAGACTTCCATTGTGTCCCGTTGTCTGTCGATCGAAAAATCCCCGTCTCTCTCACGGCAAGATACATTGTCATATCTGCAGGGACATCTTGCTGTTCAGGCACGTCGGTGATTACGAATCCAACGGCACGTCCCTTGGGTCGGGGTCCCAAAGTCTGCCACGTGTCTCCCCTGTCCGCTGAAGTAAATACCTCATCCTCAGAAACAATATAAAGCACTCTATTATATTCTACTATCGGCATCGGATCGTAAGTATATGGGACATCCGTACTGACCCGCGTCCATCGCGTCGCATCTACTGACGCTCTGTATATGCCTGTTGGTGAAACGGTATAGAGATCTCCATCAGATGTAGCAAAGATATTACGGACATAACCCGCTGGTGGGGCATTTCCCTGCGTCCATTGTGCCGTAGAAAACGTATTAGCATCCGCTGATGCAGCAGACGTTGTGGTTGTATCAGCGGTTGGCGTGCCAATGCTACTATTTTTACCGGGTGTCGCGTCGCGTCCGACCTGATTTCGCACAGCCGGTTTCGCTGGCGTATCAAGGACAACAAAGGCATCAATAATTTCGATGGTCGGTTCAGCTTCCGCCTCGAAACTGTAAGGTTTCTGAAATCGAGTCAGATATTGTTGGCTTGCACCGAATATCAATACAACCAGAATTGCAGCCGTCCCGAGAGCTGCCCACGGCAACAACGGCTTTCCAACCGGGGCGGGAGTCGGTTTCATGTCAGCGACTTGACGCATAATGCGCGCCGTTACATCGGCAGGGAATTGGATCCCTTGCAGTGTTTCGCGAACCAGGACTTCTTCCCCCTGTTCTTGTAAACGCTTACGTCCGCGACGGAGCCGACTTTTAATCGTGTTTGCCGATACACCTAAGAACTTCCCAATTTCCTTTACCTTCATCTCGCTGAGATAGTGGAGTGTCACCACTGTACGCTCACTCTCCGGCAGCCTTGATAGCAGTTTTTTGACAAGCTCGCGACGATGTTCAGTATTTTCCATTTCGCGTTGATCGGATACATAACGGCTATAAGAGACTTTCTCTACTGCTCCGGTGTCTGTGTCGTCCAACGATTGCGTGATAACTCTGTTTTGCCGAATCCATTTAAGGCACAATCGACTGGCAATTACATACATACATCCCGAAAACTGATGTGGATTCTTGAGTTGGGCGAGTTTCTTATATATCTGAAGGAAAGTGTCTTGTGTAATCTCCTCAGCAGCATGAAAATCACCGACTTTTCGCCATGCGAGTGCGTGAACACCTTTTTGATGTCTCCGAACCAAAGTCCCGAACGCCTCATCGTTTCCAGACAAAATTTCATGAATCAGTTGAACATCGTTTTCTCTTTCCATCAGAAGGCTCCTTAAGGAATTCATAGTAAAGCAGGAAAATATATGAACACCTGTACCACAAACTGTTAGTTTGTGTATAGGTGGCACGCAAACTAACAGTTTTGCGGCGTACTCGCTCCGGGGAAGTGCATAAGCACTTCATACCGTTGATTCATGCGATGTGCATCGCGCTATAATAGAAGTGTTCAATTAATTATAGAATTCACTATTATAAACAGATGGGTTATCCTTATATTCCTGCTATTTTAGCACGGCTGCGACAATTTATAGAACGTTTTCACCTTATATCAAGATCTCATTACTTAAGATACCATCCTGAGGCAAAAAGGATGCATAATTTAAAAAAAAATAAAAATATTCGGAATTTTCGTTCAGTCCCAATTCCTAAAACCGCTTCAAATCTCCCCATATTATCGCGAGTTTTTCCTTGGATGTTACCGATAACCTGCCCCTGTTTGGAATGCTATCACCGGTGATCGTAATATTATCAAGGCGCGCCGTGTAATTTGCTAATCCGAAACCGGCACCTCCTGTCAGAAATTCAGGGAACCCAAGTTGTTCTCTAACGGCTTCAACTAACTGAAATTCCGTAGGTTCCATAACTCGTTCCTCATTAACCCAGAAGGTAAGGATATTTTGAGAGACATCTAACTTCAAGTGTGACCACTTATCCAATTTTAGAAGTGGGTGAGGCGCGGTAGCGATTTGTACGAACACTGTATCATGTAAATCACCGGTTAAACAATCCATCTGTCTCTCGTGAACCGGAGGTTTATCACCTATTGCGTTCACTATATCTCGGACAGCACAGTAAACCAACCAAGACTCGTTCACGCGTGCGGCAATCGCGATACCACCAATGCCGTGTTTTTTGGTCGGCTTAACGTCAAATTCGACGGTATAGTCTTCCCACGTCTCATCTCCAGTCGTAAAGAAGTGCAGATGTGTATTACGATTGACAACCTCAAGTTCACCATTAACGATCTCCCAAAGCGCGGGCACTTTATTTAACTGGACGAGTTCCTGCCAGTCTTCCAGTTCTTTGTTGTCAAAAGTTTCGAGAAACGTTCCTGCTGCGGCAGAAAGAGGTAAGAAAAAAAGTAATGTTATCATACCAAATCGCATTGAAACTCCTTTCATTGTAGCACAAACTGTTAGTTTGTTAGGTGTACTGCGCAAACTAACAGTTTGCGCTACACGTAGAAACCCTTTATCGAACCCATGCTAAACCCAATATCAATAATTGTTCGTGGATAGGGTTCTCGACCACCCGTTCAACCCGACCTACGATGAAATTTTCTTTTCAACGTTAGTATCAAGCTCTCGTTACTTAAGATACCATCTTGAGGTGAAAAGGATGCATAATTTTTTAAAAAAAAATAAAAATATTCCGACAACCCGACCTACGATGAAATTTTCTTTTCAACGTTAGTCTCGTATTTTGATTTCTCCCCACATTGTCGTTAAAAGATGCGGCTACGGAGAGACGGGTAAGGCAAACGCAGGGTCAAACCAATCGGCATTGAAGTTCTCAGCGCAGTCGCTAGGGCTTTTGCCAGAGCCCCGGAGCAGATACCGAGCACGAGTAATACGCTGAGTGAGGAAATAATCAGTTTCATGGAGATGCCTCCATAGGGTTTTATCCATTTTGAATTTGAGGGTTAGTTCGTAGTAGTGCGATTTTGCGGCGTACACGCCTAAATGCGAAGTGCATTATCGCACGTCCCTAACGGGCAATAAATTGCCCTACTACAAACGGGGTCGCCTCCCCAACGGGCAATAAATTGCCCTACTACAAACGGGGTCGCCTCCAATTTTGAAACTGGATGGAACAGTAGTACCTCAAATATCAGATCGGAAGAACTTTAAGAACGCCACTGTCGTGAACACTACAGCGAAAAAACCGAGTAAAAGCACATCTATCGCAGAACGACGCAATGTGTCCGATACAGAAGGTTCTGTCAGTGTTGGCGGCGGCAGGATCTTGTCTGTCTCGGATTCAGAATCAGTATTCGCCTGATTCGCAATTTGCATAAATTGCGCAAGCATGTCATCTGAAATTTCGCTGAAATACGAATCTTCAAGTTGGTCGTAGTACCGCTCACCCGTTTGAAAGTAGGTGTCCCTTTTTAACTTGCCTGTTTGTGTAAGGTTCATCGCAAAATAGGTGAGTGAGGCGGTTGGTGTGATCCGAGAGAGCATCTCGCCGACTTGCTCTTGTCGATCCTTTTCACGTTGATAGTCCCGATCAATTTTGCCTGCTTGATTCTGGAACTCCAGTCGAAACTGCTCATCAATCGGTCCTCTGAGCTTATCCAATTTTTTTTGCGTCTCTGGGTCACCTAAGTTAATACTCATGCCACCCCCGCCGTTACCGAAAGCCAGCGCCATTTTTTCACTAAGCTTCTCATCCTTATCTTTATTCAGATTGTTGCGAAGTGCGGTTTTTTCCATATAAACCGCCTGCTGTGTCCGAGTGGGTGCGACGAGTTTCGCGACGACAAACGCGCCGCGGGGCGCAATCAGTACGGCAAACACCCAAAACGTAAAAGCGATAATCAGTGCCGTCTTGGCGTTGTCCAGATAGGTCGAAATGACCACGCCTATCGCAAAAAACACAGCAATATAGAGTAACGAGATAAGCGTGAGACCTAACACTGACAGTGCAACTTTAAGATCACCCAGCGGAAATCCTTGCCCGACGATTAGGAGTAACCCCAGAAGGAAAGATATTAAAAATGGGACCACAAACACAATGTATCCACCGATCAGCTTGCTCCACAAAAATACATCTCGCGGCAGCGGATTTGACAGGTTTATCCGGAGTGTTCCCGCCTCTCTCTCCCCTGCAACCGCATCACACGTAAACAGAAGCGCGAGCAGACTGAAAACCGTCCCGACAATAAACAAGAAATCAAGGTTCCCGAGTGCATACGCCACGGATGCCTGAGAAACGCCTGCTGAACCTTGCCGCACGCCATTACGGGTCATCCCAAGATAGGTCGGGAGTGCTTCTTCCAAACCGTTTGCAAAGACGCTCAGCGGCGTGGGTTTGAGGAAGAGCTTAGAAACTTCCGTGTTTGGATCCGGTGCGCTCGGTGGATTCTCTTTTGCTTCTGTCCGTGTCCGCTTCACGGCTTCCTGATAGTCAACGAAATTCTGGTTATACCTACGGTAATTGATAGAAAGGGTCAATGGGATAAGCAAAACACACATCAGCAGGAGTGCGACGAACCGAACGCTTAGAATATGATGCATTATCTCTTTTTGTATCAATGTCATTAACATGGTAATTTCTCCTCTGTTTTTTGTTTTGTTAAGGTAATTTCTCATCACTTTTGGAGGATGCCCAAACTTGTTTGGGACTGTGTGTACTGCCCTGAACAAGTTCAGGCATCCGGGCGTTGGAATATTATCGAATTAAATTCTTAAGCTTCATTTATTTTCCGCCTTCAGGTAACGTCAATACCGATAACTGCTGAAGTATCTCTTTTCCTTCTTTTGTCGTAAAAAACTCCGTTCCGAGTTGCGCTTCAAGTTGCGACCGCAGTTGTTCCTTAATTTGATTTTCTATCTTCGGGATGGCTTGTTTGAGTATACCCATCCCCATTGGGGTCTCGAGAATGCCTTTGCCGAGTTGTGCCTCAAGTTGTGTGTAAACTTCATCTGCCAAAGCATTCAGCAGTGTCGGCACGAATTGTTTGAAGAATAATTCTTCAGTGGCTTGTTTGATCTTCTCTCGACCTTCTTGGGTCTTGAGAAACGCGTCTCCGCGTTGTTTACGTAAGTCATGCACAACGTCACCAAGTGCGGAGAGCCCCATCTTATTGCTATTATAGATGTCTCTCTGTGGTCCGTTACGATAGAGTTTTCCACTAAGACTGAGGTTGAGACGATGGTGTTCACATCGAACGATAGGTGTCATATCGCCTTCCTGTGTCCATAGCATTTGTTGACTCTCTTTCTCAGAAGCCCAAATCTCATAGAGATAACTACACGGCAGCGTTGGGTCGGAGGCACCTTCGGTTAAGACACCGGGCTCCCCTGCTGTTGCATCCGCTGGACAGAGAAGCATCCCCTTCTCCAGATATTCTGGAGAGAGTTCGGAGAGCCATTGTGGATATGCCCCGGTGTTGGAAGCCTGGTAGTCCTCAAGGGCGCGTTTGATCTGCCGCAAATTCTCTCTGCACGTTTCAATCCCTTTGGACACCTCAGAATTTTGCTGTGCCGAAAGCGAGGCGAGTTCGTAAGGATAGACATCTGCTAAGAGGGACCGGTTTAGGCGCACCAATGTTTCCTCATCTTGTGGATTTTGTGTGAGGAGTGCCAGCGTCTGATCGCTGAGCTGAATATCGGCGAACCGTTGCGCATCGTAGAGAGAACCTATTTGCAGCAGTTGATTTAGGTCTGACAGTAGGACCTTCTGCTGCTGAGGTGTTGGTTTGCTTGCGCCATCGTATCCGAGTAATATCCACTGCATATCTTCGGACAATTGGGATGCAATAAATTGGGATACCGGTGCCCGCGTGTCTTGAAGTTTTACGATCAAACTGCCAGGGTCTTTAATCGCATCCTCATCAAAGAGGAGCTGATGTGTACCTGCGTGGATCGGCAGTGCCAAGCCCATTGCTATGGACAAAGTTGCTAACAGCAATGTACGTTCCATTAGTTTGTGCAATCTGCGACGCAAACTAACAGTTTGCGCTACAATCGGTTTGGATCTTTCAATCGTTTTTAACATTTTTTTAAATCTCCTTTTTTTCAGTTTTTGGTTGTCAGAAACCAACTTTTTGTCTCATAAAGTGTCTCTTTTGTAGCGCAAACTGTTAGTTTGCGTTCGTATGGGCACAAACTAACAGTTTATGCTACGAATATCTCGGAATAATGCCCCACCATCAATTAAGTTTAAAACGTAGTACGCCGCTGCCTTCGGTCCCGACATAAAGTGTGTTCCCATCAACAGCAAGCGAGATAATAGGCATTGGAATTTCCGGCGCAACCTGTCGCCATATCCCAGAATTCCCATTCAATTGATACACCCATTGCTCGCTGGTGCCATACAGCGTTGGCCCGTCCACCGCAAATCTTTCTATAACGATGGGTGTGCCTTCCAGATCGGTTGCCGCGTACCAGTCGGTCCCGTCGGTTGAAAATGCAACTCCTTTATCGGTTGCCACGTAAATAGTGGCCCCAGCGAATTTGACTGCCTTGAAATGCTGAAAAGAAAACGGAAGTTCTCCCGTAACATCGTTCCACGTTTCTCCCTCGTCAAACGATTGAAAGAGGTGCCCATCTCGTTTACCGACGTAGACGGTTCTCCCTGAAACAGCGAGGGAGGCGTGGACGATATTGTAATCAGTAAGGCTGGTAAAAGAATCAACTGACGGGCCCTCATCTACGAGTCCGGTATCAACCCATTCCGTCTCGCCGAGTTTCCATCTGAAGAGTCTGCCTTCAGTTTCCATATAGTAAGTAGAGCCGCTGACGGCAAAATTCCCGAAGAGGGATCGCAAAAACATCACTATGCTATTCGCTATGACTTCATTGTAATCCTCTACATCCAAATCTTTGAAGTTTGGCTCCGTCTTCTCTTCAGCGTCTTTCTCAACGTCATCTGGAATTATCTCTGAAAGCGCGTCCTTAATTTCTTCACCTATTTGCGGTCCCAAAATAGGCATTCCAGGCACAGGGATTACTTCGTTGTCTTCAGTAGATAGAAGGAAAAGTTGCGGCGACATTCCGCTGTGGCCTCTGGCGTAGATAGTACCATTGAATTTGGCAAGACTCGTGAGGGGAGTGTAGGTCCCCTGAACAGGTGTCCACGATTCACCACCATCATAAGAGGTAACAAAGACGCGTCCCGTGTTGGCGTAGAGCCGCTTATGTGTGGAAACTAAGTTCATCACGGTCGTTTTTACCAATCCCGTGTTAAATTGATGCCATGTTTTGCCAGCATCGGTTGTACGATAAATCCCAAACTCTCCGCTTTTATAAAGTGTCCTGGCATCTAAAGGCGCAACCGTGGAAACAACGCCCACATCTGAGGTATCTGGATTCCAGGTAACCCAAGTTTCACCTGCGTCATTTGAGGTATAAATATCCGTGCGGTCTATGACCCAAAGGTTTTCTTGTGAGGCTACCATTTTGAGGTCCGAAGTGGCTTCCGTTTCCTGCACGTTAGATGTACCACTAATTGAGAAACTAATTTTCTCCGAATTGTCTGAAGGGGCTGTTTCCACACTGTCTGAAGTAATTGCTTCCATAAAATTTTCTAACGCCTGCCACGAATCCCCTAAATCCGTTGAGCGATAAAGGAGTAAAGAGTCGTTGTTTTTTATTTGTATTGACATAATGCTCGAAACGTCCTGATTCTTAACCGCGCTGCCTACGGCAGCATAAAGCCGATGCTCAGCACTCGCCAATGCTCGAATATTCTTAGAAATCTCGCCTACCCGTACCTGTTCCCAACCGTCAAAATGACGGCGATAGAGTCCATTATCAGTTCCGACAAACACACTGTTTTCGATAGCAGTGATTGCTTGAATCTTCTTACCTATCAGTTCTTCGTTGTTCAGAGATGCCCACGATTTACCGGCATCGGCAGAACGGTATATGCCATCAACAAGTCCCAAATACATTACAATATCGGCTTGCGCCCCAGTGGCCTCATCTGTCATTACAATGCCGACGAATTGCCCTTCTGGACGCGTTCCCAAGGCATCCCATGTTTCACCTCTATCTATTGAAGTGAGAACTTCTGTATCAGAGACAGCATAAAGGAGGTTATCATGCTCTGTTATATGCCAGGATCCGTTAGCCGACATGTCAGCATTGATGAGATGCCATAGGGTTCCATCGTCTGCCAATCTATAGAGATCAGTATCTGTTCTGGCGTAAAGATCGCCGTTGGCTGCTGCGAAGAGGCGGTTGATTGGGGCACCTTGAGGCCCCTTGGTTTGGGTCCATTGCGGTTTCGGTATCGAAACATCTGTCGTGTCGATGGGTAACGTGGCAACGAGAGATTTTTCGGGTTTCTGCCCTGCGCCGAGACCTTTTCCCGGTGCAATGGAACTTCCCGGTTGATTCCGGATCGCGGGTTTCGCGGGGGAGTCATAAATAAAAACAGCATCAATCACCTGAACCGTCGGTTCCGAGACGGCGTTAAGGTTATAGGGTTCCTGAAAACGGGAGAGATATTGCGTGCCAACGCCTGCGAATATGAAAATCAAGACGGCTGAGGCAGCGGAAATCACCCACGGGACCACCGGTTTACTTGTGGTCGGGGCAACAGGTGTGATACGCGCAGCTTCCCGTAGGATGTTCTCTGTCAGTTGCGGTGGGAGTTGGAAACTGCCGAGGTTCTGCTGGATGACATCTTCCTCGTTCCGCAAACGGTTTCGGGCGCGGCTGAGTCTGCTTTTGACGGTATTCTGGGAGACACCGAGGAACTCGCTGATGGCTTTGATTGTCATCTCACCGAGGTAGTGGAGCGTCATCACAGTGCGTTCACTTTCGGGTAGTTTTTGGAGGAGCTCCTTGACGACCTCACGACGCGTTTCATCGGCATCGGCTTCTTGTTTTTCTGCCAAGTATTTAGAATATGACACCTTATCCACCTCATTTGTATCATCAACATCTATGGATTCCATAGGTAAACGTTTCCTTCGGAGCCAGTCGCGACATAAGTTTGCGGCGATGACATACAGCCATCCGGCGAATTGGTTATGGTTTTTCAAAGTTCTGAGCTTCCGATAGGCATTGAGAAAAGCGTCCTGTGTAATCTCTTGTGCGATGTGAAAATCGCCAATCTTCCGCCACACCAGTGCGTGAACTCCTTTCTGATATTTCCGAACCAAGGGACCGAATGCGTCTTGATCGCCTCGTAAAATTTGTTTGATGAGTTCAGCATCGTTCCATTCCATTGCAATCCTCCTCCAGAATCATAGAGGCATTTAGTTTTCCAGTAATCTCGTTATTTTTTTATGCCTCTTCTTGTAGGAGCGAGCTCCGCTCGCGACTTTCCAATGTTTCAAAAGACGCTTTCCAAGCCGTATCCTCTGCATTGTGAACGTATAGGTAAGTGTCCGATTCAAGCCCGGTTCTGATTTCTGCAGTATCGCCGAAAGCAAGATAACCGATACCGAACAGTAACAAACAAACAAGAATTAGGTTAATCATTAGAAAGCGCATGGTTTTCTCCTTTAGAAGGAAAGTAGGGGGTGGCAGAACCACCCCTGTTTGAATTCCACAGAGCTTTGGGCTTTAAGTGGACAAGCCTGAAACCGCAGCAGCCTCGCTGTCGAAACGTTCAAAGAGACTCACGAGTCGGCTCAGAACAATCAGGCTATTGATCTGTCTGCTGATATTGATAATTCCCACACGACCTTTCTTTCGCGCTACAGCGGCACGTGCCCCGATAAGCACACCAAGCCCTGTGCTATCAACTCTATTCACATGTTCAAGATTGATGAGGATGCGGGGTGTCTCAACAGTCTCTATCTGTGGTAAGATAGTTTCCCGAAATTCTGATGCTGAGGGTCCTATTATTTTCCCATTTGGTTCCAGAATTGTGATCCCATTTTGCTGACGAATGTAAGTGCTCATGATTGGCTCCTCTTTCTTTAAAGTTTTGTTGCGTTTGTAAGTAGCGATTTGACTGTAATTTAATATCCATTGATTGTAGTGACGTAACTTAAGTTTCAAAAGGTTGCATTATTTTTTTTTATAGTTGTTGGTTATTAGTTGTTAGTTGTTAGTTAATCACTTGTGACAGTAGCGTACATTTTGACTACAACAAACCATTTTTTACCTACAGACTGAAAGTGAGCGAAGTAAGCGAATTGAAAACTGTTTGCGAATTTCTTTTATACTTCTGAAAATATATGTTATACTATAACAATTAGCGGTCAGCAAGAACGGAAAGTTGAAATCACGACATGCGCAACTGGGAGGCTTAGCATGGAACACCATATATCAGATGAACAGTGGGAACATTTCTGGGAATACGGCTACGTGCGGATCGGACAGGTCGCAACGGACACCGAACTCGCAGAACTCCAGCAACGGATGGACGACATCATGCTCGGTAAAGCACCCCTCGACTATGACCAGATCATGATGCAACTCGACCGGGAACCCGGCAAAGACTCACCGGGACCGCAGTCTAAGGGGCACAAAGGTCCAACGCTGCTCTATCGGAAAATTCAGAACCTTGAATTGGATCCGATTTTTTTGGACTACCTCCAGAAACCGATTTTCCAAGAGGTCTGTGCAAAGATTTATGGAGATGAAACGCCTGTCGCTTGCTTCCGAGCGATGTTTATGAATAAACCGGCACACGAAGGCACGCAGCTCACGTGGCATCAAGATAGATGGACAGACCTCGACCGCGACCCTCAGATTACCATCTATACCGCCTTAGATCCCGCAACGATTGAGAACGGCTGTGTACACATCATTCCACAGTCGCACAAGCGGCTTATCAACCCTGAAAATGGATCCGGTTTTTTGACGCAGGATCACATTGACGACATTGTCGCGAAGGCGACACCGGAACCGATGGAACTGAAAGCCGGAGAAGTCGTCTTGCTCCACAATTGGATGCTCCATAGTTCCGGGACGAACGATACGGATATTCCGCGGCGAGCGTTCAGCGTCTGCTACATGCACGGCGAGACGCAGTCGCATCGCGGGCATAACTTTACGCGGGTGTTCGGTGACGGTGCAATCAGTGTTGCCGATTTGTCGAAGTTTAAGTATGAAAGCCCAATCGTTTAGAATTGGGAGAAACCGAAATAGGAAACGAGAAGGAGAAAAATATGGCGAAGATTCGACTTGCCATGATTGGATGTGGTGGAAACTCTTCGGGCCACGCCAGAAGAATGAATGCAAATCCCGACGTGCAAATCGTCGGTACCTGCGATGTGAATACAGACATCGCGAACGGCTATATCGATCGGAACCTGTCCGACCTCAGTCCACGTCCGGGTGCTTATGACGACATCGGTGCTATGCTGAAAGAGACTTCCCCGGACGGTGTAGTTATCTCTACGCCGCATACACTCCATTTTGAACAAGGCATGCAGGCACTTGAAGCCGGTTGCCACGTTTTAATGGAGAAACCGATGGTTACCGCGTCTAAAGATGCGTACACCCTCGCAGAGAAGGTGAAAGAGACGGGTTTAACCCTCACGATCGGTTACAACACGCCATGCACGCCGAATTTTTATTATACGCGTGAGATTATCCGTAGCGGAGCGTTTGGCAAACTGGAATTGGTCATCGGCTATATTACGCAAGGTTGGAAAGGTGGCACGACAGGCACGTGGCGGCAGAACCCGAAACTCTCTGGTGGCGGACAGGCTTATGATAGCGGCGCACACCTTCTGAATAGCCTCTGCTGGGCAGTCGAATCGAAAGTCGCCGAAGTCTACGCTTACACAGACAACCAAGACCGTGAGGTAGACATCAATTCTTCCATTAACGTCAAGTTTGAGAGCGGTGTTCTCGCTGCGATGGCGGTGAGCGGCAATTGCCCAAGTCCGGGTGGCACACACATGGCGTTGGTCTTTGAGAACGGCAGGATCGAGGTTGACGGTTGGGGTGGCGGTTGGATCCGCGTCTGGAAAGGCAACGAAGCATTAGACCCACCACCGATTACAGATGATATGTCCGCCGGTTCACCGGATGACAACTTCATCGATGCCATCTTGGGCAGAGCGGAACCCCGTACCAGTCCGATGAATGGAATTATCCAATCTGAATTGATGGACCTCATCTACGAATCCGCAGAAACTGGCGTTCCTGCCCGTCCCGAACGCTAAGTAAGATTTTAAGCGCGGTCTCACAAAAAAATTAAGAATTCAATTCGGTGCACCGCGCTTTAGCGACCTCATTGGTAACATCAATGTAAAAGTGTCGCTCCCCGTATCGCCTCTACCCGTTCCAGGTAGAGGCGTGTTGTTAAAATCGCCCATATTGGGACTAAAAAGGTGGCGATTAGCCCCTTAACAACAAGAATTGCAACCGTAGCTGGTGTACTCAGAACTTGCGGCAACACCACCTCAACATCAGCACCGATGAAAAGCACCAAAAATTTTAGGGAAGAGAGTGTCTCCCGAACCGGGGCAAGTTCCGAGATAAACATAGAAAATACTAACAACGCAACGCCAATCAGTACGGAGGTGATAACAGCAGCTATCCAGCCAGTCAGAAGATATATTCCGAAGAAACGGAATCTCGCCCTACTAACGAGTGCGTGGCTCCGGCGAAAAATCCCGATGAGGGAGTTGTTTTCAAGGATAAGACAGGGGTTGTAGAGACTTAACGTCACCATAAAATAGATATAAGGAACAACACTCAGGATATATCCTAATTCAAACTGAAATCTCCAAGAATGCGAAGGTATCAACCACTGCATTAACACATATAGATAATTACCGACATCGACAATTAGGAGCAAAAGCAGTGTAGCGACGAAAACCGTGAGTGCCTTGCGTCCGGTTTGCCGCCACATTTCACGAGCCGTGGAAGGCGGTAATTCTTCTGCAGTTTCGGAAACCCCGGAGCCCCGTGATATACGGGCAACAGCAAGGGAAAGTGGACAGAGCGTGAGCAACAAAAGGACGAGCGCCCCGTAATCGAGGCTCTTAAACTTAATTTTCCATTCCCACGCAGTTCCCTTCCCGTCGGTTGTTCCGAAATACGGAATAGGCGTGAGTCCCCAATCCACACGCGGCGAGGCGTTTGTTGTACTCGCTATTGTTGGCGTTATGCCACTGGTCGTGTTGATATTACTGGTCGCTGTGAGGACCTGTCGGCTTGGTGTCGTAAACGTATTACGCATCTCGTTTTCACTGAGTTTAGCAAAATGGAAAAATTGTGCGATATCCAGTGAGATTGCGACAACCGCAACCGGTAGCATGATACACCAGAACAACCGCCAATGGGTGCGATACAGTTCGACTATTGTTCGTAAAAGATTGGTATGTCGGTTGTCAGGCATTCTGATTTCTCCTTGACGCTGCACTTGAAAAAACAGGGAAGGGCGTTCTTAGTCGCCTACTTGACTTTCAACGTCATAAGCTTCTTTGCGAATGCGTAGATCGAAGTAGAGGAGTGTAGAACCAATGGGACCGATTGGCATCGTGATGAAAGCAATGCTTAGGCTCACCAAACGGCGAACCGAATAAGAAAACCAACCCATCTCACTGGAGATTGGCATATATAGACGTTGGAGCTGCTCTAAAAAATTCGCAGGTGCTTCGGGGGCAGCAATCCCGATCAAAGAGAGGATAAATTCAAAAGATTCCTGAAGTATAAACCCTATCATGAACGAAATCAGAGAAATCGCCAGCATAATCCCAAAGACTCGCCACCAACTCCCTTTAACCAATTCGGTACTGCGGCGCAATGCGTTCCGCCCCGTGGTCTCCTCAAACAACACAGGAAGACTGTAGAGCCCCCATCGCATCGAAAAATAGATTGCGAACGGGATGCCAATAACCGTAACAAACAAACCACCGACAACTAACCCCCAGAGGATACCACTCCAGACGTAGGGCAAAAAGCGTCGCGACGCTTGTTGCAAGGCTGCTTTCGTCGTAATCTCTCTACGCAAAAAGACTTGCGCACTGGCGTAAATCAACCCAGCAACAACCCAAATAGACACCACAGTATTGCCCAAGACAGTAAATCCGATTACTATTGTATTTATACCTAATACGGAACCTTCCTGAATAAGAAACACAGAAATTTGATCTATGCTAAACCCCAAGATAACGTAAACGGCTACTATCCCGAAAAACAGTGGGAGGTGACTCCGATAGAGCGTCAATATGCCGTCAAGAATATCTGTGAAATCCATCGGTTGCAGGGCTGTCGTACCGGTTGCGTTGTTATTTGGATGCGCTAATTCATTGTGTTCTTGCATGGCTCCTCTACCTTTGGAAAGATTTCTCTGTATCCACTTATCTTATCACACTTCATGTTTGAAATCAAGGTCATATCGCTAACTGAACATCCGAATGCTTTGCGTTGTGTAGATGGGTGTGGTATACTTTATCTATTACAAGGTCTAACCAACGGAGCATAGGGATGCAGGACGAGCGCAGCAAATGGCGAGATAGATGGATATATTGGATAGTGTCTGCTTTCGGGTGGTGGTGTCGCTGTCTTCCGAAGAAATGGGCACTGCATCTTGGATGGGGTATCGGCATGCTGTACTACCGTCTTGTCAAAAAGCGGCGCGAGATCGCGCTGAGCAACCTACATAAGGCATTCAGAAAACATTTCACGCCTTCACAATGCCAAGAGATTTGCAAGGCGAGTTTTATTAATGTTGGAAAAACTTGTGTGGAGTTCCTCCGGTTTCCTAAACTCAACATCAAAAACATCTGGCGAGAGGTTACTGTCGAAGGTGCAGAAAACTTACACACCGCTTTAGCGAAAGGGAAAGGCGCGATCGTGTTTCTGCCGCATTTTGGGAATTGGGAGCTGCTTTCACTGGTATACGGTGCATTAATCCCTGACCGTGCGAAAGCCATCGCCTTTCCGCTGAAAAATGCGATGCTCAACGCCTATATTTGGCGGTATCGCGAACTGATGCGTCTAAAACTCATTCCTCGGAATCAAGCAATTCGAGAGACACTTCGCGCCTTGAGGAATAACGAGGCAGTCGGGTTTTTCGCCGATCAGAACGCTGGTCCAGAAGGTGTATTCGTCGATTTTCTGGGAAGACCTGCCTCTGCAGCCCGTGCGCCGGTGGTATTGGCACGCAAAACCGGAGCACCCCTCCTCTTTTCATTAAGCATCCGTCAACCTGATGACCGACACCGGGTCCACATTTCAACGCCGATTTATGTCAAAGCCTCTGACGACGCTGAACGGGACGTTGAAGTCTACACGACCCAAATGCTGAAGCAGCTGGAAACATACATCCGTAAATACCCAGAGCAGTGGCTGTGGCTGCACAATCGTTGGAAAACGCGACCCCCAGATGGCTATCAGCCGTCAGCCGTCAGCCGTCAGTAGGTGCCGGGATTGGGAACCGTCCTACAGTGGATAAGCGTCGGGATTGGGAAATCCCTCCTACAGTGAAAGAGGGTTTGATAAAAAATGTATTGCATTGATGTTGAATCCGTGTTAAAATAGAATGAAACTTTGAAAGCCGCAATAACTACGCGTCAGATTTTAAACCTCAAAGGAAAATCCTCATGAAAAGATACACCTTGTCCTTCATTGTTTTAGTCATCGCGATCGGGGTTCCGTTCCTGCTCATTAATCCGAGGGAAAGAAGCGCGATGAGCAGAGATGGACGTGTGACCCAACAGATGCTAAACGAGGCACTCATAGATGCTATCCGCATTGCCGAAAGAAATTATTACAAACCGATTGAGGATAGCAATGAGATGTTCCGCGGTTCAATCAAAGGGGCACTCGCATCCCTGAATGACCCTTACACATATTATGTGTCGCGACGCGAACATCAGCGAGCTGTCGAAAATTTATATAATGCGGAATTTGGAGGACTCGGTATCCATATCTACGAGGACCATCGGGGCTTTATCAAGATTTCTAAGCCGATTCCGAATACGCCCGCCGCGCTTGCGAATCTCCAAGCGGGGGATTACATTACCAAAGTCAACGGCAAGCGAATCCATCTCAGCGAAAAAACGGGTATGCACATTGACGATGTCCTCGATTTATTGAGGGGTGAACGCGGGACGGACGTGACGATTACCGTTCAACGCAAGTTCCTTGAGCCTTTCGATGTAACTCTGACGCGTGGCAAAATTCCCGTCAGAAGCGTCAAGTCAACAATGCTGGAGAACGACATCGGTTACATTCGGATTACTGGGTTCATCGGCAGCAGGCGAGAAGACGGCACTGAAGGCGAATTTAATGAAGCCCTTGAAGCCCATAAAGCCGCTGGTATGAAAGCCCTCATTCTGGATTTACGTGATAATCAAGGGGGCTTGCTAAACGCCGCATATCACATCGCTGACGCTTTTATTACTGAAGGGCTTATCGTTTCAACGAAAGGGAGAAGAAGCGAATTTAATGAGGAATATCGCGCAACATCCGAGCTCCTGTGTTCACCAGATATTCCGCTCATTGTGCTTGTCAACGAATACAGTGCGAGTGCTTCTGAAATTGTGGCGGGCGCGATTAAGGATACACGCCGCGGCATCCTCGTTGGACAGAAAACCTACGGTAAAGGTGTTGTTCAAAAACGTTATCCGCTACCAGATGGTGGCTCACTCTCTCTCACAATCTCGACCTATTATACACCAAACGGCACGAAAATTAACGAAGTCGGAATTAGTCCACAAGTCGCTATTGAACTTGAGGAGCCCGACGAGATAGAACAGTTAATGCTAAGAAAAGTAGACGCAAACGATACGCTCAGCAATTTTGTTGCGAAATGGATCGACGATCAGTATAAAAGCCCCGGAGAGATGCCCAAAGATTTCTCGCCCCTTGAAGTTGAACTTCCGAAGTTGCAACAGCAGCTTGAAGAAGATCGGATTTTGGTCAGTCTCAAATGGTTGAAGCAACGCGCCCAGCAGCTTTTTAACCTTCACGTTGGTATTGAACAGGTTGTTAATTTAGCGTACGACCGGCAACTGCAGGAGGCAATTCGGATCATCAATGCTGATGAAGTTGAAAAATACTTCGATTCAATACCCGAAGAGACAGAACTCCCATCAACAACACAGGCTGAGATGCCAATAGAACACGAACCGACAGCAGATGGCGAATAGCAATTAGCGATTAGCGAACTGCCAATTGCGAATAGCGAACCGCTAATAGCAAAACATGAACGCAAGAACCGCGAACCGCCCCGACGTTATCACCCCAAAAGCACTCATCGTCGGACTCATCTTAGTTGTTGTTAACGCCTATTGGGTAGGTATAGCCAGCGAACTGTGGTACGCGGTTTATACGCTCGTTTCGCCGTTCTCCAACGCCGTCTTCACATTAGTCGTACTCCTTGGGATTAACGTCTTCCTGCGCAAGTTCTCACCCCGCCTCGCCTTTACCACCGCGGAATTGCTACTCATCTACATTATGGTGACGATGGTGTCGACTATCTCCGGTCACGCGATGATGGCGATTCTCATGGGGACGCTTGCGCATCCGTTCTGGTTCGCAACGCCTGAAAACGAATGGGCGCAGCTTTTCCTACACCACATTCCATCATGGCTGACGGTCCACGACTTTCAGTGGTTGGCGGGATATTACGAAGGTGAGTCGAGCATCTATTGGGCAGAGCATCTCCGTATCTGGGTGCGTCCAGCACTGTTATGGTCGGGTTTTATCTTTCTGCTCTACGGTTCACTCCTCTGTTTAGGGTTGTTACTCCGCAAGCAGTGGATGGAACGCGAAAAATTGAGCTTCCCGCTAACACAGCTGCCCCTACAGATGACGACGAACCGTGGCTTCTTTCGATCGCGTGCGCTCTGGTTCGGATTCGGTATCGCTGCCCTGCTCCGTGTGATGGCAGGACTGCACGATATTTTTCCTGTAATCCCAGCACTACCGCCAAACTACCGGCTGGATCAGCATTTCACGGAACGTCCTTGGAGCGCGATCGGTTATGCCTCCATGTCGTTTAACCTTGCTATCGTTGGATTAACCTACTTCATGCCGTTAGACCTGGCGTTTTCGACGTGGTTCTTCTTTTGGCTGACACGGGCAGAGCGCGTGATTGCGAGCATGGTCGGTGTGACAAACATCAGCGTCCTGCATCTCAACGATCGGGCTTCAGGGGCTTGGGTAGGTATCGCGGTGTTGACGCTCTGGATGAGCCGTCGGCACTTTGCGAGCTTTTTCCGACACATCCTCGGGCGCGAGCGCGGTGACGATAGCACTGAACCCTTCTCTTACCGAACAGTGGCGATCCTAACAGTGCTGAGTGTCGGACTCGTCTTCGCGTTTTGTTATCTCGCAGGCATGTCGTTATGGGTCATTTCCGCGTTTTACGCGCTTTTTGTCGCATTCGCTGTAGCGATCGGTCGCGTGCGCGCCGAACTCGGTCCCCCTTACCATGAAGTTATCGGTATCAATCCGCGACAAATGATGGTAAGTATGTTCGGGACACGGCAATTGGGTGCCGCGAACCTGACGATAATGACGTTCCTCTACGCCTTCAATCGGTGCAACCGTTCGCATCCGATGCCGAATCAGATTGAATCACTCCGTATTGGGGATCGAGCAGGCATGCCGGGAAAAATGCTGGTTCTGGGGATGGCGCTCGCGATTGGGGTCGGTGCATTAGCGACGTTCTGGACATATCTACAGGTGGCGTATCACTACGGTGTGCTTGCACGGTGCCAAGGGGTTGTGGGTCGCTTCGGATGGGAGAGTTTTAACCCGCTGCAAAGCTGGCTACAACATCCGAAGGAACCGGATATCAGTGCGATCACATTTATGTGTGGTGGGTTCGCGTTCGTATTCCTCCTCCAGTTCTTAAGGACGCGGCTGCTGTGGTGGACGCTCCATCCATCAGGTTATGTGCTTTCAGGGGCATCCTGGGGCGGACTCATCTATTTTTGGTTTCCGGTGATGGTGAGTTGGCTCCTTAAGTTCCTAATTCTCCGCTTCTGGGGCTGGCAGATGTATCGGAAAGCGATTCCATTTTTTCTCGGATTGGTTTTAGGGGACTACATTCCGCGGAGTATTTTGAGTCTGATTAGTTTCGCGCTTAATCTTTGGATGCCTTCGTCGGGGGCGGGGCATACGCTTTAGGGGTTGTCGGTTATAAGTTATAAGTTAAGAGTAGGTTTTGGAAATCGTTCCTACAATTGAAAATTAGAAGAAATGAAACCACTGCTTACGGTTGAATCCATTACAAAGCATTTCGCTGATACACCTGTTGTGAAGAATGTTAGTTTTACGGTTTATCCGGGAGAAATCTTCGCGCTGTTAGGACCCAGTGGTTGTGGCAAAACGACTACCTTACGCATCATCGCAGGCTTTGAAAAAGCCGATACTGGAAAAATCGCTATGGCGGAACGCCTGCTCGCAAACGATGCGGTTCACATTTCACCGGAGTTGCGCGGTATCGGTTTAGTATTTCAAGACTACGCCCTTTTTCCGCATAAGAATGTTCTCGATAACGTCGCCTTTGGACTCCGAAAAGTGCCGAAGAAAACGAGGCGCGAGCGAGCGACTGAAGTATTAGATATGGTTGGCATGAAGGATTTTCACGCCCGTTTACCACATCATCTCTCCGGCGGCGAGCAGCAGCGAGTTGCGTTGGCACGCTCCATCATCGCACGTCCGCAGCTTCTACTGTTAGATGAACCCTTTTCGAGCCTCGATCCGGGGTTACGCCAAACAACGAGAGATGAAGTACGCGCACTCTTGAAAGGCGAAGGTATTAGTGCAATACTGGTTACACACGATCAGGAAGAGGCATTGAGTTTCGCGGAACGGTTAGCAGTGATGAAAGAAGGTACTGTTGAACAAATCGGTACACCTGAAGCGGTATATCAGCAACCGGAAACGGCTTACGTTGCTGACTTCCTTGGACAAACGAATTTCATCAACGCTTCTGTGAAAGACGGCATCGCCGAAACTCCGTTCGGACGTGTGGAGGTGGACGGTGCTGCTACGGGCGAGATGTTATTGTCCATCCGTCCTGAATGCTTAACGATGGCGGCACCTGACCCAGGAAACAGTGGATTAAAAAAAGGACGTATTGTTGGACAGGCATTTAAAGGACACTATTTCACGTATCGGGTTGAAATAGAAGGCGCGTCCTACTTCGTTCAGACGGATTCCTATTGCCGGTTTCAAATCGGTGATACCGTGCAGTTGAAGGTGCTCTCGGCTGTGGCGGTTAGCAATTAGCAGTTAGCGATTAGCCGTCAGCAGTCAGGGCGCTGCGCTATCAGCGGTCAGTCAAGAGATTTTCTTTGGAAAGTTACCAATAACTGATGGCTGAGAGTGGAGCGGAGCGGAACGCCCCGACCGCTGATAGCCACTAAAGCATGCTCCGGATTTCGTTAATCCCTTGAATCATCTGCGTTAGTGCCGTAACCAGCTTATCAAGTTCCGCATGCACCGCTGCGTCATCTCCATGTTCCAAGGCATCCAGAACACCGGGAAAAACGACTGCGGCATAGCCAGTATTGAGTCCCGGAGCATAGATGAGATGTTTAAACCACGGACGTAACGGCAATCCCGCCTCAATCGTTAAGTTCCGCTCCAACTGATACAACCGCTGATTGATCTCCATAATTGCAGATAGATCGCCTGAAGCAAGGGAGTTGGAGAGTTCTCGGTTTAGCAAACCTGCTGCCTGTTGCCATTCAGTCAATAACCTGTCTAATTCCCCAATATCTTTGGCTATCTTGTTTTTAGAACCAGAGTTTTGTAACAGTTTCAAGGGTGTCATCAAGTCCGTTGCGTAAGTCTCATAGTCAAAGGGTAAAATATCAGCGTTGGCAAGTTGCAAGGCGAGCGTTCCCCAGATTTTCGCCATCGCTGCCTGATACTGAAACGTTGGATCTCCGAAGTGCTCCATCCAATAAAAGTTGTCCTGCATGGCGTGATAGACCCCATAGGGTCCACCGAACCCCATACTGATGGAAGGAATACCTGCGTGCCCGATAAACGGCGAATGATCCGATCCGCTGCCGAGGTTTCCGACCTGTGGAATCTCTTTGCCTTGTCGCATTTTCCAACTTTCATAAACCGGTTTCAGCGTCCACGGGTCAATGACTTTTTGCGTCACCTCACGAATTAACGCCCGCAGCGACGGAATCGCGCTTACGTAGAACCGTCTACCTGTTGCTGCGATGTCCACATTCAAATACGCGATGGCTTTCTCTTGAAGTGTGGCTTTCAAGTCCTCAACCCATTCGGTTGAACCCAAGATACCGAATTCTTCAGCGTCCCATGCAGCAAAAACGATCGTCCGCTTCGGACGCATGCCCATTTCAGCGAGTTTTCCTAAGGACTCTGCGACTTCTAAGAGCGCAACTGTACCGCTTCCGGGATCCGCAGCACCGTAAACCCAAGCATCGTGATGGTTGCCCAATATGACCCACTGGTCTGGATATTCCGTGCCTTCCAAAGTAGCGATAACATTGTAGATTGAGCGGGTGCCGTGATCGCAACGGACTTTGACTCGCACTTTCGCGGGTCCGGGTCCGATATGATACGCGAAGGGCAAACCGCCTTGCCAGTCCGCTGGAACATTGGGTCCCGCGAGTGCCTTCAGCAGCGGTTCTGCGTCCCTATAAGCGAGTGGAACGACAGGGATTTTGGGGAGGTCCGTGGCTTCCGCGATTGGGATTCTTTCGGCATCGGCGGTCGCTGCCCATCCGGGTGTGAGCGGGTCGCTGGCGTGCTGGAAGATGTACTTCACCGTTCCGCGTTGGATCGCATCGGCGGAACGCCATGGACCCCGAGGATAGACATCCCCGCGCATGTAGCCGTCATCGGCAGGGTCGGAGTAAAGAATCAACCCCACTGCCCCACTATCGCCAGCCACTTTGGCTTTCACACCGCGGTAGCTGCCGCCATACCGGGCAATACATATTTTGCCGTTGACTGAGATGCCTTGGTCGCTGAGGATTTGGTAGTCTTCAGGCAATCCCTTGTTGACATAGACGAGTTCAGCGGTTACGTCGCCATCGGGTGAGTAGGCGTTATACCCCTGGACGATCTCGGTTTCATAAGAATCTTTGTCCCATTCCCAACTTGCCTCTCTGCCGAAAGCGACATAGTCGGTAGGCGAGACGAGTTCAACACGGACTTCGAGTGGATAGGGAAGGTAGACTTGATATTCGTACATCTGAACCTTCAAGCCATAGTCTCCAAAGGCATCGTGGAGATATTCTGTGACCTTTCGGCTATTCTCGGTCCCTGCGAGGTGTGGCTCTTCACTGAGACGTCGTAACTTATACCGCCCCCTTTCTGCTGAAACCTGCTCTTGGAAGGCGGCTTCATATTGTTCTTGGGTAATAGCGTTTTCGGTTGTGAAGCCGCGCATACCGAAAACGTCATAAGAAGAAAGCGTCAATGCAACAAGGCAACAAGCGAAACCCCAAATCAATCTCCACGCCTGTCCTTGAAAACGAAAAATATTTTTTAGCATTATAATTGGTTGTTACCTCCACCCGTTTTTTTATACATCATAACATATTCCGCGGATGTGTTCATTATATTTTTTCGGATAGTTGGTTATAAGTTATAAACAAGAAGTCGGGATTCGGAGATCCCTCCTACAAATGGTAGACGATTGCATAAAAGCAAAATTTTTGTAAAAAATTAATTAAAAAGTTGACATTATATCGTAGTATTTGTTAAGATAGAAGTGGCACTAAGAACTACCTATAGGGAAATTTAAATGAACGCCAAGATTTTAATTGTGGAAGATGAACGTGACATTGTAGATTTGCTGCAGTATAACCTACAAGAAGCAGGCTTTGAGACGGATTACGTCCGGAATGGTGCGGATGCGCTGCACCGTGCCGTTGAAAAATCTCCAGATCTCATCTTGTTAGATTTAATGCTCCCAGAAGTCGATGGTCTTATTGTCTGTCGTCTCTTGAAAAACGATCCGAGGACTAAAAATATTCCGATTGTTATGGTAACCGCTAAGACTGAAGAGCAAGATCGCATTGCGGGATTGGAACTGGGTGTAGACGATTACATCACCAAGCCTTTTAGTCCAAAAGAGGTTGTTTTACGGGTTTCAGCCGTGTTGCGCCGCATCCAAGTCGGAAACCAGCAGGCAGCGGATACGAAACAGATCCAAAGGCACGGATTAATAATTGACCTTGATAAACATCAAGTTCTCACCGAAAGCGGTCCAATTGACCTCACTGCCACCGAATTTAAACTCATCACGCTATTCGCACGCTCACCCGGACGCGTCTTTACCCGCGATATTCTAATGGATGTAATATGGGGAGAAGAGTATTACGGTATAGATAGAACCGTAGATACACACGTCAGCCGACTGCGCCGCAAACTCGGTGCGTTCGGGGAGCATATCGAGACGGTGCACGGCGTTGGCTATCGATTTAAAGAAGGTTCCTAACTTCGGGTTCCGGTTTTATTGTCCATGTTCATCACAGAGGTTTTATTTTGAGAATTCCTGGGGCGCAATTGCTGAAAACAAGACTGTTTAAAAGATACTCCCAAAAAGTTGGACTGCCGCCCGGAAGCCTTGTTTATATTGGTGAAGAACGTACAGAACCTGTTCAAATTACCGTCACGGATTACAATGAAACACACTTTCACGAAGAAGAGGTCCAAACGATCCAGGAGTGCTTACACTTTAGGTCACCCGAAACTGTCACGTGGATTCATATTGAAGGGATCCACGAAACAGAGATTATTGAAGACATAGGAGCGCACTTCGGTGTTAATTTGCTTGTCCTCGAAGACTTGATGAGTCCAACCCAACTCCCTAAAATAGAGGTGTATGAAGATCACGTCTTTATTATTCTCAAGAACCTCGATTATGATCCGACAAGTCTAAGCGTCTTCAGAGAGCAAATCGGGCTGATTATCGGTGAGAATTATGTTATTTCTCTCCAAGAAGCCTCTGGGGAGCTCTTCACACCCGTGCAGAATAGGCTTCAAAATGCCAACGGCAGACTTCGGCAGATGCGATCTGACTATCTTGCGTACGCGTTGATAGATGTTATTGTGGATCATTACTTCATAGCGTTAGAACAGCTCAGTGAAGCAATTCAAACGGTAGAGGAGGAAACTATTGCAAATCCGACATCAGAAGTTTTGAAGAAAATTAATACTTTAAGAAAGGAGTGTTTCCTTTTACGTAGACCGCTTCTCCCGTTCCGAGATGTCATTGACGAGGTGTTAAATGGTGAGATCCGACTCCTTGGGCAAGAGACGCATCCATATTTTCGTGACGTTCATGATCACCTGATCCAAGTCATCCATACATTAGAGACGCTTCGTAGCACAGTTTCAGGTCTGTTTGATACCTATACCTCGGCGGTTAGCCATCGGATGAACGAAGTCATGAAGGTCCTGACCATTGTCGCGACATTCTTTATTCCATTGACCTTCATTGCGGGTATCTATGGAATGAATTTCAAGTTTATGCCGGAACTCGAAGCCCCTTGGGGCTATCCTGCTGTTTTGTTAGTCATGGTGGGCATTGGGCTTGCCATGTTCATCTATTTTAAGCTCAAAAAATGGCTCTGAATCTTTCGAGGCTCAAAGCGCAAAAGGAAACCGAGTAGAGATGTTACCCCTACGTACCAAACACACCCGAATCAACAAATTACATATTCTGCCAATTATAGTGCTTCTCTCGATTCTATATGCAACACCGACGTACAGTCAGTTTGCAGATTTACCACAGGATGCAAAAACAGTAGACCTCGGTGTGAACGGTGACGGTGCTTCACAAACGATCAGTTTAACCGCAGTCGTACCGTTTCGTCGGATGAATGGGTGGGCAGGGGTTTTTGGTTCGCGCGCTTCTGGTAAAGAGGAGGTGCTTTCTGAAATCGTCAAGGCACGCGCACAAGGCGGTTTCCGCATTGGCACATTTGGTATTGAGGCATTTACGGATTTAGAGCGCAACATTACCAAAGGGAGTGCGTTAACGTCACAAATTGGCAGCTACATCCGTCCGGCAATTTATGAGCGTGGGACACTCCGTGTCTCTGGTGGTATTGGTGCCTTCCTTGAGAATATCCAACCGCACAAAGACCTTGTATTACAGAAATTTGATCCAACAACGTTCCGATGGTTGGCGTTTTCCTCTATCGGCTGGCGAAAATTCAATACTGTGTTGAAGTTTACACCAGAAATTGGGTTTAAAAGTTTTAAGTTTTCAGCAGAACCCGCTATCACGTTTAGTCTAACGAACCGCTTGGGGTTACGTTTGAGTGGATCCGCAACGTATAACAGTGACCCGCTAACAGAAAAGTTGCACTATAAGTATCTAACGATTTTGCGGGTGACACTATAACAAGTCGAGGAACATTAAAAGGAGAAACGAAATGCTTGTAGACTTCATAGCAAATTTGGAAAACATCATCAACGCTATTATTAACTCACCTTTTAGAGGCATTCTGCTAAGCGTTGTCACAATCGTCACTTTACTCATTGTAAAGTCAATTTTAGGATATTTTGTCAAAAAGTATGTTTACCAACAAGCCCAAGTAGAAACAAATGCCCAAAATTTCATGGCGGTTTGGGGCTATATATGGACGGCTATTATCGCCATTTTTGGCATTATCAGTCTCAGTGGTTCTCTGAAAACGCTCGGCATCTCAGCGGGATTTCTCGGCATGGTTTTGGGTTGGTCCTTGCAGGCACCCGTGACAGGGATCGCAGCATGGTTGATGCTTATCCTCAAACGACCGTTCAAGATTGGGGATCGCGTCATCATCGCCGGTATCACAGGCGATGTCATGGACATTACCTTAACCCACGTTATCTTGAACCAAGTCGGTGGCACAGTCTCCAGTGAGGAACGTTCCGGGCGTGGTATCCTCATTCCGAATGCGATCCTCTTTGGTCAGACGATTACCAACTACACCCTGGAAGAGGAGCATATTTTGGTTGAGGTGCCTGTCCGGATTACCTTCAAATCAGATTGGGCGGAAGCCGAACGGATTCTGGTCAGTGCAGCACAAGAGGTTACAGCAGATGTCATCAAAGAGACAGGAGAAGAGCCTTTTATTCGTGCCGAACTTTTTGATGCAGGTGTAATGATGCGATTACGCTACAAAACACGTCCGGTAGACCGAGCGAAAAGCCTGAGTGATATTGTCAAGATTGTCTTCCACGAATTCTCGAACAACAAGAACGTTGAGTTCTGTTACGCACATTCAGAAGTCATCTATTCGTGGAAAGATCAACCGGCACTGCCGGGCAATCTCCGTGAGGTGCAATGATGTCTTGGGAAGTCTGGAACGCGATTCTGAACTTCAAATATATTTCTGTCGTTTGGATGGGTTTGGCGGTTATCGGTGCGATTGTCGTCTATTTCCGCCTGACATCGCAGATGCAGAAGTTTACGGAGGCCCACGCCTATAAACCCGAAAATGCTGATCGCTTCTTTTTTATATGGCGCTACGTCTTCATGTTTTCGATAGGCGGGGTAATTGTTTTTCTATTTTCAGATGTCTTCGGGTTGATCGGGTTGTCTCTCACTTTTATTGTCACACTCATGGGGTGGGGTATCCGAAATCCTGTTACGAATTTAGCCGCATGGTTGTTGATTATCCTTAAGAGACCGTATCAAATCGGGGACCGGGTTATCTTAGGCGGCACGATTGGCGATGTGGAAAACATCTCGGTTATGTACACGCAAATGGAGCAGGTTGGTGGCACGATTGGCGGCGAAGAGAAATCCGGACGGAGTGTTCTGATTCCCAATCAACACCTCTTTAGATGGAATGTGATTAACTACACACGAGACGAGAAGTACATCCTTGATGAGGTCATCATTCGGTTGACATACCGTTCCGATATAAGGCGTGCCGAGCAGATTATGTGTGAGCAGGCGGCAGAAGTGACGGCGGACATAGTTGCGGAGACGGGTGAAACACCTTATGTGTTGTTTGAGTTTATTCCATCAGGTGTCGTCGGTAAGTTGCGGTATCGCGTGGTTGCCGTGAAACGCCAAAGCACTTCAACATTAATCGTGGAACGTATATCTAAGGCGTTTATGCAGGCGGGTGGGATCGAGTTCGCTTATGTGAAACGTGAGTCTCTCTTAAGACCGAAAGACGAAACATCACTGCCCCCACAATATCTGTATACCCAACAGCCTCGTGAAACCTCTTGAGGGATAGGATAGCAAAAAATGGATGAATGGATTCAACGGTTAGGTGATTTACTTGAAACTCCTATAATTACATCGGACGATCCCGTAAAAGTTGGTCAGATTGTTCTCTTGGTCGTTACCTTGATGGTTTCGCTCGCGCTTGCTGGACTTTTACGCAGCTGGTTCCGTCGCCTATTTCATCGACTTAGGATTTCACAAGATCTCGCAGGACGACTGCTCGCGTTTCTATTCCTTATCATTATGGTTGTGGGCACGATTTTGGGATTACGGTTCGCCGACATAGGCACAGGGCTTCTGAGTAAATTCTTTCACTATCCGCTGACAAACCTCTTTCAGCCATCTGCTGAGGCCACAGATGGAGCCACACATAATCTAACCTTAGCCCGTCTGTTTTATGCGTTTGTGATTGTTTTAGGAATGTTCATCCTCTCGAAGTACGTGCAATGGATGCTGCGGGAACAGGTGCTACGCGCCTTCCAAATTGCGCCCCATACCCAATTTATCTTGCTCCGTTTCCTTCACTTCGGTCTTATCATCCTTGGTATTCTTATCAGTTTAAGTGCCGTCGGTGTGAGTTTCACGAGTTTGGCAATAATTTTCGGTGGCTTGAGTATCGGTATCGGTTTCGGCTTACAGAACATCGCCTCCAACCTGATTTCAGGGTTTATTCTCATTTTTGAACGTCCGATCAAAATCGGGGATCTCGTCGAAATTATGGACGTTAATGTGTTTGGTAGAGTCAGCAGTATCAATCTTCGTTCAACAGTCATCGTTTCACTTGACGAAAAGGAAATTATTGTTCCCAATTCTCAATTAGTTACAGAATCCGTTCATAACCTGACCCACGCCAATAATCTGTTCCGACTTAAAATTGAAGTAGGAGTCTCCTACGGTTCGGATGTGGAACTCGTCAGGAAAGTGCTCCTTGAAGCCGCAGATGAACACCCACAGGTGATTAAGGAACCGGCACCCACGATGCAGAGCGTCACCCCGCCGTTTGTCCGCTTTATTACTTTCGGCGAATCGTCGTTGGATTTCCACCTGTTGGCATGGATTCCCGACTCCTTTCGACGTTTTGACATTGCGAGTGATCTCCATTTTACGATCTGGCACAAATTCAAGGCATACGGTATCACGATCCCATTCCCACAACGAGATGTTCATTTTTATCCAACGGAAAATACGTAGAACTGCAGTATTTGTACAATACACTGTCAAAATTATCTTTAAAAGGATGTGGTGACAATCACAAGAGAAGAATTCTTAAAATACTACGATTCAGCAGCTTATTCAGCCAAGTTGCGCGTCCCGAGATCTGGTCCAAACCTGGCTGTAATAAACACTGCTCGCATTAATGACGCTGTTCCCTATGGGCAAAATGTTTATGCTATCGCTTTAGATCTTTTAGTTGATAGAAAGGCTGCGCACTTAGTTCAACATGAGGTATTTTGTCGATCCATAGAGCAGGTCTATAATTTTTCTGTAGCGGATGTGTGGACCGGTAACTCACATTGGGAAGGATTATATAACCTCACGATGGCTACTGCTGTCGATATTTTGTGTCTACCTGAAAAAAATAATCCGCTATCACGCCCTTTGATTGGTGGATCACAATTAATTGAGCAAGTAAACAGTAAATGGTGGGGCATATTAGCCTTGACCCTCCGGCTCAGAGGTTTACTTGAATTTCAAATAGGATGTTTTACACTATTAAAAACGCCCATCCAAGAGATAGCACAACGCCTTTCTAAAACAGAGATTCAAATTCGGCCGCTCTGTCAGACAACCGTTAGAGAAATAAACAACGCTATTGACCAGTGGATACAAACTGAAACTTCAGATGCAAAAGAACGCATCGCTGAAGTAGAAGACACAAAGGTGTATTACGATTACGGGAGGATATTATGAGGATTGGTATCGTTTATTCCGGCGAACAAGTACTCCCGTCGCTTTTTCAAGCCTTGTATCCTCTTCAGTTGCGTGTGAGCTGCATTGCAGATTCCAGCGTTATTCCCGAAAATCGCGTTCGCGTTGAGGCGTTAGCATCGTTTTTCGAGTGTGATTTCTTTGAGAGCCCTGAAGAAATGTTCAATACAGCGAAACCGAAATTAGAAGGGGTCATCATTATCTCAGACGAAATAGCAAGCACACCATGCGCACAATTCATTGAAGCCGCACTTGCTGCGGGTATCAATGTGCTGTCTCCGACACCGCTCAACTCTTTGGAGGAAGGTCTCCACCTTGTCGCAGTATCTGAAAAGTATAAACGACTTGTTATGACAGGAACAAGACTACTCTTTGGCAGGTGCATTCAGGAAATCTTACGCATCATAAGCGAATCAGGTTTTGGGATTATTCAAGATATGCGGTTTTTACTCGGAATAGGGCGGGTTCCGTATTTAAATAACTTGCTAAAATTTGGAGATTCGCATTTCCAGATGGCATTTGAGATAGCTCGACGACTCTTTGTAGAATATACGGTATTGCCTGAAGAAATGACCGTAATGGCTTCAAGAGAAGGTGCCCCCAATATCGCATGCACTCTCAGATTTCCACAAGGCACTCTTTGCACCTTCTGCCAAACTTCCAATCGGCAATGGGGAAACGACTCTTATCACAAAATCGAAATTACCGGTGGTGCTTCTTATATCTGGAGCGACTTGCAGACTTGGAAGTGTTTCTCTAATGAAAATACTTTCAGGATGGGCGGCGGAGATGAAGAAGTATCGGCTAATATACAAGGGTCCTCCGGTCAACTTAACGAATTCTGCTCGGTTGTTGAAGCCAATCGCGAACCTTATGCAGGTACGCTCCGAAGTGCCTTGCCTGCGCTGTGGCTTCGAGAAAGATTAAGTGAGTGTATTGAAGACGAACAGACAAGTCTAAAAATGAGCGAGCTTCGTGCTAATTCAGATAATGAGATTCAACGATTGACATCGAAACTGGATGTTAGTCCGACAGATAGGCAACTCCGGCGCGAAAGGGCACTGCTCTTAGGTAAACGTGGCGATTTCGCACAAGCCCTTACAGATTATCGCGCAATTTTGTAAATTTGATTAATACAGACAGTCTTTCATCGAAAAGACAAAGAAAAACGAATGATTGAAAAAGTTATAACTCAGGGACACAAGGTTACCAGGAATATCATCTGCGAATCTGCCCAGATGCAGGCAGCCCTCCGAGCCGTTAAGCGAGTTGCTCCGACAAAAGCGACTGTCCTGATTACAGGTGAAACAGGGGTTGGCAAAGAGATTATTGCCCAAGCCATTCACGGCAACAGTCCACGCAGAAATGCTCCCTTCAAAATCATCAACTGTGGTGCGATAGCTTCAGAGCTCATTCAAAGTGAGCTTTTTGGACATGAAAGAGGGGCTTTTACGACTGCGATCAGGAGACACCACGGTATATTTGAACAAGCGAACGGTGGAACCTTGTTCCTTGATGAGGTGGCTGATATGCCGCCTGAAGCGCAAGCAAAATTTCTCCGCGTCCTGGAGCAACAAGAATTCTCGCCGCTCGGTAGCGAAGAAGTCATCAAGGTAGATGTCCGAGTGATCGCTGCAACAAACGTCAACCTTAAAATGGCAGTCAATAAGAGGATGTTTCGGGAAGATCTCTACTATCGCTTGAATCTCTTTCGCATCCAGATTCCACCACTCCGGTATCGACGTTCAGATATCGTTCCCTTAGCCCTTAGCTTTAGCTCCGAATTAAGCGATGCGTATAATAAATCAATTACCGGTATAACTCCGGAAGCAGTTAGTTATCTCCAAAATGCTAATTGGTACGGTAACGCTCGTGAACTTAGAAATGTAATAGAAACCGCAATTATCTTAAGTGACGGTGAAAAATTGGGAAAAGAGGAGGTCGAAACAGCATTAGAAAACTTAAATGAACATGACGAAAACGCTGACCTGAACTCAGCAACATTCAGAAATTCAGACTTGCGCGAAATAGAGCATTTAAATGAACCCAATGGCAACCTGCCCACAACACCTGAAGATGCTAAAGAAAAGTTATGGAAATTGGTTCAAACCGGAACAATCTCCGAGATAACCGCTTATATTACCCGTATGCGATATGAGATGGAAAAATCTGACTGTTCCAAGCAGGATATTGCAAAACGTCTCCAAATATCTGTGCCTACCTTGGATAAGTATCGTGCCTTGGCTGAGGATAACACGAAAAAAAGTTGATGCATTTCTCGAAAACTCATCCCTCTCTTTCCCAGACTTAACCAATTTTGTAGAACCCTCCGAATTCACATATCCCTTGATCAATATAGTAACCTGAGAATCCCATTGCCTTTACTGTAAAGCCCATAATTAATTGGACACTCCTATCGTACCGCGATGCACATCGCATGAATCAACGGTATTCATGCCTTATAGGCATGAACCGGGGCGAGTACGCCGCAAAACTGTTAGTTTGCGTGCTGGTCCCTATACACAAACTAACAGGAATCAACGTCAAATGCGCGTGTGGCATTTGTCGTGTGCTACAAGTGTTTACATATTTTCGGGCTTTACTATAAATAGATCCTAATTTTAGCAAAACCAAAATTTTTTATTATGACAAAAAATTTTGGCAAATGTCACAAAAATTTTTGCGTCTTCATATCGTTCAGTGAAAAGAAAATTCTACGGTTTAGGATGAATATAATGCCGTAAACCCTGATGTCACGCAGCTGCATCGTATATGAAATAGAAGAACGTACGATACAGTTCAGAGCGTTGGAGTCGTTGGCATAATTTTTGCAAGGTACTTTATTGTGGATTCAGGCGGAAAGGTCTTAGTTCTTTTTTTCCAGACTATTTCTACAAGGCATGTTTACTAAAAGTAAATTAAAAGAAAAACAAATCCCTCCTCCTTGGGGATGTTGGTTTCAGCGGCGAGGCGACTCAAGCATCGCCGCTAAAGCCATACAGTAGTATATTTTTAGAGAATACTTTAGTGTTCCGGTCTGAATTTCGGGTGAACACTGAAAATGTAGTGAATCAAATTCGGGCAACACAAAATGCTAACGCTTTTCTCCTATACTTCACGTATCAGTGTGAACGCGCTACGGCAATTCAACCAACATAGATGCATACAGCAAGCTGCCGCGCTTGCATTCAACACGATCCTATGTCTTGTCCCGTTATCAGCAGTCGCGTTGTTTCTACTAAAAACCTTCGGTATTGTGGAAAACGAGGAGTCTGCGTTGATTGCTGCCTTGGATAACTTTCTTCCAAACCACGGGGCAGATGAAATTGTATTGGGAATTTCTCAATTCGCGAATAGAAATCTAACGGGGCTTGGTGTCGGTGGTTTTCTGTTATTCCTTCTAATGTCCCTAATGCTATTCATGTCCATTGAGGAACATTTCAACGAGATTTGGGGAAGTCACCGGCGTTTGCACTTGATGCAAGCGGTTCAGAAATACTCAATCTTTTATTCATTGTTATTGATAGGACCCCTTTTAATCTGGATTGTTTTCTCTACTTTTTCTTTTTTGGTATATGCTTATATTTTTCCATGGATATCAGTTTACTGCTTATTTTTCCTCATGTATATAGGCTTGCCAAATACCTCTGTGAAATTGCGTGCTGCTCTACTTGGAACGTGTGTAGCGGGCACTCTATTTCAGGTGGCTCGGTTTGGGTTTAGTCATTACGTTGCCTTGGTATGGCAAAACTATAGCCAAACCTACGGTACACTGGCACTGGCAATCATTTTAGCGATATGGATTTATGTTACTTGGATTGTGATTCTCTTGGGTGCTGAAGTAACGAATTCAGCACACTACTATGACAGTCAGAAACATACTTATGGAAAATTAATCACTAAAAATTATGACTACATCAATCCTTCAGGTGTTATCACGCTGTTTTTCACCGTCGCGGCACACTTTCATAAGGGTAAAGGGGCGTGTTCAATAGCTAACACCGCCGGAGCTACTGGGGTCCCTCAATTGTTAGTCAACAAAATTTTTGAAAGGTTCAAAGATGCAGGGTTAATCTATGAGGTGGAAGGCGACACGAAGGGGTATCTCCCGGCTCGCTCTTTGGATATGATTACTCTGGATTCTGTTGTAACAGCAGTAGAATTAGATGTGGATACACACTTTATGGCGACGTTGTCAGATGCACCAGCGTTGGTGGCGTTGCTCCAGGATCTCCACCAAACTCAAACTGAGATTCTTAAAGAGATTCCTGTCAGCTCCTTTTTATGAAGGGATTGTCTCTTTGCGACTAATTCTAAAATCTACTATAGTTAGTTTCGTGATTTACTATAAATTACCCTTAGCAGTCGATTGACTGCTACAACATAAAAAAAGGAATATCTATCATGTTGAAAAAATGTGTTTATGCCCTCTTCGGAATAACACTCGTGTTATTTGGAGGCTCCACTCTTGTTACGAGCAACGTGTCTGCACAAGAAGTATCCGTTACCGACTATCAGGTGCCAGTCAGTGCTGCAGATCGACTCTTGATTGATTTTTCGATGAACCATGCAACAACGGGCGCGGATGCAACGACCAGTAAAGGAAACATTGGCGGTATTTATAAAAGGTTTTACGATTCCTTGCCATTTGGCTATTCGATTGACCTTATTGGGTCGGGGCTGCTGGATAGAAACATAGAAACCGATGCGTATGATACAAATTATCAAATCAATGGAGATGTCGGGGTCAAAAAGTACCTGATGGAAAGCAATCCGTTCCTTAGAGATAGTTTCGGTTCTGTCCGTGCGACTTCAGACATGAGTAAGGCATACGACCGCCCTACTTCTGCCCTGACTGTCGGCATGGGATACGGACGATTTATTGACGCGACCGCGTTGGCAAAAGCCGTCCGCATCGAAGCGTTTCTTATGAAAGAGGGAGAACTGAGCGATCATCTGCCTAAAGACATCATTCTTGAGTTGAGTCAGATTATCCAGCGCGAAGACGAATATAAAGACAAGTTCGGCGAAATCTACAAAAAAGAGTGGTATAAAGACATGGAAGCGGTCATGACTGAGTCTGGTCTCCTGCAAGCAGATGGGCTCAGTGCAATCGGGGTTCTTCGGATTGAAGAGATTCTTGAACGTGAGGAAATAGCAGATCGGTTCTATGGCTGGGATGTGGCACTTGGTTCCAAATTCGATATTACCACGCCCTATACGGACCAGGATCGTTCAATTGCACATCTTGATGTAACTGCGAGTTATGCGCGTCCTATAGCATGGCGCTGGCAAATCAGCGAGCGGCTTTCAATAAACACGCCCTTTGATAGCATCGGACAGGCATTTTCGTTGTCATTATCAAGCGACATTTCCTACGAATTGTCCAACCGTATTGACCTTCGCCTCCGACATCTGTTTCGGTTGGATAAACCGGAAGTGGGAAATACAGAGAATAGCCATTCACTTGGCGCCTCGTTCATTTATTATATTGAGAATAGCGTCAACCTCGTGGCAACACAACAGATTGAAATAGTGCCTGATGAAGACATTAATACGAACTTTACCGTTGTGCTCAACTACCGCGTCTTCTAAGCAAGTTTTCAGAATCTAATGACGATTGACAGCATCAAAAGAATTTTTGGAAAATAGTGCCAGAGTTGAGAGGAAGATTATGGACTGGACTTTATTTGCTTCGATTTTTTGGAAATTTAACCAAAAATTGACCACTCAGTCCGTCCAAGACTATAATAACATAAAAAGGAGAAAAAAATGAGTAATAACGAACAGAACAATAATGGCTTGGCAATGATATTTGCCTTTTTTACTGGTGTTGTGGCTGGTGCGACGATCGGTCTGCTCTATGCCCCGAGTTCGGGGGAAAAAACCCGAGGAAAAATTCGAGAGACCTCGATTAATACGAAAAATCGGGCAGTGAAATTCACGCGGCAAACCGTCGGAAATGTCGGTGAAAGTCTACAAAACCTTGCCGAACAGAATGAGAAGGAAACTTCAGAAGAAGAAACGACTGAAGAAGCATAGACCGTGGGTCTATACAACTCAGAAATCGAGCTAATATGCCAAACATAATAGATGCAAGGATCGAAAAAGTATGGTGCGCGACGATCGGGGAAAGCCCGCTTATTGCCACGGCGATTCACGACGGTCACGATTCGCGGGAGGAAGTATCAAAGCTTTTTGCTTTGACAGATGCCGAACGCCTCCGCGAAGAGGATCCGTTTACGGCAACGTGGACGGAGGTTGCGGAGACACGGATTGTTGGCTTGCACTCTCGGTTTGAAGTGGATTTAAATCGAGAGCGCGAGAAAGCGATCTATATTGAGCCTGCTGATGCTTGGGGTTTGCAAGTATGGAAAGCACCTCCGTCCGCAGAAATTATCGCCCGATCATTGGCAGCATACGACGCTTTTTATGCAGAGATGGGGCGTATCTTGACCGATGTGGAGCGGCAATTTGGACACTTTGTGGTTTTTGATCTTCACACATATAACCACCGTCGCGCCGGTGCCGATGCCCCGCCAGCAGACGCTGAAGCCAACCCAGAGGTTAACATCGGTACTGGAAACATGCCGCGTGAACGCTGGGCACCGATCGTAGAACGTTTCATGAACGACTTACAGGATTTCGACTTTTTAGGCAGACGACTTGATGTTCGAGAAAACATCAAATTCCGGGGCGGTCATTTCTCGCGTTGGATCCATGAAACCTTTCCGCTTTCGGGGTGTGCACTTGCCATTGAATTCAAAAAATTCTTCATGGATGAGTGGACAGGTGTACCAGATAACGTGCAAGTCAATGCTATCAAACAGGCACTTTGCCACACCATTCCGGGAGTGCTAAATGCGCTTGACAAATTTAACCGCACACGATAAATTAGGAATACGGTTTCACTCATCTATAGTAAGCCTTAGACTTATAGTGAAACCCGAAAATATGTGAACATTTGTAGCATAAACTTTTAGTTTGTGCGAGGATGGGACGCAAACTGGAAAGTTTGCGCTACAATAGAAGTGTCCACTTAATTATGGAATTCACTATAATTAGGCATTCAGGACCGGTGCGGTTAGAAACCGCACCTACCAAGTGGGAGTGAAATGTCTGTTTATTTTTCAGGATTACCATAAATTGATTATGAATGGATTTTCGGTATGAGAAAACCGACAAAACAGCCTTCACCAGTTATTTCTGATCGCTTTATCCAGACGGTCTGTACGCGGCTTGCAGAGAATAAACAGGTGAGACGCACATTACCGCTAAGGGGTCGATTACATATCGACAGGCAGCTGCCGTTCTTGTGTGTTTATCGTCGCCCATCAGGGGATGTGGATACGGGTACCGAGCGTCTCGTTATGGGGCAGGCTGCGTATATGGTCGCATCTGGCAGCAAGCAGCAACGCGAGAGTCTGTCTAAGCTAATACGGCGGATTGTGGAAACGCTTACGCCTGAATTCGGGGCATTTCTTCTTATTGAACTCTGGCCTGGTCAACGGAAAGGAACAGAGGTGCTCCCGCAGCGCCCTGAATTCCGGATTGTAACGCGGCACGACAGGCACCCTTCGAGAGTGGTTGCGACCCTCGAACAAGCCCTCATGCAGGTTCGGATTCGCAAACATATATCTCATGTAGATGTGAGTCCGGGTAGAAAAATCGGACCCGTTGGACAGCCGACATTGTTATCCGTTTCAGCGCGTGACGAGTTAGGGTGTTACGCTATTGGGCTTGAGGTCTGCCCTATCTATTACTCACAAGAAACAGGGGAAGTGTTTCCGTTGATCCGAAGAGCATTGCACCAGCAATTGACGCGGGTGCTACACCAAACCTTTTTTGAATTCTCGCGGACGGAGACAAGTCACCGGCCAGCGCACTTTCACGTTCTGGGGCGCCGCGCGGTAGTCAAAGCAGTCTGGGAAGTGGACAAGCGGCTCGCAGCAGTGAGTAACGCCTTCGATTTTTTGCTTCAGGTGACACCTGTTAACACAGGGGCTGCATACGCAGCATTCAAACAGAACGGCTTTGACCGAACTCCCGTTTTCCATTACCGCCCCCAACCCTTCGATGTTGCGCACCTTAAACGGGAGCTCTGGAGTACCCGCGTTGAACGCATAGAGGACCCAACGCTGGGTCAACTTTTTCGAGAAAAGCGTAATGAGTTGGATACCCAACTCACAATGCTTACCCGAATGGACACCCCTGCTTTTTTGTACGGTGGATTACAATTATTCGGCCCCGTTGATGACAAGCTGCTGGATGTGGCTGAAACGTTGCTAACACAGATACCGGCACGCAGTCGCGAAAAATCGCCTATTTCTCCAGTAAAGGCATCCGCCTTTGCGAATCGTGTAGAAGCAGAACTGGCTTACTACCGTCAGCAGGTGTCTTCATTTTCAGCGGATGTGCAGATTCGAGAGGATATGTATGCTGGCCTCATGGTTTCCCGAGGGAACTTGATTATCGGCAAAGGCACCAAAATATCGACTTCTCGGGTTGAGGCACTCCTGCAGCATGAAGTTGGTACCCACATTCTCACGTATTTCAATGGGCGGGCGCAGCCGTTCCGAATGCTATACACAGGACTGGCAGGATATGAAGAAATGCAAGAAGGCCTCGCTGTGTTAGCGGAGTATCTTGTAGGTGGACTGAGTCTACCCCGGCTTCGCCTGCTTGCTGCAAGAGTGTTGGCGGCTCACTACTTAACCGAGGGTGCTTCATTCATCGAAACCTTTCGTAGCTTCACCGAAAAATACCATTTCAGGCAGCGGACAGCGTTTACGCTTACCATGCGCATCTATCGCGGCGGTGGGTTTCCCAAAGATGCGGTTTATCTCCGCGGCTTGGTGGGGCTGTTAGATTACTTGAAAAAAGGAGGTGACCTTACGCCACTGTTTGTCGGAAAGATCGCGGCCGAACATATACCACTCATTCAAGAATTACAATGGCGCAAGGTTTTAATCTCGTCACCTTTGCGCCCGCGCTATATGGAGTCTCCAGACACAACCGTAAAACTGGGGCGGCTTCGCGAAGGTATGTCGGTGCTTGATTTAATTAAAAAGGAGAAAAAATGAGAATTGGATTTGTTATCAACGATTTAGAAACTGAATCAGCGAGTTTTACAACGACTCGGCTCGGCATGCAAGCCGTTAATATGGGGCACGAAGCATGGGTTATCCCGGTCGGCGATCTCGCTTACGATCCGGATGAGTATATTCGCGCACACGCTTACATGGTCCCCCGAAGTAATTATAAATCACATGAAACCTATTTCGCGGACTTGAAGAGCAAAAGGGCAAGAGTAGAGCGGATTACCGTTGATGAACTGGATGTATTGCTACTGCGGAACAATCCTGCGGATGATGCGATAGCTCGCCCGTGGGCACAAAACGCAGGGCTCATTTTTGGGCGAGTCGCGATGCGCCATGGTGTCATCGTTCTGAATGATCCCAACGGTTTATCCAAGGCACTTAACAAGATGTACTTCCAGCACTTTCCCGAAGAAGTCCGTCCCAAGACGCTCATTACCCGGAACCATGAAGAGATTAAGACGTTTGCCCAGGAGCAAGGCGGAACTATTGTATTGAAACCGCTTCAGGGCTCAGGCGGACAGAGCGTGTTTCTCGTGCGTCCAGACGACATTCCAAACCTCAATCAGATGATCGACGCTGTGAGTCGGGATGGCTATGTCATCGCCCAAGAATATCTCGCCGCAGCCGCTGAGGGGGATACGCGTCTGTTTGTCATGAACGGTGAACCTTTGCGGTATCGTAACAAATATGCGGGTTTCCGGCGCGTCCGCTCCGGGGGTGATATGCGGAGTAACATTCATGCGGGGGGCCGGCTCCGGCAGGCGGAAATAACAGATGTAGCACTCGAACTCGTAGAAATGGTGAGACCCAAATTGGTCCAGGATGGGATGTTCTTAGTCGGATTGGACATCGTGGGGGATAAACTCATGGAGATTAATGTCTTCAGTCCTGGGGGTTTGGGGAGTGCCCAGCGGTTTGAGAAGGTGAATTTTAACACGGCTGTCGTTGAAGCATTAGAGCGGAAAGTACAGTATATGAAGTATTACCGCCGAAATTTCGACAACGTGGAGCTCGCAACGTTGTAACCCGGGTTCAGTTAATTGCCAATCGAACACAGAAAGGAACCTCCCATGTCTCTGAACCCGAAGAGCGCATCTGAGTCCGAACGTGGCGGTCACTCCACAAGTCCGCAACAAGGACACGGTTTCGGCACCGCCCCCGTATTCCTTGCCTCAATTAGTACCATTCTCGGCGCGATTCTTTTCCTACGATTTGGTTATGCTGTTGCGCATGTTGGACTCTGGGGCAGCCTAATGGTTATCATGCTTGGACATTTAGTGACGATTCCGACGGTTTTGGCGGTTTCTGAGATTGCAACGAACCGTCGCGTCGCTGGAGGCGGTGCGTATTATATTGTCAGTCGTTCCTTTGGTGCCAGCATCGGCGGCACTATCGGCATCGCACTCTATATCTCCCAAGCAATCTCCATCGCCTTCTATATCGTCGCTTTTGCGGAAGCCTTCAAACCTGTTTATGATTGGCTGGCTACCGCTCACGGCATAAATCTTGATTCCCGTTTCGTCAGTCTCCCCGGCACCGTCCTGATTATTGCGCTCATGCTTACGAAGGGGGCGGACCTCGGTGTACGTGTCTTGTGGGTTGTTTGTGTCATCCTTGCTGCGTCAATTGCTGCGTTTCTGTTGGGAGAAGGGCACCAACAAGAAGCACTTCGACCCAGCGGATTGAACCTTACAGCAATCATTGAAAATCCAGATAATTTCGGCACGGTTTTCGCGACGTGTTTTCCCGCTTTTACCGGTATGATTGCAGGCTTAGGGCTTTCTGGGGATCTCAAGGACCCTCAGAAAAGTATCCCCCTCGGCACGATTGGTGCAACACTGGCTGGGATGCTCATATACATACTTGTTGCTATCAAATTGGCACTAAGTGCTACGCCGCAAGTCCTTGCTGATGACTATTTCGTCATGGCGAAGATTGCCATTTGGGGTCCTGCAATCTACATCGGATTAGGTGCAGCCGCCTTGTCTTCTGCCCTCGGTTCAATTATGGTTGCTCCGAGAACACTTCAAATGCTGGGTCGCGACAATGTCCTGCCTATCTCCCACCTCAACCGGCTCATGGAAAAAGGTGTGGGAAAAACACAAGAACCCGTGTACGCGACATGTGTATCGGGCGTAATAGCAGTAGTGTTCGTAGCAATCGGTGAACTGGACTTTATCGCCCAGATTCTGACGATGTTTTTCATGGTAACCTATGGGACTTTGTGCGCTGTGTCCCTCTTGGAGCACTTCGCGAGCAACCCATCCTATCGTCCGACGTTTCATTCGCGCTGGTATGTATCTCTCGTAGGCACGGTGATGTGCGGTTTAATGATGATCCAGATAAGCACGCTATACGCGTTTATCTCAGTCGGACTCATGGCAATCACTTACCTTGGGCTCCGTCGGAGTCTACGCGGACAGCGCGACTTGACAGCGATCTTTCAAGGGACAATGTTTCAATTAACGCGATGGTTACAGACGACGCTACAAAAAAGCCGCGTCATCTCATCCGAAGACGGCTGGCGTCCATCGATTGTTGCTATAACCCGATTCGGAGAACGACGACTTGGACACTTCGATTTACTTCGCTGGATCTGCCACAGGCACGGATTCGGACACTTCATCCGGCTGCTCCACGGTGAATATTCGTTTTCCAGTGAGATTCGGTCACGTACCCATGTCGACGGATTAATCAGAAGAACGGAAGTGAGTAGAGCCGGCATCTTTGTTGATGCCATAACTTGCCCAACATTTAAACTCGCGCTGGCGCAGATATTGCAGATGCCGGGGATTTCTGGCTTACCGAATAACTGTGTCCTTCTTGAATTCGATCGAGAGAGTCCGAACGAAATTGAGGAGATTCAAGAAGGTGCGCGTCTCATTGCAAATACAATGTTCAACGTCTTAATTTTACGCTCGTCAGGGTACCGCTTCGGCTACAGATCTTCTATTCATGTTTGGGTGACAGAAGATAACTTGAGAAACGCGCCGATGATGATGCTGCTGGCGTATATCATCGTCGGACATCCGGATTGGCGACATGCTGAAATACGGCTCTTTGCTTGTTCGGAAACTACGGATGCCGAACGTGAAGCAGATAGACTCTCAACGCTCATGCGGGAAGGTCGGCTGCCGATCTCAATGCAAAAGGTCACTTCCGTATCATACGATAGCAAAGAGGCTCTGGAAGCGGAGGTAGCCCGCCGCTCCGATCAGGCAGATTTGGTTATTGTTGGGTTGACAGCAGAAACTCTCAATTCCGACGAGTTGACACAAAAACTACAGGCGTACGATGGAGCAAACGATGTCCTGTTCGTTCATTCAATTGCGGAGATTTCAATTGATTAGTAGGGCTTCAGACCTATAGAGACTATATGGGTCTAAGAATGTCGGATGATGTCGCCTTTGACGAGATAGTAGACCTCTTCACTGATATTTACTGCAAGGTCCCCGACGCGTTCGAGATGCCGGAAAAGGAGCAAGATACTGATACCCGGTGGGATGAGTGTCGGATGTTCGCTGAGAATGGTAAGCAGTTCATGGAGCATCTTTTCATAGATATCGTCAACCTCGTTGTCACGTTCTCGGACCCCTAAAGCGAGTTCGGCGTTACGGTTGACGAAGGCATCCAGTACATCCTTTACCATGGTTTGAATCACTTGTGCTACATAGGGCAAGTCCACGAAGGGTTTGACAGGCGGATATTCTAATAATTCCAAGCTCCGTTTCGCAATAGCAACGCTCTTATCTGCAAGTCGTTCGATGTTATGGCTGATTTTCATCACCACTGTCAGAAAACGGAGTTCAGACGCCACGGGTTGATGGAGCGCGATCAGTTGGATGCACGCTGCTTCGATTTCGTTTTCAAATTGATCCACCTGATCATCAGTCGCGATGACTGTCCGCGCTAATGCCTCGTCCCGCGTTAAAACGGATTCGATGGCTTGGCGTAGCATCTGTTCGGAAAGCCCTGCCATTTCCAAAAGTTTGTGCTGAAGTTCTCTAATTTCATTCGCCAACATACTTTTAACTATTTGCTCCTGAGCTGCTGCGTCCGTTGTCCTTGCAGATACTCAATCATTTAGACATCTTCCATAACCTAAAGCAGCTCGTCTAACAATTTCAGTTTATGGTGAATTGTTACATTAAAATCTCTTAACTGACCACCGATAACTGACGACTGACAACTATTTTATCCCATCCTACCTGTTACATACTGTTCCGTTCTGCTATCCTGCGGGTTGGTAAAGATTTTCTCCGTTGCTCCAAATTCAATTAACTCGCCGCCGTAGAGAAACCCGGCGACATCAGAAACCCGAGCGGCTTGCCTTCTTTTATTCGTGGCAAAAATAAGTGTGCAATCGTTTGCCAACTCCCGCATAAGGGTCTCAATCTTAACAGTTTCAATAGGATCGAGTTCGCCACAGGGCTCATCGAATATCAACACCTCTGGTTCTGCAGCCAAGGCGCGTGCGACACAGAGAAGCTGCTGTTGTCCCGTGGACAATTGCACCGGTGTCTCGTCTAAGATGCCCTCGACCTCATTCCAGAGTCCGGTTCTTCGTAGGTTTTTCTCAACAATGGCATTCAGTTCGGAGGTTCGACTCACGTTTGAAATCCGAGCTGCATAGGCTACATTTTCGTGGATAGACCCTCGGAATAGGGTAGGTCTTCGGAACACCATCCCGATCTGTTTCCGAACAGTTGTCGCATCCTGCTCGGCATACAAGGAGCTCCCCTTAAAAAGGATTTCACCCGTAAATTTGAAGTTTGGGGTAAAGTCGTTTAATCGATTGAAGCACCGGACAAGGGTGCTTTTACCGCAGTTAGCGGGCCCGATGAAAGCCGTTACTTGTTTTTCCTGAACCTCAAAAGAGAGAGAACTCAGAATACCCTTATCACCATACCAGATATTTAAATTACGAATGTTTAGAATAGGTTGCCCTTTTTCGGTTTTCATCATCGGCACCGTTTTTGAAATCCGCGCGTTAGAGATAAGATATGCGTCCGACTTAAGAATTCATGCAGTAGAGATTAAGTGTGCCGTGTCGAAGCAAGAGGATACCTCTGGCTAAGGAAACTTGAAAAGATACTTAACACCAAAGCCGCCCCTAAAAACAGCGCAAACCTGCCGGACATCCGTCCGGGTTGAATTGTATACCCCGAAATATAAATACCGATAAACAACGCCGATACTGCCAAAGCACAAGACATTGCCCTGCACGCACCAGCAATCACGCGAGGCAGTGAAAGCGGCACGACATGTTTTGTCAACACTTGCCATCGGTTTGCCCCGAGTGCGTAAGCGGATTCACGCATCGGTATCGGGACTGATCGAAGGGCTTCTTGGGTCGCCTTAATAACCCGCGGTACCACCAATAACACGAAAGTTAATACGGCAATGTAGAATAGCGTCGTATCGCCTTGAAAAGACGACACTTGTAGTGAAGCCGTATTCAGGTCCCCAGCAGGCGGAAATCCTTGCGTTCTCTGGAAAGCACCACTATAAGGTAAGAAGACTGTAACGACCAAAAGTCCATACAAAAGCGAAGGCACACCGCTTAAAATACTGACTTGCCCCTCAATCAAACACCGAACCCAATTTGTTTCTGGCAACCACTCTTCCAAGTAAAAGGCACATGTAATACCCAGCAAAACGCCAAGGAAACTGATTGATAAGAAAAAATAGATGTCCCCAAGCAGGTTCGGTACCGGATCGGATACACGCGCTACCGATGATACTTGTACATCAGACAGATAGGTCTTTTTCAGAACATTCCATACCAGAAGGGATACCACCCCAAGCGTAAGGAGTGCGATACTCTGCAAAGCGAATTTTTGTTTTGGATTCGGACGGCTCATTAAGGAATTCATGGTATTGGCTCTCAGCAGTCAGGGGAATAGCAGTCAGCAATCAACAGTCAGCAAGAGAAGGATCCGTTAAACGGAACATATCTTTACTGACCGCTGAGAGGGTTGCGTAGCAACCCGCCCTGAAAGCGCAGCGCCCTGATGGCTACCCATACCGCATTTGCACATAGTCTGCAGTTTTTGGGTGTTCTGGTGTCTGGAAAAGGGCTTGTGTCTCTCTATGTTCAATAAGTTTACCAAGGAACATGAAGATACACTCTTTACTCACGCGTCGCGCTTGTGCCATATTATGCGTTACAATTAAGAACGTGTACGTTCCTGCGAGTGCTTCCATAAGTTCTTCAACCGCGAGGGTTCCTTTGGCATCCAATGCGGAGCACGGCTCATCCATGAGGATAATTTTTGGCTTAAGCGGTAATAGCCGTGCGATACAGAGTTTCTGTTGCTGTTCAAGCTGGAGTGATGTTGCACGGACCTTCAATCTATCCTTTAGGTCATCCCAGAGGAAAACGGAGGTCAGTGCCTCTTCAACGATCTGGTCGCATTCTGTCCGCGTGAGGCTACCCATTGACGAGTGAATCCGTAAACCGAACAAGATGTTCTCATACACCGAGATCGGCAATGGATTCGGGCGTTGGAACACCATCCCGACGGCTTTTCGGAGTTCTGGTAAAGAGACATCGGAATCGTAGATATTTTTTCCGAGCACCTCAATTTTCCCCCTGGTGGTAACGTTGCCGTAACGCTCGTTGACCCGATTGAAACAGCGAAGGAGTGTTGATTTTCCACAGCCAGAAGGCCCAATAAGAGAGGTTATCTGACCATCCGGTATCTTGACGTTGACATCAATGAGTGCTTGAAAATCGCCGTACCAGAGACTGAGATTTTCAGTTTCAATGCTATAATTCATTAACCAAAATTTCCGTTGACGTAATCGTAAGTGGCTTGACTTCCCGGACTGTCAGAAAAAATTACATCGGTTGTATCAATCTCAACGAGATCGCCATTGAGCATAAAAGCCGTGCGGTTTGCTAACCGTTTCGCCTGTTGGATGAGATTCGTGACGAGGAGAATCGTCATTTCCGCACGTAACTCTTTCAAGACATCTTCAATACGCATCGTTGTAATAGGATCAACAGCAATAGAAAATTCATCAAGACAGAGGATCTCCGGTTGATGTGAGAGGGCGCGGGCGATTGTAAGACGTTGTTGTTGTCCACCTGAGAGTTTCGTCCCGAGCGTATTCAGCCTATCTTTTACTTCATCCCAGAGTGCAGCTTGCTGTAGACACCGCTCAACGATTTCGTCTAATTCTGATTTTGCCCGAACGCCTGCTGTCCGTGGCGCGAAAGCGACGTTATCGTATATCGAAAGCGGTAATCCTACCGGCAACGGCAACACCATACCGATCCGTCGGCGCAAACCATAGACATCACCAACGGTATTGACATCCACGCCATCAAGTTTTACAGAACCCTCTACGGTCGTTCCTGCCGTAAATTCCAGCGTTCTGTTGATAACCTTCAAGAGCGTGGTCTTACCCGACTGCGCGGGTCCGATGATACCGAGAATCTCATTTTTATACACATCAAAAGAGATTCCGTTCAGCGCAGGTGTGTCGCCGTAACGGACCGTCAGGTCGTTGATTTCAATTACAGGTGCGGTTTGTGAGTTACGATTGCCATTCGTATTCATTATGTTTTATCCATTTTTTGCGTCGCTGTGTTCCCTGGATTGATTTTCTTCTTCTTTTTTTGCGTCCTTTGCTATTTCGCGTTCCACGCGCGCCTCAGTCAAAGCCGATGCCAACAATCCAGAAGGAATCGCGATAAGCCCTACGCCAACAAGCGTAACGAGCGCAGTGAACACCTTTCCACCACCTGTTTCTGGATAGACATCTCCATAACCGACCGTTGTTAATGTCACGACCGCCCACCACATCGAATCCAGGATAGAACCGAACGCTTCAGGTTGGGCATCCTTTTCAAAATAGTGAATCCCGCATGCCGCGAGATAGACGAGCATCAACGATAAAATAGCGAGTGCTAAGAGTTCTTGCTGGATACCACGGAGTGCTGCCGCGAGCCGATCCACTGCAAGAATAAAACGCGTCGCCTTGAAGATTCTGAAAATCCGCAAGAATCGGAGGACGCGTAGCACACGAAATCCGGGTAGAAGGAACAGAGACGGTAAAATCGCCAGCAAATCAATTATACCATAGAAACTGAAAATGAAATCCCGTTTTCTGGGTTCAATGTAGATCCGCAGTACATATTCTGTGGAAAATAAAACAAAAAACACCCAGTCTAAAATAAGAAAATGCGTTGCATACTCGGCTAACCCCCACACATCTCTATCAGATTCAAGCACAAAAACGACAGCGGATGCAAGAATCAGAAACTGGATGACCGCGATAAACGCGCTCCCTTCAACAATGGGTCGTAGTCTTTCTTTGTTCATGTTTTTGTCTGGTTATAAGTTATAAGTTATAAGTTAAGAGGTTTTTCTGTAACCAGTCAGTCCTGTTGAGAATACGCCAACAGAAGAGCAATTGGTAGCGGAATCCTTTTAACCAACAACTAATCACTGACAACTAACAACCACTTTACCATTTCTTTCGAGTTCGGAGATAAACCCTTAGCGCAATTGATGCGGCGTTGACGAGTAAAACAGTGGCAACAAGCACTATTGCAGTCCCGTACGGAATTCCCTCGGTAACATCTGGCACTTGTGTTGAAATTGTAAAAAGATGTAGGGATAGTGCCATACACTGTTCCGTTATATTATAGGCGAAAAGGTCTCCTTCTGCAATAGACTTATAGAAAACGGCTCCAGTGAACATGATAGGTGCCGTTTCGCCTGCTGCGCGCGATACCTGTAAAATCACACCCGTCAGGATACCACTGATAGAGTTAGGGAGGACGATACGGCGAATCGTTTGCCATCGCGTCGCACCGAGGTTCCAGCATGCCTCCCTAAAGGACATAGGCACTGCTTTCAGTGCCTCCGTTGTACTGGCGATAATCACCGGCAGCGTCATGATTGCAAGTGTGAGGGACGCTGCGAGTATAGACTCCCCTAAACCGGCAAAGAGGACAAACGCACCGACCCCGAACAGGGCGTGGACAATACTCGGCACGCCAGCCAGATTAACAACAGCCAAATTTGTGATACGTGTAAACCAATTCTCACGGGCATACTCGTTGAGATACACAGCAGCGAGTACACCGATAGGGGCAGACACTAATAGAGATACAACCACCAAATAGATTGTTCCAAGGAAGGGTGCCCAGAGTCCACCGGCACGCATGTTGTCTTTCGGGTTCGTAAACAGAAACTCCAAAGAGAGGACCGGCAGCGCCTTATAAAGGAGATAGCCGATAATAAGAAGCAACGGGAGAATCATCAGACTTGTTACTACAAGTAAGAGTATCCGTACTATATTTTCTGTCCGCTGTTTCTGCCGACTGATAGGTGTCTCTGTAAACATTTTTTAATTTTTCCTTGCGGTTCGTTCAGGTAGATTGGTGGTCTCACGTCCCGTTCCGTATATCCGCACGCCACTTCGTTTCGTGCTGCGCGCTTTGGAGGTCCTTCTATCATGACTCCTGACGGATGCCTTTAATAACCAAATCAGCGATGAGGTTCACTATAAATGTGATAGTAAAGAGGAGAATACCGATGATAAAGAGGACTTGGTAATGTTCATCGCCTCTGGCGACTTCCCCTAATTCGGCGGCGATTGTCGCTGTTAGCGTGCGGATCCAAGAAAGCGGGCCCGACGGAATGTTAACGGAGTGTCCGGTTGCCATCAGGACCGCCATTGTCTCACCGATAGAACGTGCGGCACCGAGCAAGACGGCTGCCAATAGTCCGTTTTTTGCCGCAGGGAGAAGCACACGATAGACCACCTGCCATCGGGTTGCGCCGAGTGCCTCCGCTGCCTCGCGATACGAATCCGGCACGGCTTTTAAGGCATCTTCCGCTATAGAAACGATGATCGGCACACTCATCAACGCCAACATAATGCCCCCGTTGAGCATCGTTAAACCGATCGGTGCTTTAAAGACAACAATAATCAATTGGTTCATCAATGTCAACCCAATGAACCCCCACACAACCGACGGGATCGCAGCGAGCAGCTCGATGATAATCTTGAAAGTTTCTCTGAGTTTCGGGCTACAGAATTCCGAGACAAAGATCGCTGCGCCGAGTCCAAACGGAACGGCAAGACACATCGCCAAGATCGTGACGCTAAAAGTGCCAACGATCAGTGCGAACGCCCCATATCTTTTATTATTCAGTGAGGTCGGTTGCCATTCTACACTTGTCAGAAACTCCTTCACGTCTAAACCGCTAAAAAGGAAGCCTGCACCCTCGCGAAATACAAAGAAAAAGATACCGAATACAAAGAGAATAGAACTAATACCACATAAGCGAATAAACAGTTCAATTGCTGTTTCGGAAAACGGCAGGTTCGCTCTGCTTTTTTTGCGTAGAATGTTCATATATTTTAGTTGCTTTCTAACGGGACGAAACCGAGTTTTTCGACAATCTTTTGACCTTCGGCAGACAAAATCCAGTCGAGATATGCTTTAATTGCGCCTGTCGGTTCACCCAGGGAGTACATGTAAAGCGGACGGGCGATAGGATAGGTTTTCGCGAGGACATTTTTAAGGGTCGGGGCGTAGTAAGGCGCATCGGCGGTAGTAGCGACTTCTAACATTTTGACATGTGAGGTGGCATACCCCATACCACTGTAGCCAATCGCACAAGGCGTTCTTCCAATAACTTCCACCACATCTTTAGAGCCGTGCAAATCCAACGAACCGATACGAAAGTCGCGATCTGTCCCAAGAAGTGCCTCTCGGAAATAGAAATACGTACCCGAATTAGATTGCCGACTGATGCGGATAATTTTATCACTTGGACAGCTGCTATGTTTGATACCGAGATGGCGCCATTGGGTTATTGTGCCGTTCTCACCATAAATTTCCGCGAGTTGTGGGATTGTGATTTTATCAAGAGGGACATCAGGATGGACATAAACCGCAAGGGCATCGTACCCGACAATAAATTCTTGCGGAACTTTACCTGTATTCTGCGCCGCCTGCTCTAATTCCTTCGGTTTAATCTGGCGACTACAATTCGCGATGTCTACGGTGCCGTTGATGAGTGCAGCAACGCCTGTGCCAGAACCGCCACCCGATACTTCCACGGATACGCTGCTGGTGACACCCGTGTACATTTCTGCCCACGCCTGTGCGAGATTTACTATTGTGTCCGAGCCTTTGTTCTTGATGGTGACATGAGAAGCCGCTTTACTCGCCACACTTTCGCTATCTTTCGGCGAACAACTGCTGATAACAAAACCATACGCCAAAACGAGAATAATTTTTATGATAAGATAACTGAACCGACTATTCATCCGCATCAATTTGCCTTCCTTGCTTGATTCTACTGTAAATTATAGCATTTAATTGTTACGAAAATAAGACAAAATTCAAAATTTTTGTAATTTGCTATCATCGTCTGAAGAAGGAAAGGCGTTCCACAAGGCTGTCAGCAGAATGGCTGTCGGTTTTTAGTTGGCTTTCGCAGTTGGATCGTGCTATATTATATACACATTACACAAGAGGATAAACTGAGGAGAAAAGTGTGGAAGCAAAATTTCAGGAACTTAAGACCCGACTGCTGGAGGTGAACGATATATCGTCCGCTGCGGGATTGCTCCATTGGGACCAATCTACCTATATGCCCCCTGGTGGTGCCGCAGCGAGAGGTCGTCAAATGGCAACGCTCAGTCGTTTGTCACACGAAAAATTTACAGATCCCGCCATCGGGAAATTGCTTGATGCCCTCGAACCTTACGAAAAAAGCCTCCCCTACGATTCCGACGCAGCAAGTCTGATCCGCGTTACACGCCGAAAATATGAACGCGCCATTAAAATACCTGCGGCATTCACAGCCGAGGTGGCAAATCATTCTGCGGAATCTTTTCAGGTGTGGACCGAGGCGCGTCCAGCAAACGACTTTGCGCGGGTCCGTCCATACTTGGAAAAAACGCTGGATTATAGTCGGCAGGCAGCAAATTTCTTTCCAGGCTACGATCATATCGCAGACCCACTCATCGAAGCAAGCGAGTACGGGATGAAAGCGACAGAAGTGAGTCGTATCTTCGCCGAACTCCGTGCAGAACTCGTTCCAATTGTCGCTGCCATCACATCACAGGAACCCGCCGATGATTCGTGTTTGCACCAATACTTTCCAGAAGAAAAACAACTCGAATTTGGATTAGAAGTTGCGAAGCAGTTCGGTTACGATATGAATCGTGGACGGCAGGATAAGACGCATCATCCATTTATGACGAAGTTCTCACTCGGCGATGTTCGGATTACGACGCGAACAAAGGAGAATTTCCTCGGTGATGCGTTGTTTAGCACGCTCCATGAGACAGGACACGCGTTGTATGAGCAAGGCATCCGCATGGATTTTGAGGGGACACCCCTCGCCCGTGGTACCTCCTCCGGCGTCCACGAAAGTCAGTCGAGACTCTGGGAGAATCTGGTTGGGCGGAGTCGTGGGTTTTGGTATCATTACTACCCAAAACTCCAAAGTGTTTTTCCTGAGCAGCTCGGTGCTGTGGATCGGGATACATTCAATCGCGCCATTAACAAAGTAGAATGCTCTCTCATCCGCACAAATGCCGACGAGGTGACCTATAACCTCCACGTTATGCTGCGTTTTGATCTTGAATTGGCACTGTTAGAAGGTAAACTTGAGATCCGAGACCTCCGTAACGCGTGGCGCGAACGCTTTGAAGCAGATTTCGGCATCGTGCCGCCAGATGACAAGGACGGTGTTTTGCAAGATGTGCACTGGTATTATAGCCTCATCGGTGGCGGATTTCAGGGGTACACATTGGGCAATATCTTAGCCTCGCAATTTTACGTCTCTGCCTTTAAAGCACACCCCGAAATCCCTGCTGAAATTAAGAGGGAGGGCAAGTTCAGTACACTTCACAATTGGTTGAAAGAGAATCTTTACCAACACGGGTCAAAGTACACGGCACCCGAAATCGTTGAACGTGCAACGGGGAGTCCCCTGTCTATTAAACCTTATATCGCATATCTTAAACTGAAATATGGATATTTTTACGATTTAGATGATGACGGCACTCAGCAATGGGAGGATATGGTCAAAGCGTGGCCCGGTCAGAGTGCTTCGTAAGTGTTCACACAATAAATGGAGAAGTGATTATGAGAAACGTCGAGATTTTCCTCATCCTACTCCTCTGTGGTCTGTTGCAAGCCTGTGGAGGCACTAAACTGCTTGATGTCTCTAAAAGCTCGACTGTCCTGCAACTCACAACGGGGCAACAGCAGACCATCCAGCCGAAATTGAAGTTGATTCGCGATATTGTTGATGATTATGACTTTGAGAAGAAGCAGTTAGAGGCAGATTATCAGGTGTTTCGCGCCGGTCTAACAAATCGGTATTACGATCGATATGAAAGCGGCTTCACGGACATGCGGACCCGACGGGAACTCAATGAATTCCGAGACGAGGCACGCAAGTTTCTGAGGCAACGCGAGATCTTCATGCATGAAATCAATAAACTCATTGAAGAGATCGCCTTAGAACTCACGGATGCACAACGGATCAAATTCGCGGACTTGAAACTCCCGAAACTGGAAGTGCCGCTGATGCTTCAGCGTGATCCGTACAACGATCTCCGCTATATTCCGAATCACCCGCTCGGTGGAATAAACACGTTTTAGTGCCAACACACATCACCTATGGATTACTACGTCAACTTACATGGTAGCGACTCAAACACGGGTGCGTCTGAAACGCAGCCGTGGCGAAGTATTGAACGTGTAAATGCTACTGAGTTGTTGCCGGGGGATTCGGTCCGGTTTCAAGCCAATCAGACCTTCGTGGGGAACCTCTACCTTACTAAAATTAGGCAAAGTAACAGACCGACAGTGGGTGCTGTAACAATCGGATCCTACGGAGAAGGCTGTGCGACGATTGACGCTGGCGTTGGGACCGGTTTTGTAGCGAAAAACAGAGGCGGCATCCATCTACAAAACCTGAACGTTATCGGTGCTGGGGCATCTAAGAATATGGGTTCGGGCATTTTGTTCATTAATACTCTACCGAAGGATGTCAAATTCACGGATATTCGGATTCATCGGGTAGATGTCAGTGGGTTTAGAGATTTTGGGATCTGCTTAATGGCGGAACCGACAGACGGAAGTTGGAGTGGATTCCATAACGTCCGAATTACGAACAGCACAAGCCATGACAATGGTGACGCAGGTATCAGCTGTATGGGGGCATGGAACCCAGGGCGTGATGGCTACGCTCACGCTGATTTTTACGTCGGCAACTGTAGTGCCTATAGGAACCGGGGGATCCCCAGCAAGGGTAGCCATTCGGGAAATGGTATTGTCCTCGCACAGGTAGACAGCGCGACTATTGAATATTGTTGTGCTTACGAAAACGGCAGTCTAAACGACTACGAAGGTGGGGGACCTGTCGGTATATGGGCATGGGACGCGAACCGTGTTGTGATCCAGTTCAACGAATCACACCACAATCGCACTGGTAGCAGTAAAGACGGTGGTGGGTTCGATCTGGACGGTGGCGTAACGAATTCAACCGTTCAGTATAACTATTCCCACGATAACGACGGAGCAGGATATTTACTGGCACAATTCGAGGGTGCGCGCCCTTTTTACGGGAACGTCCTCCGTTACAATCTGAGTGTAAATGACGGTAGAAGAAACGGTTATGGCGGCATCCACCTCTGGTCGACGGGTGCAAATGGCGGTATCACGGACACCACTCTCTTCGCGAATAAAATCCATACGGCAGCCGCTGCCGACGGAAATCCTGCTGTGGTTGATTGTATGAGCGATGGAATTCGGAATATCCGTTTTTACAACAACTATTTCCAGACCGATGGGAATGCAGCGTTAGTGCGTGGTAAAACCAATCAAGGTGTCGTGTTTGCGGGCAATACTTTCGATACAAGCTGCGAGTTTCCAAAATTGCCTCCCGATAATATAGCGGAATAATATTCATCGGAGCCGTTTGAAGAAACTATCCAAAAACGCAGCAGCTACTTTAACGCAGACCTGTGCGTTTGGATTGTGGCGTTGGCGTTCAGGACGTAGATCGGCAACCGTCATACCGTTCGTCAAATCGCCTTCGGTTTCGACCTGTATGTACGCATCAACACTCTCAAAATAGTCTGGGGATGTTAGCGCGGCAATGGGGAGGGCATCGTGGATATGAAATCCCCAGAACCCGACGTGTTGGCGATAGAATTCCATGCAGGCTTGTGTCGCATCCCAGAGAAAGCGAGAAACCTTATCGTCTCGCCCTTCAATTTCAGCGCGTAAGCGTTCACCCGTCAGGACAACCTGATGTGTTGCGTCAAGTGGGAAAATATGAACAGGCACGCCGAATTGGAAGACTTCTTGGGCGGCATGCGGATCGATGAAGATGTTGAATTCCGCTGTTGTTGTGACGTTGCCGTAGTCCTCAAAAACACCACCCATCACGACTATTTTCTGGAGCCTTCGCATCTTAGCAGCATCTTTACGGATCGCTTTTGCAAGGTTCGTCAGCGGACCGAGTGCTACGACGATTAACTCATCGGGATACTGTGAGGCTGCCTCAAGAATGAGATCAACGCCTGACAGTGATGAGAGCGTGGTATTTGCATGGAAGTAGCGTTGATTGCCATCGGTATCTCGCAGATGACTGGTATTGCCCAATCCGTCATCACCGTGGACGTGTGCGGCTGTTACGAGGGGTTTTACGAGCGGTGCAGCTTCGCCTTGGGCAATAATAGGAAATTCATCTAAGTCAAGCGATCCGAGAATAGTGAACAGGTTCTGCGTCGCCTGTTCGACCGGGACGTTTCCGCAGACGGTCGTTATTGCTTCTACACACAATTCAGGCGAACGCATGGCAAGGAGAATCGCATAAGCGTCGTCTACACCTGGATCGGTATCTATGAGGATTCGTTGCATTGTTTGCTTTCTTATTGAGATACTGCTTTTTGTGTGTCCTGTGTGGTCTGTGCGGCTTTAGGTTGTGCTTTCACCAATGCGAAAATAGAGATGATGAACGCACCAATAGCACAGATGGTAACGATCCAGTCTCTTAAGACACCAAAGCCAAGGCTGCGTCCTCGCAATTCCGCAACCCCTGTTTCGACTGTCCGGAGGCGTGTATCAATAGTGTCAACTTTTGTGTCAACTTTCTCTATACGTGAGGTTAAGCTTGCTTCAACTTTCTCTATACGTGAGGTTAAGGTGGTTTCTGACGCTTTGACGATCTGCCGTATCTTTTCCAAGTCTTGAGCAGTCAACTCACCAAGTGCTGGCATCGCGATCACACAGAAGAGTATCGAGAGAACGAATATCTTTTTCATGGGGTGTTCCAGTGCCAGTTGATTTATCCCCCTGCGAAGGTGGGAGGGTGGCAGACATACCTTGTCGGCATGCTTCGCAGTGCCACCCAAACTGGTTTAAATAGTATATCAGATATATAAAAAATAGGCAAGTTATTTTTTTTATTTCCTCCACAACGGCACGCCTTGCAATTATAGAAAACCAAATGGACCTTGCTAACGACACTACCGATCAGGACAGATACAAACAGATTCTGGGGACTTGTTTTGTCTTATGTCTTATCTTCTGTTCTCCCCTCGCAGCGCAAGTCAATATTTTTACAGATGAAACGACAAAACAGATGCAGTTGGAACCGGGTTGGTATAACAGCATTACGATGGATTTAACCTATCGCACGGGAAACACAGATCTGCTTACGGCGCGGACCCGGTTTCGATCAGATTATCTGTCAGAAACCTATCACGGTTTTGTCTTCGGAAGCCTCCAAGAAGGTAGAAGAAGCGGTGCGTTCTTTATAAACAAAGGCATGGCGCATGCGCGAATTATACGGCGTTTGACGCAGCATCTCTCCGTTGAATCGTTCATTCAAAAACAATTCAACGAATCCATTTTATTGAACGACCGGAATTTAGCAGGCGGCGGTGCGAGGTTCGGATTATATTCACCCGATTCCAGATTTAAGGTCTATCTCGGTGTCGGTGCCATGTGGGAACATGAACGTATTAACGACAAAACGCACGGTGAAATTACAACGCGTATCGTGCGCGCAACAAACTATATCAACTGGACATGGCGGTTAGACGAACGGATCACAACCAGCGCAACGGGTTATTATCAATTCCATGTGCGGCGTTTCCAAGATTACCGCATTCTTTTTCAGGGAAGCGTGACCTTCCGTTTGACAACAAAATTGGCGTTTCCGTTGCGGGTCAATTTCCGATACGATAGCGAACCCCCAACCACTATCCGAAAACATGATGTGGAAATTTTTAACGGTTTGCGGTATACTTTTTAGGGATTGTCAGTTATTGGTTATTAGTTGTCGGTTAAGAGGCACTCTTGTAAAGCGTGCGTCCGATTTAAAAGATGAAGTCGTTTGAGCAGTTATACCTATGGCACACAAACTAACAGTTTATGCTACGAAGATACAAACTAAACTGACAATCGACAATTGACAAAAAAAGGAGAGTTTTCATGCAGAAGGTGAAATTCTATATTTGGAAGGTGGGGATCAAAATCTGTTTAACCGTTTGCCTTGTTGCGCTGTCCAACATCGGATGGGGTGATGGACATCTCAAGGTAATGGAAAAGGAAAAACAACTCGTCTTAACCGGTGAAATTTCTAAAGCACTCGGTGAATATGAGTCACATTTAAGAGGCGCGGTTGAATACCTCGTCTGCGGACGCGATGGCAAGGAATATGAAAGTATCATTGTTGTCGATGCAACGACGAAGGAAATATACGACGCGCTCAGCAAACTCGGCGTTGAAGTCGGTACACCGCCCGGCTACGACGCAGAAAAAGATGCCCCGACACCGCCAACAGGCACTGCATTCATTCTGTCCGTTGCGTGGAAAGACGGTAACGAAATGAAAAAAGTGCGCGCCGAAGAACTTGTTCTCAACGTCAAAACCCAAAAGCCGCTGCAACCGGTCGCTTGGGTCTACTCCGGTTCACGTATTGTGCCAGACTTGGACAGTGAAGACGAAGATGCCATGATGCCGCAAGCATTTATGAGTAATGATATCGTCGCTTTGCGGGTGTTCGATGCGAGCGCGCTCTTCCAGAACCCACTTCCTGAATCGTCAGAGGAGAATATCTATAAAAAAAATGATGCCTTGCTCCCAGAACTTGGCACGCCTATCACACTTACGATTGAGGTCAACCCGAAGATGCAGTTGTACGTGCTTATCAGTGGCAAGGTGCAAGGTGTAGGTTTCCGTAATTTTACGCAGCGCAACGCGAAGCAGCTTGGCGTTAACGGTTATGCGAAGAACCTACCAAACGGTAAAGTTGAGATTGTCGCGGAGGGCGATAAGGCGCAGTTAGATGCGTTAGTTGCGTTAGTAAAAAAGGGACCGCGTTACGCAAGGGTCGATTCGATTGAAATCGACGAACGCGCTTTCACTGGAGAATATGAGAATTTCGGTATTCGATATTAAACATGAAGCAGAAATCGTCTCCTTCCATATCTGGAATCCTCCTTGCAGCCGGACTCTCCTCTCGAATGGGAAAACCGAAGCAGCTCCTGCGGTTTGGAGAAAGCACCATCGTTGAGACCGTAGTAGCCAACATGCTCGGTGCTAAGTTTGATGAGGTTATCGTCGTCGTCGGACACCGCGCAGCAGAGGTTCAGGAGCAGCTGCGGACGCGTCCGGTCAGAATCGTCCTTAACGCTAACTATCGTGAAGGGATGCTCACCTCGGCACAGGCGGGTATAAAAGCATTGAAACAGAGCGAGGCGTTTGCGTTGATGCTCGTAGACCAACCCTTTATTACGACTGCGTTAATTAATCAGGTTGTCGATGCCTACGTCCAAACAGACAAGGGAATTGCGCTCCCCAGCTATAACTATAAACGCGGACACCCTGTTGTCTTTCACCAACGATATGCCCGTGAAATCCTTGCCTTAGACGCAGAAAGTGGTGGCGTGCGAACGCTTTTCAAGACATACAACGACGATATTCACTATGTGACCGTAGATACGGATTGGGTGTTGCGGGATATTGATTACCCAGAAGATTACAAACGCGCCCTGCAGGAAAAATGAAAGCGCGTTATGTAAACACATTCAAGAGGGAAAAAACATGAAAGCCTCTCACAAAAACGCGCCAGAAATTCCCGAGTCAATACCTACCACGGCGACATTGGAGGAATTTCTTGAGAATGATGTCCCAGGATATGAATACATTGACGGGGTATTAGTCCTGAAGTCACCACCAGAAAGGCACCTGCCGATCCCCACGACAATGACACCGGAGGAATTTCTTGAGAACGATGTCCCAGGATATGAATACGCAAAGGGAGAATTAATACCGATGTCACCAGCGACGAGAAGACATGGTAAGATTAGTGCAAAGGTTATTTGGCATCTATCCTCACATGTCTACGAAAATGAGTTGGGGGAATTGTACACAGCAGAGACGATATTTCAAGTTGGCGATCGCATGATGAAGCCGGATGTGGCGTTCGTTTCAACCGACCGCCTGGATGTAGACGAAGACGCAACGTTTCCAATCCCGCCCGATTTGGCGATTGAAGTCGTGTCACCATCAGATGTTCACTCGCGGGTTGTCCGTAAGGCACTCGACTATCTGGCCGCAGGGACTCGCCTCGTCTGGGTGCTTGACCCTGTGTCTAAGACGGTAACGGTGTATCGTTCTGAAAGCGACATTGAGTTACTTACGCGCGAAGCCACGTTGACAGGTGAAGATGTCGTGCCAGGGTTTGCTTGTTCCGTGGCACAACTGTTTGAATGATGTGTTAAAAGGCAGACGGGTGCTGTGACGGTAGCCCGCATAGTAATATTGACAATTCAAAGTGTAAGCAGGGAGTACGACGGTTTTCTAACCTTACAGATTCCTAATGGGTTGGAACAGATCAGAAACTTGCCCGAAATGAAATTATGCCTTAAATGGCATAATTTGTCTTTGCTTTACATTTGGAGGGCAGCGCGAAGGCCGATCAATTAAAAAATGTTCACATCTATCGAAAATGTTCAAACCGCATGTGCAAAACATGCGTATATCGCAGATAAGGGTTTAGCGACAACTCTTTACCTCGCGCACCACCTCAAAAAGCCTATCTTTCTCGAAGGCGAGCCGGGGGTCGGTAAAACGGAAGTCGCCAAAGTTCTTGCGGACGCAACAAACGCCAAACTCATCCGATTGCAATGCTATGAAGGCTTGGATGTAAATAGCGCGTTGTATGAATGGAACTATACCCGGCAAATTTTGCAGCTCCGTATTGATGAAGCACAGGGACGTGATAAAGAAGACATCGGAACGGATCTGTTTAGTGAAGCGTTTCTGCTGAAACGTCCCTTGCTGGAAGCCATTCAGAGCGACGATGATGTTCCACCGGTCTTACTCATTGACGAGGTAGATCGGAGCGACAGTGAATTTGAGGCGTTCCTGCTTGAAGTCTTGTCCGACTTTCAGATTACGATTCCCGAAATCGGCACTATCCGAGCGAAACACATTCCGCACGTTGTGCTCACCTCAAACCGGACGCGAGAGGTCCACGAAGCACTCAAACGCCGCTGCCTTTACCAATGGATTGATTACCCGACTATTGAGAAAGAGCTGGCGATCGTTCAGACGAAGCTGCCGGATATTGACGAACACCTTGCGGAGCAGTTGTGTCAGATCATGCAGCTGTGGCGGCAAGGGGATTACTACAAGAAACCGGGGGTAGCGGAGACGCTGGATTGGGCATTGGCACTCATCGCACTCGGCAAGGCACAACTCGATGCAGAGGTTGTTACGGAAACACTTGGATGCGTCTTCAAATATCAAGACGACATTCAACGCGCACGGACAGTGCAACTCTCCGAATTAGGTTTATAGTAATGAATGAAAAAAATAAAAACCGACAGGTTAAAATAAAAATTTTCAGAGGCGTTGGTTACCTTCTTTTGGTAAGTGCAGCTTTCTGCACAATGATTCCTATGCTCTGGTTGCTGACGTCCTCTTTTAAGACCGCAAATGAGATCTTCTCGGTTCCGATTCAATGGTTTCCGAGTCTACCGCCGCGCGTCGCAGCATCGCCTTATATTGTCGAAAACGCTTATCGGAAAATAGAGAAACCAAAAGCAGTTGACGAAACGGCGTGGCAGACGTTAGCACCAGAACTCACACAGATTGTTTGGCAGCAGGCGCAAGCACACCTCGCCGCAAACCCTCAACTTTCCAATTACGTCGCATCTGAGGAATTACAGAGAGAAGCAGTCGAGGGGTTATGGCAACAACTGGTAGCGGGACTACCAGACGAAGTTTGGAGTGGTACAACACCTGCGATCATCGCGGCGGTGGAAGCAGCGATTATTCCAGAAGCCGTTGACACAATCTGGAGTTCGGTGTATAGAGAAGTCGCCGTCGGAGTGCTTCAGATAGAAGACCTCGACTTCAATCGTCCATCGGTTGAAGGGACCGAGTGGGAAGCAGAGACAGGCACGCGCCTCCGAACATCTGCTGATCCGCAGACCGCGGCGAATATATCCTACGAATTTCGAGATGACAAAACCGTCCGCATGACAGCGACCATCTCCTCACCCATTCCAGTCGAACAGATTCGGCGGATTATCCTGCCCATTCGTGGTGATGCCTCATATCACCACCTTGATTTAAGCGTTTCCGTGCTACAAGCTGCTGGCAATACTCGCAACGTTACCTATCAACCGACCCGTCCTTTCATTTTGGAGAGCGCCTTGTGGAAAGATGTGGTATGGCGATTGCACGGCACTCCCGGTGAACTGGAATCATCACACATCACAATGGAACAGACAGAAACGAACATCACAACGCCTTCCGCTGTAGAAACAGGCATAGGAACACACCTGCTCCTGCAATTAACGATTCATCAGCCGGGCTACCTATCGATTGTGTGGGATAAGTTTACCTCAAACTACCGAAATTTGTGGAAGACGGTGCCATACAATCAGTACTTTATCAACAGCGTTTTTATCGCCACTGCTTCAACGCTATTGACGCTGTTTTTCTGTTCTCTCGGTGGTTATGCGTTTGCGAAGTATCAATTTCGAGGTCAAAAAATCCTGTTTGGTATTCTTCTTGCCTCGATGATGGTACCTTTTCAGGTCCTGCTTGTTCCGCTATTCGGATTGATGTATGATATTGGCTGGCTCAACAGTTACAAAGCGATCATTATCCCATTTTCGGTCGGTGCGTTCGGGGTATTTCTGATGCGCCAATTCATTGTCACGATTCCATCGGAATTGTTGGACGCAGCACGCATTGACGGCTGTTCGGAGTTCGGTATCTACTACCGGGTGGTGCTACCCATTATCAAACCAGCACTCGGTGCCTTAACTATTTATTCTTTCTTGGGCTCGTGGAACGGCTACCTCTGGCCCCTTATCATTTTACGCGATGAAGCGAAGTATACACTACCGATTGGCTTAGCGAATCTTGTCGGTATTTATCGTCAAGACTACGGCATGTTGATGGCGGGAACGCTGCTCTCATTGATGCCGATTGTTATTCTGTTTTTAGCGATGCAGCGTGAATTTGTGCAAGGAATCACTTTGGGAAGCGTGAAGGAGTAAAAAAATGTCGAATTGGACAAAGGTCACGAAAGCGTCAGCCATCCGTGAAGGCCGCGGAAAAGCGTTTACTGTCAACGGAAGGCGCATTGCGATTTTCAACGAGAACGGTGAATTCTGTGCCGTAGACAATACCTGTCCGCATGCGCTCGGTTCTCTGGGCAGAGGCAGAATTCGGAACGGCATTGCTGTATGTCCCGTTCACGGTTATGCTTATGATACAAAAACGGGGGAATGTCAAACCGACCCACGCCTCCGGGTCAGAACGTACCCTGTAGTTGTTGAAGATGGGGAAGTCAAAGTAGATACTTTAAACGATTAAATCTGACCTGCTGCGTCGATTTACTCCCCAGTGAGCATACAATCTTCCAATTGTGAAAAAGGATTTTAAATCTAAAAAGCCTTTCTTACCAATTTTAGATCGGTGTTGACAACGGAAACACCGCCCAGACACAATCGTTAAAAGTCTGTGCTAACGCCTACCATGAACGAAGTCTTATGGATCGGTTCAAATTGAGAGACACCTGCAGCGGTTTCGACGCGTCGGAATGTGAACTCACGCAAGACAATCGTTTCAACGGGTGGAAAGACTGCATAACGGGCTTCTACACTGAACGCCGACTTCTCGTCGAGATCGAAAAGGTCCCCGAAGAAATTCGTCTCGCCGCCCGCACCTATATCCCGTTTTGTATAGAACACTCGCGTCGAGAAACGTGGAACTAATCCCGATACAGACGTTCCCATATAAAGCTTAGGTTCAATATTCGTATAATCCTCAAACGTGCCGAGGAAATGGATTTGTGACAGTGGTTGCCAGATAAGTTGTGCGTAAAAACCCCGTCTTGGTTCCGTAGCTGTCTCCAACCCCAAAAACTGTGGCATACCCGGCTCTGGCGACAGCGATTTCGCCGATTCATACGTATAGTCGAACACGGAAGGGATGTATCCATCTCCGAAGATGCGGTATTCAACTTTGAAGATTGCCTGCGTAAAAGCGAAGCCTACACCGACAGCATTTCCCCACGCGAGGTTCGCCGTCGTGCCGTTGCCTTCCACAGCACGAGTCTCTGATTCCGATTCAGGTGTATCGGACAAAGTATTGAGAAAGGCGATATCATCGTAGAGATCCAATCGAAATGTACGCGTCTCAAAGATAGGGAACCCGACATCAAGCCCAATCGCACTCAAGGGTTCCTCGCCTTCCGCCTGCAAATTCGGGTTAATGTCGGTGAGATAGGTAGCCCCGAGTTCAAATCGCGTCAGAAAGTTGTTATTTTCTTCCCGTTGGAACGGACGCAGGAATGCGCGCCCTCCGAAAATAGAGGGACTCCCGATGTCATTGAGCATTGTTTCGATGCCGGAACGATTTTTAGAATCCCTGAAATTCAGGCGTAATCCACGTCGATCGTAGTTAGAATAACCAGACATAATCGAACCGTGCCCGATTGTCAGATAATCTAACTCCCCAAAGCGAACGTAGAACGGATCATAAGGCCGACCGTAGCGGACGTAACGGACGAGTCTTAACCACGTACTCGGGCTGTTCCAAGATTCACCATCTTCGGCGAGGAGCTGCGGTTCTGTGCCTTCTGCATAAGGATTATAGAGCACAATCAAGTCTAACCCGATGCCAACTTTCCCCAGCGGTATATCTGGCTGAAGCTGCAACTGAACGTAGGCATCACCATCAATAAAGGTTAGACCCCCACCATATAACCCACTCGTTAGAAAGTTAGATTGTTCCATTGCGTTTAAGGCTCTATCTTCCTCAATGGGACCAGATTGTTCTTCATCTTGAGCAGTAATAGGTAGAATAAGGAAAAGAGATAAAATTGCAATTGTTGCGGAAATCGAGAGGTATTCCTGTATCTCCGCATTTGAAAAAAAACTAAGTCCGCTCATTCACCAAAAATCCTTCCATCTTTCATTTGGATAATACGATCAGCATTCTTCTTCAATCCTTCGTGGTGGGTCACAATCGCGACAGTTGTTTGGTGTTCCTGACGCAGCTCCTGAATCAGGCTCATTAAGTTATCACTCTGGCGACTGTCTAAATTGGCGGTCGGTTCATCGGCAAAGATGACCTTCGGTCGGTTGGCGAGCGCCCGGGCAAAAGAGACGCGTTGTTTCTCACCACCGGAAAGCTGGGCGGGACGATGGTGAAACCGTTCGCTTAAGCCGACCTGCGTCAGGAGTTCCATTGCCCGATTCTCTGCTGCGTCGGTCTTTGTCCGGGCAAGGTCCATCGCTATCATGACGTTCTCAAGGGCGGTAAGATAGGGGAGCAGATGGAACAACTGAAACACGAACCCAATCTTCTCGCGGCGGATTACGCTCATATCTTGTGCTGCTGGGTCAATTGCCTCGCCCTCAATTCGGATCTGACCGGCATCGGGCGTTAAAATACAGCCGAGAAGACTGATGAGCGTTGTCTTCCCACACCCGCTATCTCCCATAATCATGACCAATTCGCTCTCTTGAATAGCGACATCAACGGCATCTACAGCGACGACGGTTGCGTCGCCTGTGCCGAAGCGTTTGGTTAAGCCGTTCCCTTCTACGATTGCTGTCATGCTATATTTACCTTTCAGGGCAATTAAATTTCACCGCGGAAGGCGATCATCGGATCCACCGCGATTACCTTACGTGCCGCCAAATAACCGCTCCCACAACAGACGACAAAACTGATACACACCACGATCACGGATTCCAGAAAATGAATCGCGACGAAAATGGGTGCCGCCGTCGCAAAAATATAAGACAAAATAAGCCCAAGTATCACACCGACAGCGGACATCAGCGCAACTTGTTTTAGCAGGAGTGCCATGACATAACGATTCGCAGCCCCGATCGCTTTCAACACACCGATTTCCTGCGTTTTCTCGAGCATGGTTACATACGTAATCATCCCGACGAGAATACCTGCCGCTAACCAGAGCATCACCCGTAAGAATTGCACGGCTTTCATCGGTTCATCGACATAGTATTCAATGATATTTCCGACTGTCTGTTTTAAGGTGCGCGTTTCAATCGTCTCAAATTCATCGTACTGTGTTGCTACCTCTGGAACAGGAAAGTTCTCATTGACCTTGGCGACCATCATGTTAACATGTGGCGTGTTACCGAGTAAGAGTTTTTGGGCAATGCGGACATCCATAAAGAGGAGCGGCGTGTCTAAAACGAACATCAGGCTTTCCGTTTTTCCGACAACCCGTACTTTCTCATCACCGAGGGTAATCTGTTCCCCGATCTCCAACCCCATTTTCTCATCGACAACCACCTCATAAGGGACAGGATCTTCGGGTCTATAGTCCTCAAAATTGCTGGGGGTAAACATTCTGCCCTCAATGGCTCGTTTGGGTCCGCCGAGCTTTCCGAGTTTATAGCCGACAACAATTGCCTTGGTAGATTTCCCACGCACATTCGGACGCGCTTGTGCAAAAACTAAGGGTGAGGCAGAATCCGGCACTAAACCTTGTCCTGCATTCAGGAATGCCATGTATTCCTCAATGACGAGGGAGAATCCGATAAAAGCACCGCCGGAACCTTCAGCGGAAATCCACAGGTCTGCTCCCGTCGATTCGACGTACTGTCGCGCTTGGATACGCATACCGTTCATGATACCGCCTAATAGCAAAATAAGTGAAATCAGCACGGTAATACCGAGTGCCGTTAGCACAACTCTCGCTTGGCGGTACCGCATGTCTTTGAGGAATAGTGTCTTCATACTTCTAATTTTCCTTGCGGTTCGGTGAAAGGCGTTGAACCTTGGGAAGTACCACGCCGTAGAACCGCTTTCCACTTCGTTTCAAGCTACAAACTTTTGAAACTCAGTCAATGTTGATGCCTGCTATAAGTTTTGGGAGAGCCTTTCATGCATCGTCAACCGTTTACGGCGATGCAGTTGGACGTGTTCATGATACGTGTCTGTATCTTTTTCAATCCTCGTGTCGCGTTCAAGGAAAAGCGGGAACTCGGACGCCGGTGGTTTGGCGTTGTGATACGCGTTGTTGTAGCTGCGCATGATAATCCGTTGTTCACGGTTGAGCGTCTCTAACCACTCTGGTGAAGAGTGAAAGCGATCTGCGGGGGTCAGCCACGACGGACAATAAGCCATGAAGATATTGTAACGTACGACATCGCTTTCATTCGGCTCTACGCGATGCCAGATACTCGAGTGCATCACCGTCATTGTCCCTTTACGGGGACAGACAATCATTTCTCCGGGAACACTCTCATGGGTATCGTAACCCTCCATGTACTGATGCCGATGGCTTCCGGGTAAAACAACGAGGTTGCCCATCTTCGGTCTCGGCAGATCGGTTAACCAATATCCGATCTTGATTTGTAAGGGAAGGTGCGGTGAGAACACACCATAAGGCAACGCACGCGCGCCATCGGGGTGCCACTGATTGTACTGTTTGCCACCGGGCGGTCTCAGGAAAAATTGGCTTATGTGAAGCTTGAGGAGTTCGCCGAAAAGATCATACGCATACCCGACATGCCGTTCATGGTCGATTAAGCTTGCAAAGACCGGGTCGCGTTCGACGATGTTTTGCATGCCGAGGTAGCCGCCGGGTGTATACTTCGGATTGTTAGCGGCGACTCGGTCTATTGCGTCAATATAGGTCTGAACATCTTCATCGGAAATGGCATCCTCAATGAAGATAATGCCGTCTTTGTTAAAGGTTTCCCACTGATCCATCGTAAATCCAAGGGGGGCAACACGATATTTCTGTTCGGTTTCCATTTGAAAACTCCTTTTGTTATGATGTTAGCAAATTTTGTGCCAGTCTATACAGGACTATACTCGTAGGGTTCTTTACGAAACGCTTAGCAGCACTGCACAAAATCGGGCATATCTGATACCCGATTGCACAAAATAGGACAGGGCATAGGTTCAAAAAGTATTGAGTTCGTAGTAGGGCGATTTATCGCCCGTTGCAAGACACAAATGCGCAATAATGCACGTCGCATGAATCAACGGTATGAATGCCGTATGGCATTCCCCGGGGCGAGTACGCCGCAGAATTGCACTACTACAAACAATATTATTTACCGCTATCAGTTACCGCTTACTTCAAAATAACCATCCTGCGAATAGGTGAGATTTCATTAGTCCGCAGTTGATAGAAATAGACACCACTCGCAACTTGTTCTCCTAAACCGTTACGACCGTCCCAATACACTGCCCGACTTCTACCCGTATAAAAGCCCGCGGATTGATGACCTAACTCCAGATTGCGAACCACACTGCCTTTCATGTCATAGATGGTAATCTGGACATCGCTGCTGGTTGCCAATTGGTAGGGGATCCACGTCTCTGGATTGAAGGGGTTCGGATAATTTGCGAGCAGTTGTGTATTGTCAGGTAGCACGGCAATCACAGGTGCTGCTGTGGCTGCATCGTCTACCTCAAAGCGGACGATTTCAGTAAAATCCACCCGTAATATATTTTCTGCTTTATCCCACACTGTCATTTCAGCAAGTCCCCAGATACCGGGGGCACTGCCAACGGGCAAAATAATCGTCTTGTGATAGGTTTCGTAGACGGCCAGGTCGCGTGAAAAATAGATGTCCCAAAAATCGGCATCGTAATGTCTAAAAAAGTGTGTTATGCCCTGTGGATCGCGTAAAAGCATGTCTGTTTTGGCATATCCACTGATATTATCCTTGACTCTAAAGGTAATATCAACCCGCGTTTCGCCATTAGGTGCTTCTGGGTATGTCGGTTCTGCCTGAATTGTAATCCGATTTAAATTAAGGACAGGCGGTTGGGTATCCGGATTAGATGTCTGAATCTCAATTGTAGCAGGTGGTTCATCATCTCCGCCTTCTGTGAAGTATACCCGATTGCTGTTTGCTGCTAAATCTTTCATGGAGATGCGGGTAATCTTGTAGGTGCCACTTGGAAAATAATCAGGGACAGTCAGTTGAACACTCGCTTGCCAAAGTCCTTCCCTCTCTTGGGTGTATTCTCCCCATTCTTCTACAAGGGAGCGAGAGTAGGTCTCGGCACTCTCATCGTTTATGCCGGCATAAACGCCTCTGATCCCATTTTTCTCAACAAGCTTCCAACGCGCCGTAACAATTTGATAGGGGTGTCCTTCTTGGGTGGTTGCATCGGATAAAGTGAGGCGCATTGAGTTGGGAACATATTCTGGGGCTTCAGAATCTGCAAGTGGATTGTCAATATAAAGTTTCCATCCAAAATTGATTGTTGGGGCTGCGAGTCTCTCATTACGTTGGGCATCCCAGATTCGGATAGAGTCTGGTGCCCAATAACCATTCGCTGCATATTTTGATAACGTTGCCTGTCCGCGCAAAATGTGCCCGGAAGCGACGTGCATCCCATTTTCATCAATTGGAGACATCCACGCAAGGTCAAAATAAGTACCTTTGTCACTAAAAACTCGAATATATGCGGTCTGTGCAGCATCTAATTCATTTTCCCCATGAACTTCAATCTCTACTGTTATGAGCTTATCTTCCTCAGGTTCCCCTTCAACCTTTATATCAACCCGTATAATTCGTCCTGGATATACATAGTCAGGGTAGAGATTGTAAACCTCAAAGGTCAAGTCTTCACGAATTTTTGAAATATAGCGTGTCCCGTGCATGATCCGATTTTGGATAAATTCATACTTGGCAGGAGAACGTGATCGAAGTTTGTCAGGATTGACGATGTAATAACTAATGCTCTCTGCCATATCCTCATTTGGATTTACGCCATGTGCGTATGCAGAAACGAACTCAACTTGCTTTGTTGTAGACCAACCGTCTTGATCGTCGGGATTCTCAAACCAACCACCGAGTTCAATCCAATCCTGTTTGAGTTGTTCATCAAAGAGATATTCCCACAAAAAGTGAGCCTTTTCATGGAGAATCAAGCGGTGGATATAATCGCGACCTTGCGCCTTAAAAGCAGATTCCATAAACTCAATATAGCCTGCCCCGGTCCACGCGACGGCAGGAGCTGTTGGATGTGTTGGATGTGGTGTGCCATCCAATCGCCGAACGAGATAATTCATGCCTGGAATCTTGTGCATGCCTTGCGGGAACTCTTCAAGCATGGTAACCAATGCTATCAATTCTCTGTTCTTGAAAGTTGAGAAACGTCCGGCGTGTTCACCGGTTGTGTGTCTCGTAAGTTCAGTGTAATCCGGTACATTGACACTGACAGCGTAGCGCTCTTGTAATATTCGCTCAAGCGCGTATCTATCTGCACCGCTATCGGTAACAAATCTAACGACAGCACGGTGAAGCCGTTTGGAGAAATACCTACCTCGCACGCCTTCTATTTCAGCTAATAACGGATACGCATAAGCAAACGCCGAGCGAGCGATAGTAACAATTCGTTGTTCGTCTTGGTATTCGACTGCGATGTCGCCTTGAATATGCCGATTACTAAGTCTCCATATAGAAGGCTCTACCGTAGGAATATCGTCCCGAGAACTGTTTGTTTCCTGCGGTACAGACTCAAAGGTTTGGAGCAATCTATAGGTATGCCTCGGACTCCACTCAGGTCCCAAGTGCACCGAATACTTTCGCATTAATGCTAAGGAAGCACTATGGGATACGACCTGTATCGGTTCATCCAACAACGTCACTTCTACAGGCTCAATAATGGTGGCACTTTCGCTGCCTTCTGGAGTCTCATCTATTTCCCAGTGGTAGGTAAAAGCGTCGCTATAAGAGTCGGGATTACAAATCCCTCCTACAGTCAGAATAACTAAAATTAGTGCGAACTTGAAAGTTTTCATTATCTTCTTGATAGCGATACACATCTGTGTAGACCCCAATATTTCCTATAAATAGGTTGAAGCAGAACGAAATGTTAGCATTAAGGATACCACATCACACCGAAAACGTCAACACCTCTTAAATTTTGACTTAAAATGTTAAAAAATGTATAATACGCACGAATTTGGTAAATTTTTCTGTAACGCGTGATAACACTGCTATCGTCAATTTCGTTTCTTGGGACAAGATTTAACTATACCCACTCAGGGCTAAGGAGAAAATCATGGAAACCCTCAAGCGAATTATAGGCGTTGTGCTTATCGTCATCGCGGCGATAATCGCCATCCAAACAGTACTTGAACCAATTTACCACACTTCCACCACAGATAGTCCGTATAGCTCCACCTGGGACTATATCAACCCACTCTCCCTGATTTCCATAATATTAGGGGTGATATTCGGCTACATTCGCATGCGGCGTGCCGGTGCGGACGCAAGCGTTCAAGAATTCATAGCAGCGAACACACTCTTCTATGGATTCATGTTTGCAGCGATAATCTTCCTCTGGAACTGGTTCGGCATCAGCGATATCGGTCAAGACTTTACTGGAGTCGACCATGGCACCCGATCCTTGGTTTGGATTCTCTTGGATGCGACACTCCCATTATTGAACGGTGCGATGGGTGTGCATTTACTGCGCGCCAATGCCAGCGGATAGACAATAATGAAATCACTACTAAGAACCTGAATGTAAAGTGCGTGCTTTTCAAGTGCGCACTTTGCTTTTTTATAGACAATTTTAGAGATTCTTGATACGCTTTACATCTAAGAGAGTCAGAAGTCGGGATTCGGAAATCCCTCCTACAACACGGTTAACAGAAGATAGAAATCGGGATTCGGAAATCCTTCCTACAGAAGATAACAATTTAACGGGAGAAATTTATGGAAATAAGACCGAATCGAGTTAAAGAGAAGTTAGCAGCTGGCAACCTCGCCTACGTTATTTCTGGACTAACGAGTGCCGATGATATAGATATTTTCGGTCCCAACGGATTCGACGGCGTCTGGTTGGAAGGTGAACACGGTGCTGTCGATGCGTCACGCATTGGGGACCTGACGCGGGCGTGTGATCTCTGGGGTATGACCTCTATCACACGCGTCAATCGGAACGACCAAGCACTCATCTATCGGACACTGGATTGCGGTTCAATGGGTATTTGCGTTCCGCACGTTAACACGAAGGCAGAAGCACAAAACGTCGTGGATGGTGCGAAGTTTGCACCGATTGGACACCGCGGTATGTTCACCAGTCGCCAAGGCTACGGTGTCGATACCTATTTTGAAGAAGCCAACGCACAAACACTCGTCATGGTTCTGATTGAAGACATCGTCGCCGTCAACAACCTTGAGGAAATTCTCACTGTCGATCACGTTGATGTATTCTTCGTTGCCCCGTCAGATTTAGCGACTTCTATGGGGCATATCGGGAACCTCACGCATCCAGATGTCCAGAATACACTGGATTCCGCCCTTGCTCGTATCCAAGAAGCGGGTCGGGTCGCTGGCACTTTGACGACCGATGCGACCGTTGAAAAGTATGTCAAGGCAGGCGTGCGGTTTTTAATGACAGGTGTCGGCGGATGGATTACAGCGGGTGCAGCGGCGTTTAAAGCGCGTGCAGCAGGCGCGAAGTTGTGATTTGTCCTCTTACAAGCGGACCGGCGAGGTTACAAACCTCGCCTACCATTTTAAAGATTATAAATCTCGCCTACCATTTTAAAAAGAGATTAGCTAAGACAGTTACGCCAGAAACGTTATCCCACCAGATGCCTCTCTCCCCTGCCAGACGGCACCTGTCGGATAGATGTGCTTTTCAACGAAATTCGGATACATCTCAAGTCCCCAACCTGGGACTGTTGGCGTAACGTAGGCACCGTTGCGTACCTGGATCGGATGTAGGAAAACGTCCTCCTGGAGGAAATTGAGGTATTCAACGACCTGTGTATCCGAATGCGCCGCAACACAGATTTGATCCCATATCGCGTAGTGTTGAATCATATTGCACAAACCGATGCCGCCACCGTGCGGACAGACAGATATATCATATTTTGCTGCCATTAAGATAACCCCTAATACATCGTTAACCCCTCCGAGCCGCGTCGCATCAATCTGACAGTACTGGATCGCGCCACTCGTGATTAATTGCTTGAAGATAACAGGAGACGGCACCTGTTCGCCTGTTGCGATACCGATACCGTGTTTCTCTAAAGCACGCGAAATTTTCACAAAACCGAGGACATCATCGCGCGCTGTCGGTTCTTCAATCCATGTGGGGTTAAAATCTGCCAATTCTTCTATATAGGCGATCGCTTCATCGACGCCCCAGATCTGGTTGGCATCCAACATCAAGCGCGCCTCTGGACCGATCGTTTCCCGAATGAAAGCGAGTCGTTTTTTGTCAAATTCGAGATTTTGACCGACCTTCATCTTGAAGCAGTCGAGTCCCGCTGCTTTTACTTGGTTTACCGTTTCGATGATCTGTTCGTCCGTTAAACCGAGCCATCCCGCCGTGGAATAAGCCTTCGGTCCCTGCCCACGAAGTATCTGTTCGCGAGGTTCGCGCCCGTCCCAGTGTTTGTCGAGTATCTCCGTCGCTTCGTCAGGTGTCAGGGCATCTCGTAAATACCGCCAATCAATAGACTGTACAATCTTCTCCGGTGGTAAATCGACGAGGAGTTTCCAGAGCGGTTTATTCACCAATTTCGCCCAGAGGTCCCACACCGCGTTGACAATGCTCCCGATCGCCATCCGATTGACACCATCTGCGAGCCAACGCAATTGGTGATGGTCAACGAGCAGTCTGTGGAATTCTCCCGGATCAGCGACAAACGTGTTCATCTCCATCCCGACAACGAGTTCTGCGAGGTCCTTAACCCCGTAAGCAATCCAATCATTGCCAGCCCCGGCAGTGAAAGCGACTGAAATGCCTTGATGACCTGTGTCTGTCTCCAGCGTCGTTAGCACTGCAGAATAGTTCGGCTTTTTGTGAAATGGATCAGAACCGAGGAGTGTATCTGATGTCGGCACGCGTAGATCAACAACGTTCACCTTGTTAACTTTTGGCGAAGCTTGCAAGCCAAAACTTGCTATAGACTGTCCTGAAATTTTCATATTTGGATTGACTCCTTTTTCAACAAAGTATATAATAAACGGATATGAAAATCTATACGAAATTCGGTGATTCTGGAGAAACCGCGCTGTACGGCGGAACGAGATTAGGAAAAGATGCCCCGCAATTTGAGGCGATCGGCACAGTTGACGAACTGAACGCCTATATCGGTTATGTACAGACGTTGATTGGCGATTCTGACCTTTCAGTGTTACTGACTCGCGTCCAAAATCACCTCTTCGCAGTCGGGGCGGATTTGGCAACACCTCTGACACATACGAAATCTGCTGAGATGCGAATATCAGAGGATTTCACAACAGAGATGGAAGCTGCGATAGATACGCTTTCAGAGGCACTTCCGCCTCTCAGGAATTTTATTTTGCCCGGTGGCTGTCCCGCCGGTGCTATTTTACACATCGCGCGCGTCGTATGCCGCCGAAGTGAACGATGCGTCGTTCGACTCGCACGTGAAACTGAGGTCAACCCAGAAATACTTCGGAGTTTAAACAGACTTTCCGACCTTCTGTTTGTTCTCGCTCGGACGGTGAACTTCCGGGCGAACACTTCGGAACCGATTTGGGAGTCTTAAGCAAATTTTTAATTTATTTTTACAAAAGGAGGAAAAATTATGATTTCGAGATTAGCAAACCTGTCCCTGATAATTCTCATCGCGTTGGTTGCTTTGGTAGGGTGCGATAGGGCACAAAGAACTGTGTTGGATGTCACACCCGCAGATGCTACGATGGATGAGGCTATGATGGATATGGAAACAACACCAGTGAAATTAGTCTGGTTAGTCGACTACCCGGAAGGTGGAAAGGATATTTATCTTGAATGGATCGCCGCCATCGCACCAACGCTGCAAGCCCCTGAAGAGGTCAATCGGATAAGATCTTATGACAATACCGAGGAAGTCAGTCCACATCGGTTCGTTGAGTTTGAATTCGACAGTTTTGTCGATGCGATGACATATATGAATCGTCCGGAGATCGCTGCCGTTTTTGAAGACCTGCCCAACCACGCCTCGCGAGTGAGCGCACATACATTCATTGAGCGTTCAGACTACTCGAAAACAGGGGAAGACGATTGGCCGATTAAAGGCATTATTTTCGTTGAATATCCTTTGGGTGGCAAAGCAGCATATCTTGAGTGGGTTGCCTCTATTTCTGACGCGTTGGTCGGCCCCGAGCAGCTGAAAGCGGTCGCCTCTTATGACAACTATAACGGTGAAAATCCACACAGGCTTGTCGAATTAAAGTTTGCGAGCCAAGCGGATGCCACTGCCTACGAGGAACTGGAATCTATCATCGCAATCGAGACTGAACTTGATGTCCGCGCAGGTAGTTGGATGAACCATACATTTGAGTTACGCTCAGATTATATTAACCAATAGTGCTTTTCGGTCTATTTTCTTAGAGGTGCGCTCAAAAGGCGCGCCTCTCTTTTTTGAATCCCACCTCATTCCATCGCACCTGTAACCGCAACAAGATCAAGAATGTTGACAACCCCATCATCGTTAATATCTGCCGCATTTCCTTTCCCAATATGCCCAAGGCGAACAGCAATGAACCTTAAATCTTCAATATTTACACTTCCATCACCGTTGACATCCTGCGGCACTTCGTCATTCGGTATTTTCCAGAGGAGAATCGTCCCATCATAACTGGCACTGGCAAGAATGCTACCATCAGGCGAGAATGTCAAATCTGTAATATCTTCTGTATGTCCTGCCAGTGTCGCGTGAGATTGAAATGTCTTCATATCTAACAGTTGTACCTGACTGTTTGCCCACTCACCCCATGCAACCGCAAGAATGTTGCTATCGGGCGAGAACACAACAGTGGTGACATAATCAGGATACTGCAACATCGCCTTACGTTTTCCGGTATGTGGGTCCCATAATCGAAGCGTCTGATCGAAACTACCGCTTGCAAGTGTGTTGCCATCAGGAGAAAATGCGACAGAATAGACAGATTCTGTGTGTTGTGTGGTAATACTCAGACGGCGTTGCCCAGTAGGCATATCCCACAAAACAATTTCCGAATCTCGACTCGCGCTCACAAGGGTCTTACCGTCCGGGGAAAATGCTATACACGTCAGAGGCGCGTAATGTCTTTTGAGCACTTGACGGAGTTCACCGGTGCGGACATCCCATAAACCTATTGTTGACACGATATTATCCCCTCCGTACTCGCTTGCGATGAGTTTGCCGTCCGGCGAAAACGCGACGGCAGAACCACCGCCTCTAAGTGTAAAGATGTGGTTTCCAGTATTCGCCTCCCACAATCGGAGACGACTGTCGTAACCACCGCTTGCAAGGTGTTTGCCATCCGGCGAAAATACAACAGTACGCACATAATCAATGTGGTATATAAAATTTTCGAGGGGTTCTCCGGTACGGGCATACCATAACCGAAGTGGTACACCCCTCGTACTCCACAAGCGAATTAATCCCCAACTGGCACTGGCAAGGGTTTTCCCATCTGGCGAAAACGCGATCGTATTGACAGCACTTGTATGTTCCCCAAAGGTCTTGCGGAGTTTCCCGGTCCCGGCATCCCACAACCGGAGGGTCCAATCCCAGCCTGCGCTGGCGAGCGTCTCACCATCTGGCGAAAACGCGAGGGCACTAACATGCCACGTATGCCCTTCAAGAATCCGTATAATCTGTTTCGTATCGATATCCCACAGCCAAATCTCATCAGTTGTCGCGCTTGCTAACGTTGTACCATTCGGAGAAAACGCGAGGTCCCGGATTTCTTCTGGGAATTTAGTATTTCCTTTCAGCGTAGCGACAGTCTCTCCAGTGCGAACATTCCACAACCGAACCGTTCCGTCGTCACTACCACTGGCGAACATTTCCCCATCTTCGGAAAATATAACAGCATTAACATCGTCTCTGTGTCCTTTAAGACGGTTCTTAAGTTCTCCAGTCTGGACATCCCACAATCGAACTGTGTTATCCCGTCCGCCACTCACAAGGGTCTTTCCATCGGGTGAGAACGAAATGGCGTAAGGGGAACCCGTGTTGTCAAAGCGCGTATCCCGAGGTTGACGCGTGGCTACATCCCATAATCGAATCGGATAGTCGGGCCATTCGCCACTACTGGCAAGCATTGTGCCATCCGGCGAAAACGCGAGGGTTACAACGTCTTCAGATCCCTTAAGTGTACCAAGGAGTTTTCCCGTATCTGCATCCCACAGCCGAATGGGAGGACTTGGCAAATAACCACCGGTGGCCAAGATGCTGCCATCGGGTGAGAATGCAATCGTCTGAACGTAATCTGGTCCTTCAGAGAGGAGGTTAAGTTCAGTATCCGTAGACGTATCATAGAGCCACACCCCTATAGAAGTCGCCACGGCAAGTTGCGTGCCGTTTGGCGCGTACGCTATATCATTTATATAGCCTTTCCCCAATCGCGTGAGTGCTCCTTCCGGGAGCCCCATCTGTGTATAATCCCGCGCGAAACTGTTCGATAAAGGCAAGATAGAAACCAGCAGCATTGGAAACATAAAAAACAGCGTCTGTTTCATCTGTGGCATGCCTCCTTTTCGAACCATAGATTCTTGTCACAACTTTAAGCAATTTGTATGCCAACATCTAAAACGCTAAATGTCCCGCCGTTTGCCCGTCTTAATGTACAAAAATGGACAAACCTGTGTCCACGCTGCACGATATAGGGCATCCACACACTACACGCGTAAAAATTTATTTGACACTGCTCCGTCATATATGCTAAATTGATTAGCAACACTTATTGAACAATCTCACAGCCCTGTAGATAACAGGAGGGTAGGCGTATGAGTGACTTACAGTTGCAGCAGTACCTCTTTGACGTGCAAGGCTACCTCGTCATCGAAAATGTCTTGAGTCCAGAAGAGGTTGCAACCCTCAACCGACACATTGACGAGCAACAACTTCCCACCCCCGGAAAGGTCCAAAGATTCGGAAGCGCGCCGGACGGACCCGGTTTCCTGCAGTGGGGAAAAGCATTTTGTGATCTCCTCGACCATCCCAAGATTATGCCGATACTTCAGTTTCGCTTAGGCGACTGCTTCCGCCTCGACCGAATTTACGGGATGTATATGCGGGAAGGCATGCCACGCGGGCGGCTGCACGCAGATTATGGTGCAACCTCTCCAACAGCAAGAGCGAAACACGGAGAATACTACTCCTTCCGAGATAACGAGATCCATAACGGGTTCGTTGTCGTGACATGGAACCTCACCGATGCCGGACCAGCACATGGTGGATTCTGCTGTATTCCGGGGAGCCATAAAAGCAATTTTAAACTGCCACGACAGATAGATGCTGCACCTGAAGATGCACCTTGTGTGATCATTCCAAACGTGCCAGCAGGCTCAGCGATCCTCTTCACCGAAGCACTGACACACGGCACAGCAGCATGGAACGGCAAGCATCAACGCCGATCTCTGTTGTACAAGTATTGTGTCTCACATATCGCCTGGAAATCGCAGCGCATGGCACAACCGGAAGGTATAGAATTAACGGAGCGGCAGCGGATTCTCTTCCGTGAACCTGGCGACCCATACCGCCACTTCCCATCGCTGTTTGACGCAGCATAGTAGAAAGCAGAGGTAGCCCTTAACACCGATATGCCAAATTTCACGCAGCACCAGTTACAGAAAATCACAACCGACATCTTTGAAGCGGGAGATGTTCCGAGCGACGAAGCAGCGATTATTGCAGAACTGCTCGTCGCCTCAAACCTCGCAGGACACGACTCACACGGTGTTATCCGCATCCCACAGTACGTTGGACTCATCGAATCCGGGTTAATTCAGCCAGGAGCACCGATGGAAATTGCGCGTGAATCGGCTTCGCATGCCCTCATCAACGGCAATTGGGGGTTCGGGCACGTTATCGCACAAAAAGCGATGTCGCTCGCAATTGAGAAGGCGAAATCAAGTACAATTAGCGCAATTAGTGTCTACAACTGCAACCACATCGGACGAATTGGGAGCTATCCCTTGATGGCAGCCGAAGCAGGTATGGTCGGCATCACGATGGTCAACGCCGGTGGGACTGCACTCTACGTCGCTCCGTTTGGTGGACGAGATGGCCGCCTCGCAACAAATCCTATCGCAATCGCTACACCGACACGCAATGGACACCCAGTCCTGCTCGACATCACAAGCAGCGTTGTTGCACAAGGCAAAATTCGTGTTGCGGTTAACCGGGGAGATTCTGTACCGTTCGGTTGGCTCATCAACAGCGAAGGCGAACCGACACAAAACCCACAAGACCTGATGGAAATCCCACCGGGGGCACTGTTACCACTCGGCGGGATTGCTGGGCACAAGGGATACGCCCTCGGTTTGATGATTGACATCTTAGGAGGTGCGTTGTCCGGGGCAGGCTGTAGCGGTTCTGGAAACACACGTCTCCAGAACGGTGTCCTGATGATTGCGCTGGACATCGCTAATTTCACACCGCTTGAAGACTTCTATGATCATGTCGATGGACTCATCGCCCACGTGAAAGCCGCACCGACCGCACCCGGATTCGAGACAATCTTGACCCCGGGTGAAATTGAGGCACGTCAAACCGAGGACCGTCTACGCGAAGGCATTCCTATTGATGACGAGACGTGGCGGCAAATTCAAGAGACAGCAGCGGAGGTCGGAATACCGAAACTTGAATTTTGAGCGAATTGAAGCTGCCTATCCAAACCATTATCTTCGATTTTGACTATACGTTGGTAGATTCTGCACAAGGCACAATTGACGGCGTTAACTTCGCATTCAGTCAGATGGGGCTACCACTCGCTTCTGACGATACAATTCGGCAGACAATCGGTCTATCGCTACCGGACATACTGACGGCGTTAGCAGGAGAAGCATATAGCAAGCGAGTGGAGGAATTTACGCGCCTGTTTCTTCAACGCGCCGACGGGACAATGGTTGACTTGGCGGAGTTCTACGAGGGTGTGCCAGAAACAATACAGGCATTGCAGAACCTAAATATCCAACTTGCTATCGTCTCTCAGAAAAATCGGCATTACATTCAAGGGATTCTCGCGAAAGAGAATTTGGTAGACGCTTTTCCAATTATTGTTGGTGGTGGGGACGCAGCGTATAAACCGAATCCTGAAGGTTTACTGATGGCAATTTCACAAACGAACAGTGATCCACGAAGTTGTCTCTATGTTGGGGACAGTGTGACAGATGCGGAAACTGCACAGCGGGCTGGTATTAAATTCATTGCAACACTGTCGGGGGTCACACCACGAGAAGCCTTTGAGGATTACAATACCTATGCCGTCCTTGAAGATGTCCCCGAACTACTCAATCTACTAAACGATGTCTGAAAAAACACGAAATCAGGAAGAACTTTTTATTCAATTGCTCGAGAAAGCAGACGCTTTGCTAACTCACTTCGGTGGACTCTCGACGCACCCATCGAATGCGATGCTTGAAGACTACATCGCTTTCCGATGGCGAGCGCAGAACGGGTCAGGGCACCTTATTCCCGTCAAACATCCGAATCTCGTCCGTTTATCGGATCTGATTGGGATAGAACGGCAATCTACGGAACTCAATAGAAACACACGGCAGTTTCTACACGGCTTACCGGCGAACCACGTGCTGTTATGGGGCGATCGCGGCACGGGTAAATCTTCACTCGTTAAGGGAATGCTGGCGCGTTATGCCGACGATGGACTTCGGTTAATTGGTGTGAGTAAAGAGGGGCTTGTGCACTTACAAGAAATTGCCGAGATGCTATGGGAACGCCCTGAACGCTATATCCTTTTCTGCGACGACCTCGCCTTCAACGAAGACGAACCCGAATATCGGGAGTTGAAAGCGATGTTAGAAGGCGGCATCTCTGCCTGTCCAGATAACGTCCTCATCTATGCGACCTCAAACCGTCGGCATCTGATGCCTCGACAGGTCCGAGACAATCGCTACCCACAGAACGACGAAGACGAACTCTATCCGCGTGAAGCGACAGAGGAAAAGGTCTCGCTAAGCGATCGCTTTGGATTGCGGCTGGCTTTCCAACGGATTTCACAGGACACTTATTTACAGATTGTCTCCCACTACGCGCAGAAACGCCGACTCTCCGTGTCAACGGAGATGTTGCACCGCGCTGCGCTGGAGTGGGAAGCATCGTCAAGTGGACGTTCAGGACGCGTCGCCTATCAGTTCGTCGCGGATCTCGCGGGACGGTTAGCACTTGAATCAGATACACAAACGATGTAAGAGGGGTTTGCATCCCCGAAATTCGTAAACAAACAATCAGCACAGTTTCATGAAGTTTAAGTATTTAAATCCGTAATTTCTCAACGTGCGATAAATCGCACTACTACGAACCCATCTGTTTGTAGTAGGGCAATTCTGCGGCGTACTCGACCAAATGCGAAGTGCATTATTGCCCGTCTATTACCTAACTTATTTTTTAATCTTCATCCAACTGTGCATTTATGGAGGTTCTCATGAAAAACCGATCAATATTCTACTTAACCCTTACGCTCCTTCTGAGCGGAATGCTTTTGATACAAACTGTCGATGCTGCCCCGACCAAAGGTACGTTGCGTGTCAGCGGCGATAACACTTGGATCGTGTTCATTAACGGTGAAGAGGTCGCAGCGAGCGGAAACTGGCAAGTCCCTACCGTCAGCGAATTTGAACTCGACAAAGGCTTCGCACAGATTGCTGTCTATGTCCACGATGCTGAACCCGGGGCTGCTGGTATGGGCGGTTTCCTCGCCGACATCATCCTCAACGATAAACCCGATTACATCGGGACCGGCGAAGACGGCTGGCGATGCGATACCGGTGAGCCTATCGCCGATCGGAAAGATGATTGGATGGAGGTCGATTTCGACGACAGCGATTGGGAAGATGAACTCGAAATCTATGAACAGTTCGGCGGTGGTATCTGGGGATTCGGTGCCGCTATCATGGAACAAATCCTCAAAGATCCGGAGTGTGAAGCGCACTGGGTCTGGTGCGGTCCCAACGACGGTGAAGACGACATCTATTTTCGGTACACCATCGGGACGCTTTCGGTTGAACCTGAAGACAAACTCACCACCACGTGGGCACGTATTAAGAGAGAAAAACTGTAGTCTTTTCAAGCAATCACCGTAGGCGCGGTTGAGAAATCGCGCCTATCCATTATAACCCAACCGACGCGCTACTCTCTTCAATCACCCGCGCAATCACGGCGAAAACCGCCTCAATATCCGATGCCTCAAGACACGAATAAGCCACTCGCAAACCCGTCTCACCCAACGCAATCGTACCGATGCCGTGTTCGTCAAGAAGCCTTTGGCGGACCATTTCAGCGTTCCCAGATTTAAGGTTCAAACACGCAAAATAACCGGCGTGGCTCGGATACACTTCCCAAAGTTTCGCATATCGAGAATCAGACGTAACCGCTTTCACCTTCAAGGCACGCTCTTTGAGTATTTCGTAATTTTGCTGTTTCTGTTCAGCGTAACCCGATGCCTGCATCGCTTCAAGAATGAGCGTTTGAGAGACCTGCGATGCGCCAGAGGTATTCGCTCGGACGAGTCCGCTGAGTTTCTGTTCAAGCGGTTGCATCGCTGCTGCCCCAAGCCCAAAGGTGAGAAACGCCACGCGCAAACCCCACGCATACTCCTCTTTCGTCGCGCCGTCTATTTTTACAGGTACCACATTCGGATGGCAACCGACCAACAACCCAAAAAGCGATTCGTGCATCACCGAGGTATCATACCACAACCCCGCATAAGCATCGTCAATCATAACGAGGATATGGCACCCCGTATCAGCACGCGCCACAATAGCGTCCACAATCTGCTCCGCCTCCGTGCGACTAACGGCGTAGCCGGTCGGGTTGTGCGGAAAATTCAGGAGCACCAATAACTTTTCACCGGTTGTATTGGTGAGAGTTTCCCGGAAGTCCTGTGTGCTAAAACCGTTCATAGCGTTGAAGAACGGATAGGTTTGGATATTCGCGCCCGCCTTCGTCTCAAAGATGAGGCGATAATTCCCCCAAATCTTATCCGAAAGAACAAGCGCATCTCCGCTATCCACAAAGAGTTCAGCGATTAGACTAAACCCATGCGTCATGCCACTGGTAACAATTGGTAGACTCAGCGTTGCTGCCGCGAGTGATGGATTTTCTTTCAAAAGATGCGCTTTCCACGCCTCTCGTAATTCAGCCTGACCGAGGACGGGAGCGTATCCATAGATACCATCCAACGCTAATTCTGGCATAAGTCGACGCGAAACGGCGAGGTGCATCATGTCGCCGTCTTTTAAGGCGATTGCACGTGTGGCATTAAAACGGTGTGCTTTCGCATTCGCCGCTGCCGTCTGGCTTAAGATGCCCTTCGGTAGATAGATACGTTTCCCTAACTCGGAGAGCAGCTCAAAAACCACAGGAGCAGTCGTCTGAATTTCTTCGTTTAATTCGATTGCTATCGGATTTAAGTCTCGCATAGTTCCCAAAGCCGCGAAAAATATAATTGTTGAAGATTTGATACCGTTTAAGTATCTAACAAGTTAACAAGAGGCGTACGACCTATCGCGTTTGTAGTAGCGCGATTCATCGCACGTCCAAAACCACAACATAATGTAACCCGCCGCTGGCAAGGTTTCCTAACCTTGTCAGTTAAAGGTCCAAGAAATTCGATGATCCACCCTAAACAACTCTGAGCAATTGTGGACTGCCAGCAACTTAATGTCAACCCTTTTCCGTCAACACTCGTTATATCTTGAATAAAAAGGGACAGAAAAGAGTTAAGGCAGGTTCAGCAGCAAAAATAATAAGGAGTCATTTCTGATGAAGACTGATTTTAAGACATTCTGCAGCTTAAGTGTTGCCTTGACGGTGTGCGGATTGATGCTTTTTATCTACACCGGCTGCGGGGGCGGTGATGACGCAACGGAAGCTGAGGAAGGGATATACGCCTCAGATGCTTCTTACCCACGAGGATTGCCTCCTCCAAACGACACTGCCTATAACGATGTTTTCTTTAAGGACTACGGTACGAATCAATTTATTGATACAAGGGATGATCACCTTTCGACATTCGGTATGGATGTCGATACCGCCTCCTATTCTATCACGCGACGCTATCTCCAAGATGGATACCTTCCGCCACCAGAAGCCGTTCGGGTAGAGGAATTTGTTAATGCTTTTGATTACAATTACCAGCCACCCTGGGGGGAAGCATTTGCTGTGCATGTTGAAGGCGCGCCTTCCCGATTTGGTGATGGCAACCACCGCCGAGTGCCGCCAGATCGCAAACGCCTCCGAGTGCCGCGAGATAACGAACAATTCCAATTGCTGCGAATCGGTATCCAAGGTCGTGTGGTCTCCGATGAAAATCGTAAGGACGCAATGTTGACTTTCGTAATTGATGTCTCGGGTTCAATGGCTATCGAAAATCGATTGGAATTGGTGAAGGGTGCCCTAACGCTTTTGGTTGAACAACTCCGTCCGAGGGATAAGGTGGCTATCGTCGCTTACAGTACCCGAGCGCGGATCGTCCTGCCCCATACCGGCATTGAGGGACGCGAGGGAATCCTGGCAGCCATCCATTCTCTCGTACCAGAGGATTCAACCAACGTTGACGAAGGCCTCCGTCTCGGATACAGCCTCGCCTTACGCAACGCAAAGTTTGGCGGTATCAACCGCGTGATTCTCTGTTCCGACGGCGTTGCCAATGTCGACGCGACAGACGCTGATGTCATACTCAGAAAAGTTCGCGGACATGTTGCAGAAGGGATTACGTTAACAACAATCGGGGTCGGCATGGGGAATTTCAACGATGTTCTCCTCGAGCAACTCGCCGATAACGGCAACGGTAGTTACGCTTATGTGGATACCCTCAACGAAGCGAAACGGGTGTTTGTTGAAAACTTGACAGGAACGTTACAACTTATCGCTAAAGATGCTAAAATCCAAGTTGACTTTAATCCGCGGGTTGTCAGTCGCTTCCGACTGCTTGGCTATGAAAACCGTCGCCTCGCCCACGAAGACTTCCGAAATGACAGGGCAGATGGCGGCGAAATCGGTTCGGGCCACAGTGTCACCGCACTCTACGAAATTAACCTTCATGAAGGGGGCAGAGGACATTTGGCGACTGTCTCTATACGCTATGAGGATCCAGATACCCGCCGTATATCAGAAATCAACAAGGAAATTTCTACAACACAATTGAACAGGACATTTGAAGCGGCATCCGCTGAATTTCAACTCGCTGCGACTGTAGCAGAATTCGCAGAAATTCTGCGTGAGAGTCCTTGGGCGCAGGATGGAAGCTTGGCGGCAGTGTCACAAAGTCTGAGAGGGATTACACGCCGAATCCACAACGAGCAGGTGGACGAACTCTGGCATCTCGTGAGTCGAGCCACTCGCTTTAAAGCATCAGACCTCGAATGAACTACAGGACGGACGCAAGTCGGTGAGGCATCAACCCGTATCAATCGTGTATCAATGTGCATCCAAATTTTGCGTCCGTCCTAAAATAAAAAATAATACGCACGGCGGCAATAGGAGGAAAATATGAAAGCACTTCTGAAAAGCCTAATATATCTCATTATCTTCACCGTCGTCATCGGTGCCGGTATTTGCCTCTATCTCCTTCAAGCACCACCGGTTGAGCAGGAAGGGGTTCCGAAACTCCAAATCCACAAACGAACGGCACTCCGCGGCAGACCTACAGTCAATTCAAAGCCGATTGTACACACTAAAGACGTTTACCGGTTCAGTCTCGATCCACAATACATTAGCAATTTGAACAGTCGTAAATTAGCGCGCGAACTCCTGTTTAACGCCTCATTGGGACACCGCGCAACGTTGAAAGCACAACGCTTGGACACTGCATTGAAAACCGCAACGGATTGGCAAAAGATGTTTGCCGATTTAACAAAAGACATCCGATTCCGTCCGAGCGGATCCCCGATTGAAGTCCTGCTAAGCGGTGAGGAGTGGCAACTCAGAGACGTAACAGGTGCTGCTTACACAGTTGTCAGAACCGATGACACGGTAGGCGTTTATCTACCCGATCTCAAAGAGGCATTCGATGCCAACAAAATCGTGCTTTCCACAGATTTGGAAATATCGACCGCAGAGAAAAACAGACACTGGCTCATCAAAGACAACGCACATAAACAGGCTTACAGCATTCGGAGTGCTGAAGGGAAATTGCACGTCTATCAGCAATCAAAGTTTGAGATTCTTACCTTCCTATTCGAGACGGATTTAGTATACGAGTCATCGCTTGCGGCGGGCAAACTACCGGCGAACTTAATCCAAGAATTCGTGAAGGAAAATCTGCCTTTATCCCGAGGGGCAAAAGTATCAGTCGGGAAAGACGATGCAAGTTGGACGATAAGCAGTCCGCCTCTAAAATATGACATCCTCAGTGAAAACAATCGGCTAAAGGTCTATCTGAATCTTGATAGCAAATGGCTCCGCGTCAAGGTCGATGACGAAACAAAGGGTTGGGTGCAAAGGGCGCGAGGCACCATTTTCACACCACCGCCACCGACGCTGAGTTCACGCCAGCAAGCCAAAGAACGGCTGCTCGTCCTCATTGATGAATTAAAAAATAAAGTAGGACTATCCAATGAAGAAAATAAAGCCGAAAATGCTGCTTCCCGATAGTCGTATTGCAGCGATTTCGCTCTCTTGGGGCGGTCCTGGCACTATTCCCAATCGCTACCAGATTGGTAAACAGCAGTTTGAAAAAGAATTCGGCGTAACCGTTGTCGAAACGGAACACGCCTTGCGAGACGCAGATTGGCTTGCTAAAAACCCGAAAGCGCGTGCCGAGGATTTGATGGCGGCTTTTGCCGATGATACAATCGACGGTATCATCTCAACAATCGGCGGCGAAGATTCAATCCGCACGCTCCCATATCTCGATTTGGATATAATTCGGAACAATCCTAAGGTCTTCATGGGCTTTTCGGATACCACTATTTCGCACGCTGCCTGTTTTAAAGCGGGGATTGTGTCGTTCTATGGTCCCGCGTTTATGGCGGGATTTGCTGAAAATACTGGGATGTTCCCCTACATGGTGGACTCTGTCCGACGCACGCTCTTTTCTGCTGAACCGATTGGCGTTATTGAACCTAATCGATTAGGGTGGACGGTTGAATATTTGCCGTGGGAGAACCCCGAAAACCAATCAAAACGCCGAAAATTGAACCCTTGCAAGGGTTGGAGATTCCATCAGGAGACGGGTGTCGTTGAAGGGCAACTTTTTGGGGGTTGCGTTGAAGTCTTGGATTGGCTCCGCGGCACTGACTATTTCTCCGCTACTGACGATCTTCAAGGGGTTGTGCTCTTCTTGGAAACCTCTGAAGATGCACCACCCCCTTCATTTCTAACGGAATTTGTGAGATGTCTCGCAGCAATGGGGATTCTTGAAGGATTGCGTGGGATTCTATTGGGGCGACCCGGCGGGGGTGTTGATCCACAAACGTTCCACGAATACGACGAGGCACTCTGTAAAGCAGTGCGCGAAGAACATGGACTAAACGATATGCCAATTGTCACCAATATGGACTTCGGTCATACGGATCCGATGCTCGTTCTTCCGATAGGCATGAACGTCCGTATAGATTCTGCCAAGCAGGAAATCGCTATTGACGAAACCGCAGTTATTAAAAACTAACACGAAAAAGTTAGCCAAAGCATGCAGCAATGCAACAACGGCGCATTGCGGATCCGACAAGACCCATTTCTTGCCAACAGATTCCGATTGTACACTTGGTGGAAAATTAAAAGAATGAAGATTCTCTTTCTATCTCCCACTGTGCCGTTCCCGCTCACCGACGGCGGACGCATCCGTGTGTTTAACCTCCTCAAACAGATTGCCCAAAAAAGCGATGTAACGCTGCTCGCCTTGGAGACCCAGCCGACAGATGCCGACGGGGTTGCGGAACTCCAACAGTTAGGCGTTCAGGTCCATCTCGTCCCAAACGCACCGACCCTCCCCCGCGTATCGTTTGGCACGCTTGCTAAGGCGTTTTTCAAGAGACAACCCATCACTGTCGCACGCTACGATGTACCTACCTACCGCCGGAAACTGAGAACACTATTAGCCAACGAAACCTTTGATCTCGTCCACTATGAGATGTTCCACGTAGCACAGTTTCACACAGAAACCGACCTACCCGATGTGCTTTCACAACAAAATGTCGATTCCGCTATCTGGCGTAGGCTCTGCAGCGAAACCGCGAACCCATTCTATAAATTCGCCTATTGGACGCAGCAACTCGCATTTCAACGCTACGAATGCCTGCTGAGTCCAAAGTTTGATGCCGTTACGTGTACCTCTGACATCGATGCCGCCGTTTTTGCGCAACACTGTCCAAAAGATGCTATCGAGATAATTCCGAACGGTGTAGACGTTACGCACTACCAACCGGACTTCGCCGCTGAAGCCCCTGCCCATCTCATCTATATCGGAAGCATGGACTGGTATCCCAACGAGGATGCCGTTGCCTTCTTTGCCGATGAAGTATTCTCGCGGATTCAGGAAAAGGTCCCCGATGTAGCCTTCTCGATTGTCGGCGGGAATCCATCAGGACGCGTGCAAAAGTTAGCAGAACGAGATGGGGTCGTTGTCACCGGACGGGTGCCGGAAATCAAACCCTATTTCGCCGAGGCGACGGTCTTTGTCGTACCGTTGCGGATCGGAAGCGGCACCCGCCTAAAAATCCTTGAGGCGTTGGCGATGGGAAAAGCAATTGTTTCCACGAGTGTCGGTGCGGAGGGATTAGACCTCAAAAACGGCGAGGAAATTTTCATTGCTGATGAACCGGAGGCTTTCGCCGATGCAGTCACCCGACTGCTCACGGACACAGAACTCCGTCGTAAGATTGGCAAAAACGGTCGCGCCCGCGTGGAACGAGATTACGACTGGCGCAGTATCGGCGAGAAACTCCACACCCTCTACAACCAAATCCTTCAACAACAACCCATCCCTTGACTTTCCCGCCCCAGACATGCTAACATATAACCAAACTTGACAAATACAAACCACTCAAAAGGAGCAATTTTCATGAAAATCTTTACAATAATGCTGGTAGTCTCTCTCCTGCTGATAAGCACCTCTTTAGGAGTTGCGGGTGAGGATCCAGATTTAGTGGCGTACTACCCATTTGAGGGTGATTCAGAAGACGCCTCTGGCAACGATAATCACGGCGAAATTACAGGCGGTTCCAAGTGGGTTAAAGGTAAATTTGGAGAAGCGATTGAACTCGACCCGGCTGCTTATGTCGAGATGCAAGCCTCTGACTCTCTCCACGGTGATTTTTTTCAACAAGACCCCTTCACGATTTCCGCTTGGATAAATCCCAACTTCGACGGTAACACGTGGGAACACATCTGGCGGAGCCTACCCTCCGGTGCTGGACACAATACCTTGTTCATTAACAAAGACCAAGGACTCATCTCTTGGCGTGGACGCGTCGGCGGATGGACAGTCCTCTATGAGAGTGACCCTGGCATCGTCGAGGCGGATAAATGGATGCACGTGGCGGTGACAGGCGACGGCGATACATTCAAAATTTATGCAGATGGTGAAATTGTCGCTGAAACCGAGTTCCAAGCAACCGCTGGCGCGAACATCACTTATCGCATTGGTGGTTCCGGTGGCGAGACTTTTGCCGGTCTAATGGACGATTACGCCGTCTTCTCCCGTGCGTTAGATGAAGGCGAAATTAATCTGATAACGGATAGCGTTGAGACCTTCCTACCCGTCGAGCCGAAAGGTAAACTTGCAACACAATGGGCAGCCCTTAAACGCTGAGAAGAAGCGTAACGAGAAGAAAAATAGTTATTAGACTTTACTGACGGGGTTTCTAACTCCGATTCCTTGAATCAAGGTAGGTGCGGTTTCTAACCGCACCGAACCCCAAAATTAATCCCACAATCCATACATAAAATCACGTGTATAAATGCAATTATCAAAAGGATTAAGGAGCATATTTCATTGCCAAAAAAGAAAACCGCAACAGACCCAACACAAACCACACTCCCTTTTCCATCCGAGAACGAAGCACATTTAGATATATCCACACTTGAAACATGGCTACTGAGTGCCGCGAACACAATTCGAGGTGCAAGCGATGCCCCGAAATTCAAGGACTTTATCCTACCCCTCATCTTCTACAAACGACTCTCAGATGTATTTGATGACGAGTTCGCAAAACAGATAACCGAATTCGGCGATGAACAACTCGCACGCCAAATCATCGAGGCAGACCACGAGGACGCACTCACATCTGGACGCAATCCGATTGTCCGTTTCTATATTCCTCAGAAGTGCGGTTGGGAGGCACTCCGCAACCATCCTGCTGACGGTCATTTGGGAGAGTTTGTAACCGATGCGATGCGTGAGGTGGCACGTCTGAACCCACTGTTGGACGGTGTCCTCAACGTCAAGGATTTCAATGAAAGCCAGAGCGGACAACGGACGCTTGACGAAGAACGCTTGGAGGCACTAATTGAAGTCTTGAGTCAACATCGGCTCGGTCTACAAGACACAGAGCCGGACATACTCGGACGCGCATACGAGTATCTACTGCGGAAGTTCGCCGAAGGACAGGGACAGAGCGCGGGCGAGTTCTACACCCCCAAAGAGGTCGGATGGCTCATGGCACGACTCATCAACCCCGAACCCTATACCACCATTTACGATCCAGCGTGCGGTTCAGGCGGACTGCTCATCAAACCCCGACTCCTCTTTGAACAGACACACCCCGACCAAAAGAGTCAGGCTCCGCAAATCCACGGACAGGAACTCACTCCCACCACCTACGCCATGGCGAAGATGAACGCCTTTCTACACGACTTTATCGGTGCAGACGTGCAAATCGGGGATACCTTCCGCAATCCGCGCTTCACGACTGACGACGCAACATTGCAACGCTTCGACTACATACTCGCCAATCCGATGTGGAATCAGAAGGAATACAACGATACCTTTTACACCAACGATAATTGGAACCGTTTTACCTATGGGATTGCACCGAGTTCTTCTGCAGATTGGGGGTGGGTACAACACATTCTTGCCTCTCTGAAAGAAAGCGGACGCGCAGCAATTGTGCTGGATACAGGCGCAGTCTCGCGCGGCTCCGGGAGTCAGAACGCAGATCGGGAACGCGATATCCGCAAAAAGTTCGTGGAGGAAGATCTAATCGAAGGCGTGGTCCTTCTGCCCGAAAACCTGTTCTATAACACAAGTGCACCCGGTATCATCTTACTGCTGAACCACAACAAGTCAGAGGAACGCAAAGAGCAAATACTGCTCATCAACCTCTCTCAACATTTCGAGAAGGGAAAACCGAAAAATATCCTCACCGATGATGCGATTGAAGCAGCAACAGAGGTCTATCAGACGTGGGAATCCCGTGAGAAGTTGAGCAGTGTTATTACGCTGGAAGATGCCCAAAAAACAGATTACAACCTGAGTCCTTCCCAGTTTGTGGATGTAGGCGATAAGATTGAACACCGACCCGTGAATGAGATACTAACAGACTTAACGGAGGCGCGCGTTGCCTGCAAGAAAGCGGATCAGGCATTGGAAGATGTGTTGGCACGGCTTGGATTATAGTATAGGACTTACGCAGCGATGCGATAAATCGCATTACTACAAACAGATGGACTTCGCAAGGATGTCTGTTTCTCAAAAAGAGTATGGTTCGTAGTAGGGCAATTCATTGCCCGTTATTGTTAATGCTAAAATTTATCTATACATTCACTGAAGTTTGGACAATTTTTGTGAGGTATATAACCTGTTTTCAAAGTATTTCTGATTTTTTC
>JAJEIE010000023.1 GCA_022827625.1 Candidatus Poribacteria bacterium | reverse complement strand
CTCGAAAGAAGTGCTGCCTGCTACGGGTGAAAGTGTAGGCGCAGACAATGTAATACAAGGAATGGATTTGGTCTATTCCCAGACCAAATCCGGCATGAAAGACGCTTTTCTCACACTCAACACGGGTGAGAAGATACAATCGCCACAATTCTTGAAACAGTCCTTGACTCAACTCCGAAAACTCAATAAGGCACTGAGTCGTAAAGTCAAAGGCTCTAACAACTGATGGCGTAAGTCGGTTTCTCAGAAACCGTTGCTGTCTACGAAGCAGAAGCCCCTGCCTTGAGGCAGTGGGTGCCTTGACTACCTTTCCTCCGTTATATTATCAGATGTAAGTTCCAAGACGCACCGAGATTTCGGGTGCACAACCTCGGTGAAGTCCATACGGACTTCATACCGTTGATTAGGTTATGCTACAAAGGCAACTTGGGTTACCGTAGGAGTTCTACAAATGCCTCAACATCTGTCGTTGGAGCCTGACAAACGTAGTTCTCGCACACATAAGCCGTTGCGGTGTCATCAACTTGGGTTTTACCATCAAGGAGTGGTAGCGTTTGTCCTTCAGCGGATTCGCTCAAGGCGACAATTTTGTTGGGCTGGTAGGTGCTGTGCAGTGCTGCTAACATCGCTTCCGTTTTCGTATCACCTTTCGTCCCGACAATTGCAATTTCTTTCGGGGTCGATAGTAAGAACGCTAACTCGCAAAGTAACTGACCGGATCCTGATGGCATCCCTTCCATCTGGTGGAAGTAGAGCAACAAAGTCTCAACGGCTTTGTCGTGGAATTCGGGGTTGTCGAGGTGCTTGGCAAGCCGTAATAGGCTATGGATCGCCATGGATGCACCGGAAGGCGTTGCACCGTCGTAAGCCGATTTGGATTGGACGATAAGTGTTTCATGCGATTTGCCGGTGAAGAAGAATCCGTCGCCTGCGTCGTCTCCGAACTGGTCAATCATGAGATGCGCGAGGCGTTCGGCTTCCGTGAGCCATTTTGGTTCAAAGCTGGCTTCGTAGAGTGCGATTAACCCGGCGATGAAATAGGAATAGTCTTCAAGATAGGCGTTGAGGTGGCTCTTGCCATCACGATAGGTACGTAAGAGTAGACCGTTGTCTTGAGATAAAGTGGTCAGGACGAATTCAGCGGATTTTTCGCACGCCTCAAGGTATTCAGGTTTTCCGGTCAGCTGGTATCCCATCGCCATACCGCGGATCATGATGCCGTTCCAACTGGTCAGGATTTTGTCGTCCAGTCCGGGTTTAATCCGCTTTTCTCTCGCTTCAAACAGTTTCTGTTTTCCATCTGCAAGGAGTGCCTCCAGTTCACCGAGGTCGATACGGAGTTTTCGGGCAAGGATATCGGGTGGTGCTTGGACGTTGAGGATGTTTTCACCTTCAAAGTTGCCTTGTGGGGTGATGTCGTAATACTCACAGAAGATTTCGGCATTCTCTTCGCCGATAATGTCTTCCACGTCGTTCGGTTCCCAGACAAAGAATTTCCCTTCTACGCCTTCACTATCGGCGTCTTGTGTGGAATAAAAGCCGCCGTTTTCTGCGTCGTACATTTCACGGATAACGTAGTCGAGCGTTTCCGTGGCGATGTCGCGGTAGAATGGTTTCTGCGTGGCTTGATATGCCTCAAAATATGCGACAACGAGTTGGGCATTGTCGTACAGCATCTTCTCGAAATGCGGTACGAGCCAGTGTGCGTCAGTGGAGTATCGGTGGAAACCGCCGCCGAGTTGGTCATACATGCCCCCGCGTGCCATCTTTTCCAAGGTGAGTTCAACCATCTCTAAGGCGTTGGCGTTGCCGCTGTGGTGCCAATACCGGAGCAGGAAAGGCAATCCCATGCTGGGTGGAAATTTTGGGGCGTTACCGAATCCGCCGTGATGCGAATCGAATTGGGAACGGTAGTTTTGGAAGGCGTTGGTCATGAGTTCTTCAGTGAGTTCATGATGGTGCGGATCGACAACGTTGCTCATCTGCGTAAGGTGTGCTGTGATTTGATCGGCTTGCTGCAGGACCTGTGTATTCTGACCGCTGAACGCCTCTGCGACAGCGTGCATCACTTTCGGGAATCCGGGTCTACCGTATCGGTCGGTCGGTGGATAGTAGGTGCCGCCGTAGAAGGGTTTGAGATCCGGGGTGAGGAAAACCGTCATGGGCCAGCCGCCTTGACGTGTCATGATTTGGACGGCGTTCATGTAGATTTCATCTAAATCGGGACGTTCTTCTCTGTCAACTTTGATGTTGATGAAAAGTTCGTTCATGACTGCTGCGATCTCCTCATTTTCAAAGGATTCGCGTTCCATGACGTGGCACCAGTGGCATGCGGAGTAGCCGATACTCAATAGGATAGGTTTCTGCTCTTGCTTGGCGCGTGTCAGTGCTTCTTCGCCCCACGGATACCAGTCGACGGGATTGTGTGCATGCTGGAGCAGATAAGGGCTTGTTTCATGAATAAGGCGATTGGTGTGCTTGGGTGTAGCGTGCATTTGTTTTCTCCAGCATGGTAAAAGTAAAAGGGATTTGAATTCTCAATAGCATTCAGACTTAATCGATAGGTTGTACAAATCTCACTGTGGTAGGTTCCATCGAATTCGCGACAGATGCAACAGCTTTCGTTGCCTCAACAATTAACTGCCTTTCAACAGTATCTGCAAGTTCGGTAAGCACTTCATCGTTTAAATCTTCGTCTGCATCTTTGGTAGTGTGTGCATACGCGTCAACAACTAATTTCTCTGCATAGTTCTGCAGAGCGTCTATGAAATCCTGATGTCCCTTGGTATTAGACATTGAAAGTACCTCTCTATTTTCCTAACCATAACCTTTGTCCCGCCGCTGAACCTTTTGAACAATCAAAATGCCATTTTTGTAGGTATACATAACCCGATAAATTCCGATTCGGAATTTAAAGTTACCAGCAAGGTCTCCTCTCAGAGCTCGGTGTGGATATTGCTCAGCATTTTCTGTTATTTCTTGAAGTTTATTCATAATACGCCGTCGGATAGGGGTGTCTAATTTGTTAAAAGCAGAACGGGCTTGTTTCTTCCATCCCAGCTTTACCATTTAATTCCCAACTCCTCAGCGATTTCTTCCATTGGAATCACTTCATCATCCGCGAGTGCTTCCATAAGCTCCTCGTAAGCCTCACGAGTAAAGAACTCTCCGTCATCATCCGGATCATAGCGGGAGTAGGCATCATAAACTACCGCCTCTGCATACGCCCGTAAAGCCGTTAAGAAATTCTGTTTAGCTTTTGTGTATATGAGACAGTCGGCTTCGCTAAATTGCTGTCCGGGAGTTCCACCTGACACAGACAGTGCTGCAACAGTTTTTTCCGTGTAAGCTTCCTTTGCTGTTTTGTCTGAAGTCAGACCTTGTTTCAGTTTTCTGGGAAGTGCCGATGTTGTAGCGAACGTGCCCTTTTCTGGATTATAGCGAGCATAGGCATCAGCGATGAGGTGCTCTGCAAGCGATCGAATGGATCCAAAGAGTTGATTTTGTGTTTCTGCTAACGTTTGTTTTCGTTTCAACTGAGGTTCCTCTCTTTAGAAGATGTGAAAAAATGAGCGGTTCCAATGGATGGCACCGCTCTTATAGGTAAAGCAAATACCGCTACGGGGATTCGAACCCCGGTTTGGTGGCTGAGAACCACCCGTCCTGACCCCTAGACGATAGCGGCGTATTAATAACAGAATGGAAAAACTGCCCGGGAAGGACTCGAACCTTCACTACGTGGTCCAGAGCCACGCGTCCTGCCATTAGACGACCGGGCATTGACACGCGTTTATTATACGCGCTATATTTTTAAGTATACCTTAATAAATCCTGCTTGTTAATTTTCCATGGATGCGTAATTTTAACTTTTCTTCGCGTGTTTTATAGCAGTGCCTACGATTGTACCCAAACCAGTTAGAAAAACAATGAACACACCAGCAATGACCCATTCCATCCAGTTCATTACTATTCCTCCAATTCATCAATTTTCCGATATGCTACCCTATTAATCAAGACATTTAGAAATGTGAGCAGAATTACCGCAAGAGCTCCGATTAGGAAAAGAAACGGATTAACCTTCCCATAATTTTGGACTAACCAAGCGATTAAAGAAATATCAGTAGCAAGCAAAATGGCGAATATAACCTTTAACCAACCAATTTCTTCTTTGAGTTTATCAATTCGTCCCATGCTGATCCATCGTTTTCTGAATTGGGAAAACAACCTTTCTACAAATATTATACCTTAAAAACAGAACCTTGTGCAAGACAAAACAGAATTGTGGAAAATTTACTGCATCGGTAGGACCGAAACTGAGATGTTGGAGAAGGTGTAGAAGATATTAATGAACCCGATGAGGATTGTTGGGATGACAAAAACACTCAAGAGGGCAAAAGTGCCGGTGGAGAAGGGGGTGCTGGTACTTGCTGTTTCCTCGTCAGCAGCTTCGAGATACATCGCTTTCACAATCCGGGCGTAATAGTAGAGCGAGACTACGCTGTTTAGCAGACCGACGAATGCCAACCAATAATACCCCTGCTCAAGGACAGCCGCAAAGAGGAGCCATTTTCCGAAGAAACCGGCGAATGGGGGAATGCCCGTCAGTGAGAACAGAAAAATCGCCATCGCTCCAGCGACCAACGGTGCGCGTGATGCAAGTCCTCGGTAGCCTTCAATCATTTCGCTGCCTTCCTCGTTTGCAATGAGCACAACAACGTAGAATGCGCCCAAATTCATAAAGAGGTAGACGACGAGATAAAAGAGGATCGCGCCAATACCTTCAGATGTGAGCAGGACACCTCCCATGAGTAGATAACCACCGTGAGCGATGCTTGAGTACGCCAGTAGACGTTTCACATTCTGCTGTGGTAGGGCAGCAAGGTTTCCGACAGTCATCGTCAGGGCAGAGACGATTGCTAACATAAGCGTCCAGTCGACGGATTGCATGACTTCGGAACTGCTGAACCCGGAATAGAAGAATCGAATGAACAGGGCAAATCCTGCGGATTTTGAGGCGACGGATAAGAAGGCGGTTATCGGGATAGGTGCGCCTTCGTAGACATCTGGGGACCACATGTGGAACGGCACGGAGGCTATCTTATAGCCGACACCAGCGAGGACAAAGATGATCGCAATCAACACAGCGAGCGGATAGATTTCGCCTGCTGCTAAGAGTTCAGTGAGCCTTGTACTGATTTGCCCAAGATCGCCCGTTCCGGTCATGCCGAACAGGAACGAGAGACCGAACAGCATCGTTCCTGAGGCGACTGCACCATACGTGATGTATTTGAACGCCGCTTCGCTTGAGCGCGGGTTGTGCGTTAGAAATCCGGCGAGAATGTAGGAGGTCAGGCTCACCGTTTCCAACGATATGAATATCATCAGTAAGTTGGTTGAGGATGCCATCAAGAACATTCCGAGCGTGATGGCTAACAGGAGTGCGTAGTATTCACCCTTCAGTTGTGCATCGAGTTCCTCAGAACGGATGGAGAAAAGAATTGTTGCCGTCGTTGCGAGCAGCAGGAGTACCTTGAAAAAGGTAGAAAACGCGTCGAGCCGGATCATCCCGAGGAAAAGGGAGATGGAAGTTCTGTCCCCGAGCTGCCCATGCGTGAGAAGGACTGCGGCGAATACGCAGCCAATCCCTGCGAGAGAGAGGTAAGCAACTGTTGCACTCTCCCGGTTCTTTACGCCGAGATCGACGAGGATAACAACGATAGCAGAAACGACTAACAGCAGTTCCGGCGTAAAATAAAGAAGGCTTTCGATGTTGCTTAAGGGTTGCATACCGGACAAAAACCTCCTATATCGCCTGTAGCACGTTGACGAGGTTAGTAACCGACTCTCTGAACATATCAATGGCGAAGTTGGGCCAGATGCCGAGTACAATCGTGAGGATCCCGAGCGGTGCCAACGTCAAAATTTCGCGTCCGTTGATTTCAGGGAGTGCTTCATATTTTGGGTTGAGTGTTCCTAAGAAGACGCGTTGGAGCGTCCAGAGGAAATAAGCTGCACCGACAACAATCCCGATCGTTGATAAGATGGTCAGCATTTTGAATTTGTCATAAGCCCCGAGTAAGGAGAGCGCTTCCCCGACGAACCCGCTCAAGCCGGGCAGTCCCAAAGATGCCATGAACGCGAGCGTGGTAATACCGGTGTAGACTGGCATTTTCGCGCCGAGACCGCCGAACCCATTAATCTCACGATGGTGTGCTCTATCGTAAAGAACCCCGACGAGCAGGAAGAGCATCCCGCTGATGACCCCGTGGTTAAACATCTGGAGAATCGCACCGGTGATACCTTCTGTATTTCGAGCGGCAAGCCCTAATATAACGAAGCCCATGTGTCCGATACTCGAGTACGCCACCAATTTCTTGAAGTCGGTTTGTGCTAAGGCGCAGAAAGAGCCGTAGACGATATTAATGAATCCGAGCAATGCTAAACTGTTTCCCCAAGTGCCGGTGCCGTTACAGAAAAAGTCCATACCTTGTGGGAACATTGCCATGTTGACCCGTACCAATCCGTAAGTTCCCATTTTTAGCAGGATGCCTGCCAGGATGACACTAATCGCGGTGGGTGCTTCAACGTGTGCATCAGGGAGCCATGTATGGAATGGGAAGATGGGCACTTTTACGGCAAATCCGATAAAGAAGCCGAGGAAAGCCCAGATTTGAAAGTTGAGGTTGTTCAGGGCATGTCCTTCAGTCGCTGCTAAGGTAATGAGCGTTGGGATGTCAAATGTCCGCGCCCCCGGTGCGCCGCTGTTGAGGTAAACTGCGATCATCGCGACCAGCATCAGTACGCTACCGAAGAGCGTGTAGAGGAAGAACTTAATCGCAGCGTATTCACGCCGCGGTCCACCCCATACACCGATAAGGAAATACATCGGCAAGAGTGTGAGTTCAAAAAAGACGTAAAAGAGGAAGAGATCCAGCGCAGCGAAAAAGCCTAACATCCCGGTCTCAAGCAACAGGAACAACGCCATATACGCTTTGATTCCCTTTTCGATGTTGCGCCACGACGCAATAACACAGATAGGACCTAAAAGGGCAGTGAGGAGTAGAAGCGTTACACTGAGACCGTCGATGCCGATGTGATATTGGATATTGAACGCCTCAATCCAAGGGACATTGACGACGTACTGCGTTCCCGCAGCTGCGCGGTCATAAGATATGAATAGTGCGACTGCGAGTGCGAGTGGAATGAGCGTAAAGAAGAGCGTAACGCGTTTAACCAGCTCTTCCGACTCGCGCGGCAAAAGCAAAACAGCAACCATCCCGAGCAACGGGACAAAAATCATTAGCGACAATAACATCTCGTAGGGATCCTCCTTACAGCACCCGAAAGATTAAGATTAACAATACGATGCCTGCCAGTACGACGAAGAGATATGTCTGAATCGCACCCGTCTGGATCCGACGGACTCTTCCGCCGATTGACCATGTAACCTCAGCAACCTGATTAACAAGGCCATCAACGATACGGTTGTCAAAAACGCCAACGAATGCGGCGAGTATGTCTCGCGTCACCGTTCCAACGCCGTTGACGATGCCGTCAACGATAGTTCCATCGAATTGGGCAAAGAGTCGAGATTTCCATACTGTTACGGCGACTAAGACACCGTTGTAAAACTCGTCAAAATAGTATTTGTGCCAGAAGAGCGTATAAAGTGGGCGGAAAGTCGTTGCGACAGATTCCGCAGACAGGGTCCGTCTATGGTAGAATAGCCAGGACAGGAGTATACCTAATCCTGCGACGATGATAGATAAGACCATCGCGATCGTGTGTGCGGGACCGTGTCCGTGATGTGCGTCATCTCCGTGTGCGCCGTGTGTATCGTCTGCACCGTCTTCCGCTGCCACGGCTTCAGAAATTCCGAAGAGTGAAAAGGTGAGACCGGCTTCACCGACTTTGCTATCGGGTGAAACGTGTGCATGTGCTGGTGCATGGAGATGCGGTTGCTCTGGCGGTTTAACGTAATCGGCGTTGAACCAGAGGGTGTTGACGACCGGAAAACTCAGGACAGCCAAAACGAGGAGGGGCACGGTCATGCTCTTAGGAGACTCGTGCGCCATGTCGTGCATTTCTTGATTGCGCGGTTCACCGAAAAAGGTCATGAAAATGAGACGGAACATATAGAACGCCGTAATCCCAGCGGCGAAGAGTGCCATGCCGAACAGGAGATAATGGTGGACGGAGTTCCATTCCATTGCGCGTCCCAGTACACCGGCTAAGATTGCGTCTTTACTCCAGAAACCGGAGAAGATAAACGGGACACCAGAGATAGACAACGTTGCGATGAGCATCGTTATGAAAGTAATCGGCATCTTATGGCGGAGTCCACCCATGTTCCGCATATCTTGGTCTGGGGGAATCTCAGAACCGAGAACAGGTTCTGAACCGTGATTTTCATCGTGATCGTGTCCATGTGCATCGTGGTCATCATGTTCGTGCCCGTGTTCATCGTCATGCCCGTGCCCGTGCATTGCGTGGAAAGCGTGGATAACACTACCAGAACCGAGGAAGAGCAGTGCCTTGAAAAAAGCGTGTGTTGTGAGGTGAAAGAGTCCTGCGACGTAACTGCCTACGCCAATCCCAAGCATCATATATCCGAGTTGGCTGACCGTGGAGTATGCCAGAACTCGCTTGATGTCAAATCGGACGATAGCGATAGTCGCAGCGATGATCGCGGTAATACCACCGATGTATGCGATGACCAGAGATGAGGTTTCTGTCAAAATTGGGAACATCCGCGCCGTGAGATACACACCGGCAGCGACCATTGTGGCGGCGTGAATTAACGCACTGACGGGTGTAGGACCTTCCATCGCATCGGGCAACCAGGTGTGCAGGGGGACTTGTGCGGATTTACCGACCGCACCACAGAAAATGAGGACACCCGCAATAGAGAGCCATACCATATCGCCTGTGCTGAGTTGCGCAGCGGCTTGGGCAAAAATACCGCCTTCTCCGTAGAGTGAAAGCGTATCGAATTTAGTGAAGAGCATCATCATGCCGATGAACATACCGACATCGCCGACACGCGTCGTCAGAAACGCCTTTTTGCAGGCGTCCGCTGCGGAGTCCTTTTCAAACCAGAAACCGATGAGCAGATAGGAGCAGAGACCGACGAGTTCCCAACCGATATAGATACCAAGTAGGTTATCCGACACAACCAGGAAGAGCATCGAAAAGGAGAAGAGCGAGAGGAAGGCGAAAAACCGTGGATACCTCGGATCGCCGTGCATGTAGCCCATCGAGAAAATATGGACGAGACTACTGACGAGCGTGACAACAATCAGCATGATTGCGGTGACGCTATCGAGGTAAAAGCCCATCGAGAAGGTAACACTACCGAGCGAAAGCCACTGAACAGTATGTGGTTCTGGGTCGGGGACTACCTCTTGCAAGAGCAAAAGCGAGCAGGCGAGTGCAATGAGCATCGCTGCTGTGGATAGGTAGTCTTGTCGCGGGAAACTCCGTTTCGCTAAGCCTAAAAGTCCGAAGATCGCAAAGGCAGCGAGGGGACAGAGCAAGATGAGACTTATTAAGAGTACGATCATACTTTCTATTTTTAAGCCTTTCCTTATTATTCGTTTTCGGTTGCCAGTTCTCGGCTATCGGTTAGGACGAATTCGGGACCTCCGAAATCTATTGTAACTAATAACTGAATACTGACGACTGACAGCCCTTTCAACCTTTTAAAGTGTCCACTTCATCGGGACGGATGCTACCGAATTCGCGGTAGATAGCGAGAATAATTGCTAAAAAGACAGCGGCTTCTGCGGCGGCAAGCACAATCCCAAAAATTGCGATGATCTGTCCGCTGATGTCCTCTGGTGGTGTCATAAAACGCGCGAACGCTGCAAAGTTAAGATTGCACGAGTTGAGAATAAGTTCAATACCCATCAAAATGCTAATAGCGTTTCGGCGGGTTAAGACGGCGAAAATACCGAGTGTGAACAGAATAGCACTGATGACGAGATAGTGTTGTAAGGTCATTCGTCCCTAACCTCCTTTCGGGAAATCAGGGTGGCTCCGATTAGCGCGACCAACAATAGTACGGAGACGACCTCAAATGGAAGAAGAAAGGGTCCATTGAGGATCAATTCACCGATACGTTCGGTTGTCGGTGGCAGTTCGATTCCGTCATCGGTAAGGTTCTTCCATACGGGGGTATTCGCGATGACTGTCAAGAGCAGCATGAGGAGTGCCAAGGCAACCACACCGCCAAGTAGGAGCTGCCCGCGTTCAATATGAATGCGCATCTCCAGGCGTCCGCTTGTCATCATAACACCGAATAGAATGAGAACAAGTATACCACCGACGTAGACAATCACCTGCGTTGCGGCGAGGAAGTCAGCCTGTAAAAAGACGTAAAGTCCGGCAACACCGAAAAGCGTCACCATGAGCGAAAACGCTGCGTGAACAATGTTTCGCACCGTGACGACGACGAGTGCTGAAGCGATTGTCATAAGCGCGAAACCGTAAAAAATAAAAGTTTTAAGTGTAAATTCCATTTTTTTAATGGCTATTGGTTGTCGGCTGTCGGTTAAGTTGATTTACGTGTTAGTGTTTCTGGTGAATAAAGTAGGGCTACTGACTGCCGACTGCTGATGGCTATTCCTTATACATCTCCTGTTTGTCGAACTTAAAAATTAAATCTGACCGGTCGAACTTGGAGTACTCAATACCTTCGAGTGTATCCTTCATGATAAGGCATTCTGTTGGGCAGACCTCAGTGCAAAGCCCACAATACATACAGAGGGACATATCAATATCGAATTGGTCGAGATAGAAAACAACTGGGTTTCGCGTAACGACCCGCGATATCTCATCACTGGCAAAAGTCTCGGTTCGACTCTCAACGCCCGATGGCTCAAGGCGGTCTATGACTTCCTGCGGACCTTGACGGGAGGTAATGTTCGTGAGGGTCACCGAATCTGCTGACCTTGCCTTTTTGTCGTCACCTTCAATAATACCAATGACTTCTCGTCCGTCTTTGAGGTGGACGATGTTCATGCTATCCCACAACTGTTCGCCTTTCGGGAGTTTGGTGCCGGTAATCGTAATGCAATCGACTGGGCAGATCATCTCACATTTTTTACATCCGATACAGTCTTCAATCCGATTGTAAAGCTGCCCGCGATACCCTTTAGGGATCTCTCGAACGTTGCGTTTCTTCTCATAGTCGTGTTCATACGGGTATTGATGTGTGACGTTCGGTTCAAAGAACTGCCTGATTGTCAGCCGCATTCCTACGAGAACGGTATAAACGCCTCTGTAGATGTTTCGTATGTATTTGTCCATCTTTTAATTTTCCTTGCGGTTCGGTGAGGTCGGTTTAGGTGCGGACTACGTCCTTTGTCTCTATAAAAAACGCCTCTTCATTGCTCATGGATTAAAAATCCTAACTCGGTTGTGGTGCTGGTCTCTCGGCGAAAGTCCGTCCAGCGATTTTATACGCCGTGATAAGCCCGATGTAGATAATAGCGCAGCTAATGCCAGTGCTGACCAAGGTATCCTCAGGGAAAATGAGTCCCCAGATGCCGGTGCCTAAAATGTTAAAGAAGGCAATCGGAATGAAGTATTTCCAGCAGAGATTCATCAGCTGATCGACTCGCAAGCGCGGCAACGTCCATCTCAACCACATCATCAAAAAGACGAGTGCCGATGTTTTTATAACAAAACCGGGGAGTCCACCGAGAATATCGTAACCCGGCAATGCGCCTTCCCAACCCCCGAGGAAAAGGGTCACAGCAATTGCGCTCACGGCGAACATATTCGCGTATTCGGCGATAAAGAAGAGTGCGAAGCGCATTCCGCTATACTCGGTATGGAAACCGGCAACGATTTCAGACTCGGCTTCCGGTAAATCAAAGGGGGTCCGGTTTACTTCGGCAATTCCAGATATAAAGAAGATAAAGAATGCGATAAAGGTAAAAGGGGTTCGGAAGATCAACCAACTGAAAACGCCGTTAGATTGGCTCGCCACAATTTCCGACATACTCAAACTTTCCACGAGCATAATGACCGTTAGAATGGAGAGACCGAGTGGGATTTCGTAGCTAACAATCTGGGCGGCAGATCGGAGCGACCCCAAGAGTGACCATTTACTGTTTGAGGACCAACCCGCCATAATTACGCCCATGACGATGACTGAGGAGATCGCCATGATGTAGAAGATGCCGATATTAAAGTCGCTCACCAATATATTTTGCCCGAACGGAATCGCAGCAAAAACAGCGAAGGAGCAGGCGAAAATGACATAGGGAGCGAGTAAGAAAAGGAATTTGTCGCCTTGGGGTGGGATATAATCCTCTTTGAAGAGAAGTTTAACACCGTCCGCTAAGGTTTGCAGTACACCCCAGGGTCCGACACGCATGGGACCCGTTCGGTTCTGAAAACGGGCGGCAACTTTTCGTTCTGCCAGCACCAATACCAAAGGCAGTAGTGGGACCACTGCGACGAAGATACCAGCACATCCAAACATAACGAGGACCGTGCCTAACTCCACAGGGAAATGCGAGGCAACCGCTTCCGGCAGTCTCGGAAGAACGACGTTCTGTATAAATTCCTCTGCCCAATTGAGCCCATCTTGCAAGTTTATATTCGGAAAGAAACTTTCAGATACGTTGAAATTTGGACTTGCAAGCATCACCCTAAAATCCGACATCCAATCTCCTTATCTAACAAGTGCGTTTACCGGTCAACCTCTCCCATCACAATATCAATACTGCCGATGATGGCGATAATATCTGCTACCATCAAACCTCGACTGAGTTCCTGCATCACACTCAAAGCACTAAAACAGGGAGAGCGTCCCTTCACACGGACTGGCTTTGGGGTGCCGTCGCTGACGATATAGAATCCGAGTTCACCGCGGGGTGCTTCACTCCGAAAGTAAATTTCGCCCTTTGGTGGACGCACTGCTTTTAAATCTGCCATAACGGGACCATCGGGGAGCCCTTCGGCTAAAATTTGGCGGACAATCCGGACGGATTCCTTCATTTCGTCCATACGGATTTTATACCGACACCAGCAATCTCCAACGACTGCGCCTAATTCTGGCACATCCACCGCAACGGGAACATCAAAGTCAAATCTGTCATAGATAGAGTAGGGTTCGTCTCTTCGGAGGTCCCAGTCTACACCAGAGCCGCGAAGGTTAGGACCCGTCGCGCCATAACTGAGTGCCATGTCTGCTGACATAACGGCGACCTCAGTGGTGCGTTCCGAGAAGATACTGTTTTTGGTCAGGAGTTCATTATACTCATCAATTTTCGGTTCAAAATAGTCTAAAAATGCTTCTATCTCGTCTAAATAATTCTGCTCAGCAATAGAACCGGGTTCCATGGGTATGATCTCAGAGACACCACCGATGCGGACGTAGTTATAGGTGAGCCGTGCCCCACAGACTTTCTCGAAAAGGAGCAGCAATCGCTCCCGGTCTCGAAAGGCGTAAAGGAACGGTGTAAATGCGCCGAGATCCATCCCATAGGTTCCAAAAGAGAGGAGATGACTCGCAATGCGGTTTAATTCACAGATAAGCACGCGTAGGTATTCCGCACGTTCTGGCACCTCGAAATTCCGGCTTTCGTCCGCTTCCAATAACTTCTCAACAGCGAGACAGAATCCCCAATTCTGGTTCATCGCCGCTATGTAATCCATCCGGTCGGTAAACGGAATGATTTGGGGATAAGAGAGGTTTTCGGAATGTTTCTCGAAACAGCGGTGTAGGTAACCGATATGCGGGATCGCTTCACGGACGACCTCGCCATCTAACTTCAACTCCAAGCGTAATACACCGTGTGTACTGGGATGCTGAGGTCCCATGTTTACGACCATCTCATCGGCGAACGGTTTTAGCTCGATAATTTTGCTTTCAGTCTGTTGTGTTGTTTCCATAATGCGGATTTTACGAAACTCGAAGTTGTTATCAATACCTATCTATTTGCCGTATATATGATACCACTTTTGCGGTCTAATGTCAAATATTAACCTGTCTTTTCGGCTGTCATTTCTGTGGAAAAATGTTACACCAATGTAACATTTTAAATTTAGCGTTTATGCCTACAAACCCGTGTGCTGCCTAAGTTTTCAGGCGTTTTGATTTTAATGTTCCGCTGCGAAAAAAAACGAAAAGCGTGACATTTTTCGCATAACGCAGCACCGCAAAGTCTTGTGCTTAATATGGCACGCGCATGCCGCGATAGAATTCGGGTTCCTTGTAATCCTTGCGCAGCGGGTATCCCTCCCAATCGTCGGGTAGTAAGATACGACGGAGGTCGTTGTGTCCTTCAAAGAGAATTCCGTAGAGGTCATAAGCCTCGCGCTCGTGCCAATCCGCTGTTTTCCAGATATGCGAGACGCTCGGAAGGTGTGGATTCGTTTTCGGCACCAAGGCTTTGATGACCACGCTGTGTCGATGTTGCATGGAATAGATGTGGTAGACAACAGCAAACTCTTCGTCATTGGCGTTCAAGTCGAGACCGCTAAGACACATTAAGGAATCAAATGCCAATGCCTCGGTTTCGGCGAGATATTGACACACATCGGCGATTGCTGTGGGGGCAATGTGGATACTTGGGTCACCGGCGAGTTCAGTGTCAAAGTTGAGAACGGCTCCACTAAACTGTTGGGTTAGGACTTCATAGATTTCTTCTGGTTTCACGTAATTCCTACTCCATGGTCGCGATTACAAATCGCATCTACCGTTAGATGCGTTGTGTGCTAAGCGGTGCTTTCTTCTGCGTTATCGTCTTCCGTAGGCGGTACTTCTGCCGCAATCTCGGTATCAGTTCCCTCAAGTTCGTACCATTCCGTTTTGGTAAAGAGACGTTTCAAAAAGGGAACGTGCTCACGTTTAGCGACGGTTTGGCTCTTAATCTTCTCTTGTAGTTTAAGCAGCCCTTCGATCAGTGCCTCTGGACGCGGTGGGCATCCTGGAACGTAAACGTCAACCGGGATAATACGGTCAACACCTTTGAGGACATGGTATCCGTGTTGCCAGTAGGGACCGCCGCTCGTTGCGCAGCTCCCCATTGAGATGACGTATTTCGGTTCCGGCATCTGTTCATATAACCGCCGGATCCGTGTCGCCATTTTAAGCGTCACCGTACCGGAGATAACCATCAGGTCGGATTGGCGTGGTGTCGCACGTGGGACACCGGCACCGAACCGGTCGAGATCGTAGTTGGAGGCAGCGGTCGCCATAAATTCAATGGCGCAACATGCAAGACCGAACGTCATGGGCCAGAGTGCCGAAGAGCGTGCCCAGTTAGCGACAGCGTCAACCGAGGTGACAATAACGTTTTTATCTAATTTCTCATCAATTATCATAACTTTCTTCCCTCCGGAGCGATTGGACTTCCAACTGTGTGGAGCGGATCCACTCCAGATCGCCTTTTGCCCAGACGTAGGCAAGCCCGACTAAAAGGATAACGATGAAGACGAGCATCTCTAAAAACGCAAAGAGCCCAAAGTCCCGAAAAACAACTGCCCACGGGAAAAGGAACACGGCTTCCACGTCAAAGATTAGGAAGATCAGCGCGATGACGTAAAAGCGGGTGTTAAACTTAATCCGCGTATCGCCAATCGGGTCCTCACCGCATTCATAGGGGATATACTTTTCGCTTGAGAATATCTTGGTATGCAGGAGGCGAGAGATCGTCAGGTTTAGAACGACAAATAGACTGCCAACAATCAAGAAGATCAGCACATTCGCGAAATTAAAAAGCATTCTGGATTATCCTTGAGAACCGTGGGTTACAAAAACTTTTGTGCATGGACGATTTTATTGTTAAAATTATATATCATTTTGCACTGATTTGCAAGTAAAATTTTTAACCTGTACAAGCGCGTTGTGTTCGTATCTGTTTTTGCTGAAAACGCTTTTCAGAGGACAAACTTAGTCCTGATTTTTGATTTGACCCCATGTTGTTATGCGTGCAGATGCCGAGGGTTCGACAGGGACAACTGCCGCCGGATCGAACCAAATTGCTTCTGGGTTGATCATTTCATGCGTAAGTTGTTGAGGACGTTGGTCCTTCAAACTAACTTTGAAGAGGTGCAGGCTGTCTCCTGTATCCTTCGCGTAAACGAGTTCATCACCGGACGGTGCCCATGCTATTGATACAGTTCTCAACGGGTCTGGTTCCGTAATTTGTTCCAGTCCTGTTCCATCACGATTCACAACATAGATACCTGACCCAGACCTATTTGGAGACCAAACGAAAGCGATTCTCTCACCGTCAGGCGACCAGGCGGGATACTGCATCCACGGGTTCTTATCTGGCAGCAGCAGCCTTTGGGTGTGCGACTCAAGATTCAGAATATAAATTTTCCGGATGCCACGGGATCCTACAACAAAAGCGATTTCGGTCCCATCAGGGGACCAGTCAGGCTGCCCGCTATGAGGACCTACCTGAACAATCGGCTCACCGGACTGTCCATTTATTGGTGCGATGTAGAGACTCCGTCCCATAGGTTTTGCCGAAGCGACATAGGCGATCCGTTTGCCATCCGGTGACCAAGTGGGTTCTACTCTATATCTCGGTTCAGTGAACATCGGTTTTGCATCTGTTCCATCCGCATGCATAACGTGTATATCGTGCTTGCCTTTGTGATCAGAGCAGAAAAGGATTCGTTGTCCTGAGGGTTCCCAAGCGATGTGGTTAATACCACGACTACGAGATCTACTGATGAGGTTGATTAAATCGCTGCCATCAGGGTTCATCATATAGATGTTGGATTGGTAGATCCCCGACGGATTTATACCTCTTGACACGAAAGCAATTTTTGCTGTCGTGGGTGCTTGTGCAAAAATGGGGGAACACAACAAGACATTGAGACTATAGATTAGAAAAAAACGGAATACCTTCATCGGAACACCTCCAAAGGTTATAAGGTCAATCGGTAGTTTTCACTTTTGCCCAAATTGTAGTGAGCAACTCTGGTTTGGGAGAAACAGGTAAACCCTTGGGATCAAACCAGTCCCAACCTGAGTTTCGTCCATGACCTATGATTGGACCCAGCGGGGCAAGCGGTGCCTTGATGCGAGAATGTAAGTCTATTTTAAATAGTTGCCTTTGACCGTTAACGGTCTGGCTGTAAAGAAGTTCTCTCCCATTGGGTGCCCATGCAACCATTCCGCCTGCATTTTTAACTATCTCATCAAGCATTCTACCATTACGATTGACGATGTAGATGCCAGGCTTTTGTCGATCCCGCTCCCGCCAATAAAAGGCAAGTTTTGTTCCATCAGGGGACCAAACAGGATAGTAGGTGTCGCCACTTCTAAGTCTTGGAAGAAGTCTTTCTTTCTCACGGGTTTGTAAATTAATAATCCAGATGTGCATTTCTATGGGTACAACCATAATGAGCGGTGCTACCGGAGGCTGCCTCTTCACAACGTCGGTGAAAGCGATCTCCGTTCCATCAGGAGACCAAGAAGGAAAACCTCCGCGTGTCATTGTTGCTTCGGAGAGTCGCTCCGCTTTGCCGCCGCCGAGTCTGTCGAAGTATACTGCCCAATCAGGCACAGGTGAATACGTATGGTAAGCAATCTGTTCGCCATCGGGTGACCACGTCGGTGCTGTCCTATATTCCACGTCACTGAACGCTTTACGTATATTTTGACCATCTGCATCCATGAGATAGATGTCATAAAGTCCTTGATGCTCCCGTTCCGAGACGAAAGCGATGTGTTCTCCCGTCGGTGACCAGACAGGATCGAAGTCGTCTCCGGGGTGATCGGTTAATCGTACCTCTCCACTTCCATCAGCATTCATCATGTAAATCTCGCCATTGCCATCACGTGTAGAGGTAAACACAATTTTAGCGCGCGTGGGTGCCTTTGCCCAAACACTAAAAAAGTTTGAAAACGCCAGTATTACACCCAGAGTGACTAAAAACAGAAGTCTTATATTTTTCATGATTCGTTCTCCTAAAGAATATGCAGCACGATAGATAACGTAGAACTTTACCCAGAATCTTCGTTATTCCATTGTCAGTGTGAGTTTGCTGTACGGAGGAACACTTTCTATTTTTTAAAGACACAATTTTGGGCAGAAAGGGTGCATCATTTGAAAAAAGTAAAGAAATTTAAATTCTACCATCAGTTCAATATGAAAAATCTATATGTAGATTGGAATAAACGGGCTCGCAAAGAAATCGCTTTAGTGTTGAACTTCCGTTATTATTAGAATCATGCTATTGGATGTAAGCGATGCGTCACCGATCAAAGATTTAACAGGCAGATAGATATCTTTGTGCTTCTTTTCAAGGGACTCAATCTGTTGTTGGAGATCGTTAACTGCAGAACGCTTATCCGCAGCGGAGACGTGCGCATCCGTTACCTTCTGGATTCGCTTAATCTCTTCTTCTAATTCTCTGATTTCTGGAGGTTGCTTTTTCAAAAAATCCCGGTAAACGGGTAAAGTTATTGTGACTGTGACTGTGTAACTACCTTTCTGAAGTTCGTAATATTTCTGAAGGTCTTCCAATGAGATCGTATGCGTGTTTTCAGCTTTCAAGTCAAATCCTTGGATACACTGAACAGGTTTTCCATTTTTTTCGATAAAGATTTCTTCAGAAATCGGGGTACTGATTGAACGTTTTGGGTTAATAGTGTTGCCCTCGGTATCTTTAACACTTAATTGCGCAAAAGCCCCAGACGTTGCAATGTCAGCAAAAGGGACAAGAAGATTGAACTGTCCGTTCTGAATACTAAGGTTGAGTTTTATACTATCCTTAGCTTCGTAAGTTACTTTGGGAGTTGAAAGCGAGAGAACCATCCCAGAAGTAGCAGCATTCGCATCGGTTGGTGACGATTGGGTTTGCAAACCCGCAATGCATCCTGCCATGCTAAGAACCAGAAGCAGATAAGGCAGGATGAGGTTTTTAAATGGTTTCATGAGAAAATCCTATTCTATTATTAGTGCGATTTCGTTGGATACGAGCGATGCCTGTCCGCGGCGTGACTTGACAGGCAAGTAGATATTCTTTTCTTCATCCTTGCTTCTCTCTTGAATGAATTTGATTTGTTCTTGATAGTAGTTCGCCGCGTCCTGCTTTGCAGCGGCTTGAAGATTCGGGTCGTTCTGAAGCCGTGCGAGGTCTCGTCTTAACTCCGCTATTTCTGGATGTTCTTCGGTTATGGATTCTCGGTATACTTCTAATTCAATAGCGAGTGTTACAGTGTAAGTGCCGGGTTGTAACTGATAGTATCTCTGTAAATCTCTCAGCATCAGTTCCTGATTCATGGACGCTTTGAAATCAAATCCCTGAATACAGCGGACGGATTTTCCATCGCGCTGGACGTATTTTTGCGGGTTCTCTTGTGTGATTGCACGCTTCGGTTCGACGATTTGTCCGTTTGCGTCCTTCACCGTTACTTGTGTGAAAGCACCCTTCGTCGCGACAGGAAAAAAAGGCACGAGTAGGTCAAATTTGCCGTTCTGAATATTGACCTTAAGCGGGATTTCTTCCTTTACTGCATAATTTGTTTTAGAGGTTGACAATTGGAGTTCCGCAAGGGCGCGGGGTGATTCTTCCGTTTCTGTGGTGGAAGCGGTTTCGGTACTTTCCTGCTGCATCGTCTGCATGCTTCCGATACATCCAGCAAAAGTGCCAATGAGCAGAAGGAGATAAAGCGGGATAAATTTTGGTATGATTTTCAAGTGGGTATTGAAAAGTATCATTTTGTGACTCCTGATGTTTATTATCTTAAAGTGTGATACCCAATCCAGGTCGGTCAGGCACTTCAATGAATCCGTTGACGATCTTCTCTGGCGGTGAAACAAGGGAAGCACGCCACGCTATCTCTCCCCAGGCGTATTCGAGGATAGCGAAATTCGGGACACTTGCCATGCATTGCACACTCGCGGCTGTTGCGACAGGACCGCTCGGATTGTGAGGCGTTACCATGACGTTGCGTGCGGCAGCGAGTGTTGCGATTTTTTTCAAGCCCGAAATTCCACCGACGTGTTTGACATCCGGTAGGATATAATCGACCTCCGCGTATCTGAGCAGCCTATCGAAAGCTTCAGGGGTTCGTAAGCGTTCACCGGTTGCAATGGGAATACCGATGGAACGACTTATATGTGCGAAAGCGTCAAGATTGTCCAGCGGCACAGCGTCTTCAATCCAAAAGAGGTGCAAGTCCTCGAGTTCTTTGGCGACCTGTATGAGGATACCCGGGTTAAAACGGCTGTGGCAGTCTACCATCAAGTCGATGTTATCACCGATTGCGGTTCGGATTGTCCGGATGCGGTCAATGCCTGTACAGATGGCACGGGTGAGGCTTCCGCTCGATATATTTGACGTTGAAACATCGTCAAAGGGGGCGCATTTTATAGCTGTGAATCCTTCGGCAACGGCACGCTCGGCGTTACTGGCGAACCCGGATGGACTCCGATCGACTGTCGCGCGGTTAATATTTGCGTAGAGCCGGATCTTTCCTCGACATTTGCCGCCTAACAATTGATAACTCGGTACGTCCAACGCCTTGCCTATCAGGTCACACATTGCCTGTTCGATTCCACTGAGTGCGGTGTGATAGGTGTGGCTTTCGGTATCACGATAGAAACGCTGACGGAATGCCTCCAATTGGAAGGGGTTCCACCCTATCAGTGCGGGTTTGAGGGTGTCAATGACGTGTTGAACACGACCGTCATCTCCACCTTGGGAAGCCTCACCGACACCGATTGTGTTGTCATCGGCGTGGAGCTTGACAAAGAGCCAATTACCGCGATGATTTACCTCGACGATTTCGGTTTCTATGGTTTTGATTTTTAGTGCAGGCATTATGTTTTGAGTAGTGGTGTGGCGAGGCAATTGTGCCTCGCCGTGCGGTATTCTATGATGCCGCTGCCCATTTTACGCCTTGGGTAAGGAATTTCTGCATACCTTCGCGCTCGAAGGTGCCGGGTCCGTGTCCCAGCGTGGTATAAAAAACCCGTCCAGAACCGTAAGGCTTTACCCACGCCATGGGGTGTGCTTTGCCGAACCATTCGGCGGATGCCAAGACATGGATGTGCGGATCGTGTGCGGAGATATAGATTTCATCTTCTACATCGAAGTCTTCAACGCCTTGTGTCGTCGGATGTGCGTTATCTTCGATATGGACAGTAAAGGTTGAGCCAGGTGGATGCCAATTGGAGGCTCCACCGATGAGGTCCATTGCCTGACCGCCGATCCACCATGCGGTACCGTGAATTCCGACCAACCCTTTGCCGTCACTGACAAATTGGAACAAGCCTTCTTCTTCAGCGGGAGCTAAATCGGAGACACGCTCGACAGATCCGTCTTCTCGGCGTTCCGTACGCGTGAAGCCTGTACCAAAGACGCATGCATCGTAGGTATTCAGTTCGGATGCTGCTAAAATCCCTTTATCGTCAGTGAGTGTTGCTGTAATATCGGCATCTTCGGAAAGAAAATCGTGAATGACGCTGGCACTTGCATTAAAGCGGTGATTTTCGCCCGATAGCACGAGAATTTTCGACATGAGAGCCTCCTCGGTTTGACTTTGATTTTTTCTCTGAGATACAGAGTGTTCCTTTATACATGGGGATACCGCTATCAAAAGGAGTGGTGGCACTCCCAAGCGGGAGGTGGTATCCACCGCCACTGTGCATAAGTAATATAACATTTTCAGAGAAAAGATACAAGTCTTTTTTATTGAATACCAGGGTCGTTTAGTTTTAAGAATTTATTGATGTTTGAAGGTGCTTTTCTAAGAGCCGGAGCGGTTACAAACCGCTCCTACCAGTCTGGAGGATCAAAAACACCTAAAAAAATGAAAACTATGGTAGATTCAAAAATTAATTAGACATTTGAATAATATCCTCAACGGACTTTTCTGGGTGATATTCACGTTTTCGTTTGATATTGGCAAAATCATGTTCTATGGGATTATAATCTGGCGAATAAGGGGGTAAAAACATCAGTTCGGCACCCGTGGCTTCTATGAGTTCTCGTGTGCGTGCGGTCTTGTGCAGACGCGCATTGTCCATTATCACAACGTGATTTGAAGACAACCGTGGACATAACGTTTCAGCTAACCAGTCATTGAAATCTGTGGCTTTACGACCCCCTTGCACCAACTTTGTTGCGGTCAAGGTCTTCTCTATACGTGCAGCGAGCAAAGTCATCGTCCGAGTCCGTTGACTCGATATCAAGCCAAGCACACATTCACCGCGGCGCGCATAGGCATAACGTCTGAAACTTTCAGAACGAAATCCGGCTTCATCGACATAAACTAACGATTTACCCTCGCTCTCAACCCCGGTGAGTCGCTGACGATAAAGTTTGCGTTGCTTCGGACATCGCTCCTTATAGCCGAGACTTTTTTTTTCGAGTGCAACCGATACGTTTCAGACCATAATGGACACAAGATTTTGAGACACCAAAATGAGTAGCGCGTTCGGAGTAGGTCTGGTCTGGAAAATCAGCGACATGTTTTCTCAGCGCATCAGGATCAAGACTTCGGGGGCGACGCGGACCGGGTTTCTGAGGTTTCAAAGGATCATCAGCATTCAACCATTTATAGAGCGTTGGACGTGCGACAGAAAAACGCCGACTCGCTTCGGTCTTACCACCGCCAGCTTCAATAAAATCTAAAACGCGTTTACGTAAATCTAATGAATATGCCACAAGATCCATAGGATACCACCAATACCAGAAACTGTCTACTTATTTGTGGGATCCACCATAAATAGCCGTGGGTTTACGAAAAAAAAATGTTTGAATCTCATCAATATATCGTGTATAATTTGCCTAAACCTAACACCGACACACACGGAGACTTCAGATGGAAAAGCCCAAACTTGTCGTTGGACACCTCATCAGCGGTCAATTATTCGTTAAATCCGTGACTGCTTCAAAACACTATGATTGGCACGAGTGGTTGGAACCAGAAGAGCTTGTTGAGTTTTTCGAGGAATTGCTCGAGTTGGTAACACGGATCTCGGAAGGGAAAGAAAACGCGACAACACTTTCTGCTTTTCTCGCTGATTGGCGCGAAACAGCACTGATCAATTCAGAACCGGATGTCTTGGCAGATATTGCTGAGGCAGAACAAGAATTGGATGCTGGCGGTGGAAAACCGTGGTCACAGATCAAGAAGGAGATTGGGCTGTGAACCATCAGCCATTCACGCTTGAGCCTCTTTCAAGAAAAATCGAAAACTTTATCAAGCGGCGAGATCAGGCAACAGGGGAACGGATTAATACCGCTTTTGAATATATCACCCACTCTCCGTTTCATCACGAAAATCCTACGACAATCAGGCGACTGCGGGGTAGAACAAAAGAACTCTATCGTTATCGGATCGGGAATATTCGTTTCATTACCGAAAGGATTTAACAGACAAAGGGCTATTGACTGCAGTAGGAAAAGGCAGGGGAATTAGGGACATCCGAAAAGTGGACGAGCAGGTAATCGATTAATTGCGTGATTAATTGCGTGATTAACTACACAAATATAAAAGGCAGGTCTTACATGTCTGAAGAACAGAGAACTGGCATCACTAAGATAGCCGTGAAGGGTTTCAAGTCGATAGCGGAGGAGTGTGCGATTGACATCTGTCCGTTGACGGTCCTTGCCGGTGCCAACAGTTCTGGGAAATCCAGTATCATGCAGCCGCTGTTAATGCTGAAACAAACACTAAATGCCCCGTACGATCCAGGACCTCTAAAGATTGATGGACCGAATGTTCAATTCACTTTGGCAGATCAATTCTTTTCCAAATTAACTACTGAGAAAAGAGTGGATCGTTTTCATATCCAGATAGAGACTGATCGTTCCAACTTAGTAAGAACGACTTTTAGAAAAGGGTCAGGCGGGATTGAAATTGGCGAAATGACCAGAGGAACATTAGAGGGGGATCAAACATCGCCGCCTAAGCATTTCACATTGTATCCTGAGATGCCGCCTGAAGAAATCAAATTGTTAGATGATGAAGATTCGGTGTTTGAGGATTTTGACGTAGTGAAGCGTTCAGGATGTTTTTTATACCTGGAATCTGAAGGTGGCGATAAGCATCTTAACTTTACTCATGATGCCGCATTCAATATCGTCAACAGTGTCTATCTTCCGGGATTACGTGGCAATCCGGCACCCTTCTACAACCTCACTAGCACCGGCCCGTGGTATCCTGGTAGGTTTGAACATTATGCTGCGAGCATCATTCACGAGTGGCAGGAGACAAAAAATGAACGCCTGAAAACGTTAGGCGATGCCCTTCATGTTCTTGGATTAACAGGAAAAGTCAGCACCCAAAAAGTTGGTGATGTCGGTATTGAGGTTCAAGTCGGCCGTCTTCCGCATGATAGGACTGGCGGGACCGACATGGTTAACATTGCCGATGTAGGGATTGGTATTTCCCAAGTCTTACCAGTTATAGTAGCACTGACTGCAGCGGAACAAGGGCAGTTAGTTTATATTGAACAGCCCGAGCTCCACCTCCACCCTCGCGCCCAGGTTGCCTTAGCACAAGTGCTGGCGGACGCAGCGAAACGAGGCGTACGCGTCGTTGTTGAAACGCATAGTTCGCTGCTACTTTTAGGGATTCAAACGCTTGTCGCGGAAGGAGACCTCTCACCAGAGTTAGTCAAGTTCCACTGGTTTTCACGGAGCAAAGATGGCGTAACAGCGGTTAATAGTGTGGACTTAGACAATGCAGGAGCCTACGGCGATTGGCCGATAGATTTTGCAGATGTTAGTCTCCACGCGCAAAGCGGTTACATAAAGGCGGCACGGTCGCGTTTCATTAAAGGGACATAGTATGCGCGCAAGAGGTTTAAAAAGGATCGTTGTGAACGCCTCGGTTGCGCGTGCCGCCGGTGGTGCAGGGGCAACTGCGCCGGTATCAATCAATTGCACCGAATTTCTTGAAACTTTTCGAGATGAATCCTCACACCGCGTTGTGATGACTTATGAATTATCCGAGGAGTGGGATGAGCATCAATCAAATTTTGCAGCCGAATGGTTAGGAAATATGATTGCTACAAAAAGATTCCACTATATCGAACTTCCAGAAAATAAAGCGTTGTACGACGAAATTGAAGCAACGGCGGTTCGGGAAGAAGACATCAACGCGATGCTAAAGGATTTTCACCTTCTCGGAGCAGCACTTGCAACTGATCAGATTATCATTTCACGTGATGAAGCCATCCGAGGACTTTTCGCCCGAGCGTCCCAACAAGTTCGCGAAATCCGAGACATCATTTGGGTAAATCCTGATAGGGCAGAAGAACAACCTATCGCTTGGCTCCAAAATGGGGTACCCCCTGAATCACATCGCCGCCTTGTTGAAAAAGGTTATTAAAATTAACAATAATCCGCGATTTGGACAGCTACCCCCGCCAAGCCAAATCAATGCTGGTATACCCCTGCGTGTATTGGTGGAATTGCGGCGGTAAGTCCGCTAAAAACTGTTTGCCTTCTTCTGGAATCTCCCACGGAATATCAATGTGATGGTCCCGACTCCGAAAACCGATCGCACACGACAGCCGGATCTCGTCAATCTGGTTCGGGAATGCACCGTGATAGGTCCGATGCGCAAATACGATCATGTCCCCCGGATTCGTAAACAACGGCACCAATCCCGGAATATCAAACCCGACATACGCTTTTTCTGCTTCGCCTTCCTTGTAAAAGGAGCGTCTGTCCCCTGTCATCTTAAAACCTTCAGGTCCCTTCCAGTTTTCCACGTGAGAATCCTCAATTACGCACAGCCCACCGTGTTCCGGGCGAGAACCCGTCAGGTAGAACCATTTGCCAGAGGGCCAGAGTCCACGATTTAGTACATCCCCCGAATTCTTCGGTGTATCCGTTGAAAATCCGCACCAGTCGGTATGCCATGAAACCGGTTGAGACCCAGGCATCCGTATGATAGCGGCAGACCGGTGGACAGTCATTTCCTCGGTCCCAATCAGATGCCGATGGATTTTCATAAACGGTGCGTGTTCCAAGAGTTGCCAAGCTCCCGGTCCAGACTCAACCCAAGCGTGTCGGGTCCGACTTTCTCCCGGTTTCAACTCTCTTTTCGGATCCGTGCCGTCAAAGACCGCCTGTTTTAAACTGTCAACTAATTCAGGAGACAAAACATCTTTGATAATCGCAAAGCCGTGTGCCTCCAGACATTCTGACATGAGAGAGAGCTGATCGATCCCAAACTCATAGGTATAACTAAGTTCAGGTTTTTGAATTTCCAAATATTCTTTCATAGGTCAGTCCTTAAATACTTTATCGGAGCTGGTTGCTTACCGTAAACGCTGCGTGCTATCATTCTATCAGATATTCAGCGTTTGGTCAATGTCATTTTTTTCACTTTTCTATAAGAAAAAAGATTTTTTTGACATTTATGTTGCATAATGGTACAATAGAGTTAAATTTAAATTATTTTTTTTAAAGAGTCGGAGTGTATGAAAAAAAGTAGTGTCACATTAACCCTTGGGCAAATTGCTGCTGGAAGTATTGTTGGACTGTTAGGCGGTTGGATCTGCTTGTTGGTAATTGAGAATTTTATTTGGCAAGTGCTGCTCGGGGATCGGATCCGCCACGGCTTCTGGGTCGGTTTGCTGCTCCTCATTTCCTTGAGTGTCTGGTACGGAACGGTGGTTGTGGGGGCGAGCCAAGGTATACGCTTTGTGAGCCAAAGATTCGGTGTTAACATCCCCTTAAAACCGCTTTACTCAGGTGCATTTTTGGGTCCGCCAGCTGTCGTCGGTTTGCTTGCCTTGCTTAATGTGCCGTGGGAGATATTTGGTAGACCGAACCTTATTCTGGCGTTGCTGCTTCCGGTGCTTAAGGCACTCGCGTATGTCGTTTCGCTCCCGATGCGCGGGTGGGTGTCGCTGGGTTTGCCGGTCGAGATTTGGTATATTCTTGCTGTTCCCATCGGCGCGATATTGGGATACAGGTTGGCGGCTGCCGACAATACCGAAATCAGCGCAGAACACGGATAGATATTTTTACCTATTAAATCTGAGCGGGGTGTCCATTGTCCGTCCCGATCTAAAATTTAGTAGAGAACTTGCTTCAGGTTACAAATGGTTTTTTAACAATTTGGAATCTGCAAGGACATCGGACGCAGCAGCCCAGGAGCAATTAAAAAAAAATGCAATATGATGATAAACCAAAGGACGAATGCGGTGTCTTCGGTGTTTTCGGTCACCCTAAAGCGGTAGAGTTAACCTATTTGGGGTTACGTGCCCTTCAGCATCGAGGACAAGAGAGCAGTGGGATTGTTGCATCAGATGGTGAAAAGTTTACGTATCACCACGGTATGGGGCTTGTCCATTCTGTCTTTACGACTGAGGTTTTAGCGAGGCTCAATGGTCATATCGCTATTGGGCACAACCGATATTCAACAGCGGGGGAAAGTACACTGGAGAACGCGCAGCCGCTGGTTCGGAATTATAAACAGGGGCCTCTTGCGCTTGGTCATAACGGCAATCTTGTCAATTCATCATACATTCGGAACCATCTGGAGAATGCGGGTTCAATCTTTAGCACGAGTCTGGATACTGAGGTCGTTTTCCATCTCATCGCGCATTCGCGGAAGCAGGTTCTGGAAAATAGGATTATTGACGCACTTCGGGGTATTGAAGGGGCTTACTCGTTCGTATGCATGGATAAAAATACACTCATAGGGGCGCGCGATGCACATGGATTTCGTCCGCTCTGGCTCGGTAAACTGGATGATGCTTATGTCCTTGCGTCCGAAACGTGTGCGCTTGATGTAATTGAAGCGGAACCGATACGTGAGGTAGAACCCGGTGAGTTGATATTTATACGTTCTGCGCGTCGCGGCGTAGGGTCCTTCCGTTTTCGTAGGAGAGAGCCGAAATTATCGCAGTGTATCTTTGAATATATCTATTTGGCGCGTCCGGATGGTATGATGTTCGGTCAGAGTGTGAATAGCACGCGTCGTGAGTTTGGCAGGCAGCTCGCCCGTGAACATCCCATCAAAGCGGATGTCGTTATTCCGGTCCCCGATTCGGCAACGATTGCCGCCCTCGGCTATGCTGAGGAGTCTGGTATTCCTTTCGATTTAGGGTTGTCGCGAAATACTTTCGTTGGACGCTCTTTTATGAATCCCACGCAGGATATCAGAGAACTTATGGTGAAAATAAAGTTGAATCCGATACGCGATGTCCTTCGCGGCAAACGGGTCGTGCTTGTAGATGATTCAATTATGCGTGGGACAAATAGCAGGAAACTCATCAAAATCGTTCGGCAAGGCGGCGCGACCGCTGTCCACCTCCGTATTGCATCCCCCCCGAATAAATTTTCATGTTTCTATGGTGTGGATACCCCTACACGTGGCGAGTTGATTGCCAGTTCACACACGATTGAAGAGATCCGCAAATACATTCGTGCCGACAGTCTGGGTTATCTGAGCATCAATGGCATGCTCAACTCGGTGAAGGCATCGAAAGACTTTTGTACCACCTGTTTTGATGGCGAATATCCAATCCCGTTTGTGGACGAGCCTTCGGAGCAGCTGCCCCTAATTGTGGATTAACCCGGCGTCTTGATATGCGTTGAACGCGCGTTGCGCTACAAGGAAGATTTTTATGCAGTATAGACAACGTGGTAAACAGAAAAGACCGAATCCGATAGGGACGGCGCAAGGGCGGCATACGCTCATCTCTTTGCTCGGGTGTGCGATTCTCGGTATGATTCTGAGCAGGATTCTCCCGTCTGTGATTGGGAAATTACGACCGAGTATGACACCGGGTGAAGCTGAGGATATGGGTGTTCTCATTGCCTTGGTTATTAGCGGAATTGTGTTGGTCATTAGCCTATTAAGACCGCGGCAGAGCGTTTCTCCGCTGCGCAAACAATTAATGAAGGAACAAGAGAAATCAGATGGCAGATAAAAAGCCGTTGACGTACGCCGATGCGGGTGTCTCGTTTGCAGCCGAAGCCGAGGCGATAAAACGCCTCAAAGGACTGGTTCAGACGACCTATCGTCCCGAAGTACTCAGTGATGTTGGAAGTTTTGGCGGCTTATTCGCGCTCAAGTCCTACAACGAACCTGTTCTCGTCTCGAGTACAGACAGTGTCGGCACAAAACTGAAAGTTGCATTTAAAGCCTCACGCCACGATACCGTCGGCTTTGATATTGTCGCGCATTGTGGAAATGACATCGTTGTGCAGGGTGCTGAGCCGCTTTTCTTTCTCGATTATATCGGCATTAATAAAGTGGTGCCATCAGTTATTGAGCAGGTGATTGAGGGCTTGGCATCGGGTTGCCGAAAGATTGGCTGCGCGTTAATCGGTGGTGAAATCGCGGAACTCCCGGATTTCTACGCTGTCGGTGAATACGATTTGGTCGGCACAATCGTCGGTGTTGTAGAAAGAAAAGGCGTGATTACTGGTAGTAGAATTGCACCCGGAGATAAACTCATTGGATTGGGTTCAGCAGGTTTGCATACCAACGGTTTTTCATTGGTCCGTCGTATTCTCTTTGAGCGGTGCAACTACGACGTTGACACCTACCTTCCAGAACTCTCAGAAACAGTTGGGGAGACCCTCCTCGCCTCCCACAAGAGTTATGTGACATCTGTATTGGCACTCCGCGAGGTATGTGAGATTAAAGGACTTGCGCATATCACTGGCGGTGGGCTCCCTGCGAATGTACTCCGGATCCTACCCGATGGGTGTATCGCCGATATCCAAAAAGGGAGTTGGGAGATTCCGGCTATTTTTCCGTTTTTACAGGCGAAAGGGGACGTTGAAAACGAAGAGATGTACAGGGTTTTCAATATGGGAGTGGGGATGGTCGTTGTCCTTTCGCCAGATGATGTTGATATTGCGCTGTCGTCTCTTAACGCCTCGGGGGAGTCTACCTACCTTATTGGTGAAGTGGTCGCTGGGGAAAAGGGGGTGCGAGGTGTCACTTCCTAATACAGACGCACAGACGATAACCCCCGTTTTAGATGCAGCTGCGCTAAAGGAATTGGTGGTTTTGCTTGATGAGACACATCCACAGGTTGTTTTGAGGGCGTTCCAAAATGTAGCGGACGCTGATGCCGCTGTGTTTTTTGTAATGTGTGCGCATTTGGAGAGTGCCCTCATCGGCGATGCTCTCGCTGCACATGCCGGTAGACTTTTCGCACAGTTACCTTTCGACAGGCAGGTGGGTATTGCTGAAAGCGTAACTGCCACAGAGGTTGTTGATGCTGAGCGTGCGGCTCAAATCTGGCATGAACATATCGCTAAAATTAAGGAGACACTCCAACAAACGACTTTCTTAGGGGAAGGCACAGCAAATCTTGCCAAACTATTATCCTACATGGATGTAGCGGGACAGAATCAATTGTTGGAGGCTTTGGCAGAGAAAAACCCCAATATGGTAAATAGTGTTTCTGAACAACTCTTTACCTTTGGGGATTTAGATAAGTTGGAGAGCGAGGCGATTCAAACCGTTCTAAAAGTACTCGACAAACAGACCTTAGCGGTTGCACTGCACAACGCGCCAGCGACGGTCCACGATCGGTTCTTTGAAAACATGTCTGCCTCAGAGGCAGAAGTGCTGGCAGCGGAAATCGGAGAACTGACGTTTGAACAGACCCAAATCGCCGGGACAGCCCGTCAATCTGTTGTCAATTTAGTGCGGAATTTCGCAGCAAAAGGCTTACTGAAAATAGGATAAGCTCTGGATTCTTCTGGCATCTGTCCTGGGGCAAATGCGGTGACGAGGCATTGGTAAGTCGTATTCTTAGTTTTCCTTAAGCCTGAAATCAACAGGTATTTCGACCTCCAGACTAATCGGTTCTCCAGCTTTTGTAGCGGGACGGAAGGTGCTCTTCTTCAGCATCTCAATCGCCGCTTCCTCAAGTCCATACCCGAGGCTTGTCAGTGCTACAATGTCTCGTGGGATACCATTTTCATTGATAGTCGCTTTCAGAATAACCTTACCTTCTTTCCCCGCTCTCTTTGCCGCATCTGGATACTTCTTTGGTCCGCGGGACTTCATTGTTGGCGCAATGACACCCGGTTCAGGCTCGAAGTCAACACTTCCCAATCCGGGACCTGCTTCTAATGCAGCGTCAGCATCAAGTTTGTTAATGAGTGACGGTGCTTCACGCTGTATTTCAAAGCCGGGTGCTTTTGTCTCCGGTTCCAATGACCGCGAGGGTTGGGCGAAATTTCGGTCGACCTCTATCATTTTCGGACCTTCGTCCGCGCCGGGTGTTGAAAGGTCAACAGTTGCTTCTGTCCCTTGCGGGATGACGAACCCATCACTTGAGGGCAGTGAGGTGGTGGTCTTTAGCGGACGCTGAAGCATAACTTGCTGCTGGTCTGGTTTTGTTTCAAACTTTGGTGTCTCTCTGCGTCGGAGTCGGCGCTTGGTCTTTGGCTCTTCTGTGACGATGCTAATATCAAATGTCTCTTGATTCATCTCAATCTGTTCGGCAATAAAGAAAGCGCTAATAACAAACCCAATAATTGCGTGGAAGGCAATTGCTACTGAAAACGCTGTGGAACTCCGTCCGACGTGTTTTTGCGTGATCGGATGCTTCACTACGTTTGCTTTCGCAGTGGAAATCCCTTGTTGTTGACTGGCATCCAGCGAAACCTTCTTCAGGGCAACAAGCCGCTTCGGTTTTTTGCGTTCCGCCCGACGTTGCCGCATTTCAGTAAGCATACCGGAAGTTCTGCTACTCATCTGTCTTCCTCCTCTAAAAAGAAGAACCTATGATTTCGATTCGGAATCTGTCTATATGAACCTGATCCTAAGAGGTTTAACGAAAACGAGTGCCTCAAAAAACGAAAACCAATTACGATTCGCAAGTACCTATTTTTGACATCAAATGCTAAGAGAAGGTTTAATAACCTCTATAGAATATGGCACAATTTGCGTATAGAGGCACTTTAAATTATACCATATTTCTTTTTTTGTGTCAATTTTTTTAGAATCCGACAGATTTCGTTGCTCGCGCTATGGGTTCCACCAATAGGTCATCTTTGCCACAACGGTCGAATCCAACAGGGTGGATTTTGTTGCACCATCGGTATCGTAAGTCTGATTGAAAACGAAATAGAAATCGCTGCCTGGACGATAGATGTAATTAATGAGGAAGTTCATAGAGACAACGTCCGCGTCCGTATTCCACTGTGCAAAGACTTTCGCGAAGAGTTCTGTAGAAAAGGAGTAGTCGAGCCTCCCTCGAAAAAGATTGACATAAACAGGGCGCGGGTTTTCGTCGGTAAAGTAAGTTACCGGCAGGTCAACAATCTGATTAAATTGATATTCTGCCCGCATGGCGATATTCCCATTCGGTTTAAGGACGGTTTCTATAGAGGCTCTGCGAACTTTCCCGTCGTAGAAATCTTCGATACCGATATCAAGCGTTCCACCAATCGTTCGACTATCATTACTGGAGAGGCGTACACTATAGGTGTTAGCGTAGTAGCCGCCTATTGGAATTTCTACACCGTCCTTGAAGTCGAAAATCTCATCCAATCGCTCGAAATTGCGTCTACCGCTGAAACGGATATAGTCCCCAGTGTTGAACTCAAACCAATTGAGATAGGAGATGTCCCATTCTATGACTTCGTTGTCGTGATTTAGCAGATAGTTCATCTCTGGTCCCGTCCAGACCTGCCGGACCCCGAATTTTTGGGGTCTGGGTGTCCAGCGCATCTCGCTTCGGAAATGGCGGATACCGGTACGCCGGACATATCCGACAGCAGGATTGAAATCGTCACCAATATCGGTATATGAACCTTCTGCACGGAAGTTATTATTTTGCCATTGGGAACCGAGGTACCACGCATTGTTCCGTCCAGACGCATCCGGTTCAAAAGTCCGGGACCACATGCCGCGAACATTTAAACGATCACTGGGACGATATTCGAAGTCAAGGCCGCCGGCGCGGTTGTAATTTCCGAATTCGTCTTTATTGACTGCCATCATACCGACACGGGAGCCCAAGGCGATGTCCTTCGTCAGCCGAAGCACAGAAAAATTCGTCCGCGGAACATTGACAGGGTCATCATCGGTAGCGTCATCGTGAAATTCATCGGTGAGGACATTGAGAAGCCCGACCCCGTAAGATCCGATCTTACCGGTTGTTTTACCACCGAAAATGATAGGAACAGCGTTTCCTTCAGCGAGTCCAATACGTCGGCTATAGAAAAGGAGCATGGGTGGTGGGCGGCGAAAACTCGTCCGCGGGACCCCGAAATCGAAAAGTCCTGCCCCTTCCAAAAAGAACGGTCGTTTTTCGGGGAAGAAGAGGCTAAATCGGGTCAAATTTACCTGTTCGTCATCAGCTTCAACTTGGGCGAAGTCTGTGTTATAGGTAACATCGGCGGTGAGATTTGAAGTAATACCGTATTTTGCGTCAAAACCCACCTTAAATTCGCGAGTTGTTTCGATTTGTGCGTCGTCGTTACTGACTTGGGCAATGCCCGGCAGAATATAGGGGAGGACTTCTAAATTTCGAGAAGGTGCAATCCCTTCCAATCCGACGAGGCTCCCGACGTGTGCTGTTCGGTATTTGGCTCTACCGCCGTAAGAGGAAGGAACGGGGTTCCAGATTGCTTCTTCTCGTGAACGCGCGATCCCACGTCCAGCATTGATACCCCATGTCATCGGATCGTTCTTTTCAAAGCGGAGTTGACTAAAGGGAACGCTGAGTTCCGCCGTCCAGTAGGAATCGTTGATTTTGGATTTGCAGGCGACAACAGCATCCCAATCCGAGTTAAATGTATCACCGCTGTTCGTGATGGCTCTGTCTTGGACTGCCCCAAGAGCATTCATCCGAAAGAAAAAGCCGCTTCGTTTGTCGTTATATGTGTCCAATAGCACAAAAACATTGTCATTTTCATGTATGTCGCGCGAATCCCGACGCATCTCGTTCGCAATAAGTTTGGACATCTCCGAATCGTAACAGGTGAAACCGAAGTAGATGTTCTCATCGTCGTAGAGGATTCGAAGTTCCATGGGTTCGGAAAGGTCTTCGCCTTCATAAGGTTCGACTTGGATGAATCGGTCCATGACCTCTGCGTGCTGCCAATCCTCCTCCGTTAAATCGCCATCAATCTCAATACTTTGGTAGGTCCGGTATGCTTTAACCTGCTTGTTGTCCAGTTCAGCGTGTGCGCTAACAACACCGTTCAATAGCGTAACGGCAATCAAAAAAATTGTAAGTCTGTGGAATTGTCGTAAAGAAGATAGATACTTGCTCACAAACGTTGCCTCCTTTGAAAACAGGAATCTGATTAAGTATTAAAAGACGAAAAAGGAGGCAAAATGGACTATATAAATTTTAATTTGGGCAGGTTTGTCAGAATTCAAGGGTTGCCGCGAAGAATGGGACTATAGGTAATTGGGCAATTGGAATCTCTTTTGTAAAGTTTGGGTTATAGCGAACTTGAAGGATATTGGTGCGGTTATAAGCGTTCCATAGTTCAAAGGTAAATCCACCTTTCCAATTCTCGATCTGAAAGATGGTAAAGTGGAACCGTAAATCCAAGCGATGATATGCTGCTGTACGTTCTGGCTCACCGTAAATCGGCAGCCATGTTTCATTTTTAGTAAACGGGTTGGTATACGGCTCTCTGTCTAACAGCGGTGAATACAAAACCCCGCTCTTATATTGCCAATTCGCACCGAATTCCCAAGATCCTAATAGATAATTCAGACCGATTCCCAAAACGTGTGGCGTGCTATACATATAAAAGCGTTCCTTGTCCCTTGAGGAGTCTTGACGTTTGGAGATGGTATAGGCATAGGAGAGCCAACTCCGAAAGGTGTCCCCGATTTCATGTTCCAATGAAATCTCAATCCCTCTTACGTATCCAGTCCGCCGATTCTGATAGCGGCTTTCGGATTCATTGTAGGTAATCATATCTCGAAGGTCTTTGTAATAACCGGTGATGCCAGCTCTCATCTGCGAAACTAAGGGTTTCTGGGGCCTAAGTTCTTTTTGCAGGGTTATAACATAATGCTTTGCCAAACTGGGAGTGATTTCTGGGTTCTCCTGCCCGAGCAACACTTGATAGGGTTGTGGGTTTTGGATGTAAATGCCGTACATGAAGCGCAGGTCTACAGGGAAAAGCGAAAGTCCATCGACATTCGCGAAACCCGGTCCGAGTGTTACACCGAGGAGCCCACGCGGCTGCAGTGAAAACGTGTCTATCAGATTGAAGTAACTCGTTCGCATCCCGACAGTGGCGTAGAGGTCAGCATAACGGAAGGAAGGCAGTTGCTGGATTGCTTGCAAATATCCTTCAAGGCGGTGCGAGATTGTAGGTGTGGAGGTAAAAATTTTCTCTCCATCTCGTTTGAGTCTGAAGTTATAGTCCGGATCCCCTTCTTCAGGTGGACGCGCACCGTTGCTAATCAATGTTGAAGGGAGACGCGAAAGGACGAAACCCGACTCCAATAGCGTTTTTGGAAACTTAGCCCAATACTCAAGGTCGCCCCGTAGAGCATAGACGCTTTCGGTATTTCGATAGAGATAGCCTTCGCCAAAACTAAGTTCTGTGCGCGAAAACGAGCGCGTCAGCGATACAACGGAACTGAACTGATTCTCTTTCTGAGAATAAAGGTGGATGCCCTGTGAATCAAACGGGTTATCCGAACTAAGCGTACCCGGCAGATCGCTTTCAGACACTTCATCCGAAGTAAAATTGAATTTAGCGGAATCGTCTGCCGCGATGGTATTGATAACTAACCTGTGAATGCTGCTTAATTGATAGACTGCTTTTCCCTGATAACTCCAGAAACGCGGTACCTCGGTTACCACGTCGCTCTCGATGTCCAACAGACGCGGTAGCAACTCAAAGAGCGGCTCCATATAACTCCGCCGTCCAAAGGCATACCAATATCCGCGTTGCCCTACGTTTCCTTCAAGGAAAAATTGTCCATATACTGGATTAAAATTGACTGTTCCACCGAAAGGTGTATCGGTTTTCGTGCGGGAGTGGATGTCAATCACGGCTTGTGAGTCGGAACCGAATTCTACGCCGTATCCACCGGGGTACACCTCAATATTTTCAATCACTTCAGCGTTGACCGTTGAAACGATTCCTTGGAGGTGGTATGGATAACCCAACGGTAATCGATCGAAGTAGTAAAGATTGTCTTCAGGTCCGCCCCCGCGGACAGAGAGGATTCCGACGAAATCATTTAGGAGACCGACACTTGGGAGTCTGTTTAGCACGCGAATCGGATCTCCACCGCTCCCCATCGCACTCCGGATTGCCCTTCCACTGAAGGTATGGCGCGGTTTCTTCTCTAACGGTTGGGCTTCAATCTTGATTACGTCTAAGGTGGCAACATCATCTGATGCATCACTCTCTGTTGAGTCTGATTTAACACCGTTATCATCGGTTTGCGTAAAGGCATTCGATGTTCCTATCAGCATGAAAAGAATTAATATATATCTCACGTTCCTGTGCTCTGAAAAATGGTTAGAATTCCGCTGTAATTCCTAAATAAGGGACGATGGGTAATTGATTGATGTCGTTTCGTCTTTCACGGCAGTCTTCTGGTGTTAGGCAATCCTCGGGATAATTGAAGTCGAGCAGGTTTGCGCGGTTGTAAGCGTTCAAGAGTTCGAGAAATGTCCCGAGTTTCCAGTTACCGAATTGGAAGGTTTTACTGACGCGTAGATCCAATCTATGGTATGGGGGTAGCCTGTCTGAGTAGGTTTCTGCAAAAATTGGGACATAAATAGGATTTCCATTCCTTGGGTCAAGTTGGAGGGTTGCGCCTTCACGAGGCGTATAGGGGTTACCGCTCCGGTATTGCCATTTGGCACCAAATTCCCAGGTAGGTGTAAGTTTGTAACTTGCGGCGAGTGTGGCAACGTGGGTCTGGTCAAACGAGTAGGGACGATAGGGTTCACCAGGACGATCGCGGCGTTCAGAGCGCGCGTAGGCGTAGGAAATCCAACCGAAAAACCGTTCGCCACTTCGGTTCCGCAGAAAAATTTCGGCACCCTGGGCATAACCGACCCCTTGATTCAGGTAGGCGACCTCCTCATCAACAGTCGCCAAGCCTGTCAAGTCTTTGTAATAAGCCGCCATTTTGATCTCTGTGTCTTGTGAAAGCTGCCGTTTAAGTTCAAGAATATAGTGGCTTGCCTGACTTGACTTTAGCGCTGGGTTTCCTATACTCGGAGATAGCAATGCTGGCAGGGGTGTCTGATTGTAAATTCCGTAAGCGAATTGGAGTTCAGAACCGTTGGGAAGTTCGACGAGCAGGCTGCCTCGCGGTTGGATAGAGAGTTCATCAATGCGGTTGAAATAGTCGAACCGGATCCCAAGCACAACCGATAAGAAGGGGAGTGCGGTGTATCGGTCTTGAAAATAGCCTTCGATACGTTGTCCGCGAACATATTCGTCTAAAGCGACCCTTTCCTCGAATCGGATGTCAAAATCAACTTCACCTTCATCGGGTATCCGGGTGAAAGTACCAGTAACCTGTCCGGGTTCGAGTCCAAGAATTAACCCTGATTCCAAGCGATGTCTGGGATTTAACTCATAAGTAATATCTTCGCGGAGGGTGTAGGTCGGGGCATCGATTTTCAGGGAGAATGTTGGACCGGAATTGACATCAAACAAAAAGTCTGAACGGGTGAGCGATAGATAGGAGGTAAGCCGATCTGTCAGGAGTGAACGGAGATGGAGGCCTGCCCCTTCAAAACCGCTCTCAAAACTGACGTTTCCTCTAAAGTCTTCGTCTACGTCTTCACCGTCCAGTTTTAGGGCGAACTGGTCTCCAGAGGCAAAAAGGTTAAAAAAGAGTTGATGTTTTTCATTGAGATCGTACCCTGCTTTGAGTTGGTAATCCCAGAAACGCGGAAAAGCGGTGATGGCACCAGCGTCGAAGGATAGTGAGCCGATGAAGAGGTCAATGTAGCTTCTACGGCCCGCGGCGTACCAGAACCCGTTTTCACCGATTTTGCCTTCAAGAAGTCCCTCGGAGTAGAGGAGGTTGAGATTAAACTTTCCACCCAAATTCGCGCGGCTATTGTCCTGTGAGTAGATGTCAATGACAGCTTGGGAATCCACGCCATACTCGGCACCATAGCCCCCAGCGTAGACATCAATTCGATCGATAATTTCGGAGCTTAAGGACGAGACGAGTCCTCCAAAATGGTAAGGATAACCGACAGGGACCCTATCGAAGTAATAGAGGTTATCTTCATCGGAGCCGCCTCGAATATAGAGTGCTCCGCTAAAATCGTTTGCGACCCCAATACCTGGGATAGCGGGTAGGGCGCGGAGCGCGTCGCCACCTGTGCCGGGGAGGCGTGTAATTTCTTGTGATTGAATGCTTTTTTTGCTGACGGTTTTCGGATCACGTTCACCGGTTACCTCGACCTCGTCAAGACGGTACTGCGTTGTACTGGCGTAAATCTCTGGCTTTGAAGTCTCTCCGGCTACAACGAGAATTGAGGTTTCTTGTGTTAATTCGGTATCAGATGAAGTTATAACTAAGGTGTAAGCACCCTCAGGAACGGTACTGAAAACGAACTTTCCATTTTCATCTGTTTTTTGACGTTCATCGGTCTGAACAATTCGGACTTCTGCATCTACTAACGGTTCCTGTGTGATGTTGTTATAGACGGTGCCTTCGATGATGCCTGTTTGGGAAAAGGCGACGGTTGGCACGAAAAGGAACGTTAGCAGGCAGAGAAATGTTTTCATGGCGATTTGCAACTCCTTTTCTTTATCTCTTAGCGGATAGTTTCTGACGTATGCAAACGTTAGCAGCTAGCGAAATGTTTACATGAAGTTCACGGCTGCTCTTCTTGGGTGTTTTAGAAAATTGTGTGTGGTGTTATCCAATAGAAAGTATACAATTTTCTTTTCTGGAATTGCCACACAAATGAAAAGGTAGGCGGATTTAATTTCTGGAGCGTCTCGATTTCCGTTGGGTTGGGACTTTGTGAGAGGTTTATTTATGGGCGGGTTTGGCTCCCGCCCATTGCTTTTGTGTTCTAACGCGCGACCGCCTCAGAACCGAGGTTTTCCTGAATCCATGTGCGAAGGGGTACGTCCTTTTCACCGGGAGAGGTGTAACCGTGTCCACCCGTGCTTTTTCCCAAAATCTGCTGACGGATTGGGTCAGAGCTTTCCATCCAGTGTTCCACGGTCATATCGTCGCGAGGTTGCAACCAACGGTAGCTATAGCCATAGAAGAGGACTTTACGAACGACATCGGAGGTATTACGTCCTGCGGCGTGCCAGAGTCTTCGGTCAAAAAAGACGGCGGTGCCCGGTTTGGCGAAGACCGGTGTTGCGTTTTCAGGATCCGCGGTTTTATCTTCAGGCATCTCAACTGAGTTCCATTTTTGGCTGCCCGGTATCACGGAGAAGTTGCCGCGTCCGGGAATAGATGTATCGGTGAGGAAAAATGCGACTTTCAACGATACGCGTGGGCGCGGGTTTCCCTCCAACTCGAAGTTGAGTCTACCACTATCCTGGTGCCAACCGAGGCGTTTAGATTGATCGCGTTCTTCTGGCGGAAGTGGTGGCATCACAATGAAGTGAGAATGGTAGAGCTTAATGTTCCATCCCAAAATGCCCCACACTTTTGGGAAAGTTGTGTGCCAATCGAGCAATTCAATAAAGGCTTCGTCTCTGCCGACGAAATCGAGGAGATTGAAGCGCGCATCGGTTGGAAGTTCCTCTTTACCTAAATGCTCCGCTCCAACTCGGTCAACAGCAGCGATGAGTCTATCAACCATCTCCTGGGGGATGGCATCCTCAACCGCAAAGAAACCGTTCTCTTCAAATTGCTGTTTTTCTGACTCAGTCAAACAGTGTTCTAAACATAGCGGGTTCATTGTTTTCCCCTTGTGGAAGCGACCTTGAGTCGCGATGCATTAATTTCTGAAAAGTTTACACCGAATTTAAATTCACGTCAACGTTAAAGATATTTCTAATGAGAGGGTACAAGATTTTCAGAAGTTACCTGTTTGGCACACTTCACGGCGCGCCATCTTCTCCAGAAATTGACACCGGCACTACAGAAAAACCCGACACCGATGATACCAGCGGTTATCCCACCCAATGCTAACTCAGGTTTCACTGCAACGCCGTAAACCGCGCCACCGATAAGGAAAACGGCAATCAGTGTATCTTTGAGACTGTTTTTCTCTGTCCGTTTTTGGAGGAGCTGCAGATTTGCCAATTTTCGTTGCTTGATATAATCAACAAGCGGCTCTATGGGCACATGCACGGACGCAACTTGCCCGGGCGGTGCCTCCCGCACGCAACGGAATCCGATATTTCCAGCGGTGTAGCCTGGCGGCGCATGTAGGCGATTGGCACACCGGAAATAACGTTCTGCTGTTCCGTCACGGACTTCCAACCACGAGCCGCCGCGTAGGGTTTTGTGCTTGTCATCCAGATTGGAGACATTTTTTTTCTTCTTGGTATCAGGATATGACTGGTACCAATCTGCAGTCCATTCCCAAACATTTCCGACGGCTTCGCCGAGTCCGTAAGGACTCACGATAGCGGGACGGACCCCTATAGGGGTGAGGTGTGCTGTTAGGATTTCTGAACTTTCTGGCGCGGTCTCTGCAGATTCAGATTCCTCGGAAACAAAGATATTGCCCCATGGATAAATCCGACCGTCAGGACCGCGACAGGCTTTCTCCCATTCTGCTTCTGTCGGAAGCCGCTTGTTTGCCCATTGTGCGTACTCTTGACTATCGTACCAACTCACATGAACGACGGGAAGATTTGCGTCCTCCGGTGCGAAGTTCCCATTTTTCCAGTGTGGTGGCGAGGCATGACCGGTTTCCTGCACGAAAACTGCGTATTCGGCGTTTGTTACCGGATACTGCTCAATGAGATATGCCTCCAAGAAGCGAACATGCATCGGTGCTTCGTCGAGTTTAGCATGCTCTGAATTTGCTAAGGCGGTGCCGTAAAAGGCTTCGATATCGGTACCCATGATAAACGCACCCGATGGGATGAGAATAGTGTTGGGAGCTTTTTGTTCTTGGTTCATTGCGCCTTCTATAGCAAGTTTTCAGGAATCTGTGAGTTACAAATTAGGTCGAGAAATTCCACTTCGCTGTGGCATACTTGGTGTCGGCTAAAGTTTCTGCTTGTGCGCGTTCCGTTGATGACAATTCATCTGAATGAAACGCAATACCGATGTTAAATGTTTCGGATATTGCTTCGATGAGCGCGTTTTTGGTTATGGAACGTCCATCTGTATTGATAGCCGTCGATTTTTCGATCAGCAGCTGTTGGACTTCGCTGTCTCTTGAGACACGTCTAAGGGTAGACGCAGGCGGCATCTCTAATGAAATATAGCCTTGAAACAGCATCCCGTTTCGGTTTCGCCTGACAGAAACGCCTGCCAATTTTTTGCCGTTGCACATAACATCGTAATCGGCGGGATTTGTTAGGCAGATGTTTTGGCGGGTTTGCGGGACACCGGTTTCCACAGCATGGCACGCCACGGGGATACCGAGTGTTTCAAATGCCTTGACGAGGCTCTGTCCGATGCACCGATACGCTTCAGAAATACTCTTTTCCCCTGTATGACGCGGAAGGATTAGCGTGTAGGTGAGATCCCATCCATGTACGACGGTGCCGCCGCCTGTCATCCGTTTTACCAGTTCGATGCCGTCTGCCCGACACGCCGCCACCTCAACTTCTGAGGCGATATTTTGGAAATATCCGAAACTAAAGGCTGCGGACGACCATGTGTAAAATCGCAAGGTCGGATTCGGGTGTTCTTTCTGTGAAAGCAGCATCGCCTCGTCAACTGCCATATTCATCGCCGCACGGTTTGCGGGCATGTTTAATAGCCGTCCGATTGTTTGCATCACGATAGTGCCACGCGGCAGACGGCTGTGGTATGTGCATCGCAGTACCAGAAATATCCATCCCAGTAGGTCATTCCGTGGGGTTCGGGATGCGGTTCTGGTATCTCGATTTTGTTGATATGGCTGCCGTCCTCTGGGTTGAGATGGAAGATTGCGCGATGGTTCGTCTCAACACACCAGAGATCGTCGCCGATCCATGCGATGCCGTGGGGTCGGTCGCCGGGAGCCGGGAGCGTGTGGATTACCTTGAAACCGTCTTCAACGTCGACCTGATAGATCGTGGCAGCGGGTGGTACTGCTAACCAGAGTTTATTGTCGCGCCATTCTAAGCCGTGTGCGCCTGTCTGTCCTGCGCCGGGTGTGTCGTAAGCGGCGCGGGTTTTGCCGGTTTCTGGGTCGGTTGAAAGGATTTCACAACTATAGGTGGAGGCGAGCCAGAGGGTGTCGCCGGTATCTGTGATCCCGCTGCCTCTGTCGGAACCGGTGGCGAGCGTCTTTTTAACATCGCCATCGTAGGAGACGAGATGCACTTCATTGGTCTGCTGGTCAAGAATCCAGAGCCCTTCTGCTGTGGCTTGCATTCCGTTGGGTTGTGGACCTGGGGAGTCAAAAACTTTTTCGATTGTCGGCATGGGAGACCTCCGTGTACGATATGTCTTATTTGGGGTTTTATTGTATACGGTTTTTGAAAGGGTGTCAAGGATTTTTCCCAGGTTTTGTTTGTTTTGCATGAAAAGTTGTGATATAATTCTATCCAAAAATGATCTCATAAAGCCTTTGATAGTTGATACACTGAGATTTATTACGAAGTTGGGCGAGGGGTCGCCTCAAATGATGAGAACGATTGTTGTAGCAATTGCGGCAGTGGTTCAATATTGAACTAAAAACACAATACCTTGGAGATTACTTTGAATATTGATACATTAAAAGGAAAAATAGTGGGTGCCGCTGTTTCAGGCGGCTTGGATAGTTGCACTATTACGAAGTGGTTGGTTGATAATGGGGTCAACGTCGTCTGCTTTACGGCGGACCTCGGACAACCTGATGAACGCGACGTTTCGGAAATCCGGGAACGGATGTTGGCATGCGGTGCTGAAGACGCTATTATTGTGGACGCGAAGGACGCGCTTGCGGAAGCGGGCATCAGCCTCGTCCAGTGCCAAGCGATGTATGAAGGCGGTTATTGGAATACAACAGGCATCGCACGGCATGTCACGGTGAAAGCGCTCCTGCCGGAGATGGAGAAGCGCGATATTTCCATTTTGACGCACGGCGCAACCGGTAGAGGCAACGATCAAGTTCGGTTTCAACTCGCTACCAATATGTTAAATCCACGTTTTGAGGTTTACGCACCGTGGCGGGATCCAGAGTTCCTCAAAAATTTCGGTGGCAGGAAAGAGATGATAGACTTCTGCCAAGCCCATAACCTCCCGATTACTGCTACACACGAAAAACCTTATTCAACAGATGCCAATCTTTTAGGACTGACGCACGAAGCCGGACGACTCGAATCTTTGAAAACCGCTGCAGGATTTATTACGCCGGGTATGGGGGTGCATCCGAAAGACGCACCTGACGATGTGGAACACTTTACCGTCACATTTGCGCGGGGAACACCTGTTGAGGTTAACGGAGGTCCCGTCACGCCGCTCCAGAGTCTACTGGAGGCGAACCGTATTGGCGGACGAAACGGTGTCGGTATCGGCATCCATACCGTTGAAAATCGGTTTGTCGGGATTAAGAGCCGCGGGGTCTATGAGTCGCCGGGGATGGAGTTGCTTGGGAAGTGTTATGAATATCTGCTTCAACTGATATTGGATAGACGCGCACGTCGACACTTCGATGGCGTTGCTGCTACAATCGCTGAGCAGGTTTATGAAGGCTATTGGTTCGATGCTGCTACACAGGCGCTGTCGGCTTCTATTGCGCCGCTCACCCAATTGGCGAGTGGAACTATTACGGTGGCACTCTACAAAGGGAATGTTGCCTTCCACGCTGCGGGCGGTGCGCCACACTCGCTCTATTCCGAAGAGACGGCGTCTATGGAGGCGATTGGGGACTTTGACCACGCCGATTCAGAAGGGTTTTTGGCGGTACTTGGGGTAGGCGCACGGGCATCGGCTGTTGCTGGACATACACAGGAATGATTAAGGCACCTCAATCTTTGCGAAGACCTGTGAAATGATACTCTCAACATCTCGACCGTCCGCTTCGGCTTCGTAACTGATGATAACCCGATGCCTTAGCACATCCATGCCCACGGCGTGGATATCTTCAGGGGTAACGTAGCCGCGTTGGGAGAGAAACGCACGTGCCCTCGCAGCGAACGCCAGGAAGATAGTCGCACGCGGCGATGCGCCGTATTCAATCAAGGTGCTGAGTTCGTCTAACTGATAGGCTTCCGGTGTACGCGTCGCACACACCAGATCCACAATATACTTTTCCAACTGTTCAGCCATGTAGATATTGCGGACGATTTCTCGGAATCGGATAATATCTTTCGGGGAAATCACTTGCTGAATGGGTGGAATTTCTTCGGTTGTCATCCGTCGGAGAATTCGCAATTCTTCTGCGTGTGAGGGATAGTCAACTTTAATCTTTAGCATAAACCTATCTACCTGTGCTTCCGGCAGCGGATAGGTGCCTTCGTGCTCGATTGGGTTTTGGGTTGCCAAGACAAGAAACGGGTCGTCAAGTGGATAGGTCGTTCCACCGATCGTGACTTGCCGTTCCTGCATTGCTTCGAGGAGTGCGCTTTGGACTTTGGCGGGTGCGCGGTTTATCTCGTCTGCGAGGATAACGTTGGCGAAAATGGGTCCCTTTTTCGTGTAGAAATCGCCCTTCTGCTGGTCGTAGATAAGTGTGCCGATGAGGTCTGCGGGGAGTAGGTCGGGAGTGAACTGTAGGCGGTTGAAGGAGGCGTCAATCGTTTGCGCGAGCGCGCTCACAGCGGTTGTCTTCGCCAATCCAGGTACGCCTTCAAGCAGAATATGCCCATTGCAGAGCAGTCCGATGAGCAGCCCTTCCAATAAGTCGCTTTGCCCGACGATAACTTTTCCTGACTCTGTGAGGATTTGCTGTATGTGCCCACTGTCCGCTTGGATACGGGCGTTCATCGCTTCTAAATCGTAATTTTGCATTTTTTAATGGCTATCAGCCGTCAGGTCGGGTTGCTGCGCAACCCTTTCAGCGGTCGGTTAAGAGGTTCTCGTTTAACAAAACCTCTCGTGACTGATTGCTGATTACTGACGGCTGACTGCTTCTTTGCTGATTGCTGATGGCTATTAGAAAAACGCCTGTGTTTCGCCTTCTTGGAAGGACTGCTCAAGCCACGGATCTTCGGTTTTCTGCCTGAACTCGATAACTTTTTGGCGCATCTCATTGGCAATGTCTTGTAACGCTGGCACGTCAATGAGGTTCCGTGATTCTGCCGGATCGTTTTCTATGTCAAAAAGTGCCTCGCGCCCCTGCTGTAGAAAATCTGTCCGCTGTCGTTCACCGAGTTGCTGAACGTTATCGTTCCGTACGGCTGTCCATGAAATGGAGCGGAACAGGTCACTGGGAAGCGGGGTCTCTAATTGATACGCCAGATTCCGGACATACTTATACCGCCGCCCCCGTAACACGCGATAGGGATAGTAGTTGGTCACCTCGTGGAAACAGTGGGAAAAATAGGTTTCCTCCCATTCACCGTTGCCGGGATGCGGATTGTCGTCTTCGAGGATGGAGAGGATGGATCTGCCCGGGAGTGCGTCTGTCCCGTCGGGATGCGCAACACCACACCAGTCTAACATCGTCGGACAGAAATCTACCCAATTGACGAGTGCTTGGTTGTGAAAACCGCGCTTTTGTTGTGTAGGGCTGGCGATAAGCAGTGGGCAGTGATGTCCGCTGTCGAAACTCGATGCCTTCGCGCCTGGAAACGGCATGGCGTGGTCTGTTGTGACAAAGACAAGGGTTTCGTCTGCGCGTCCAGAAGCATCCAGGGCATCTAATGCCCCACCCACTACGGCATCCCACCGTGAAACGCTTTCGTAATAGTCGGCGAGGTCCTCACGGACAGCCGGAACGTCCGGCAAGAAATTCGGCACAATAATTTCGTCAGGACTATAAGGGTCAGATTGAATACCGGCATGTGTCCGGTCGTTTCCGAACCCTTTTCCTGCTCGGTGTGGATAGCTGCTGCCGATATGGAGATAGAACGGTTTATCTGCGTTCTCAGCGAGAAATTGGTTCACTTTCGCTGCTGTGTCTATAGGGCTTCTTGCATCAACTTTTGGTTCGTAATCAAAAGGGTAGACAGTGGCGGGTTCGACGTGTTTCTTCCCGATACACGCCGTCGCGAATCCGTGGGCTTTGAGAATTTTCGGGACCGATTGCATGTGTTCATGCGTGCGGAATCCGTGAATACCGTGGCAGTGTCCGTATTGTCCATGTGTGTGGCTGTGTTGCCCTGTGAGGATGCAGGCGCGACTTACGGCACAAGACGGACTTGTACAGAACGCGTGGTCAAACACGACGCCGCGTTCCGCGAAGGCATCGATATTAGGTGTTCTGATAACCTCGTTCCCGTAACACTTCGCGATACGGCTCCAATCGTCAGCGATGACGAACATGACGCTTTTATGACTCATAGTACTCCTTTTCTGATGTTAGGCTTCAGACTTTGATTACACAAGACCGCCGCGTTTCCTTAAGAACCACTCAAACCCAAGGAACACGATAACCAACCCGAAAATTAACGGCATATCCCAAATATCGACATCCGTAATCTTTGATGTCGCACTTTCGACAAGCGGAATCCGGTTGACGAGTTGAGGTGCCTCTTCCATATTATAGTATCCGCCGCCACTCCCTTCAGCGAGTGTTTTGAGAAGTTCAATGTTGAGTTCAGCGTTGCTAAATTCGGCGTAAGAGGTTTTTACCTCGAACAGACTCTGTTGTTCTCCGAGATTTTCACCATTAAGGGTACCGGTAGCAGTAACAGTGTATTCACCGTACCGGTTCGGAATAAAACGCGCTGTATAGAACCCGTCCTTACCGAGAACCTGTTCAAGTTTCAGTTCCCTGCGTTTCCCTGTTTCGTCAACCACAACTGCTCGGAGTTTCGCGTTGTTTGTGGGTTCAAACTGTGGATCTGTCGCGGTAACCTCGATAACCACCGGTTCTTTCAAGGCGTAAGCGGTTTTTGCAATATTGAGTCTAATATGTTCCTTCGGTGCGGTTGTCAACCACTTCGCGACCTGTCGCCAGAATCGTTCATAACTATCATCTTCGTGCGGTGTATGCATCCGCCACCGCCATGAGGTATGCGGTGTAAACACCATGACGCGTCCGGCATTGTAATTATGGGTTGCGATAAGAATGCGGTTGCCGAATTCATTCCGGTCTGTCGGGTGTTCAGCGAGGACGAGTGCTCCGGCTTTTGCCCGCTTGACTTTCGTATAGCCCATGAGCGTAGGCAGCTGGGTCCAACGCGCTATGTTCTCCGTTGGGCTATTTGCCAACGCCATAAGTGTTTCAACTTTCCCATCGGGTGTCAATTGCAATTTATATCCCGTGTTTTCAGCGGACTGCGAGCCACGTCGTCTCGGTGCTAACGGTGCTGGCGATGCGCCGAGTTCCAATTCTACGGGGAGGCATTGGGCAATCGATGTGTTAATATAGGCTTTCGACAATTCGTGATTCCCTAAAGATTCGGAACCGCCTAACATAAGCAATCCACCGCCTCGGGTGCGTACAAACTCATGGGTGTTCTCTAACTGCACAGGCGTGAATTGTGAGGCATCGACGTTGCCTAAAATAATAGCGTCAAAGTCGAAGAGTATCTCTTTCTGGTCGGGATAAAAGCGAAAATTGTGTGCTGCTTCGGATTGGGTGCCGCCGTAATGCCGTCTATCGTTGGTGATGCTTGTCAAAAATCGGTCGGTTAACTGAATATTGGGGTCGTTTTTGAGGGCGCGTTTGATAAAGCCGAATTCGGAGCGCGGTTTACCGTCAACAAATAAGATTTTTACACGTTTGGTAGGTGCTACTTTCAGTAAAAACGTTTTCGTGTTATTTTGTGGCACCGCTTCCGTTTCGCCCAACTCTGCATGAACTTCAAATCTTTGGGTGCCTGCCTCTCGGGGTATGAACCGAAGCAACACGCGTTCCGTTTTTGTGTCAGACGCATCGTCTGTTACACGGAGTTGGCGCATCCAGGAGGACGCTTTATCCATATCAACAGATTCTGTTTTCAGTATCCGTCCATTGCTGATGAGTTGAACGTTGACTTTCTTCCCTTGGAACCCCTTGCGTTTGAGTGTTAGCCACATTTCTACTGGAAAATCTTCCTCAGCCGTTCTCGGAATATCTACTTTGACGAGTTCGAGGTCCGGGTTCCCCGCTTCTGAGCCGATCCCGACGGTATGGATCGGGAGTTTCCGTTCTCGAATTTGCATCGCCAATTTTGCGATGTCTGCGCCGCTTCTGTCTGCGCCGTCTGTTAACATCACAGCCCCAGAAAGCGGAACGCCTTGTAGGTCATCGAGGGCTTCGTTAACCGCCTGTGGGATGTCCGTGCTTTCGCCGTTTGCTGCGTTCAACGGTTCGCTCGGAAGCCGTTTTGCTGTTGTATCGAACCCAAAAAATCGCACTTTAAATTTGGCGTTGAGTTTCTCAAGAAGACCCTCCTCCTCACTGAAAAGCAGTTCGTTGGCGCGGTGCAATCGGGTTGCGCCATCCGTTGAATCCGTAATCTGCATGCTCTTGGACTGATCGACCATTACCAATAGGTAGGAATCATCAGGACTGGATTGGTAGATTGTGAGGAAGGGTTTCAGTAGACAAAAAGCGAGTAAACAGAGCACAACAGTGCGAAAGAAGATGAGGACCCCTCGAAATGCGCGTCGGGTGCGTCCTTGTGTGGTGCGGTATGCCCATATCGTAGCCACAAAAAGAGCGACGAGCAGCACGGCTATCAGGAGCCCCGGCAGCGGCACGCCAAACGAGAAATTGCCTTCTCGGAAGACATCAATGGGGTACTTCATCATTTTCTCAAACATTTTTTAATTTATGGACTCCTGGGCTGCGCTCCACTACATTTCGCGCAGGTTGCGGGTTAATTCCGATCATTCTTTTTACCTATCGCGCAGGTTTCTTAACATTCTACAATGAACACAGACCTTCGTTGGTTACTATTCTTAAGCCTTTATGTAGGGATATTAAGGCACTGACCGATATGTGCAGATTCGTGCAAGGCATCAATGACCCGCATATTCCCGAGCGCGTCGGCTATCGGTAAGCGAGTCGGGGTACCAGTCTTCACCGCTTGACACAGGTCCAGGATCTCAGCGGCATACGGATTCACGCCAGTAACACTAAAAGTTTCACCGTTGACAGTGAAGTGGGCATCGCCTTCCGAGTTGCCCCACGCGCTGTCAACAAAGAGCGTGCCCTCTGTACCAGCAACCTCATAACATTCGCGCCACGTCCAACCGAAACTACAATCCAACTGTCCAGTAACCCCGTTACCGAAGTCCAAGGTCCCAATGAGGGTCTCCCAAACATTACTAATTGGTTGAAATTTGCCCGTCGCCCAGACCGACTGCGGTTCTCGTCCTACAAGGTAACGGATGATATTAATGCAATAGCACCCTAAGTCCATAACGGCACCACCACCGAGGTCGCCTCTCAATCGCCAATTCTGTAGGTCAGTGAGGCCTGTCGAGAAACTGGAGCGGGCATAGCGTACCTCTCCGATGGCACCGTCTTCAACCTTCTGCTTCACCGCGAGCGTCAGCGGATGGTGTCGGTACATGAACGCCTCCATCAACAAAATGTTAGCGCGCTCGGTAACCTGAATCATCTGTTCCAACTGTGTGGTATTAACAGCAATTGGTTTTTCGACAAGGATACCTTTGACACCACACCGTACCGCCTCCAGGACGTTTTTGAGATGGCTTGAGGGCCACGTCGCAACCACTAAGATATCGGGTTGCTGTTTTTCCAACATCTGTCGAAGGTCGTTGTAGGTATTCTGGACATTATATTCGGTAGCGAAATGCGAAAGCGATTCAAACTTCTCATCACAGGCACCCACAATTTCAATCTCAGGTACATTCCGCCAAGCGTCGCCGTGGGCGCGAGAGATACCACCACAACCGACGATTGCGACGCGATGTTTCGGTGAGGTATTGGAGGATTCAGACATAATTCTTTCCTTTTCAGGGATCTGGCGTGCAGACTTACAAGATCGAGGAGATGTCTATAGGTCTGTTCTCTTGTGCGGATCGGTTCGCTGCGAGAGATATTGCGAGCGTTTTAACCGCATCGCTATAAGGACTCAGAATTGGAGAGGCGTCACCCGTGCGCACTGCTTCGACAAAAACGTCATCAATTGTTGGACTCGGTGCTGTTTTATCTACCCAGTCGCCATCTTCCTGTACGGTGACGCTTGACGGATTCCAATTCAGGAGTTCGCCCTCGTACAGCAAATCGAGGATATTGGCGTTCGACCAGTCCCCTGCATAAGCCCAAGTCGCCGTCAACGAACCGACGGCCCCACTCGCAAACTGGAGAGAGACACTGTTAGTGTCTGGGCAATCCGTCTCTTTGAGAAACCGATTTGCTTGCATGGCGTAGACGGTCTCTACTTCACCGCACATATACCGCATCATATCGATGGTATGTGTTGCCTGTTCGACAAGTTGCCCGCCGGATTTGTTCATCTGTCGGAGCCAGGCGTTCGGGTCTCCGTGTCCTGTACTGCACCAATACTTACCGACGATCATGTTAATCGTTCTTCCCTGCAGGAGCTGCCGCGTGATTTGGGTCGAACCGAGGTAACGGAGTTGATAACCGACACAGGTTATCAGTCCGGCTTTCGCTACCGCCGCTTCAATTTCACGGGCGATTTCCATACTGATGGCGACAGGCTTCTCAACGAAAAAGGGTAAACCGCGAGCGATGACATCAAGCTCCGGTTGTCCATGGACAAAGACCGGTAAACTCAAATAGACTGCATCCAAGTCATCACGTTCAAGTAAGGCTGGATGTGCGGTATAGGCATCCGCATTATGTTTCTCAGCTGCGCTTTGTGCGCGTTCAGTCTGAACGTCACAGACGGCGACGACGCGTGCGCCTTCAATTTCGGCTAACCGATTCATGTGTCCGTTGGCATTTCCACCACATCCGATAAATCCAATTTTAACTTCTTTCATATTTTTAACGATCATGTCTGAGCGGGGTGTCCGTTGTTCACCCCGATCTAAAATTGATTGAAAACCCACTTTAGGTTATAAAGGGTTTGTTGTTAAAGACTGATATACTGCCCTGACAACGGAAGGGCAGCTCAGAAGTAATTGTTCAAAGAGCTTTAAAATTAACCTGCAACGCTCTTTCGATGTCTTCACGTGGATGAACACCGAATTGTTCTTCAAAATTGCGATCAAATGCGTCCTCTTCATCAGGATCGGGTTGAAGTGGAAGCTGGATCGGTTGACGGTTCGTCCGGATGGATCGATGTGCAGCGATGACCATCTCTTGGTCTGCTCTGCCCATCTCTCCCGTCCAGAGCGGTTGTGTGTCCTCTCGAACTGCGCGGGCAATGCCGTCAAGCATCGTCGCCAATGAGATACCTCGCTCCGGTATCGTTGTGTGTTGATACGGGTTTACCCATTCAACAGTGCCACCTAACGAGGGTGGGAGTTCTACAAAGATACGCTGCAGCGTTCCATCGTCGCTATATTCTCTCTGAAATTCGTACGTTTGTGCCTTCCCGTTGTGCAGGGCAATGTCCTTATCTGTGCAAACGTTGACCGTCTCACCACCGGAGGCACTCTGATTGCCGTTGGTAATGATCGTCCCGCGTTCACCACACGACTCAAAGCCGACGAGTTTGTTCCGTCCGAGACACCCGTTTTTATTTCCGACCATGGCGATGCCGAGTCCGCCGTTTTCAAAATCTACGGCGTAAAATTCAAGGTTCTCCCGATTAAAGTCCCGCTTTGCACCATCAACGTAAGGCACGACAGGCATTGTGTGCCCTATGCTGCTGACTGCTGTTGGCGCAGCGTTCATCCGACAGCGTATGGCGGCGAGTCCATGGTATCCGGTCGTCGAGAAGAGTCGATAGCATTTATGGACATCCCCAATTACGCCTTCCTGAATGAGTTTGCACACAAACTGCTCGACAGGAACGAAAGGAAAATTCTCTGATGTCTGAAGTTTGACTCCATTTTCAGTTGCATCAGCGATCATCATATCCATCAAACCGAGGGTCGGTGCGAGCCCGGTCTCGACGTTGTGTGGGATACCACATCGGGAGAGATAGCAGGAGACGATATGATGCAGCGGTGCTGGTACGACGACATCACAGATATCCAGGGCTACTTCGTCAATAAGTTTTCGGACATCCGTGTAGGCTTTAACGTCAAATTTTGGCGAAGCTTGCGAGCCGATATTGAGACGTGCTGCGCCTGCCGCTGCCGATTCAGGGTGTGCGTCACACACGGCGACGACCTCAAAGGTGTCTTTTAATATCGCCGCTGTTGATAGATGTGCTGCCCCGCGTCTACCGTGACCGATGAGCGCGTATTTTAAACGTGACATTTTGTTTTTCCCATCCGTAGGCACTCACACCAAATAGTCGATGTGTTTTAAGTTCGTAGTAGGGTGATTCATCGTCCGTCGCAAGATTCAAACGCGCAATGAATTGCGCTACTACAAACAAAATTATGGATTCCCTCGCCTAATTGACGCATTGGTAGCCGGTTGCTTCAAGCCGGGTTCGGATCTTATCTATTTCGGCAGTGGACAATTGACGGAGGGGTCGGCGCATCGTCATCGAAGGGAATCGACCCATCAACCAGCGTGCGCATTTCATCCGTTGATGTGCATCACTGCTCGGTTCACCAAAGTTATAGACAATCCGCGCCAGTGCATCTACTTGACTGCGCGCCTTGCGCGCACCCAGCAAGTCGTTGTTGAGCGCAGCGTGAACGACATCCACCATCAACTCCGGCACAAACCCGGCGAATCCGATGAGCGCACCGTCACTGCCTTCGAGCAGTGAGGCGAGTAAATATTCGTCATGGCAGGTCAAGATAGGAACGTCTGGTGCCGCTTCTTTGAGTTGTTCATAATCCCACCGCCAGCGTGCCATATCCCGGGTTCCCATTTTAATACAGACGACCTGTGGAATCTTCACCATTTCCAACATCTCTTCGAGACTATAGCCTGCCTTTGTCCATGCCGGGTATTGATGGACAATAATTGGTATATCCGCGCCTTCGGCGACATCTTGGAAGAAACCGATTGCGGTTTCTGGGGTTCTTCCGAATCGCAACCAGTGGTGTGCAGGCATCAAAAGGATAGCGCCTGCGCCTGCTTCCTTCGCTGCAAGTGCATCGTCAATTGCGGGGAGACTCCCTTCCGCACTGACGCCTGAGACGACTTTAACTCGGTTGCCGACGGCTTCGGCGGTAATCTGTGTAACCCGCTGTCTTTCATGCAGACGGAGGGACATAATTTCGCCGGTGTGTCCGTTACAGACGACCCCTTTTATGCCCGGAACACTCGCGAGTTCCTGCATATACTGACGCAGTCCGGTTTCGTCAATGGATTCATCTCCATGGAAAGGACAGAGCGTCGCCGGAAATACACCTGCCCACGGATGGTGCTGCCAATTTAAGTTCATTTTTTATTCCCTATCGGCTATCGGCTATTAGCTATCAGTAAAGAGCGTTCTAATTTAATCAATAACTTCTTACCGACAACTGACAACTGTTCTCCTGACCGCTTTTTTGCACAAAATTCTGCACATATTTCTGATTTTGTTCTATTTTAACTTGATTTTGAATCCAAAATCAAGTATTATTTTAACAAAGAAGCTTTCGTTTCGTCGGTGTCGTTAAAAATCGAAATGTTTGGCTTATATCATTGGAGGGTGTTCAGGTGCAAAAACAGAGAAGGCTTAAAATAATTGCTGCGAGCCTCGTTTTGCTAAGTGGTATGGTGTTTTTAGGGTATGCCATGCTTAAAAAGACGAGTGTTCGGCATTTTACACCTGCTTTGCTTGTGGCAGATCAGGGCAAAGTTGACGATCAGCTCGTCCAAGTTGATGGTCTCATTTCGGAAGGGAGTTCCGAATGGGATGCTGCCAATTTTAAACTCACCTTTGCTGTCCGGGACCGCGAAAGTGCAGCAACCGTCAATGTGATTTATAAGGATAGACTTAAACCAGATAACTTTGTTGATGGTGGTAGCGTTTTCGTTGAGGGTAGATATGATGCATCGGAAAACCTCATTGTTGCTACGAAACTCATGACGAAGTGCGCCTCGAAATATGAAGGGGCAGAAAGTGCTATACCTACAGATGAAACTTCTTACATTTCACAATAAGAGATACACGATACTTTAAAAAAACAATATGTTCAAAAATACCTTTTTGACGCAGCTTGCAAGTCAAAACTTGCTATCAAAAATGGGGAGGCGCAGACGCGCATGACTGCGGAAATTGGACAAGCCGCTATATATCTCTCTGTGCTTTCTGGTTTATGGGCAATCGGGTTCCTCTGCGTTGGGCTGCGCACACGAAACCCGAATGCCGTGCGAAGCGGTAGAAATGCCGTTATTGCTACTTTCATTCTTATCAGTATTGCAACGGGTGCCTTAATCTACGGTTTTGTAACCGACGACTTCTCAATGCGCTACGTTGTTGAGGTATCCAGTGCAGCGCAACCCCTGCTCTATAAAGTCACAGCACTCTGGGGTCGAATGTCCGGTTCACTCCTGTTCTGGCTCTGGCTTCTGACGGTTGCTGGGGCGATTGTAGTCTGGCAAAACCACCGATACAATAAACAAACAGGTGATACCCTCGCAGCCTATGCTTTAATCCCTATTGCCATTGTCCAACTCTTCTTTATTATCCTTGTTACTGGCTTAATCGAAGGTGTTTACAACCCCCTGGCTCGCTTCCCGAATGGACAGGTCGCGCCCGATGGTGCAGGTATGAATCCGCTCCTCCAGACCCCAAGCATGGCGTTTCATCCACCGACGTTATATGTTGGTTGGATTAGTCTGACGGTGCCGTTCGCGTTTGCTGTGGGTGCGCTTGCATCGGGTAGGGTTGGCAGCGACTGGATTCTCCGCTCGCGCAGATGGACGCTCTTCTCTTGGATTGTTTTGACTGTCGGCATCACGCTCGGTGGCAATTGGGCGTATCGTGAGCTCGGTTGGGGCGGTTATTGGGCATGGGATCCGGTCGAGAACGCCTCTTTTATGCCCTGGCTCCTCGGCACTGCTTATCTACATTCCGTGATGATCCAGGAAAAGCGGAGTATGTTCAAATTGTGGAATATCCTCCTGATTACCCTTGCTTTCCAATTCACACTGCTCGGAACTTTTATCACTCGCAGCGGGATTATCTCATCGGTGCATGCCTTCGCGCAATCTGACATTGGTGGCTATTTTCTCGGTTTCATTCTAATTTCGACCGCTGGGGTTGTCGGACTTATCATTTATCGTTGGAAGCGACTTAAAAGTGCCAATCGTCTTGAATCACTTCTCTCGCGTGAGAGTGCGTTTGTCCTGAATAATTGGCTTTTCGTTGGGTTAACACTTATTATCCTCTGGGGTACGTTATGGCCGATTATCTCCGAGGCGATTAATGGTCAAAAGGCATCTGTGCCTGAAGCCTTTTTTAATCAGGTCGTCATTATTCCGGGATTGTTGCTCCTTTTCCTGACGGGTGCGGGACCTATCATCTCATGGAAAAAAATTACCACAAATAACTTCCGTCGTATGTTTATGTGGCCCCTGGTCATAGGTTTGGTGAGTGGCGCGTTGACATGGGGGTTTCTGGCACTAAAAGGTAACACGTCTCCCATCTATTCAGTGCTTTGTGTTTCCGCTGCTGTGTTCGTGCTTGTCGCAATATTTGCGGAGTTTTATCGGGGTGCGAGACTCCGCGCAAAACGGCAAGAGACCTCTTTTCTCAACGGTTTGGGTCTCCTCATCCAGCGTAACAAAAGGCGGTATGGCGGTTATATCATTCACATCGGTATTGTCATTCTTTATATCGGTATTATGGGATCGAAAGGCTATTTTCTCCTCGAGTCTGACAGTTTATCACTCGGTGAATCGATGAAGGTGGGTGCCTTTGAACTCACAATGAAAGACTCGTTTGAGAGAGAATACGCCAATTATCGCAGGGCGGGTGTTATTTTTGATGTCGCAAAAAACGGGAAACGGATTGGCACCATGGAACCGGCACGCCATTTCTATTACAAGGCTGGGCAAGGGGAACAGGATACGATTGAGTCTGCTATCCGTCACTTCGGGGTCAATGATCTCTATATCGCTCTCGGTGAGCTGCCTCGAAATATTAAAGGCGGAGATATTGTGAACGTTCAGGTGTACCACAATCCTCTAATTAGTGTCGTTTGGATTGGTGTCGCTGTTATGGTAATCGGTGGAATTATTGCTATAGCTGAGAAGTCTCAACACAGTAAAGAGACTTGATGGAAGAGAACTATGAAAGTCAAGAAATTTGAGCGCATTTCGACAGCCAACGCTGCGTTAATTCTCAGTTTCGCGTCGCTTATAGTATTTCTCATTGTTTGCTTCTTTGCCGCTGGCGTGTCGGAAGCGCAAAATACAGCGGATCCCCAATTTGAGTCGAAATTAAATGAGCTCCTTACGACGGTCTACTGTTACTGTGGATGTGAACGTGAGACAATCGAAGTCTGTGTGTGTGGTACAGCGGAACAGATTGAAGCCGATTTTCGCAATCGACTGCTCGCCGGTCAAACGGTCGAACAGATTCGTACCAATTATCTTGACACGTACGGTCCCCAATTCTACGCAGTCATGCCAGCAAAGGGCATTAATCTGCTTGCCTACATTACTCCAGTTGGTATTATGATTTTCACGGGAGGCCTCGTTCTTGCCATACTCCGAAGGTCAAAGCAGCGGTCAGTTGCTACGCCTCACAGAGATGACACGTCAGGTCAAGAAATCTCTAATACAACCCTGAAGCAGGTTGAAGCGGAACTGGAAAAGTACAAACAGGAGAAGTAACCGAGGCGGTCTTTGGCACGAAATAGCGAGATTTGAAAAGGTTTTTATGGATTCACTTGTTCTTTTATGGATGCTAATTCTCGGGGTCATACTCCTTGTTTATGTCGGGTTCCCGATCTTCTCGAAAGCGGGTTCTCAAGGGGCTACGACTGCTGAAGACATAATCGAAGAACGGCGGCGAGTGCTCTTTCAGGAGCGTGAGCGCAGCTACGCTGCACTGGCAGAACTTGACGAAGATTACGAAACGGGGAAACTCTCGGAAGCCGACTACCAAGAATTACGCGAGGGGCTCTTGCAGGAGACCGCACGCGTCATCATGCAACTTGAAGCGGAATCGCTCTCAGATGTGGAAGCAGAGATTGAGAGATTTAAACAACAACGTGGAACATAGTATGCACATTAACTTATCTTCATACAGCAATTTGAAGGGCAATTTACGGGTTCGATATCTCACGGCGGCGTGCATCAGTAGCCTGTTAGGGGTTGTCCTCATCCTTTTCTGGCTTCCTCCCTCCCTTGCACAAACAACGGAACTCGGCAATATTCAAGGCACAGTTATTGACAGAAAGCTTGAGAAGCCACTCGCTGCACACCCTATAACCCTCACTCTTCATAAAGCCGAGACGGTTGAAACACAGGAAACGCTGACGGATGAAAACGGCAACTACCATTTTGGAGATTTACGGCTTGATCCGACTGTTCATTACACGGTTTCTACTGTTTATGAAGGCACGGATTATACGGAGCCAGACATCGTTTTGTCGACGTGGGCACCGAATGTAACACTCGATTTTAACATTGGTGCATTTACAGATGACAAGACCCAGGTACGCGTGAAGACGCACACCTTTATTATTGGACCACCGCCTGCGGACCACGCTCCAGATGGTGCTGTTACCGTTATTGAAGCGGTTGCTGTTGAAAACCAGAGTGACTTGGCTTTTCAAACAAAGCACGGTACGCAGACGATTGGGTTGCATTTAAAACTTCCGAAAAGGACTGAAGGGTTTCAGCCGCATTCGCCGACAGCACTCCTGATGGACCCTATGACTGATAATGTCATCCTCCCAACGCCGCTACCGCCTGGAGAATCACAGTTGGGTTATACTTACATTTTTCACGTTGAAAAAAGCAAACTCAATTTATCGCGTCGCTTGGATTTCGACACCGCAGAGTTCTACTTTTTTGTTCCTGAAGGTATCGGTTTTGCACCCAATGCCAAATTTTTCAGCGCACCAAGGCGCGAACAGATCCATGGGAACGTTTATCTTGTATATCAGAGCGTTGCGGGGAAGACTTTCAATGCAGGAACAACTGTTGATTTGACCCTTAATGTAAACATGAACGCCGCTCGTGGTGCCCCGCCGGGGCAAACGTCTAATCTCGGACAGTTGGTGCTTATTGCTGTTGCGGCGGCGTTGGCTGGGGGTTTTTTCGTCGCTGCACTTTTCAAGCTCCGTGCGCCAAGTAGTGGCGCGGCGGCGACTTCTGATGATTCCGTAACGCCGCCCGATGCCGGGTGGCTCCGTAAACTCAGTCCTGATGATATTGAGCATGTTCGCATCGCAAGACTTGAATTCATTACATATCTTGATGATACATACGAGAAGCAGGGAATCTCGACGCGCGTCTACAATCGACTCCGCCGAGAACAAACCGAACGCCTCACTACGCTCTTAGAGCAGCAAAAAAGGGGAAACGATGCATAGCAAACACCACATCGCTGATTTGATAGTCATGTTAGGTCATATAGACGAGAATGTTCGGAACGCTGCAAAAGCAGAATTAGTTGCCATCGGTAGACCTGCCGTTCCGCAACTCATTGATGTCCTTACCCAAGAATGCTGGTATATGTCTGGGTATGGTGCCGAGTTCTATACGCATATTGAGGAATCTGCTATCCCTGTTTATATGGAGCAGATGGCGAATCACGCTTCGGAGATACTGGCAGAAATCGGAGAGTCCACTGTCCCAGCGTTGACGGCGGAACTCACGAGAGCCGAACGTGAGTTTTCAGAGTGGTTCTATAAGTATTTGCGACCTGAGCAGACTGACCGTCTTATCACAATGTTGGCGTATGTTAAGAAGGGAGAATAAGTGCGATGGACAGCGAAGGTGCCGTAGCTGACTTGATCGAAGATCTGTCGGATATGGATGACGATGTCCGTGAGACTGCGAGAAAAGATCTAATCGCTATTGGTGAACCTGCTATTCCACAACTGATTGAGGCACTTGCCGAGAACTTGTGGGATATTTCTGATCAGGCCTCCGATATCTTAGCGGGAATCGGCGCAGCCGCCGTACCTGCACTCATGGAGAAACTGGGGATAGTGGAACGATACCACAGCCTGTGCATCAGTGATACCTTGGGTCGTATTGGGGCACCTGCTATCTCTGCCCTGGGCGAAGCCTTACAAGACTTGGATGAACAGCTCCGCGAATATGCTATCCGTGCCTTTAGTCATATGGGCGATGCTGCGGTTGACGCGATACCTATCCTCATTCAAGCTTTATCGGATCCTGAAGACGAAGTTAGAACCTATAGTGCTTATGCGCTTGCGAATCTTGAGGGTGCTGCCAAAGATGCTGTGCCTGCGCTCATTGCGGCATTAGCGGATGAGTCTGAACGCGTCCAACATCATGTAGCGTATGCCTTGGAAAAAATCGGGACCCCAGAAGCAAAACAAGCACTTATAGCATTGACAACTTAAAAAATTTGAAAAATTGGGCGCAAATATGGTATAATTAAGAAAAGTAGATTATTTTTATGGGCGTGAATAGTAAGAAAAAGGCACAAATATTGCAACGTAACTAACAAAGAATCAATTTGTTTATTTACCTACTCATCTGGTGTTGTCAAGAGCCTCAAACTGTGGCGTATCTTAGGTAAATTGTGCCACATCAGAATGGGATACGAAAAATTAGAAGGGAGCCAAGATGGCAAAGTACGATTTTGTAATCGCTGTAGGAGGGGCACCCGGTCAGGGGATAGATTCCGTCGGTCAAGGTTTAACCCGAATCTGTGCTCGACACGGTCTCCACGTCTTTACCTATAGTGCCTACCAATCCCTCATCCGCGGCGGTCATACCTTCCTTACCGCCAGAATTAGTTCTGAACCTGTCGCTAACCACGGCGATAAGATAGACATGATCATCGCACTTGACCGGAACAGTTTGGAAACACACCTGCCACATGTCGCACCCGGTGGCGCACTCATCTATAACAGCGATGATGTTAAAACCGAACCCGAACGCAACGACATCCAACTCTGTCCTATCTCCTATTCGGCGTTATCTAACAACACTGATAGAAGAAAACTAATGCTAAACGTCTGTATGCTCGGTGTAGCTTTGAAACTGGTAGGGGCAGATTTAAAGGTGTTTGAGGATATCCTTGACCTGACATTCAGCCGGAAAGGGCAAGCACTCGTTGATGCGAATATTGATGTTGCAAGGGCGGGGTATACTCATGCAGCTGAAAACTTCACGGCATTCGATACGCAATTTGAGAAACAGGAACCTGCTCTTGCTGTCGTTGATGGGAATTCAGCGATGGCGATGGGAGGCGCAGCGGCAGGGGTTAAATTTTACGCTGCCTATCCGATGAGTCCCTCAACGGGGGTACTACACTGGATGGCAAACAATGCTCGCGATCTGAGCATTATGGTTCGCCAGTGCGAAGACGAAATTAGCGTTGTTAATATGGTTATTGGCGCGGCACACGCCGGGGCCCGCGCGATGTGTGCAACGTCAGGCGGTGGATTCGCACTCATGTCGGAAGCTATTGGCAGTGCCGGCATGATGGAGATCCCGATTGTCGTTATCAACGTCCAACGCGGGGGCCCCTCCACAGGACTGCCTACAAAAACCGAACAGGGCGATCTCTGGCAAATTCTCGGTGCCAGCCAAGGCGATTTTCCGAAAATCGTTGTTGCACCCACGAGTATCATGGACGGTTTCGACACCATCCCTGAAGTCTTCAATCTTGCAGACAAATTCCAGTGCCCCACTATGGTCCTTTCCGACCTCACCCTCTCAATGGGTTTCACAACCTTTGACCCTGCCTCCATCAATTGGCAGCCGGAAATCGATCGCGGCGCACTTATCAGTGGTCCCGTCCAGCCCGAAGGTGAATATCTTCGGTATCAAATCACCGATAGTGGCATCTCACCCCGAGCAATTCCTGGTACTCCAGGGCACGTTCATGTCGTTGCTACCGATGACCACGCCGAAGATGGGACTTTGATTAGTGATGAGTTCACGAATCCGCACAAGCGGCGCGACATTATGGAGAAGCGGCAACGGAAAATGGAGGGTATCCTTGAACTCTTACCGCCGCCGATGCTTGAAGGACCTGAAGATGCCCAAGTTACGCTCATTGGTTGGGGATCGACCCATAGTGTAATTGGGGAAGCTGCAGAATTGCTCGCGGAAGTGGGTATCCCGACCAACCATATTCACTTTAAATGGCTCTATCCGATGGACGAAGATGCGGTAAACGAAGTGCTCGCAAAGTCGGCGCACGCCATTGTGGTGGAGTGTAACTATACCGGTCAATTTGCACGCTTCCTGCGCGGTGAAACCGGCTTTACAGCCGATGGTCACATCCGCAAATACGATGGCGAACCCTTTATGCCGCACCACATTGCTGATGGTGTCCGTGAACTCTTAGCGAGTAAAGCGGACCTCTACGTGCCGTACCAAGAAATTGTTGTCTAATAAGGGAGGATAAATCAAATGGCGAGAACAAGACGAGAAAGACCTAAACGAGAAAGACCCATTAAAGGCGCGCCTACGGCGAAAGATTTTCAAGGCGATGTGCGGCCGGATTGGTGTGCGGGGTGTGGTGATTACGGTGTACTTAGTTCTCTGCAGAGTGCTTATGCAAAACTCGGCAAAGGCAATCATGAACACCTCACTGTAAGTGGTATTGGTTGTTCCTCTAACCTTCCCGGCTACATTCAGACTTATGGGATGCATACACTCCATGGCCGGGCACTTGCGGTGGCAACAGGTGCGAAATTTGCCAATCATGAGATGAACGTAGTTGTCACTGGCGGAGATGGAGATGGATACGGTATCGGAGGAAACCATTTCATCCATACGATGCGAAAAAATATTGACATCCTTTATATCGTCATGGATAACCAGATTTACGGATTAACAGTTGGCCAAGCCTCGCCAACAAGCTTGATGGATATGAAGACGAAAAGCACGCCCTTCGGGAATATAGAGGCACCACTCAATCCGATTGCGATGGCAATTGTTACCGGTGCCACTTACGTTGCCAGAGGATTTAGTGGGAATCCAAGACAACTGACAGAATTGATATACAACGGCATGCAACATAGCGGATTTGCTCTTATTGATGTGTTTAGTCCATGTATTACTTTCAATAGGGACAATACGAGTGCTTTTTTCAAACAACGCGTCAGAGAGCTCGAGGACCACGATCCGAGTGATAAAGCCGCAGCACTTGAGGAAGCCGTCAAATGGGGCGACGAAATCCCGATCGGGTTGTTCTATCAAGATACCAGTCGTCCGGCTTTGCATGAGATGGAACCAGTTTTACAGAACGGTCCCGTTGCACATCAACCGCTTGGTATTACCGAAGAACAGGGCGATGCCATTATCCGGCGTATGATGTAGACGGATGTAGTGTCGGTAGGTTGTTGTGCACGTCTACCTTTTGTTCACAATATTGGTTGACTGTAGGGCGGGGTCATACTCCGTCCTATGTCTTTTTTAGTTCCTACGGAATCGTTTAGACCATGCGCATCCGTGCTTTCGGACTCACAAAGCACTTTGGCGACCGCTCAATTGTCAAAAACGCGACACTTTCAGTTCATCCCGGGGAAGTGGTTACGATTTTCGGTCCTAACGGTGCCGGGAAAACTACGTTCGTCAAAATGCTCGCAACGCTTCTCCGACCGACATCGGGAGGACTTGAAATTGAAGGCACGGATGCAATCGAGAATCCTTCAGATGTGAGACGGGCATTGGGAGTCGTCATTCATGAACATCTGGCTTACCCGACCTTCAGTCCTTATGAAAATCTCAAATTTTTCGGGCAGATGTATGGTGTCGAGCATCTTGAACACCGCGCAACAACGCTTCTCACAGAAGTCGGGCTGCAACGTTTTATCCATGAACCCCTGCATATCTTCTCACGTGGCATGACGCAGCGCTTTATGATTGCCAGAGCTCTTCTCCATCGTCCTTCAGTATTGTTACTTGATGAACCCTTCTCTGGATTGGACACTTCTGCTCAACAGTTTGTCCTTGAACGCATTGCCAAAGAACGCGAAAAAGGGACAGGTGTTGTTGTTACGACACACAACACGGCGTTGGGTTATCTCGTGGGTACCCGGTTTCTCTTTATGATAAATGGCGAGCTCGAAGAAGTTGCACGGAAAGATGAAATCTCGGCAGAGACTCTTTTGCTCACGTATGAGGAGCAGTTATAGGCACACCGATCTGAGGCAGATATAGATAGGTACTTCTAAATTGAGACAGACATGAAGCCGTTCCGTCAAATTGGCGCGTTGATTCGCAAGGACCTTGGACTTCAATTCCGTTCAATGGAGACGCTGGCATTAATCTTCGTCTTTAGCGTGCTCGTTGTTCTTATCTTTGCTTTTGCGTTTGGTCCGATTTTCCCTGAAAAGGTAGAGCGTGGTAAATTAACCGCGAGTGTCCTCTGGGCAGCGTTCGTTTTTGCAGGAATTATCACCTTGAACCGCTCGTTTACGATAGAACGCACACACGCCGCTTTACAAGGTATTCGACTTACCGGTGTTGATGCGGGTAACCTCTACCTCTCTAAGGTTATCAGTAACGTCGTTTTTCTATTTTTATTGGAAATTGTTATAACGCCCATCGCGCTTCAATTCTTAGACCTACTTGATGTGGCGACAGTGAGCATATTACTGAAGTTGTTCGGCGTGTTGAGTATCGGGACACTCGGTTTTTGTGCGGTTGGTGTGCTGTTAGCCGGTATGTCTACAAGCGCGAATGGCGGTGAAAGTCTTCTCTCTGTTATTTTACTCCCGCTTGTTATTCCAATCATTATGGGGGGCGCGAAATGCACCGTCTCGCTTCTGGTAACGGGTGGGTTAGAAAACAAATTTTGGCTACAGCTGCTTATAGGATACAGTTTAATTTTTCTGGCATCTGCGTACCTACTCGCCGATGCTGTTATTGAGGAATAGTGATCGCCTATCGGAAACCATTGGCTTTCAGTAACTCGCTTGTGGCACTACAAACGTTTCACCTGCCACACATGCTACTGATGGCTGACAACTAACGGCTGATGGCTATTAAAAAAGGAGAAAAGTTTGTCAGAAATTATCCATATTCATGCACGCGAGATATTAGACTCGCGTGGTAACCCGACAGTCGAAGTTGACGTTGATTTAGCATCAGGAGCCTTCGGACGCGCCGCTGTTCCGTCTGGTGCCTCTACGGGTGAACACGAGGCGGTTGAACTGCGCGACGAGGATGCTGGTCGGTATTTGGGCAAAGGCGTTCAGCAAGCCGTCGAAAACGTCAATACTGTTATCGCTGAAGCCCTTGTTGGTGAAGATGCCTTCGCACAGAGCGATATTGATACTGCTATGCGCGAACTTGACGGTACAGAAAATAAAAGCCGTCTGGGCGCGAACGCAATTTTAGGGGTTTCCTTGGCTGTCGCGAAGGCTGCTGCTGCTGAGGCTGGACAACCGCTCTATCGCTACATCGGCGGAACGAACGCGAAAGAGCTCCCTTTACCGATGATGAACATCCTAAACGGGGGTTCTCACGCTGATAACAACGTTGACATCCAAGAATTTATGGTAATGCCAGCGGGGGCGGCGAATTTTGCTGAAGCCCTTCGCATGGGTGCCGAAATCTTTCATAGCCTTAAAGCCGTCTTACAGGAACGTAATTGCAATACGGCTGTCGGCGATGAGGGTGGATTCGCACCCGATTTGGGATCCAATGAGGAAGCGATCGCTGTCATCATTGAAGCCGTTGAACGCGCACGTTACCTGCCGGGTGAAGATGTCCTTTTAGCGTTGGATGCTGCTTCGAGTGAATTTTACAATCGGGATACCGGTACCTACGAGTTGAAGGCAGAAGCAGAACCGACCAAGTCACCCGAAGAGATGGTCGCTTTTTACACTGAACTCTGTGAGAAGTATCCGATTGTCTCCATTGAAGATGGTATGGATGAAAACGATTGGGATGGTTGGAAACGTCTGACTGAGGCGATTGGTGACAAGGTTCAACTCGTCGGAGATGACCTTTTTGTGACCAATACTACCCGTTTGCAGCAGGGGATTGATGGGCAGATTGGCAACTCTATCCTCATCAAAGTCAACCAAATTGGTACTTTAACGGAAACGCTTGATGCCATTGAACTCGCGCGGCGTTTTAATTACACGGCTGTCGTTTCACACAGATCCGGTGAAACGGAAGATACCACTATTTCTGACCTCGTTGTGGCAACGAACGCCGGTCAGATAAAAACGGGTTCGCTTTCTCGTACGGATCGGGTCTGTAAATATAATCAACTCCTCCGGATCGAGGAAGAATTGGCAGGAAGTGCCATTTTTGCTGGCAGGCAGGTCTTCTATAATTTAGCAGTTCGCGAATAGCATATTGCTAACTGCTAAGCGTAGAGCGGAGTGGAACACCTTAACAGCAAATAGCGAATTGCGAATAACGAATTACCGATACCCGTAATGAGGTCTACCTTATGCGCGTTGTGCGTCTCATCTTATTTATTATCGTACTTGGCTTGCTTTTAGTGAGTGTTAGGCAGTTTATGAACGGTTACGACGACTGGCAACAGGCACAGATCGCTGAGGAGGCTTACCGCGCCGAGATACGGAAGTTGGAAGCTGAACGGGATCTGCTTCAAGAGCGTGTGGAAATGCTGAAAAGTGATACACTCACCAAAGAACGGCTTGCCCGAAAACGGCTCGGCTACGTTAGACCGGGAGAACTTAAGTTTAAAGTCGTCAAGCCTGATGCGGTTGAGTGATTTCGCGCTGTCCTACGATTAAATTGTCTCGGCATGGAAAAAAGTATTGTATTTTCACGCAGCGTCTATTAGAATATAAGCAGAGCTCTATCTTGCACGCTACATCTAAGGCTAATTTGATGAACCAATCTGGCTATACTTCTCTACACGATGCAGCACGGGACAACGCTTGTGAAGCGACGGCGGCGTTATTAAAAAACGGTGTTGATGTCAACGCATTGGATCAATATGGGTACCCACCGCTACATTGGGCAGCGTGGCACAACGCTTCGGAAGCCGCGGCGATATTGCTGGAACATGGTGCTGATGTCAACGCCCAGAATGATAAAGGGTTTATCCCTTTACACTGGGCGGCGTGGAACAACGCACATGAAACCGCAACGGTGTTACTGGAGAACGGTGCTGATATTAACGGGGAGAACGATGATGGGGATACACCGTTACATTGGGCGGCGTGGCGCAATGTTTATGAGGTGGAGGCACTGTCGCTCGAAAATCGCACGGGTATCAATCCGAGAGAAAAGTCGGGCTATACGCTCTTACACTGGGCAGCGTGGCGTAACGCTTATAGAACAGCGTGCGTGTTGATAGAGAGTGGTGCCGACGTTAACGCACGGAATCATAAAGGCTATACGCCTTTACACATTGCAGCTGAAGACAACGCCCATGAGGTAGCAATTGCCTTGATAGATCACGGTGCCGATATTAATGCGACGGATGAAAATGGTGATACCGCGCTCCATGTTGCGGCATCTCACAATTCGCATGAAACGGCAGCCGATCTGGTCAGAGATGGAGCTAATGTCAACGCGGTCGGCGAAAATGATTATACGCCGCTGCACATCGCAGCGCGGGACAATGCCCGTCAAATCGTAGCAGTGCTGTTGGAAAATGGGGCGAACCTCAATATGAAGGACAAAGACGGATATACGCCGTTAAATCTTGCTGAACAGCGGGGAGCCCTTGAGGCGGTAAAGATGCTGGGTGTTCGTCGAAGTAAAGGATCGTGGTTAAGGACTTTAGCGGGACGTTAATGACAGACACAACTACAAACAATCGTTTGATGGTATCAAATACACTCTCAGTCTCGATCTAAATCTGCTTATATTGGTAATCGGGTCTGATTCGTGTATGCTTTAATTCTCTCTGTTGCCAATTCGATATAACTCTCCTCAATGTCGTATCCGATATAGTGTCGCCGCGACTTCAAGGCACTCAAGCACGTTGTACCGCTCCCACAGAACGGATCCAGGACGACATCCCCGACGAAAGTATAGAGTTGAATGAGCCGATGCGGAAGCTCCTCAGGAAACGGGGCGGGATGACCGATGCGTTTCGCTGAGACGGACGGGAAAGTCCAGACGCTTTTTGTCCACTCTAAAAAATCCTCTTTGCGGATTGAATTTTCTTTTGTGTTGCGTTTTCGTGAGAAGGCGCCTTTGGAGAAAACGAGGATGTATTCGTGAACATCTCTCAGCACAGGGTTCGCTGCCGATAACCAACTTCCCCACGCTGTTGAACTGCCAGCACTTGAGGCTTTGTCCCAGATGATTTCACCCCGCATGTGGTAGCCTATCGCTAACATATCTTCTATGATGTAACTGTGCAACGGGATATAGGGTTTCCGCCCTAAGTTGGCGATATTAATGCATGCCCTACCACCCGTAACCAATTTTTTGTAGGTTTCAGCGAAAACAGTGTAGAGAAGTTCCCTATATTCTGCGAGGGATAGGTCCTCGTCGTACTCTTTTTTAGCGTTGTACGGCGGAGACGTGACCATCAGATGGATACTCGCATCAGGAATTTTGGACATCTCTACGCTGGACGCACAATAAAGTTGGTTGAGATTTTTGACGGGGATTGGGTTTTCTGTCCACGTATCGGGTTCGGGAATTTCCTGATCGGCGTAAAGTCTGCTCCCGTAAAATTCACTGGCATCGTGATTGATTCTTCCAGGGGTGCCGAACGCACTCGTCTGAGTTCCACCCTTCCGAGATTCTGAGTTGTGTTTATTCGTATGCGCCATCCTTTTACCAACCGGTATTATCTTTCTCCTACTTAGCTGCTGCCGCCAATTACGATAAGGAACGCACTATCTTCACTGGCGTGGACACTGTGAGGGATGTCGGCTGTGAAGGTAACGCTATCGCCTTGTGCGAGCGTTATTTTGTCGTTACTTGTTGTAAATATAATGTTTCCACTGAGCAGAATGACGGTAGCGGCCGCGGGTGCTGAATGCTCCTCAAGTGTAACTTCCGATTTCATGGCGGTTAGGAGAATAGTCAATTCATCCCCGCGGGCTAATGTCAACGCGGCTCTCCCTGATGTCGCGGACGTGGCTTCTTCCATGAGTTTTTCAGCCATTGACACGAGTGGAAATGCTTTTGTTAATGATGTATTCAGATCTACGGGTCTGTAAGGTCTTTCAAACGATGTGGTGATACTCCCATGCCTGAAGTCATGGGCTTCTTGCTTCTTCATTCGTAGCCTCCCGCAAGTGGAGGACTTACACAAACTCCACAAGCGTTTTACTTCTCCGTGTAGCCCACGGCGAAGTTCTTAAGATTTATCGCAGCGTTCTGGTCTCTACCTATTTTCGTATTACACCATTCGCAATGATAGGTGCGCTCCGATAATAACAACTCGTCTTTAACATACCCGCAACGGCTGCAGGTTTTACTACTCGCAAAAAACTGTGGGGCCTGGATAACCGGAATCCCAAGCGTATCGGTTTTCGTCTTGAGTTTTGAAAGAAACCCACCTAATGCAGAATCGGATAAGGCTTTTGCCAACCGCTTATTTTTTAGCAAGTTGGTAACCTTAAGCTTCTCAATGCCAATAACCGATGCAGACTTAACAATCGCTGTCGTCGCTTGATGGTGTGCATCATTGCGGATACAAGCAATCCGATAATACAGTTTCTCTACAACCCGCTTTTGTTTATACCAGTTGTTAGAACGAAAAACCTTACGGCTTAGCTTACGTTGTTCCCTGGCAAGTTTCCGCTCATACCGTTGCAGCGGTCTTGGGTTCTCATACTGCTTTCCGTTATCAAGGGTTGCTAAACTATTGATACCCACATCAACGCCGACAGCAGGGAGTCCACGAGTGTCACGTGGAACATTAGGTAATCCTGTGTCAATAGTGATGCTTACAAACCAACGATGTGCAGTCCTTGAGATTGTAACCCTTATGAGCTCCCCCTCAAAACGGAGTTCTTGAAACATCTTGACCCAACCGATTTTGGGTAATTTGATACGTTTGCCTTCTACCTTTACTGCCTGTTCGTCTGTAGAGTAAGATTGTTTACACCCGCGTTTCTTGAATCTGGGAAAGCGACTGATCTTGTTTTTCCAACGAATGATGCCTTCTGATAGGTTTTTGATACCATACAACGCAGCGCGTTGATCCATACCTTTCGTCCAGTCAAACGCCTTTTTCGATGTGTTAAATCGGTTGTTAAGGTCTATGAAAGAACGCCAATCGTCCTCATCCAATCCTGCTTTGAAGTCGGATAATGCAGCATTGAAAGCGAAGCGTGCATAACCGCACTGCTGTGCAAACCAAGTCTTTTGGGCATCGCTCGGACGTAACGCAATCTTATGTGATTTTAATGCCATTTTGTGGTGTCCGCGTACGCGCTTTAACCGCTTCTTAAGTCGGTTGGTGAGGAGGCTACCTATGCAGGTAGTTAAGAAGTCCTCACCCACGCGTAATAGTAATTATACCACAAAACACACCTAAAAGTCAAATGTTTTCGCAATAAAGGGTGTGTAAATATTTTGTCATAGTTAACTTCCGAATGTGAGAAAACTACATCTGACCTCGTAGGGGCGAGGTCCCCTCGCCCAAATAATGCTTCTGAATCAGGCGGGGAGACCCCGCCCCTACGTCCAGTGACGAAAACTTTACACACCCCGCAATAAATCGTTTTGGAATGGAAAATAATTTTTGAAAAAGTGCGATGAACCCTTGTAAATAGTAGGTTTTTCCTTAATTTGCTTCGTTAGAATGTGCTATAATATAGGTAGTTAATAGGGGGCGGGAACTTCCTTATTGGTAAAAAGCGGAGTTGCTTTTCACTTTGGTTCCTGTTATTATAGCAAAAATTGCAGGATTAAAGCAACTCCTTTTGAAATACAAGGGAGTTTTTTATGAACCTCATAGAAGTCATGGAGCGTTTTCCTGACCAAGAAAGTTGTATTGAACATTTAGATTAGAACGCATTAGGTGGGGCGATAAGCCTATTTGCCCGCATTGTGAGTGTAAGGACGTGGTTCGTAAGAATGAGGAACGTGTACTGCCCCCTAAATTCGGGCCACTCCCTAAACCAAGATTGTGGTATAATCTCCACAACTTGAAAGGAGGCCCCAATGGCGAAACGTAAACGAAGAACCTTCACCCCCGAGTTTAAAGGCAGAGTTGTTCTTGAGGCACTTAGCGGTGAAAGTTCACAAGCAGAAGTATGTCGTCGACACAACCTCAGCTAAGAGATATGTTAATCAGAAAAGGTATAGCGTTAGTAGGTGCTAATACCGGTCTGGACGCCAATAAATGACATCCCGTTTGGGAAACAAAACCGCCAAAAACGCCGAGATTTCTGCGGGTACTGTAGCATCCGCACTGACCTGTTCCCACCCTATTTCGCCAAATAGGAGTTTCCAAAAATCTGCTTCAGATAAGTCTATGCTGAAATCAGCTGCATCGGCATCCTCAGGGACGATTTGCAGGGTGCCATCACGGTTGTGTCGCAGCACGGTGTGTTGATTGTTGAGAGCAGGCAATTTGACAGCAAGCGGTGGAAATGCCGCTTCGGCATCCGCAATGCGCGATTCCCATCCGACAACAAGACGCCGCAAAAACACGGGTAGGTTCACGGCATAGAACATCATCGGTGTTCCGTCTACCAGCGTTAAGGTACCATGACCCTTCTCTACAACGCGTGGCACGAAAGCGTGTTGAGACGAGAGCATCGACGAAAATGTGCAGACAACTTTCTCAACGCTGTGTGTTTGAAAAAGATGAGACACAAGCACATCCAAGGTTTCCTCCGAATTGTCAGGCATGTATCCAACCTCAAGGACTTCGGCGACTTTTCTACCTAACTGATAATTGAGATACCCACCTAATTTGGAAGCATCAGTTTCTTCTACTCGGCGTGCAACGACGGTCGGAAGAATACTCCGTAGACGGGAGGGTGCCATATCCCAGTAGGCGCGCGTCCGAGCAATAGCGCCGCTCTGCTGTTCATTCGCGATGTTGTATAGCCTCGCCACAGCATCTAAATCGGTTTCTGGGTTAAAATCGGTTATTTGCCATCCGGGTGGGGGTTCCGCCTCCATGGACGCTCTACATGTCACAATAGAACTCCGCAAGGGCAAGGAAACCCAACCGAGTCGACTGTAGAACTCATCTGGGATGATAGTAAACAAAGCACCTATGTCATACCCGGTTGTCCGCAAGTACGCAATCGTATCCCGCATGAGCGCGGAGGCGTACCCGACACCGCGATAGCGTGGATGTGTGCAGACACCGCCGATACCACCCATCCTTACGAGGGATGCCCCGACCCGTATCCGGCGCTCCCAAACGCGCAAAGTCGAGACAACCTTGTCGTTCACTACAACAACGCGGGTTTGGGATGGACGGTAACTGCTATCGCCTCGGACATACTGCCGATAGCGTTCATGATCATCTGAATCAAAAGCTAAGCAACAAAGTTCAACAACTTGTTCTAACTCTGATTCTCGAACTCCTCTAATTTCCAATTTTTTAAGCTAACGCAAGCGAGGTGTCAAGATCACTTGGACGTGCAGCTCCTCCTTTCAGGTCCGCACTGCTGCCGTTGTTGCAGTGCTGCTAACTTTGGCCAATTTTTTAGACTATTGCAGCGTCAGTTCGACTTAAACACTGCGTCAATGCTAAAGGTTCTCTTTTTTCCCTGTCAACGCCCTAAATTGTAGCAGCAACTGTGAGTTTGTGGCGTGGGCTTCGCAAACTAACAGTTTGCGGTACAAGTAAGCCTTTTATCGAACTCACGTCATTGCATTGAAAAGACAACACCCAATGCCTCGTTCGGTGTTTGAATTAGTTTCTCACACCCTTCAGGTGCTTGATCAATCGGGATAATATCTGTAATCAGCGGATTTACCTGAATCTTGCCCTCTGACATGAGTCGCAGCGATAGTTCCAAGTTGCGTTGTGTCGGCCACGGGACAAATACGGGGGGGTAATCCGCGCCGTGTTCGTAATCTTCATCGTGATAACCGGGACCCGTCCGCGCTGCACTGATAACGTCCACGTTGCCAAGTCCTGCTGCGAAGCCGTGCGTAATGTTCGCGCCGCCAACGATAACAATCCGTCCGACTTTGTGTGTATCGGGTGCAGTCTTCAACATCGCTCGGATCTGCTGAAACGCGCTCGTTGCGTCGCCACCGAAAGCAATAATCCCGCAATCCATGCCGTAGCCGTTCGTGAATTCCGCTGCGATGGGAATCGGATCCGCCTCCGAGACGTTTATTGCGCGGTGTATTCCGGCGTTTTCAGCAATCCCTATCCGTAGGGGTAACCTGTCCAAGCCGATAACGTAGGCACCTGCGGTTTTGGCTATTTGACATGCGAATTGCCCGACGATGCCCAATCCGGCGACGACAACGTTTTCGCCGATACGGATACGTCCGCGTTGTACGGCGTGGAGTGCTGTTGCCGCAAGATGAATGGAGGCGGCTTCTTCGCTGGCGATGTTCTCGGGAACCTTCGCGCATAAGTTGTGTGGCACACAGGCATACGTGGCGTGGAGTGCGTAACCGCCACCCATACCGGCGACCCTATCGCCGACCTCAAACTCATCGCAGTCGCCTTCTTTGCCGATGACGACCCCGGCGTTTGTGTATCCGAACGGACGCTGCCGCGCTTCAGATCCTGGATTCTCGCGGCGACGTTTGACGCCACCGAGTTCTGTACCGGGACTTACCATCGAAGCTTGGACTTCAATCAAGAGTTGACCGGGTTTCGGTGCAGGCGTTTCTTGCTCTTCCGTCCAGATACGTCCGGCTTCGTTCATCATCAAAACTTTTCTTGTTTTACTCATAAATTGTCCTTTCTGCTTTTATTTTTCGTAAGGCTCCAGATCAATCCCCGGATACGCTTGTTCAAGACGTGCAAGTGCCTCCGGGGTGTAATATGCATCGCCAGGGGCGGGCCAACCCAGAACACGTCGCACAGCAGGGGTCGTTTGCGCCACGAATTTCATATACTGTGGACTCCCCCACCCCGGCACCGGCCGCGTGGTTTTACACCAATCCGCATTGTCGGCACGGTGGAAATGGTACCCCACCCACCCGCGCTGTTTGCTCTTGTTCTGAAAGGGTTGTGCCGCGTGGACCAAATAACTGGAACGAAATGCAACACTCCCGGCTTTCGCCGTCAGAGGAATCGGATCTCCGAGTTCTTTTTTAAATTCACGTAAGTCAGGAATACCCATTCCGCCCGCTCTGCCGGGATATTTCTCCCATATTGTATCCAGTTGGTCCTGTGAACCCGGACAGACAAGCATCGGGGCACCGTCCAATTCGATGTCATGTAGGAAAATAGCGGACAAAATATATCCGTAGCGTTGCCAATCGGGGTGTGGCGGTAAGGCGGAGTTCGTCGCATTATCAATATGATACCCCTGCCACGGATGTTCGCTGTGACGGCTATCGGTGAGCCCTTCTCGGAGGAATATTTGTCCATAACCGAGTCGAATCTCTTCCGTCCCCAACAGTTGCTGCGCGATTGTGAGGTATGTCTTATTTTCGATCAGTTTGTCCACTGCTTCCAAGCCTGTCGGAAAATGAACGGCTTTACCAAAAGGACCGGCGAGACGTTGCATATCACTGTTCTTCTCATAGGCACTTTTCAGAGCGTCCGGCTGCGGGTCCCATTTCGCGCGATATTCGGCGTAGGTCAAGCCATCGTAAGCATTCCGTTCCATCTCTTCCAGCGCGGGCAAAACTGTTTCTGGTGAAAACACGTTCGGCACTACGATTATTCCATCCCGTTTCCACGCTGCCAATTGTTCCGTTGTGAGTTGCATGCTATTACCTCCGTGTGAACGTTTCCCATTTGTCCTCTTGAACGGTTTCGCTGTCTGCTTGTTGTTGAATTGTTTGCCACCATTTTTGGTTTTCTATGTACCACTGAATCGTCTCACGCATTCCGACTTCAAAGGGGATTTTCGGTTGCCATCCGATCTCGCGGGCGATCTTCCGGGAGTCCAATAGATACCTACAGTCGTGTCCGGGTCGGTCGGGGACATAGGTTTTTAATTCCTGCGGTTTGTCCAAAGCGTCTAAGATGAAGTCGCTGATTTCCTCAATGCTCTTCTCTACACCGCTCCCGACGTTGTAAGTTTCTCCAATTTTGCCGTGCTTGATAACCGCTGCGACGGCTCGGCAGTGGTCTTCGACATGCAACCATTCCCGACGGTTATGACTGCTTCGATACAGTGTTAAGGGTAAGTTTTGGAGCGCGTTTGTTGTGAACAGCGGAATGAGTTTCTCTGGGTGTTGATAAGGACCGTAGTTGTTCGCACAATTGGAGATGGTAATTGGCATACCGAAGCTGTGAAAATAGGCGTTCACGAGATGATCGGCGGCGGCTTTAGAGGCGTTGTAAGGGGTCTGCGGACGATATGGCGCATTTTCACTGAATGCATCGGGAGAATCTAAAGGGAGTTCACCGTAGACTTCACAGGTGGAGATATGGTGAAACCGCTCTACGCCGTACTTGCGAGCTGCGTCCAGTAGGACCTGTGTGCCCATCACATTCGTTTCAAAGAAACGCCTCGGATGTAGTATGGCACGACTGTTGTGTGATTCGGCGGCGAAATTGACAATCACATCTGGACGCTCTATTTTCAAAACGTCTTCTACAAGCGTTGTCTTGAGAATATCGCCTTGGACGAATTTGTAACGCTTCGCGGGGCGCGTTTCTGCTATATCTGTCAGGTTAGAGAGATTTCCAGCGTACGTCAATAGGTCGAGGTTAATAATAGTATCGTCCGAATGGTGTCGCAGCCAATACCGGATGAAGTTTGTACCGATAAACCCAGCACCGCCCGTAACCAGTAATTTCATCGCGAATCTCCTTTTAAGAGATCGGATATTATGGGCTGATCTGGGTGTGTCTCTTCAATTACCATAGCGTCATCCTCAAGTGTTTCCATCTTTCTGCGTGTGATATTTTTTTACCATAAACACCTATATCTTATCAAAAACGGACAAGCCCGTCAATGTAAATTCATCCCTCAAAATATGGAAAACTAAGTAGCCTTGTGTCCAGAATCGAACATTGTTGACAAATAATAGTGAGTGTTGTAAAATGATGGGCAAGTTTAGATTCATAATATTTACCACAGTGCGGGACTCGCGCCTTGCGAAGGAAAAAATAATGCACCAACGTAGATTGGGAAGGACAGGACTCATCGTCTCCGAAATTGGTCTGGGAACATGGGAACTCGGCGGACGCGAATGGGGAGACATCGGTGAAACGGAGGCTGTAGATCTTCTTCGGTACGCCTTTGAAAGCGGCGTCACCTATTACGATACGGCGGACCAATACGGCGGTGGACGCGCCGAACGTCTCCTCGGTGAGGCTTTTTCGGCACTCGGCAATAGGGTCGTTATCGCTACCAAACTCGGTTATGAGTTGGATTCTGATGGTTGGATTAGCCATGGATGGGAGCATCCATCGTTCAACGTCTCACCCGACTATATCCGACAGGCAGTCGAAGGGAGTCTCAAACGTTTGAAAAGGGATGTCGTTGATATCTATCAATTCCACTCACCGCCACCGCCATCGGAGTGGGATGATGCCTTCGGAACGATGGAAGAACTCAAAGCCGAAGGGAAAATCCGTTTTTACGGCTTGTGCCTCGGCAGCGAGGCGGACGCACTCAAAGCGATGTCGGAGACCAACGTTTCTTCGTTACTGCTGACGTATAATATCCTCTCCCAAGAGATGGCGGCATCCGTTATGGAGACCGCTGCCGAAAAAGGGGTCGCTGTCGTTGTCCGACAACCCTTATCATCAGGGCTCCTCTCTGGGCATCTCGGGCCGGACACTGTGTTCGCAGAAAACGATTATCGAAAAACTTGGCCCCGTGAGAAATTCCTCGCCGACTTGGAACGGGTAGAAGAGGCGAAGTCAATCATTGGAGACAGAGCGAAAAGTCTCCCACAAGCCGCCCTTAAATTTATTTTAGCACATCCCGCTGTCTCCAGCGTTGTCCCCGGAATGATGACACCGGCACAGGTTGACGACGGGGTCGCAACTTCAGACGCGAACCCGCTACCGAGCAGCGTTTTGGAACAATTACGTAGCGATTGAGGAACGCGCTATGGGAAGTTATCTCCCCATGAGCTCCATAAAAATGGGGAGGGATTCTCTGAATCCGTCTTCACGCGTTCCGCCCGGTGGCGTATAGACGCTCTCCAAAGAGATGGCACCGTCGTATCCATCGCGATCCAACGCTTTCACGATGTCGTTGTAGTAGGGGTCCATCTGCCCTTGACGCATCGCACAGAAATCGAACGTCGCCGCTGGTAGATTTACGACCCCGTCCTTGAGATGTACGTGAGCGATGTGCTCACGGATCGCCTCGTAACCGTCTGGATACGGCACCTCGGTACAGTAAAGGGAACTGCACGGATCCCAGAGAACTTTCAGGTGTGGTACGTCTAATTCGTCAATCAACTTTTTCGCAAGGAGTGCCGATGTCACGTTCCCGGAAATCGCGGTTTCAATGACAAGCGTGATCCCTGCCTCGTCAGCGATTTGCAGCGGTTCTTCCAGCCCCTCTAATAACATTGACCATACCCCCTCGGAGATAATCGGCTCGGCACCAAAGAGCACCATCTCTTTTCGGAAGCTGAAAATACGGACTAAATTCGTGCCGACGGCTTGGGCAACGTCAATACATCTTTGCAGCGTTTTAATGTGTGAACGATATACAGGCGCGACTACCGATGTATCCACTGGGATTGCCGACAAGTTGTGATGCGAAATACAGGACACCTTTAAATCTCGTTCCTCGATTAATCTCTTGACCCGTCTGAGGTCCCTATCCGTCAGATCGCCGACCTGTTTTTTCCAAAGATATTGTAATTCAACGTATTCCAAGCCAGTCTCTACCATAACATCCAATGCATACTCAAAGTCCCGGCTGATTCCGTCTGTGATGGTTCCCAGTTTACGCATTTAGCTCCCTCCGTGTTCTCGATCTTCGCGGGGGTTCAAAGTGCCAAGAAGTGTTAATAATCCTGGTGCACAATCATTCTGTCTTTTTGATTTCAATACCCGCGATGTTTTCCAAAATTTTGATAATCGTCCAGTTATCTTCGTCTGGGTTCACTGCTTTCCCTGCCTGAAATAGTTCAAAAGCCGCGCTTGCTGCAAAGAGCGGCACGCCACAATCGTTTGCCATGTTTTTCGCGAGGCTAAGGTCCTTATACATTGTACCAATGTTACTCTGCCCCTTGAAGTTACGCGTCAAAATATTTTCCGTTGTATCCTTAAACAGGAAATTTCCGACGACACTTGTGCTGACAACATCCCGTAGCGTTTCTGGTTTTACGCCTGCCTTCACTGCTAACGTGAGTGCTTCAAAGATACCGGCGTAAGTTGTGCCAATCAGCACAGCGAGTGCCGACTTGACGGTTTGACCCATCCCGACTTCTTCTCCGACGTGGTAGATGTCGCGGCCTACGGCTTCAAGCACCGGTTTCGATGCTTCAAATGTTTCCTGTGGTGCCGCTACCATCATTGTGAGCGTTCCTGCCGCTGCACCCGGCGCGCCGCCACTAACGGGCGCGTCAACGATATGAAACCCTTTCGCGCTTACGAGTTCGCCGACCTCTATCACCTGTGAACGTCCGATCGTCGCTGTGCAGATGACTGTAGATCCTGGCTTAAGCCCTGCCAACAAACCGTCTGCGCCTAACAGTGCTGCTTTGGCCTGTTCAACGTTCAGCACCATAATAAAGACGCTATCGGCAGCGTTCCCAACTTCGTGTGGTGATGCAGCGGTATCTGCGCCTTCTTTTGCTAATGTTTCCAACGGCTCTGAACGGACATCATACACAGTCAGTTCGTGCCCTGCTTTTAGGATGTTCCTTGACATCCCCATGCCCATGTTGCCAACCCCGATGAGTCCAACTTTAGCCATAAATTACCTCAAAAGTCTCCTACAAGAATAATTAAACGTCTACGCTTCGTGGGTATGTCCATGGTAAATGCAGCGCGTCTGCTGCGATTTCACTCACATGCCCTATGAAATTTAGCATAGGTTTTTGGAAAAGTCAATTAATTTTCCCTCAGGTCACCCAATTTTTACGTAATCTCTTGGCTAATTTTTACACAATTTTTCTCCTTTTGTGGTAAAATAAGATATTCATACATGTAGAGAGAAGGAGCCGAAAGTAATGGCAGATACCATCAGAGGTGCCGTCATCGGGTATGGGGCGGCATTTAATATGGGCAAAGCCCATGCAAATATGATGCAACGCACCGACGGCATTGAATGTGTCGCTATCTGCGACATTGATCCAGAGCGGACAGATGCAGCGAAAGAAGATTTTCCAGGCGTCCGCACTTATAATGAAATTGAGGCACTCAACGCCGATGCGGGTGTAGATCTCATCGCAAACGTCCTCCCGCATAGCCTGCACTGCAGCACAACCGTCGCGAGTCTCAAGGCAGGAAAACACGTTATTGTTGAAAAACCGATGTGTGTCACGATCGCAGAAGCGACAGAGATGATTAGCACTGCCGAAGAAAATGGCGTGATGCTATCTGTGCATCACAACCGACGTTGGGATGCCGATTTCTGGACGCTCCGTGAGCTCGTCCACTCTGGTAACATCGGTAAGGTCTTTAACGTCGAAATGTGGGGCGGCGGCTACAGTAAACCGAATCCGAATTGGTGGCGCAGCGTCAAAGCCATCTCTGGCGGACAATTCTACGACTGGGGCGCCCACTATCTCGATTGGCTTCTCAATGTACTTGAGGCACCGATGATCAACGTTACCGGCTTCTATCAGCCGAATCTTGTCTGGGACGACATTACCAATGAGGACCACGTCCAAGCGGTTATCCGTTTCGCCGGTGGAGCGGTGGTAGCGGACGGGACAATGGCGAACATCCAGATGTCTAACATCGCGAAGATCGGCGGACCCCGTTGGAAACTGCTCGGTTCGCATGGGGCGATTACCTCTGAAGACGGGGCATTTAAAGTGCTGTCTGAAGTTGAGGGCGAACCTAAAGAACAGACGGTCGGTTACCAGAGTCGACCGGGCCCGAGTTACTATGAGAATATCGTGGCGCATTTGAGCGATGGCACGCCTTTATTGGTGACACCGGAGTCGGCTCGCCGCGTTATCGCTGTCATGGATTTGGCAGAAAAATCCGCTAAGACGCATCAGGCAGAAACCGTCCCCTACGAGTTTGAATAGAATCGTGGAGTTGTCAGTCGCCGGTTAAAAGGAAAGAGCGAGTTGTTACAGAAAATCTCTTAACCAGCAACTGATAACTGACAACTATTAACAAATATATGAAAGCCATTGTTTTTGAGAAAATCCAGCAATTACGCGTCCACGAAATGCCGATTCCTACGCTTGCTGTGGGAGATGTCCTCATCCAGACAGAGCTCTGCGGTATCTGCGCTTCCGACCTTGCAGCGCTCCGTGGAGATGTCTCAGATTACGCACCACCCGTCGTCATGGGGCACGAACTTGCAGGTATAGTAGTAGAGAGTCGGCGTCCCGATGTCAGGATCGGCGAACGCGTTACTGTCAATCCCATGCTCTCCTGCGGGGCATGTGCTGAATGCCAGAATGATCTTGACAAATACTGTACGAGCATTGAAGGTATCGGACACGATATCGACGGGGGGTACGCCGAGTACATGCGAATGCCGAAACACGGTGTGGATACCGGAAAACTCATCCGAGTCCCCGACAGCATTCCACACGAGGAATTGCTGTTTCTGGAACCGTTGGGATGCTGCCTAAACGCTATGCAGGAAACCCTTTTCAAGGATTCCGTCGCCATCCTTGGTGCCGGTCCGATTGGACTGATACTCACCCAACTCGCAAAACGGGCGGGTTTAGCGACCTATGTGGTTGAGCCATTACCGCACCGCAGAGGGGTCGCTGAAACACTCGGTGCTGACCGCACTTTTGACACTTCACCTGAGGCTATCGCGCATCTCCGAGACCTCACCCGTGGTGGCGTTGATACCGTGATCTCCGCAACGACGAACAACGCCGCAGCGATTGCAGTCGCTTTTGAAGTTGTCCGTAGGGGCGGATGTCTCAATTTCTTTGGGCTTGCCCCGGAGGGCGAAGAAATCCGTGTCAACTTAGAGGAATTTCACTATGCCGGTCATAAACTGATGGCATCGTGGGCGTTCTCTCGCGCCAGTCTTGAAGCATCGCGCCAGCTTCTCATTGAAAAGGCACTCACCTTTGAACCGCTGCTGACGGATCGGTTCCCAATTGCAGACGGGCTTGCAGCATTTGATAACGCCGCTGCGCAACGCGGTGTCAAGACCGTCGTACATCCGTGATTTAAATTGGTAGGCGAGGTTTTTAACCTCGCCAATTCCAGCCACTCCAACCTCTCATTCTTCCTTCTAAAATTTTTTAGACAATACTTCCCCTTAAACCGTCTTTGATTTGACTTTGTCCCGTTTTTGTGGTATCTTTAACGTAATTCCAGTACCTCATACGAGGAGATACCAACAGAAAATATGATTCTCGGCGCACATGTATCCACAGCAGGCGGCATACACAATGCCATCAAAAACGGGACCGACCTCGATTGTGAAGCAATACAGATTTTCTTGAGAAACCCGAACCAGTGGCAAGGAAAATCTCCGACCCCTGAGATTATCGAAAAATTCCGTACAGCATGGGCGGCAGCGGCTCTCTCGGATATAATCGTTCACGACATCCATTTGAGCAACCTTGCCTCTCCGAAGCCAGATGTTCTTGAAAAGTCAAGCCAAGCGTTCCGGGAACAGATGGAACTCGCGCAGGTCCTCGGTCTCCGCTGTATTGTCACGCACCTCGGTGCGCATCTCGGTGAAGGCGAGGCGTTCGGATTAAAACGGCTGACTGAGAGTTTTGATCGTCTGTTTGAAATCGCCGAAGCACCCGATGTCATCGTTCTCCTCGAAACGACTGCCGGGCAAGGCACGAACCTCGGCTACTGTTTTGAACACATCCGTGATGTGATGGGTATGTCGAAATATCCGGATCGGTTCGGAGTCTGTTTTGATACCTGCCATGTCTTTGCTGCTGGGTACGACATGCGGACGGAAACGGATTGCGCTATGATCTTCAGTGAATTTGACGATAGCGTCGGGTTAAACCGATTAAAGGCTTTTCACCTCAACGACGCGAAATCGACCTATCAGAGCCGGGTGGATCGGCACGAACATATTGGCAAAGGCAATATTGGTGCGACAGCCTTCGCGTATATCCTCAACGATCCCCGGTTTGCCGAAATTCCGCTTATTATCGAAACGCCAGAAATGAAAACCATGCATAAGGTGAATCTTTCCACGTTACGGGAACTAAAGGAATAATGTTATGCAGAAAACGAAGTTAAAAATCCGTGGTATGTCGTGTGAGCATTGCGTCAAAACCGTGACCGAAGCCTTGACCGAATTGGAGGGGGTTCGGCGCGCGAAAGTGAACCTACGCAAAGGCGAGGCGGTTGTCCGTTTTGATGAACTGTGTATCACGCCCACCCATCTTAAGGATGCAATAACAGACGCTGGGTTTGAGGTGTTATAAGGTTAGGACAAAAGTGTGAACCTATGGACACAGCAAGGATTCAAGTCAAAGCAGGCAATGGTGGGAACGGATGTATCAGTTTCCGCCGAGAAAAGTTTGTGCCGCGTGGGGGTCCCGATGGCGGCGATGGTGGGAACGGCGGCAATGTCGTCCTCGTCACTACCCTCGGCATGAGCACGCTGATTGATTTGCGTCATAACCCGCGTCAAGTTGCTGAAAACGGTGGACACGGCACCGGCAAACAGAAACACGGTGCCGATGGTCCAGACCGGGTCATTAAAGTCCCCGCTGGCACCATCGTCAGAGATCAGGACACGCTGGAAATGCTCGCGGATCTGACAGCGCCTAATCAAGCCGTTGTTGTCGCACGCGGGGGTATCGGTGGAAAGGGCAATGCTCATTTTAAAAGCAGCACCTTTCAAGCCCCACGTGTCGCCGAAAAGGGAGAACCCGGGGAAGAACGCGAGGTCAGCCTTGAGGTCAAACTCATTGCCGATGTCGGACTCGTCGGTTATCCTAATGCCGGTAAATCGACGCTACTCGCCCGGACCTCCGCTGCGACCCCGAAAATTGCGCCCTATCCCTTCACCACCCTCCGCCCGAATTTAGGCGTTGTCCGTATTGACCAAGAGCAGAACTTCATTCTTGCTGATATCCCGGGACTGATAGAGGGGGCGCACAAAGGGGCTGGTTTAGGACATCAATTCCTCCGTCACATTGAACGCACCAAAATGCTCATCCATGTTATTGATCTGAGTGCTACGGATGGGCGCGATCCTATTGAAGACTACGAGCAGCTTGACCGGGAGTTGGGGCATTACAACGAACTCCTAACGAAACTTCCGCAGATTATTGCCGTAAATAAGATAGATATGCCCGAAGCAAAGGCGAACCTGACGCGCGTTGAAGCATACTTCGGTCAACGGAAAATCTTTCCTGTCTCTGCCGTTACGGGTGAAGGGGTCAATGGACTTATGCAGCAGGCGTATCGCTCCTTACAATACCTTGAGGCGCGCGCCCGAGAGGAGGCGGAGACGACGATTACATTTGAACAGGAACTACCGCCTGAACCGACGGCACGGTTTGAACTCGCTAAAACCGAGGAGGGGTTTATCATCAGTGGGGCAGAACCGCGGCGGGCGGTCCTTATGACGGATATGGCAAACGAACAGGCGTTGATTTTGTTGTATCGGAAGTTGAAAAATATGGGAGTGATGAATGCGCTCGCCCGCGAAGGCGCGGTGGAAGGAGACACGGTCCAGATTGATGAATTCGAGTTCACCTATAGTCCAAGAGCGATGCGATCTGCCTGAGGCACGCGCCTGTTTATCGAACGTGAAACGGGTTGTTGTGAAAGTGGGTAGTAGTACCATTGCAGACGACGGGCACCTCAATGAAGCCGCGCTAATTGGGCTGGTCCACGATTTAGCACTCGTAAAGCAGGAGGGAGTGGAGGTCATCCTTGTCACATCAGGGGCAATCGCCGCTGGATGGCCTGGACTCGGTCTGAAACAACGTCCGCAAACCCTACCACATTTACAAGCCTCTGCTGCCGTCGGACAGATCCGATTAATGGCGGCTTATGAGGAGTGGTTTCGGAGTTACGCACAGCGGACGGCGCTTATGCTCCTCACACGAGACGATTTCTCGGATCGGGAACGCTATACCCGGATGAATGATACCCTCCGCGCACTACTCCATCACGACGTGATTCCGATTATCAACGAAAACGACACCGTTGCGGTTGACGAAATCAAAGTCGGTGACAACGATACCCTCTCTGCTTACGTAACAAACCTTGCCCAAGCGGACCTCTTGGTTATTCTTTCTGATCAGGCAGGCTTTTACACTGCCGATCCGCGTCAGGAGCCAGAACCGGAACTCATCCACACTGTCGAGGTAATTTCGGAGGAGATATGGCAAGCCGCTGGCGAGGCGGGTACAACGAGTGGCACGGGTGGAATGGTGACGAAACTGCGCGCTGCTGACATCGTCACTGGGTCTGGTGAGATGATGGTGCTGGCGCACGGACGCGAACCGCTTGTCGTGACAAGACTCTTGAAGGGTGAGTTGCTCGGCACCCTCTTCCTTCCACAATCCCGTATCTCTGGACGTAAACGGTGGATCGCCTATTCCCGTCCTCCGAAAGGCAGGCTTGTTGTAGATGATGGTGCCCGGAATGCCCTCGTGCGAGGTGGTAAAAGCCTACTTCCTGCTGGTATCCGTCGCGTTGAAGGTAATTTTGACTATAGTGATACCGTCTCGTGTCTCACAGAGAATGGCGTGGAGTTCGCACGCGGTTTGGTAAACTATAATGCCGTGGAGACCATGAAACTCGCAGGAAAACACACTAAAGACATTGAAGAAATCCTCGGCTACCGCGATTACGACGAAATCATACACCGAGATAATCTTGTTCTGCTTGACTGACTTGAAATTTTTCCAAACCTTGTGCTATAATACTCACCATCATTTCTAACTACAATTTATCTATTGCCCTACCTTACAGAAGGAATACTATGAACGAAAATATCCAACAACACATCCAATTGCAAGCTCGAAAGGCAAAATCGGCGATGCGTGTCCTCTCGCGGAGTTCCGCCGATGTCCGAAACAACGCCCTCTTAGCAATGGCGGAAAGCCTACAGGAGTCTAAGGACAAAATCCAGGCGGCAAACCGTATTGATCTCGAAAACGGCGAAAAAACGGGACTCGCTGCACCTCTAATGCAACGCCTCCTGCTTGACGATCAGAAAATCGAACGGATGGTGGACAACCTCCGCCAAGTCGCTGCGCTTCCTGATCCGATTGGTGCTGTCATCAGCATGGGTGAACGTCCGAACGGACTCAAGATCGGAACAGTCCGCGTCCCCATCGGCGTTGTTGCTGTTGTATATGAGTCGAGACCTGATGTGACCGTTGAAGTCTCGGCGCTCTGCATCAAATCTGGAAACGGCGTCATCCTCCGAGGCGGTTCCGAGGCGATTCACTCCAATGCGACACTTGCGCGTATCCTCAGTGATACCGCTGCTGCAGCAGGCGTACCGGATGCCATACAATTCGTTGATACCACCGACCGACAAGCCGTTTATGAACTCATCCGTCTGCCGGAATACGTTGACCTCATCATTCCACGCGGTAGCAACGAGTTTGTCCAGTTTTTGATGAAGGAGTCGGATGTTCCGGTACTGGGACATGCTGACGGTATCTGCCACATCTACGTTGACGAGGCTGCCGACCTCGAAATGGCAAACAATATTTGCATGAATGCGAAAGTTGGGTATAAGGTCGCCGTCTGCAACGCCTTAGAAACGCTCCTTGTCCATGCCGATGCTGCCGAGAAGTTCCTTCCGACTTTCTGTGCAGCCTTACAGAATGCCGGTGTTGAAATTCGCGGATGTGAACGCACGCAGCACCTCTATCCCGCGGCGAAATCCGCAACGGAAGCGGATTGGCGTACAGAATACCTTGATTATATCTTATCTGTTCGGGTGGTAGATGATATGGACGCAGCGATCGACCACATCGAGACCTACGGCTCGCACCATTCTGATGCAATCATCACTGAAAGTTACGGCGCAGCACAACGTTTCCTCAAAGAGGTGGATTCCGCTGCTGTCTACGTCAACGCCAGTACTGTCTTCACCGACGGTTATGAGTTCGGATTAGGGGCAGAGGTTGGCATCAGTACGCAGAAGCTCCACTCCCGCGGTCCGATGGGACTTGAAGGGTTAACGACTTATAAGTACATTGTGTACGGAGACGGTCAGGTACGTGAGTAGGGTTTGAATTTTTCCTTGATTTTTTTGCATGTTGTGCTACAATGCTATGGCATGTTACATAACAGGCAATAGCACGTGTTGTGCAAAAACTCTCTTTTTAATTTTTTCAAGACAAGGAGAAATAGAATGGCAGGAATGATTCCGACAATTAGTTCCGGGGTTGCAGGACCGCTCGGCGTGTTACACCTCCCCCGATTCTGGTCGAAAGTGCTGATGGATGCCAAGGGTGTACTGCATGAAGATTATCCGGCATGCGGCGCGGGCTTCGATCAGATGGTATTGGATGGACTCGGATTGGACAAAGATACGACACTGGCATATATCAGTGACAATTCCCCCACCTATCCACAGTTTGAAGCGTGGGTTTCGGAAAATGGAAGTTTTGACCAAGCGGCGGTCGAGGAACTGAACGCTGCAATTGCGGGTTATAATCACGACGACGATACCCGTGGGAGCATCCTCGGTGCGAGCGGTATTGGTGACGACGGTTCTATCTTAGACGCTGTTAATCTTAACAACCTTGATGACTGGTATGAATTGCACGCCAGTTTATAGGTTAGGTATTTGGCTGTCGGCTATTCGCGGTTAGCAATTCACTGTTCGCTAATTGCTATCTGCTGACAGCCAACAGCTATTTAACAACAATCCGACGCTGTGCAGCAATCTCCACAATTGTCCGCTTCTGTCGTCAGTTCGATTGCTCTACCCTTTTCAGACGATTCGAGACCCGCAAGCAGAATCTCAGTAACATGCCGCGCCGTATACGCGTTTGAGAGCGGCGGTTGCGTTCCCGCACGGATATGTTCCGCGAAGTGTTCGTGCATGCCGCTCGGTGCGACATCTGAACAGTCGATCGCTTTGACATCGACCGGTGCGTGCTCACGCGTGTAAGAGGTCGGTGTCCACTGGCTGAGTGTCGCGCCGTCTTTGCCGGGCATCGTGAACTTGCCTGCTGTGCCGTGTACGCTCGCTTCCCCCGTCCGCGCAGGATCACACCAACTTGTCTCCGCAGTAACAATGCCGCCCGACTGCATCTCAAGCACAAGCGTGGCGACGTCCTCTAATTCCGTCGGTTTATCGAAGGTCGAAACGAAGCCTGTCACGCGTTTGAACGTACCGAGCATGGCAACGAGGCCCGAGACGGCATAGACTCCCATATCGAAAAGCGCGCCCACACTCGCCTGCTTGGCATCGAAGAACCAGAGATCGTCCCCGGTTTCACCGAAAATATCACGGATTTCGGCGTAGTAGATTTCGGGACCGCCGTGGCTACTCCGCATTCTCGCGCCAGAGACGCGTCCGATTGCTTCCTCTGCAATCAATTGGCGGATCTTATAAATGGCGGCGTTAAAATGTGGGAGACACATTACTGTTTTACCGCTCGCCTCGGTTGCAGCGACAAATGCGTTCGCCTCGTCCATATCGCCACAGAGCGGTTTCTGCATCAGCACGTGCTTACCGGCTTCAAGTGCTTTCACACCCCATGAGACGTGTAGTGGGTGGGGCGTACCGACTAAGATGGCATCAAGTGTGTCGTCAGCGATGATTGCATCATAATCCTGGGTCCAACGCGGTATATTGAATTCTTGGCACTGGTGTTTGAGGCGGTGTTCACGTCTGCCACTAATGACGGTGACTTCAAAATCGCTGCTTTCTGCGAGGTCGGGCAGATGCATTCGACAGACGATACCGCCTGCACCGATAACGCCGAGTTTTAGTTTTTCCATAACAATTCCTTTATACAATATGAGTCCGATAAAACAGTCCCGTAGCACAAACTGTTAGTTTGTGTTCTTTTTTGCGCAAACTAACAGTTTACGCTACAATACTCACTTTAGGACAATATATTTATCGTCAAGACCGTTTAAGCAGGTTTCAGCACGACGTTGCGGAAGGCAACGGGTCCATGATCGCCTTGTAACAGGAGTGGACCGGTAGCGGCTTCTTCTTCTAACATCGCACCCCGTGTGACACCCACGACCTCGACATCTTCATGGACGACTTGTCCGTTCCATACAACTTTAGCGAAGGTCGCGTTGGCAATCTTATTGCCATCGGCATCGAATTTTGGGGCGCGGAAGGTAATGTCATACGTTTGCCATTCGCCGGGAGGCTTACTCGCATTAACGCGCGGGGGTGTACCGTCTGCGGGCTGATTGTTGATCCAGCGACAATACACGCCACCACAAGAACCGTAGCGCAGTTCCGTTTCACCCCAACTGTCCAATATCTGGATTTCATATCTACCCATGAGGTAGACCCCAGAATTAGAGCCTTGTGGCACTATGAACTCGACATGGAGTTCACAATCGCCGTGTTCTGCTGCCGTGTAAATGTCGGCAGTGCGTCCAGTGGGACCGTTGTAAAAAATGCCTTCACCGGTCGTTGTTGTGAGAAGTTTCGGATCGTCTGAATTAAGGACGACGCTGCCAGCGGCATCCCATTCGTGTTCAGGTGCACCGCCTCGTGCGAGCCAACCGTCCATATTTTTGCCGTTGAAAAGATTAATTCCGTTTTTGGATTGAGACATCAATAACCCTCCTATATTCGCTAAAAACCTTTGACATATTTCCAGAAATCAGGTATTATATTTACCATTACCAATTATAGAATAAATACCGAAGCCTTGGGTAAAACAGCCTTTTGTAGAACAAGTTCGGCGGACAAGTGGTGCCGAAACGGACGCGTACAAGGAAACTAAAACATTATGAAACAATCTTTATTATTTTTAGGGTTATCCATTTTAATGGGAACAATTGCCCTTTTTGCCCTTTATGGTTACGATGAAGTTTCGACGCTTCATGCAGCACCGGTAGAAGCCGCTACGCCTGAGACGAAAACGCCTTTTGCCGAAGGATGTGAGAAGTGTCACGGTCAGGAACCCGCCTATCAAGAATGGCAGCAAGCCGGACATTTTCATGCCCTTGTCAATCTGATTGAAGGTCCGTATGAATTACAAACCTCCTGTCTGAGCTGCCACTCCGCTGGCTACGAAGTATTCGATGAGCGTGTTTATCCGGGACATACCTATAATGTAGAGACAGCGGTGAATGCCGTTTCCTGCTCTTCCTGCCACTCGCACACGAGCAGATCGGAACACCTATTGGTGAAACCTGCGAAACATTTATGTGTCACGTGCCACAAAATGGATTGCGGTTGTGCTGGGGCGGGTATCGTCCACCAGTCTCAATCGGAGATGTTCCTTGGCCGCGAGGGTGCGGGTGTCAAGCGCATGCCGTCGCCGCATGTCCGTGCGATGAAGAAGCGGTGTGTCCACTGCCACATGGCGAAAGAGGACCCCGAAGTCGTTGCGCAACACGGCGGGCATACGTTCGTTGCAGATTTTTCGACGTGTAGTGCTTCCGGCTGCCACGATAGTGCCGATAACGACATGACGGTGAAACTACCACAATATCGCGCTGAGATCGAGGCGAAAATGCAAGCCGTTAAAGCGATGCTTGATGCCTCGCCTAACAGGACCTCGCAAGCCTATCTTGACGCGAAGTTGAACTACGACATGGTTAAAGGCGATAGTGGGTATGGTCTCCACAATATGCCCTACGCGAATGCGCTGCTGGATTACAGTCTTTCGCTCAAGAGCGAATTGTTAAACGATTAAGTCTGACTGCCGTTATCGAGCAATGCCCGCAGTGGCACATCTTGGTCTTTCGGTAGATAGTAGCTGAGTGGATCGCTGACGACACCGATCAGTTGTTTCTGGATTGGATTGCATTTAGCGACGAGTTCATCAGGCATCGTTATGTAATCCATCGGCTTCACCCACCGATAGGCGTAGCCCATAAAAATGGTTTTGCGTGGCATACCCGACCAATTGTGTCCGATGCCGTGCCATGTGCGTTGTTCAAAAAGGAATGCGTCACCTGCGTTGATATTCATGGAGATCGCGCCGCGTGCCCAACCCGTTTCTGGGTCGGCTGCGGGTCTACCTGTGAGTCGGTTGCTTCCTGGAACGACCACCGTTGCCCCAGAAGCCGGGTCAGATTGGTCGCTGATCGCATAAGCAATCTTGAGCATAATACGCGGGTGAGGTTCCTGCATCTCGCGATACGATGTGCCGCCGTCACGATGCAAACCGATACGGTTCTTTACGTTGTCCGGCGGTTCTTCTTTAGAGGGCAGCACAATCAGATGCGATGTAATCATCTGGACGTTCCAATTAAGGACATCGTAGGCGAGGGGGACGGTTTTTTCCCAGTCAAGGAGTTGTAGGAACGCCTCGTGGTGTACGATACAGTTACGCAGGTTCAACTTTCCACCTGCTTCGAGACGACCGGCTTCTTCTTCTTTGGCATAAACTTCGTCAACAGCAGCATCAATTTCGGCTACTACGTCGGGGGACAACGCGTTCTTGATTAGCAAATAGCCGTTATTTTCAACGAATTCCTTGTCTTCTGGTGTAAAAACACCTGCTTGGGCAGCATCAATTGTCGTATCCATAGGGTTTATCCTTTGATAATGTTGGAGAGAGCTTCAATCTACTACTGATTGAGATCCTGATCGTAGGACATATTATATGGGATATACTGAAAAAAATCAAAGCAATTTCATTTTCCTAAGTGAATTGGTGAGAATTTAATATGGAAGAAAATATAGAACAACCTGAGTCCGACGCGTCCGCTTTTCCGAGCGGGCAATATGATACTGTCGTAAAAAATATTGTTCGAGGCAGCCCGGAGGAAATCCTAATGCAATCAGATGTTGTCCAATACTTCAAAAAACTGGGCATTGAACAAGGCATTGAACAAGGTGCCCGAGAAAGCATCATTGAAGGTATTCTTGAATCGCTGGAGTTTCGATTTTCTGCCAGCGGCGTGGGAGAATTAAAGCCAATTCTTGAAAGTGTTGAAACGTTGCAGCGTCTCAAGGAATTGCGTCGTGAAGCACTACGAACATACAGCCTTGGAACATTTGCGCAAATGTTACATGAAGACGAAAGCGGAATTGAATAGAGAAAGCACTACGCAATTTGAGAAGCGAATTGACTTCAGAATCTCATAAACTGCCCTTTCAACAGAATAGTCAAAATGTCCAGCGAAATCAAACTTCGCGCTTCAATAGCGCGAGGTTTGGTGCCTCATGGCGAGCGATCTTACTCGGAACCGTCCTCATCGTTCCAAACATGTACTGGATTTTGGATTCGGTCGGGCAGGGCTATCCAACGACGATCTCCCTCTACTTTAACGTTATCTTCTGCGTCTTTGCCATCACAAGTGCTAATCTTTTTTTCGTTCAAGTCGCACCCAGGCTCGCAATGCGACAAGGCGAGTTGTTGACGATCTACGTCATGTTAGCGATAGCGTCCTCGCTGGCGGGGCACGATGTACTCCGCGTCCTAATCCCGATGATCCCCTACGCCTTCTGGTACGCAACGCCAGAGAACGACTGGGCAGACCTGTTTCATCGGTATATCCCGGATTGGATGGCAGTCAAAGACCGCACCTTTCTGACGGAATATTATCGTGGCGAGACGACCTTTTACCAATGGGAGACTGTGCAAGGATGGTTAACGACAACGATCGTCTGGGGTGGTTTCCTCTGCGCGATGGTGTTCCTGATGGTCTGTATCAATACGCTTGTTCGGAAGCAATGGACAGAGCATGAGAAACTCAGTTACCCTATTATCCAGTTGCCGCTTGAACTGACGAGCATCGGAAGTCGGTCGAATTTGCTCACAAATAAGATGATGTGGCTCGGTTTTGGGATTGCGGGTGCGATTGATATACTCAATGGACTCCATCATCTCTACCCGACTGTGCCGAGTCTCGGCGGCAGGCTCTACGATTTACGTCCGTTCTTTACGCAGAAACCGTGGAGCGCAGTCGGTTGGACCCCGATAGCCGTCTTTCCGTTCGCCGTGGGTATGGCTTTCTTTATTCCACTTGATTTGTCGTTCTCTTGTTGGTTTTTCTATCTCTTCTGGAAGGCAGAACGGGTCTTTGGAGATGCTTTAGGGGTGCGTGGTATGCCGAACTTCCCGTTCACCGATGAGCAGTCTTTTGGTGCCTATCTCGGTCTGTTTGTTATTGCAATTATAGCGACGCGGAAACACCTCGCACAGGTCGGGCGGAAGCTATTTAGGAATGATCGAAGTGTTGATGACTCGGACGAACCGATGTCTTATCGTGTAACAGTGTTAGGGCTTGTTGTCAGTTTTGCGTTCATTGTAGGTTTCTGCAAAACCGGCGGCATGTCTATCTGGGTAGTCCTCGTATTTTTCGGCATCTATTATGCGATCTCCACGGCGGTGACCCGTATGCGCGCAGAACTCGGTTCGCCTGTCCACGACTTGCACTTCATCGGTCCCGATGAGATGATGCCCCGCATTTTTGGCACGCGGCTCCTCGGCCCACACAACTTGACGATAATGGCGTATCTGTTCTTTTTTAACCGTGCCTATCGCGGACACCCGATGCCACATATCTTAGAGGGGTTTAAATTAGCGGAACGAACTGGAATTTCTAATCGACGGTTGCTAATTGCGATGTGTATTGCGATTGTTATCGGGACGTTCGCCTCGTTCTGGGCATTCTATCATATCTCTTACGTTGAAGGGGCGCGCGATTGGTTTGCTGGGAGACCCTTCAACCGACTCCAGAGTTGGTTGACATCACCGAGAAATCCAGATGTACCGGCGATTATCGCCATGTGTATCGGTTTCCTCATCACTGGTTTCCTAATGATAATGCGGATGCGGCTTTTCTGGTGGCCCTTTCATCCAGCGGGGTTCGCTATCTCCAGCAGTTGGTCTATGAATGTGTTCTGGTTTTCGATCTTAGTGAGTTCGGTCATCAAATGGATTATCCTGCGGCACGGCGGTGTGAGCGCACATCGGAAACTCATTCCTTTCTTCCTCGGTCTCATCTTAGGTGAATTCATCATCGGTAGCATCTGGAGCATTATAGGAATTACGACGAATCAACCGATGTATCGGTTCCTGTTTTAAGCGGTTGAATATAGTGAATCTGCCTCGCAACTTCCGTAAAGCCCATGTTGGGATAAAAACTGGTGCCTACAGGATTCTGGTCCAACGTCTCAATTCGGGCGTAAAGCATCCCTTCTGTCTGTAAATACGCTAACGCTTTTTCAATCAACTGCTGCCCGAGACCACGGCGTTGAAATTTCGGCAGCACAGCAAGGTTCGGGATACCACCAATCCGGGTTTCGTGGTTAATTCGGGTTGTGATGTAACCAGCAATCTCACCATCGACTTCTGCTACAAAGACACCCTCTGGGTTTGCTGCTGCATCATCGTCAATATGGGACATTTTGCGTTCTTGCCAGCTCATATCACCGATACGTCCGAATCGGTCTTCAATATTTTTATCTATAGACACTTTTTCAAAACAGATAGCGGTAATCTGTCGAAGCGTCTGGAGGTCACTGGGTTTATATTTTCGGATCATCTTTACAAACGTGAATCTGGTTTCAAGGTTGCTCGTTTGAAGGATTATATACTAAATTCCACAAACTAACAGTTTGTGCTACAAGAGAGCTGCTTTTTACGTGAGCGGTGCCTTGATATGTTATATCACCTGAGGAAAAATTACAAGTTTTCTGTGGGTTGGATTTAGCGGTCGTTCTTGAAATATCTGTTGACATCTGCTATAATTGTGGGCAGAATATTTTTAGGAGGAACATTGCGTGATTCGTGAAGCAATTCAGAAGGTTATGGAAGGCGATGCCTTAACCGAAGCAGAGATGGTCGAGACGATGAATGAGATCATGGAAGGTGAGACGACAGATGCGCAGATCGCCTGTTTTCTGACCGCGCTCCGGCTCAAAGGCGAGACGATAGAGGAACTTACAGGTGCGACGCGTGCGATGCGTGCCAAAGCCACCCCTGTTCCGACACGGCATGTGCCTGATTTGCAAGCCACGCCGAAAGTGCCACGGCTTGTTGATACATGTAGTACAGGCGGTACGGGTTTGAACCATTTCAATATCTCAACGACCTCTGCTATCGTTACTGCAGGCGCAGGCGTGCCGGTTGCGAAGCACGGGAATCGGGGTGTAACGCGGCAGAGTGGGAGCGCGAATGTGCTAATGGCACTCGGCGTGAACATTGAGATCGGTCCCGAACACGTCGGGCGGTGCATCGACGAGGTCGGTGTCGGTTTCTTATTCGCACCTATACTTCATGGGGCGATGAAATATGCCATCGGACCGCGGCGGGAGATCGGGATTCGTACGATTTTCAATGCCATAGCACCCCTAACCAATCCTGCGGGACCACAGGCACAGGTGATTGGGGTGTATGCGCCGGCGTTAACTGAGGCGCACGCGAATGCCTTGCGCAATCTCGGATGTCAGCACGCATTTATCGTGCGTGGCGATGATGGTTTGGACGACATCACGACAACGACAACCTCGCGCGTCTCGGAACTTCGGAACGGAACTGTCGAGACCTATACCCTTGATCCGACGACACTCGGAATTCCGAGAGCAGCACCTGAAGCACTCTTGGGCGGCGCACCGGAGGAGAACGCTGAAATCATCGTTAATATGCTAAAAGGTGAAAAGGGACCCAAACGCGATATTGTCGTGCTAAACGCTGGTGCAGCGATTGTCGCGAGTGGAAAGGTGGATAGCCTTGAGGCGGGGATTGAACTGGCATCGGAATCTATTGACTCTGGTGCAGCACTCGCGAAATTGGAAGGACTCAAGACAGTTTCCAATGACTAACCTGTTAAAGAAAGAGGCTAACAGATTGATACTCGACACCATCATCACGCATAAACAAAAAGAGTTGACAGTGGAACAGACGGAAGTACCACTTAGGGAGTTGGAAGGAGAGGTCAAGGACCTCCCGCCGACGCGAAATTTCAGCGGTGCTATCAAGGGTAGCGGGACCGTCAGACTTATCGCGGAGGTGAAGAAGAAATCACCGAGTAAAGGTATCATCCGCGAAGATTTCCATCCGGTATCAATCGCTGAGACCTACGTCGGAAACGGTGCCGCTGCGATTTCCGTACTCACAGATAAACATTTCTTCGCAGGCGAACTCGACTATCTGCGCGCAATACGGGAAGTTGTTGATGTACCGCTCCTCCGAAAAGATTTCACGATTGATCCGTATCACATCTACCAAGCGCGGGTTGCTGGCGCAGATGCAATCTTACTGATTGTTGCGGCGTTGACACCAGCACGGTTAAGGACGTTCATGGATATCGCCGATTCGCTGTCGTTGGCATCTCTGGTTGAGGTGCATACACGAGAGGAATTATCGGTTGCATTGGATGTAGATGCGCAAATTATCGGGATAAATAACCGAGACTTACGCACGTTTCATACAGACCTTGCCACAACGTTCCGTTTGCGGGACGCTATTCCAGCGGACAAGATCGTGGTGAGTGAGAGTGGCATTTATACCCGTGAAGATGTTGAGAAACTGAAGGACGCTGACGTTCATGCGATGCTTGTTGGTGAGTCGTTGATGCGGAGTCCTAATATTGGGCAACAAGTTAGATGTTTAATCTCATGAATATGGGAACTACATAGAAGTCACAGTAATACCGTGCCGTTTCAGGAGTGCTGCGGTTACACCGTCACCGGACGTGAGGGTTCCCGAAAAAGTGCCGTCGTAAATATTACCGCAACCACAGGACGGACTTCTCGCTTTGAGGATTACTTGTGTTGCATCGTGTGATTGGGCAACCGCTAAGGCGTGGCGTGCCCCTCGTAGATAGGCTTCCGTTACGTCTACGCCGTCCGCAGTCATAACCTTTGCTTTGCCATCTAAGACATCGGTACCGTCGCCTCCGACAATTTCTGCGGGTGGTCGCGGTGTCGGTAGACCGCCTGCTTCCTCTGGACAGACAGGAATCAGTTGATAGGTTTTCTGGTGCTGCAGAGCCGTTTCGTTTCGGCTATGACCGCCGTCGTATCGGCAGTGGACACCCAAAAGACAAGCACTAATGATTACTTTCATCTGGCGGTGTCTCCTGTAACGCCTCAAACTGATTGATGATTAAATCCGTCTCACCGGCTTTTAGTTGCAGGTAGGTCTTTTCCAACTGGCGGAGTATAGTGCATAACAGTGAGGTCCGGCAGATTTCAGCGTCCTTATTTTTCACGTCGGCAGCCGCTATTCTCACGGAGGTTGCGGTTTCACGGAGTTCGGATGGAAAATCTTCTAAAGTGCTGTTAACATTCACGCCGAAGCCTAAGACAAAAAAAGGTTGACGCTGATTGTCATAGACGAGTTCCGTTAGCACGCCTGCCACTTTTTTTCTTTTGATACGGACATCGTTGGGTGCTTTAATCCGAGCGTCGAGTTCGTATGTTGTGTGAATTGCCTGCGCGATTGCAATTGCGCCAATAAGATTGGGAAGCGCAACTTGGCCGCGGAGCAACCGATGCCTAAAGACCACGGACACGAGGAGGCACTTTCCCGATGGCGCGTCCCATCTCCTTCCGTATCTTCCACGTCCAGCGGTTTGGTGTTCTGCAATTATGACACTTCCCTCTACTGCACCCGCTTTCCCACGGGCAATGGCGATATCGTTGGTAGAAGCGACTTGTGCGTGGTGCTCAATCTTGCATCCGATAAATGAAGTCTTAAGTATCCCTTTTGTGAAGTTGAGGTCCATAGACGCTATTGGTTTAGGTGCTTTTCTGCTTCAATCTTCCACTGTTCCGGTGGATCCAGATCGAGGAAACGTTGCCACTGTTCTCTTGCCATCCCGTACTTTTCTCTATATTCGTACATCAATGCAAGGTTATAGTTTGCCGTTAAGTTACGGGGTTCGAGTTGTATCACCCTTTCAAACTGTTCCGTCGCTGAACCGAGTAAATCCATGCTGAAGAGGTTGTTAGCGTAGTTAAGAAGCGTCGGGACATGTGTTTCATCTAAAGCGAGTGCCTTTTCTAACGTCTCTTTTGCCCTATTATAATCTAAGGCGTGGGCATAATAAAGATTGCCGAGGCGTTGATACGTCTTTATCGCGATTTTATCATCTTCCTTCGCTGGCTGCGCAATGCGTTTAGCTTCCGCCTCGTAGTATTGGATTGCTTCTTTCCATGCCCGTTCCCACTCTGCGATTTCTCCTAAATACATGTGGATGCCTCTGTGTTCTGGGGCGTAGGAAAGCATATTTTCAAAAACCCTTTTCGCAGGTTCGTATCGGTCGATCTCAAGATAAAGAACACCCATCTGGTAGTTTGCTTCACGGTTTCTCGGCTGCAGTTCTGCGACCTGTTTGAAATCCTCTAAAATTTGGCTATAGCGATAGAGTGTATCGCCAATCTGCTTGTAGCGGAGTGTGAGGAGACCCCGGTAGAAATAAGCGTCCGCATAGTTTGAATTCAAAGCGATCGTAGCGGTATATTCCTTGACAGCCATCTCTGCGTATGTATGATAGCCATCTCCCAATGTTTCTGCGTGCTGGTCGAGGAGACGCGCATAACTGTAGTGCCACTCGAAGTTTTCGGGGTTGTACTGATTCGCCAATCCATAGTGGTGGATGGCGTTCTCGCGATCGTCCCGTTTCTCAAAGATAACCGCGAGCAGGTGATGCAGTTCGGGGTGTGCGGGTTCAATTTCTAACGCAGGTTGGTAGACGCGGATAATGTTGTCTTCGTCATTGCGTGCGCGATAGATCGCCCCGAGACGGAAAAACGGTTCCGTTTCTGTTGCTTCGATATTTGGCAAAGGACTTTGTAGATGCCGTCCTCTGTCATTTTCGATCAGGGTCGTATCGAGTGCAATCGTTTTTTCATAGTGTTCAATAGCTGCATCTATTTCGCCGTGCTGTTCAAGCAGAATTGCGGCGTGATAGTGCGCTGCAACATCTTCCGGATTCAACTGAATAGTTGCAAGAAACGCCGATAAGGCAGCATCGGGTTTTGCTAAAGTAAGATAAGAGATTGCCAATAGGTAGTGTGCTTCAGTGGTGTCAGGTGCGATCTCAATAATTTTCTGTAGCGTATCAACGGCTTGTTGATGTGCCTCGCGGCCTCGGTAGATGTGAACCATTTTGAAAAGCACATCCGGTCGCTGTGAATCCAACCTCAGTGTGCGTTCATAAAAGACGAGTGCGGCATCTGTGTTGCCGTTTGCCTCGTAGCTTTGCCCTAACAGATAGGTAGCCCCTACATCCTCTGGAAACAACAACAGATGTGTGTTTAGCGGTTCAATCGCAGCTTGATAATGCCCTGCCTCGAAAGCCTGTTGTCCCTGTGAGATGAATCTGTTTGCTAATCCTGGGTCTACTACCAAAGCCTGTTTAAAGTAGACGACGGCTTGATCTATATCGCCTTGCTGGTGATAGAGTTCACCGAGTTTGAAATAAACATCATTGAAGTTTCCCAACGGGAGTTCCATTTGCAAATAACTTGCGTCCGCTTCAATGATTTGAATCGTCTTTTTGTAGTGCTGAATGGCTTCTTCGACGTTGCCTGTGTCTGCTTGGAGATTGGCTGTATAGAAGTAAGAACGCGGATCGTCAGGCAGGACGAGCATCGCTTTCTCTAAAATGGGTGTTGCTTCCTCCGCTGACATTAACCCGGCGAAATAAGGTTCAAGCGGTTCAAAGAAATCCTCCTTGATATGCGGCATCAAGGAGAGTGCCTTTTGGTAGTGCTGTAGTGCTGTTGCGGTATCGTCAGCGGCGTAGAGATTATCGCCAAGGGAGAGGTGTGCCTGCGCGTGATTTGGCTCGATTTCAAGCGTGCGTTGGTATAACTTAATAGCACCCTCCGTGTTGCCTCTTTCGTCGAAAATCACAGCGAGTTCGTAGACCGCCTCGGCTGAGTAAGGCTCATACTGGGCACCCTTGGCGTATTCTGCCAATGCATCATCAAAGAACCCTTCAGTAGCGAGGACTTGCCCCAATTTGAAGTAGGCGGGTGCAAACTTTTTCTTCCGTTGCGTGAGGTTCTCAAACGTCTCTCGTGCGCGGTCTATATCGCCTTGTGCGAATCGGACCAAACCGATACCGTATTGTGGATATTCCCATTTCCAGTTTAACGTCCGTGCCGTATCAAAAGCCTGGAGTGCCGCGGCGTAGTTCTGCTGTTCCAGGTGAATCTCACCCATGCGATAGTGAGCGGGATAGTGGTTCGGATTCAGACGGACACAGATTTCAAATTCGGCAAGTGCTGACGCGTTTTCTGCCTGCTGTTGGTAAATGCCACCGAGATTGAAATGTGCCCAAAACAGATCCGGTGCAATCTCAACGGCATGTTTTAAGTAGGTGATCGCAGGATCAAGCGTTTCGCCTGTCTCCGTAGCGTGCAGTGCGTGTGTATAGCCCAGACCGTAATAAAACGCTGCGTCGATTGTCGCGGGAGCGGGTTTCCGATTTTCCTTCTCTGTCTCATACAGCGTCAGGAGCGGCGAAAGTCGTCCCTCCTTTTGCCATTTACCGATAAGGTCTCGATGTTTCTCTGCCGGACGTCTTTTTTCTCGCAACACCTTTGTGAAATCTTTTTTCATGTTCGATTCCCACTTCTCCGCTGCGAGTACTTGTGTCGCGACTGTATTACTCCATAAGCATGTAATTAAGGCTATACATAAGGTGGTATTTTTTACTATTTTTTTCATTGTTTCTTTTCCTCAGTTCCTGATGTTTTTAGCAATTGGGTTTCATTTGGATTGAGACGTTAAAAGTTCTACTTTTTCGCGTGTCGGCATAGATGGTGTTGCGCCAACAACAGTTACCGCTGCTGCACCGGCGGCGTTTGCGAACACAATCGCTGCATGTAAGGTTTCACCGCTTGCCAACGCCGTTGCGAGTGCGCCACAAAAAGCGTCGCCTGCCCCTGTTGTATCTACAGCCTCAACGGCGCGTGCGGGGACGCGTTCGGATGTAGTGGCTGTGAGTATCAACGCACCTCGTTCTCCAAGCGTTAGTACGACAGTGGACGTTTCTGTGTGCGTCATGCGAGCGCGGAGTACCACTGCTGCGTTACGTGCCTCTTCGTCGTTGCTTACCCGCATTTTTGAGAGTAACTCTGTTTCGGATTGGTTCGGTGTCAAAATATCCACATAAGCCAGTAGGCTATCCGGGAGTGGCTGCGCAGGTGCCGGGTTTAGTATCACAGTTGTCCCGTGTGCTTTCGCAATCGCTGCGGCGTGTTCGGAGGCAGCAATGGGTGTCTCTAATTGCAAGAGCAGTACATCGGCGTTTGCGATGGCATCGGCGGCAGCGTCTATCTCTGCTGTTGTCAATGCCATATTTGCGCGCGGTACGACGATGATGCTATTGTCGCCATCGGGTTCGATAACAATCGTTGCAACACCCGTCCCAGTGTCCGTGCGCTTTGTGACAAATCTGCTGTCAATCCCTTCATTTTCTGTTGCGCTGAGCAGCATCTCCCCGAAAGGATCCGCACCGACACTTCCGACGAGCGTGACATCAGCACCCAGTCGTGCGGCAGCGGTTGCCTGATTAAATCCTTTGCCGCCCGTGAAAATATCGAAGGCATCGCCGATGAGCGTTTCGCCTTTGTCGGGTCGCCGCGTTGCGTGGCACACGAGATCAATATTGAGACTGCCGACAACGGCAACTTTCGGTGTTCTGCTGTTCATCATGATCTGTTCCTATCTTTCTAACGATTTTAGACAATTATGGTTGACATCGAGCTGTTGTCGTTGCGTTTTTCCATAGACGGAGATCCGAATCGCGCGTCCTCTAAACTGCTGACGGTGATTTTTGAACGACAGGAATGACGTAACTCCGAATTTCCACGTCTTCTACCTGTTCAGTTTCTTTCCGTGGCTCCGGGTTCTGGCGATGATCGAAGACGACATAGTATCCCTCCACCGCGGATTCCGATTTCAGATAAGCCGCGAGTTGCTTTTTACCCGCCTGATAATACTTATCGCCCTCCCATATCTTTGTTTCAACAATGTATTTTCGGTGATTGTGTATGATAAGAAGGTCTATTCTGCCACGTCCTGTTTGGACCTCAAGAAACATGTTCGCACCTACAACGTGAACGAAGTGGTCGAGATACGCATAAAGCAGGTGCTGTCCGACGTATTCTTGTGGGGTGTCTGGCACCTGCAAGATACGGAATCCGGCGCGCTCGATGAACGCCTGAAAGTTATTGAGAAGTCCTTCCATCTCAAGTTGACCCGTAGGTGTGAGGTAATCAATAAAATGCTCACCGGTCTCTTCGGGAAAGTATATGTTCTCAAGTCCGTTAAATGTAGGCTTGAATATCTGTAGGATGCGGTGTTGATAAATCGGGTTAACAATCTCACACATACCGTCGGGACCTTCTGCAATAACGCCGTACGTGACGAGTTCATTCATGAGGTCATCATCCGGGTTGAAGCGCACGCCGCTGTCGTAAGAAGCGATTTGCAGTAGGATTGTTTCAAAGCGTCGGTCGCGACGGATATTCGTTCGCAGGTGATCGATGTTCGTGTTTCCATCCCCCAGAAGCCGCCTATGCGCCTTGGCAAAATGCGGCATCGTAAGCGTCTCTGTTTTCGGGATGTCCAGTTCCTCTGTGAGTATCTGCGCACATCGATTGACGAGAAAAGGTTGACCGGCTGTCTGTTTATGGATCGCTGCAGTGACTTCCGGTGCGAAGGCTTGTCCGACTTCATCTGTATACTGTGCGAACAGTTCTTGCACTTGTTCGAGCGTAAAGTTTGGCAAACGAAACTCGTCTTGGATATTGAAGGGTGAAATAGACCGATCGTAGTCAAGTTGTCTGATGTTCTTGACCCCGACGATACCCATACTGTAAGGGCATTGCATCTCATCGGAGAGGTAAATCTGGCGCAGGGCATACAAAAAATCGCTCACAACGGTTTTCGGGATGCCATCGAACTCGTCAATGAGAAGCACGATTTTCTGATTTTCCAATAAATTTGCGAGATTTCCAAAGCACCTAACCATCGACAAATGATTCGTGACGGTCGTGTCCGCCATAAATTCGGTCAGTGCCTCAGAAGGTATATTGCCACGTTTTTGGAAAACGCTCTCAATTTGCAGGCAAATGAAATAGTAGAACTGCTCATAAAAAGTATCCGGTGCAACATTGCGCATTGTTTGGAAGTCCAACTGGATTGGGAAATAGGTCGGATCCGCTGCGGTGAGCGTCTCAAGTGCCAATCGGAAGAACGTTGTTTTCCCGGTTTGCCGCGGCGCGAAAAGGACGATATACCTGCCCTCTTTGATTCGGTTGATGAAATCGGTAATCTCCTCAGTGCGTGAGACAATATAATGCTGCTCAGGACGCACGCGCCCTTGGGTTCCAAAGCGTCGCATGTGTCGCTCCTTTTTACAAGATCCAGAAGAAGTGTAGATTACGTGTCGTGGCACCCGCACGCGCCAAAAGGATAACATGTTTGACGAAGCGCGTCAAGAACTATATTCAGAGACATTCAATTCTCTCTGGGTTTCGGCTTGCAAGTTACAACGCAAACTGATATGATGTAGGCACATTCGGGCGAAAGTCTACGCACCCAAAGCGGGGAGCTGAATGCGCTGATGAATACTAAACTGAAATATGGAATCGGCTTTTTAATTTTTTTTGCAATCTGCTTTCTATTCAGGTGGCGTGCAGCGCAGGTTAGCAGTGCAGAGACGCTTGTATGGTACAGCGTCATCCCACCGCTGCTTGCTGTCACGTTAGCGATTTTGACAACGCGACTGTTTCCGAGTCTCTGTATAGCAGTCGGTGTCGGGCTGCTGCTCTCGTGGTATCAACAACACTTCACACCCATCGGCTTTTTGACGGAATCTGTCTGGTTCGTCCGTGCCGTGAGCATCGGAAATGACGGGGTGGACCTCTTCAATTTCTGGGTCGTGCTGTTTGTGTGTCTAATTATGGCGACGATTTCTATAGTCGTCGCCTCCGGGGGTATTAGCGGCGTTGTTGTATGGCTCTCTCGATTTGCAAAGGGACCGCGGTCGGCGCAATTCATCACAGGTGTGATGGGTATCGTCATCTTCATTGGGGACTATTCCAATGCGATGATTGTCGGACCTACGATGCGTCCGCTCACTGATCACCATCGCGTCAGCCGTGAAAAGTTGGCATTTCTCGTAGATTCCACAAGTGCACCGATTGCGGGTCTCGCTTTTGTTAGCACCTGGATCGGTTATGAGGTCGGTCTCTTTAACGATGTCGCTGAGACGATTGGACTCGACCGTGACGGGTATTCCATGTTCTTCGATGCACTCGGTTTTCGGTTTTACTGCATCCTGACGATTCTCTTTGTTATCATCAATGCGATTAGCGGTAAAGACTACGGCGCGATGCACAGAGCAGAGACCCGGGCGCGGGAGACAGGAGACGTTGCCGCCCCAGATGCCGAAGCCCTCGGACACGCTGCATCCTTCACCAGTTTGCCAAATGCCGTTATCCAGCCTTTATCGGCGGTGCTACCGCTCCTCGCACTTTTTGGACTGCTCTTAGGAGGTTTCTGGATAGATGGCAACGGGACGGGATCTATTCTCTCACTTACCGCTTGGCGCGACGCGCTGTCAGCAGCAGACAACGTCAAGATTCTCGCTTGTGCTGCTGCGAGTGCGTTTGTTATTGGCGTTATCTGTGCACGCTGGCTCTCAAAATTGCGGTTCTCAGAGATCGTGCCGGTCATTTGGGGTGGTGTGAAGGGGAGTCTCACACCCTTGGGTATTCTGTTGTTGGCGTGGGGGTTAAAGGCGAGCTGCGATAGATTGATGACGGGTCAATTTCTTGCGACGATGCTGAGTGATGTCGTTTCTCCGCTCTGGTTTCCGATTTTTGTCTTTGTCTGCGCGTCTGTGACCTCTTTCGCAACCGGGACGAGTTGGGGGACGATGGCGATTCTGATTCCGACTGCGATTCCCGTGGCGTTCTCGCTTGACGGTGGGAGTTACGGACTCACGACAATTATATGTCTCGGGGCAGTATTAGATGGTGCAATTTTCGGGGACCACTGTTCGCCGCTTTCCGATACAACGATTCTCAGTTCTATTGCCAGTAGTTGTGATCCGTTACATCATGTCAGAACACAGTTGCCCTATAGTCTTACAGTCGCAATTATTGCCCTGTTTTGTGGCTATCTGCCTGCAGCTCTCGGTGTCACTTCAGGGATTGGAATTGTTAGCGGGACGGGTGTGATTGTTTTGTTATTTTTCGGTGTTGCTGGTTTTCGCAGGATTCAAGAATCGCGCGGGAATTAGTTGAAGGAGGAATACTATGAAGGTTGACCTTGAAGGAAAGGTTGCGGTTGTTACAGGTGGTGCGCAAGGCATCGGTCGCGCGATTGTGGATGCCTTGGTTGACAACGGCGCACAGGTAGCAGTCGTCGATATAGACAAAGAAGCAGGTAAGCAGACGGCTACAGAAATTCAACAGAGCGGTGGAATGTGTCTATTCGTAGAAGGCGATGTTTCTAACGCATCAGAGATGGTGTCTGCTGCCGATCAGATTGCATCGCATTTTGGTAAGATCGAGATTCTGGTGAACAATGCAGGGATTAACACACGGAGCGATAGAGTCCCGATCCATCAGTATACGCTTGAGGATTGGCAACGGATTCTGGATATAGACCTTACGGGTGTTTTTACGACGAGTCGTGCTGTTATTCCGCATATCCTTGCCCACATATCCAGCGAACGGGGTGGCAAATCTGATTCCAAGAACGCCACGGGTCGGATCGTTAACATTAGTTCCATCGCAGGATTAGTGCCTTTACGCTTACAGAGTGCTTATGTGGCGGCGAAAGCAGGGGTCGCGAATCTGACGCGTTCTATGGCGTTAGAATTGGGACCCGAAGGCATCTTGGTTAACGCTGTCGCTCCGGGTTCGACGTTGACCCGCGGCACGGAAGCCCTCTTTTACGGAGATGATGGCGCGTATACGGAAAACGCCGCGAGTCTGCTATCGCATATTCCACTCGGAAGACCGGGGCGGACCACGGAAATGGCAGCAGCAGTCCTTTTTCTTGTCTCACCAGACGCGAGTTATATTAACGGGAGTATCCTGACGGTAGACGGCGGTTGGACTGCCGGTTACACACGAGATTGGTAAATTTTACGGCGTAATGAATAAAGCAGCGTTACGAACCGCTGATGGCTGACAGCCGACAGCCACTAAAAAGGAGATAAGATGGCAAAAATTACTATGTTTAAAGGGTATCAAGGCGAACCGCCTGTTCCGAAACCCGACCATCAGGTCCAGGCGAACGTTGTCACAGTCCAAGACGGAGTCCCGGTAAAGTATTCAGGTTGCGACGGTATCGGTGTCCGTGTCGTGCATCCAGCGAACCCAAGCGCGCCTGCACAAAATTTGGGTTTAGTTATGTTTTTTGTGCCACCGCATGTCGTTCTTGAACCGGGGAGTCATCACACTGAGGAGTGCTATGTCATTCTAAAAGGAAAAGGCGTAATGACCCTCGCCGGTGAAAAAGTCCCTGTTGAGGCGGGGACGTTCATCCATCTTCCACCGTGGTGCGAACACGGCATTGAAAACACGGGTGATGAATCCATGGAGGTGCTCATCTGTACCTCGCCGCCGAACCCATAAAGTGACCGAAAAGTCCTATTTTTCGTGCTTTAAGCCCCTAATTTTGGTTGTATCCACGTTTTTACTGTGTTTTTTGCATTTTTAATTCAACTTTTTTCTAAAACCTTCGTTAAATAAAATATCCTAAGTGTTTAATATAGGCAATAAACCATGCCTTTAATCTTTGGGGGTTTTAATTTATGCGAGGGATAATGCCGAGGTCATCCAATGTGCGGCGGGATTTTATGCGGAAAAAACCGAATGGAAGTTCCGCTTTTAAACAATTGGATGACGACGCGCTAACCACAATGGAAGAAGTGCCTGAGGAACTGGAGCAGCAGGCACATGCGATGCTTGCCGATGGCGAGGAAATTAAAGTCGCTCTTTCAACCGATCTTAAGTTTGATGGTAACTATGGCAAAGATTGGTTGATCGCTACGGATAGGCGGCTCATCGCTTTTAATCAGAATGGTACTCCAGAACATCAGGTCCAGGAAATTTCGCTTGCATCTGTTTTGGCTGTTGAAATCGTTGAGATGCACGGTAATAACATCTTAAAAGTAAAAACATCCGATAAAGCGATCGAAGTTGCACGTTACTCACGCCGCTTATCACCAAAATTTGAACTGGCAACTCCTGAATTGGAGACCCTGGTACAGGAGGCAAATCCAGAAGCGGATCAAGAGAAGCGACGCCGTCCCAACGGGGCGGGAAAAAATAAACACAGATGCGAAAAATGTGGACAACCGATGCCTCGTTGGTCCGAGGTATGTGTCAATTGTATCGAAAAACGGAAACTTATCTTCCGCCTCATCAGATATTCGTTTCCGTTCTGGCATGTCGCTCTCCCCGCACTTTTATTGATGATGGTCATCCGGTTTGTTTCGCTCTTGCCGACTGTGTTGAGCCAAGAGATGATTGATAACATCCTTGTCCCGGCAGAGCGGTCTATAAGCGGTGCTACATTAACTGCGACTGGTGAACCGCTTGAAGCCCCAACGTGGGGGATGCTTAGCGGAATTGTTGAAAGTGTGTCAGGATGGCTGACGCTTCCGGTGGCTGGGAGTTGGGGACACCTCCTCGCGATTATCTTTTTAATGGCAGGATTCCGAGTGTTTACATTGGGGAGTTCTGCTGTGCGCGGTTATATGATGGCATGGGTGGGTCAAAATATCACGCGCCGGCTTCGGAATGAAACTTATGAACACCTCAACGCGCTCTCATTAGATTTTTACAATCAGCGGGATACCGGTAACCTGATGTCGCGGATTACGAACGATGTCGGTAGGTTACGGGATTTCATTGCCAACAGTTTACAAGACTTCATCGGTGATTCTTTTACACTTGTCAACATCTGCCTCATTATGTTTCTCACCAATTGGAAACTGGCTGCGTGGACGTTGATTCCGGTGCCGTGTTTAATTTTCTTCACCATCTTTTTTGGAAAAAAGATGAGCAAGGTTTTTTCCTCGCTGTGGAAGCGGTATGCTAATATTAGCACGATATTGGCAAGTACCATCCCCGGTGTGCGGGTTGTCAAAGCCTTTGCACGTGAGCGTTATGAAATAAACCGATTTAGTGAAGAGACATATCAGGTTTTTGATGGTGAAATGAATGCAGCGAAGTTGTACACCCTCTATCGTCCAATCATGGAATTTATTATTTACTCTGGTACAATCCTGATCTGGTTGGTAGGCGGTTCGCAGATTTTCGGTGGTGAGTTAAGTCTTGGCGAACTCGTGATGTTCCAAGGGCTCATGGGACAATTTTTCAGACCTGTCTACACACTCTGTCACATGAATGAACGCTTCATCCGTGCCGCAACTTCTGCCGACCGCGTGTTTGAAATCATAGATACACCCCCGAGTGTTGCAGATAGAAAGGATGCGGTTACCCTTGAAAATATTAAAGGTGAAGTTGAATTCAAGGATGTCTACTTCTCTTACGATTCCGAAAAGAATGCAATCAACGGTATCAGCTTCCGTGCGGAAGCCGGTGAAATGATTGGACTTGTCGGGCATAGTGGTGCGGGGAAGAGTACTGTTATTAACCTCATTTCTCGTTTCTACGATCCGAGCGAAGGCTCTATAGAAATTGATGGACACAACTTACGCGATGTTACGGTAAAAGCGTTGCGTCAACAGATTGGTGTGGTCTTGCAAGATCCATTCCTGTTCCAAGGTACAATTGCTGAAAATATTGGTTATTCAAAACCGGGTGCAACTCGACATGAGATTATTGCCGCAGCAAAAGCCGCAAACGCACACGAGTTTATCATCAAGTTCCCCGATGGCTACGATACGATGGTTGGTGAGCGAGGGGCGCGTGTCTCCGGTGGTGAACGTCAACGGATTTCTATCGCCCGCGCAATCCTGAAAAATCCGAGAATTCTTATCTTGGACGAAGCGACATCCTCTGTGGATACAGAGACGGAGTCGAATATTCAGGAGGCGTTGGAACGGCTCATCCGCGGTCGTACTGTTTTTGCAATTGCACACCGACTTTCCACACTCAAGTATGCTGATCGGTTAGTTGTCCTGAAAGATGGGAAAGTCGATGAAATCGGCACGCATGAAGAACTGCTTGCTAAGGATGGCACGTATGCTGTCTTGTGCGAAAAGCAGACGGAACTGTCGAAAATTCGTGCTTTATAGACAGGCACAGATGTTTATAGTGCGTGCTGCGGCGGCGCGCACTATAAAAATGTGTTGTTACATATAACAAGGAGAAACAACCTGATGCCGGAACCTACCTTGATTACCGATGAGGTGAAATTCCTTGATGCTGCCAACGTCAAAATCGCACGCAATTCATTTGAAGAACTCATCGTTGAACTGCCTGACGGCACGAGTTATGCAAACGTTGAACCCGTTCGCTCGTTTCCACTCACCGACTCTGACAAATATATTTCATTATTAGATGATGAAGGCAGCGAGATAGGCATTATTCGGGATGTTAAGCATCTGTCACGAGAATCTGCGAAGGTGCTTGTGTCAGAGCTGCAGAAACGATATTTTATGCCAAAGATTACCAAAATTCACCAGTTGGAAGGAGAATTCGGTGTCACACAGTGGGTCGTGGAGACAAACCGAGGTCCCGTTACCTTTGGTATGCGTACCCGATACGATGTCGTCAGTCTTGAAAATGGACGAGTCTTTATTAAAGATGTTGATGGCAATCGCTACGAGATTGAGAATTACCATCGTTTAGATCCAGATAGCATCGCCTTGCTTGAAACCCAATTGTAGTCTCCTATTCTAACAGTATCCCTATCTTCCTTCAGACCCGATTTGCAGGTTTCTTATATCATTTAATACATCACTACTGGCAAGTTTCAAATCTCACCGGTAACGGATTAGAAGCCGGACTACTCAATTTACATACATTTATGGAGGTCGTTAAGATTGGAAAATGTAAGAATTGAACGAATTGAATGGGCACGTTTGACAGGTGAACGTCCGCGCAAGGCTGGTTGTAATTCGCGGCTTGGTGAACACGGACTGCATGTGCGTCCGCCTATTGCTCGTATAACAACAACGGAGGGTGCCAGCGGTTTCGGGTTCTCCCCGATTTCCGCTGAAAAAGCGGAAGCCATCGTCGGGTTTCAACTCGATGCGGCGTTCGATGCAGAAAACGGTGTTGCTGAAGCATTCAGAATATTGGAGTACCCGATCTGGGATCTCGTAGGAAAGTTAGCGCAAAAACCGGTTTATGCGATGCTTTCTGGAGAGAATGAAGCCTTTCGCGCCCCGTGCTATGATACCTCACTCTACATTGATGATCTACATCTTGACGACAATGCTGAGGCTGCGGCACTTATCGCTTCCGAGGCGTTGGAGGGGAAGGCGCGTGGACATAACGCCTACAAAATTAAGGTCGGGCGCGGGGCAATGCACATGCCACTTGAGAAAGGGACACAACGTGATATTGATGTCATTCGTGCCGTGCGTGAGGCTGTTGGTAGCGATGCTACAATTTTGATAGATGCAAATAACGGTTATAACCTTAACCTCACCAAGCAGGTATTGGGTGGTGCCGCCGACGCAAACGTTTATTGGATGGAAGAGGCGTTCCATGAAGATGCACGGGTCTACGGTATTCTGAAAGAATGGCTGAACGCTGAAGGCTTGGAAACCCGCATCGCTGATGGTGAGGGTGGGGCATCACCGCATCTTGTGGATTGGGCAAAAGACGGTCTTATTGACATCGTTCAATACGATATTTTCTCCCCCGGTTTCTCGCGTTGGCTTGAGTTGGGTCCTGAGTTAGATGTATCGGATGTCGGCACGGCACCGCATCATTATGGGGGTCACTACGGGAATTATGTATCGTGTCATCTTGCTGCGAAGGTTGAGCGATTTGAGTTCGTTGAATGGGATCATGCCACGACACCAGGGTTAGACGATTCTGGATATTCTATATCTGATGGCTATGTGGATGTTCCACAAAGCCCCGGCTTTGGGTTGAATCTGGAGGAAGCACCTTATCAGAAAGCGCGAGCAGAGAACGGATTTGAGGTTCGTGCGTAAAGGTTGCCGAAAACTATAGGAGAAATGGAACTATGGCGTACTTAACAGCGGAAGATAAAGCATTCTTTAAAGAAAACGGCTATCTGGTTGTGCGGGGTGCTGTGGAGCCAGAGGTCGTTGACGCTGCGCTTGATAGGCTTTGGGAGTCCCTTGACGAGAATAAAAACGATCCAGAATCTTGGATCCGTAAGGGGTATCGCACTGTGCCTGTCGGTGGTGAAGATGTTATCCGTGGCACAATATACGGAAACCGGGTCTTCGCGATGGGTGAGGAACTCGTCGGCAAGGGAAGATTGAATACAGGGGGTGGTGCGGGCCCACACATCAATTTCCCGGATCCAGACAGAGAGTGGCGCGAGCCGCGCGGACATCTTGACGGTTACCACACGCCGACAAACGGTGTGCCGAAAGGTGTTGTCGGTGCCTTCACGCTCGGTGCGACCGCGTATCTCGACAAAGTTGAGAAACAAGGTGGCGGATTTACAGTTTGGCCCGGAAGCCATCGGATTTGGGCGGAATATTTCAGGCATCACGACTTAGATAGTCTGCCTGGTGGCATTGCGCCGTTTGATTTGGGACCGAGTTATGAGTTTACGGGTGAAGCGGGCGATGTCTGCTTCTGGCATCACCAGATGAGCCATACCGCTGGTCCGAACTGTGGACGTCGGGTCAGAATTGCGCTCATCGGTAGATACCGTCGCAAAGATTTGGACCAAATCAAGTTTGAGACCCCTGACGATATGTGGAAGTATTGGGACGGCATTTCATAAGTGCAGGTTTCGTGTTTTTTAGACCTTTTCCTCGGACGGTCGCGAGCGCAGCTCGCTCCTACAGAAGAGGTCATTTGAAAAAACGAGGAAAAATATGGAGAACTAAATGCGCCTGTGCGCGTCAGATTTTAACTTGCGAAATAATTGGACATCTGTTACGCTATCTTTGATCTGTTTTTATACGGTCATAGTATTACGTATATTGAATTATTGATTTTTTATCAGGAGCAACTGGTTAGGAAACTTGGGAATGGACCTCTATATAAATCCTTCCAAAATCACCGAAATCATAGGTGTGGAAGAGGACATCATCACCCGAACATTGGAACGGAGAGATATAGATATTGAATCGTATATCCGCGTCGTCTCTGCTCCTCCTGACAGACGAGGTGCCCCTCCGAAGCCGCAAATTCAATTACGGGTTGATGGACTCGCAATGCTGATAAAAAAACTCGCCTATAATATCCCGACGGACGATATTATTGAAAATCTTAGCTGCCAGGTTTTTCATATCACGCACCTACAAGAAACATGCGACAAATTGGAAGCAGAGAATCGAGCGCTCATCGTCGAAAATGAGCAACTCCGGGCAAAGATTGCATCTTTCCAAGACGAGAGAGGAGATTTGTCAGCGCAAGTTAACGAACTGACGAATCAATTGAGTGAGGAACAATCTAAAACCTGGGTAAGCCGCCTGCTGAAACGGAAATATTGAGACACCTCGGCGAAGACTGCTAAGTTAAAGCGTTCGTAGGTTCTTAAAGTATCGCTATGGAAAAAGAAAAACGGAATCAGCTGCTTGCGATTGGGTTCTTCCTGCTTGGTATTGCCTTTCTCTATGTACCAAGCCTCTCGATGGTTCCAACTGTTATCGCTCAAAGTGCTGTTTTGCTCAAAGGCATCGCATTGGTGTTTTTGAGTATTGCTGCGATTTTGGCTGGGACCTCTTTTGCGCACACGCAGCGGATTGCAGTTATATCTGGCATCGGCTTGGGGGTTGGACTCGGTTTCCTTTATCTACCTGTTCCGTCAATTTTGTCCGGTTCAGCGTTTCATATTTTGTTTTCCTGTGCTATCGCATTTGGTATGACGACCGCGGCGCGGCAAGCGGCGACTATCGGTTCAACACTCCTTGCGTGTATTGGCATTGTTTTCCTTTATCAGCCTTTTTTTCCGTCACTCGGCGGGACTGCTTTGCATCTACTTCTACCGGGAATAATTGTTTTTTCAATTGTCTTTTCACAGAAGACTTTGTGTGAACGTATCTCTATCGGTTTAATTGCGCTCGGTTTGATTGCGCTCTGCCAACCCTTTCTAATGCTGTTCTATCAAACAGGATTTCAGTTGTTGATTGCGGGTTTAACAGGATTCATCGTTGCAGCGCATCGCTGATTTGTTATTGGCACTAAGACTATTTAGTTTTCGGTTTCGCTCTGGGTTTTCGTTTACATACAGTTAACGGTTTTCGGAAATGTCGCGAGCACAGCTCGCTCCTACAGCGGAGAAATATCCACATACATACAGCAAATAGAAATTCTAATCCTTCCCCCAGTACGAAAAGAAAAAAAGTCGTAATAATCGGTGCCGGTATTGTCGGTGCGACGCTTGGTTACTATTTGTCCCGAAGAGATGATGTTTCTCTAACGCTTTTGGAGCGAGGTGCACCGGGATCGGGGGCATCGGGACATTCTTTCGCGTGGGCAAACGCCTTTGGGAAAGATCCGCGTGAATATCACACCCTCAATCGGCGTTCCTTGGATATGTGGTATCGGTTGGCACATCAATTTGAAGGCGATATTGGTGTCCGTTACGGCGGTGAGATGCGGTGGGAAAACAGTCCAGACCGTGCGGCGCAGCTTCGTCAGCGTATCCAACAGATACAGGCATGGGGATATCCGTGCCGACTCATCACGCGGGATGAGGTGTTAGCACTTGAACCGCAGCTACAACCCGGTGACGTGTTGGCTGCGTCTTTCTCTGAAGCGGATATTCATATTGAAACGGATACATTTATTGATGTATGTCTCCAGTATGCTTGTGAATCGGGGGCGGTTGTGCATTCCGAAACTGAAGTCACAGGGTTTGTCGTTCACAAGGGTAGCATTGCTGTCGTCAAGACCGCTGATACCGAATTTCCGTGTGATGTCGCTATTTTGGCAAGCGGTGTTCAGACGACTGCGCTCGGGTCGCTGGTGGACGTACGTATCCCACAACAGCGGAGTCCAGGGATCGTGATTCAAACGACACCGTGCGCTGAAGTTTTACACAACGTAGCGATCATTCACGCGCCCCCGATGGATGCGAAGCGGCATCAACACCTCCATCTCCGACAACTCACTGATGGGAGTCTCAGAATCGGGCAGGGTACCCAAGAAGGTATCAATCGTGATGACTCGCAGCAGCACGCTGATGCCCTCCTTGAGCGTGCCAAAATCTATTTTCCGGCGATAGGAGATGCGAAAGCCATTCCGACACCGGTTGGCTATCGTCCGATGCCGCTTGATGGGTTTCCAGTACTCGGATTTACGAAAGCCGTTCCCAACCTATATATTGCGTTAATGCACAGTGGTGTGACGTTGGCACCTTTGGTGGGTGAGATGGCGGCTCTGGAAATTATTGATGATGTACAGGTAGAGTGGTTCAAACCGTATCGACTTGAGCGGTTTGGATAGATTGCCTGAGACTTTCGTAGTGTTCTATATACGCCTTCACAAGGTCTCCCTTCCGAAAACCTGGGACAGCCGTCCCACACTCTTGTGCCAAGTGTTCGTAATCCATCTCCATCAACCGTGCTAAGACAGTAGAATCTTTCGCTTTCACAAGTATCCATTGTTTATTCCTTTCACACTGCTTTTCGTCCGTCTCTTTTCGCGAATAATCCTGCCAACCTTGACACGGCACAGCAAAATCGAAGGCGTTTTGAAAAACCTTCAGTGCATTACGTGTGTTGTTGTACTGCCATATCTGAAAATCTGGATGGTAAATCGGGAGGCGTTTATACTGTCGCATGTCGGGGTGTGTGCTTGCCAGACGCGTCCATATCTGGAATTCCGTGTTGACCGAGTAGGACTTACCTGTGCCAAGGTGAAACGCATTTCTTGGAAGTAGTAGCTTACTGATAAAGCGCATGTTCGGGTTAAGCTGTTTGTGAACGATAAATTTGCGGAAATTGACGGGGACAATAAATGCGACAAGGTCTGCCAGGTGAGCGGCGTGATTAAAGAAGGCTATCGCCACTTTTCCACGTTTACCAAATGGCGGATTGCCGATAATAGCGGTGTCTTTGGGGGCAAATGGGAGATTGGTGACTTTAAAAAAGTCTTGAGGTTTCACACCGTCGCATTTCGGCGCGAGATCTATCCCGAATCGTCTCTGTGGGGGTAAAAGTTCGTAAAACGCACCAGTGCCAGCGGCAGGCTCTATAAAAAAGAGGTCGCTGAGGCTTCGGTTTAGCGTTGAAAGCGTGTCAGTGAAATGCTTCCAACATGTGCTTGCGACCTCTGGTTTGGTATAAAATTGGTCTAATGAATGTTGCACGGGTTTTGTGAGCTACTCAAAGCGGACCAATTCGCCATCCTTAACAATCAAGACTTTCGCCTCGTAAACAGCATCACCGTTGGCATCAAAGGAGAATTTACCGAAAATTGTATCGACATCTCTGATATTCGCGAGCGCGTCTCGAATTGAGATGGCCTCCGTTGATTGCGCGTTCTTGATTGCCATCGCCAGAATATGGAGTGCGGCGTACGATCTTGCGGCGTAGTTATTGGGTGCCGTGCCGTATTTGGTACTGTAATTCTGGATGAAGGCTTGATTTCCGGGTGTGTTGATGGAAGTGCCCCACCCGATAAAAGTTATTGCCCCCTCAGCAGCTGGGCCTGAGGCGTGTACCTCGTCTGCAGTCAAGGTCCGCATTATAAAGGGCGCGGATATACCGAGTTCGTGCCCTTGCGTTAGGATTCCAGGCTTTTCTGGTGATAAACTTGAAACAAAAATAACATCAGGGTTCAGTGCCTGTATTCGGGTGAGTTGTTCACGAAAGTCGGTATCACCGCCCTTGAAGGTTTCGGTGGTTAGTACTTCAACACCGCCAGCCTTGAGCACTTCCCGCACTGCTGCATCTCCATCCGTAGAGAAAAGATCGGTTTCATCATACAGCGTAGCAGCGGTTTGATAGCCCAGTTTTGCTTGTGTCACTTCAATACCGGCAGGAATGAGTTTATCCGTGGTGAGTGCGACGCGAAAAACAAAGTCTCCAATTGCGCTGAGACCGCGGGCAGAAGAAGTCGAGCTGATTGCCACAACCTGATTTTCTTGGGCAATCGGGAACACCATCTCGGTTTGGCTGGAGGTCGCAGATCCGAGGATGATGGATACGCCGTCTTGATGGATCAGTTTATTGAAAGCCGCAACTGACTCTTCCACGGTACTCTGATCGTCCTCAATGATAAATTTAAGACTCGTACCGTTGGATTGTGTGCTGTTAATTTCACTCAGTGCTAATTCAAAGCCCCGTTGTATTGGTATGCCAAAGGAATTGGCAAGCCGTCCTGTCAGAGGTAAGACGACCCCAATTGCCATTTCTTCGCTGGGTTCTGTCATCTGCGGGGCGGTGGGTTGAATAATTTCGGAGACCCGATCACACGCGGAAAATCCGGCAATTAGTACAGTAATCAAAAATAGAAATGCGAATAATGTGAATTTTTTAGTATCCATAATAATGCTCCTATCAGATTTTAAGTATGCAGCCCTCCTTTTTCACGCAAAGGCGTTGATGATCCACAAGGTTCTGTACCGCAAACTTTTATAGTAAAGTCAACAAATAAGTGTACATATATTCTGTAGAAGCACTCTCCGAATCGCGACCCAACCGCTGTGAGTCGGGAATCGGAGTTCCCTCCTACAGTTCAGATGCAAAGTTAATTATAGAATCCACTATAATTTGCGTCCTCAGAGGCACAATCTAACAGATGCTGCTACAAAGGGGGCAACTTAAATTATTATACTTTATGTGAACCAGAAAGTCAACCTATCATTGTCGGCTATTGGAAGAGGACCAATTCGCCGTCTTTGACAATCAGGATCTTCGGGTTGTAGACTGCGTCCCCGTTAGTATCAAAGGAGAATTTACCTAAAATTGTGTCAAAATCTCTGATACTTGCGAGGGCATCTCGGAGAGCGGCGGCATCGGTTGATTGTGCCCTCTCGATCGCCTCCGCGAGAATATAAAATGCGGCATACGCCCGCGCTGCGAAGTTGCTGGGTGCCATACCGAATTGGGTGGTATAATTCTCGACAAACGCTTGATTTCCAGGTGTATCAACAACGGTACCCCATCCGATAAACGTCATCGCCCCCTCGGCGGCTGCGCCTGCGGCTTGGACGTCTGCGCCGGTTAATGTGCGCACGATAAAGGGCGCGGATATACCGAGTGCGTGCCCTTGGGTGAGTATTCCAGGCTTTTCTGGGGGTTGAGATGAAACAAAGATAACATCAGGATCCAGTGCCTGTATTCGGGTTAACTGTTCAGAAAAGTTGGTATCCCCACCTTGAAAGGTTTCAGTGGCTACCACTTCAATACCGCGAGCCTTGAGCACCTTTCGCACTGCCTCATCCCCATCGGTGGAGAAAAGGTCTGTCTCATCATATATCGTAGCGGCGCGTTGATAACCGAGTTTCGTTTGCGTTGCTTCAATGCCGCTTGGGATAAGTATGTCTGTCGTAAGCGCGACACGAAAGACAAAATCTCCGATCGCACTGAGACCCCGTGCGGCGGATGTCGGACTTATTGCAACGACTTGATTCTCTTGTGCAATCGGGAAAACTTCCTTTGTTTGCGTTGAAGTAGCGGGTCCAAGGATAACGGACACCCCGTCTTGGTGGATCAGTTTATTGAAAGCCGCGATTGCACCTTCTATGGTGCTTTGATCGTCTTCGACGATAAACCTGAGTTCGATGTCGTTAGGGTGCCCTGCGTTAATTTCACTGAGTGCCAACTCAAAACTTTGTAAGAGTGGGCTACCAGACGCGTAGCTGAACCGACCTGTCAACGGTAAAACGACCCCGATAGAAATATCTTCACCGACTTCCATCATCTGAGGTGTGGCGGGTTTGATAATCTGGGAGACCCGATCACACGCGGAAAATCCAACAATTAGTGCAACGATCGCGAATAGAAATACGAATTGTATAAATTTGTTCGTGTTCATAAAACTCCTTATGTCTACTTTTGTCTATTGGCAGCACACGAGGTGCTTATTACCTTTGATTTTTTTATTATATCATTTTTGCTCCCAAAATCAAATTAAAACCGATTTGGGTCTGTTTCAGGGTCATTAATCCGTTGACATGTTCTCTCATACATGGTACATTATATATTAATGTAACTTCACGGAGGACAGATTGAAAAAACAGTATGGATTGTGGGGCACTCTGCGGGATTTCTGGAAAACCGGAAAAACAGGCTTTGTCTTGTTTCTAATCTCGCTTTTCGGTGTCATCTACAGTTACATGGCATTAGATTATGAGGTAGCCAAAGGCTGGGACGGACACCTATCTGTCCAGAACGTCGTCAAGGACATTTCGGCGTTCATTCCGGTTGGTGCGTTCTTAGTCGGCATCATTGTAGGAGGCATTGACATTATCATGTTATTATCGGACTGGTATCTCGCAAGACAAGAAAAGCGTATACAAGCAGCACAAGAAGAAGCGAAAGCAGAAGGGCTCGAGCAAGGCATTGAGCAAGGCATTGAGCAAGGCATTGAACAAGGACTTGAACAAGGACTTGAACAAGGCAGGGCAGAAGTATATCAACAGATTGCTGAATGGAACGAACGTAGAAAAGCCGCGGAAGCGCGCGGTGAGCCTTTCACAGAACCACCCCCGGGCACGCCACAAAACGGGTCGGAACAATAGACATCCAATTAACAGATTTTGCCACCGAATTCCTATAATTTGCGATAAATGAAAGTGGAGAGAACCCACGGCTCACAAGGGCGCGTTTCTCGAAGGTGACGTTTAACACATTTTGTCAAGTTTAAGTTACAAAAAAATGAAAAAAAAACAGGAAAAAACCTAAAATTACGCCTTTTTTTCGGTTTTTTTCGGTTTTTTTTCAATAATTGTGGTTTTTTTCACCAATTTTAAGAAATTTTAAGAAAAACGTGAAGTTGGCGCGTTTTCCGCGTGCTAGATTGCTCATACCGATATCCGGGACGGAGGAGCGGGGTTGCCCCGCCCGATTGACACGAACGGCACTGGCAAAGAGATCTGTCCCCTACGAGATCGAGTGGCGTTTTCACCTGCAGAAGCCGTCTTTGGCAAAATATTGACACATTCTTGTAAACGCGGTTTCCAACGCCAATGTCCGTCACAGTCGGGGTTTTCAACCCCTAATTCCCTCCTATTTTTCCTGAAGGTTACGTTTTCGGCCAAAAGTCCGAATTTAACGTCCGTTGCAGACCGATTTCCATCTCCCAATTTTCCTTTATCATACGCCCTCGACGTAGGCCCCGCCTACCATCTCCGCGAATTATCCTACTGATTTTTCCGTCATTGCACCGCCTTTCAAATCCTTCAACGAAGGTTACGTTTTGTGTTAAATGTTATATACTTAATAGCATTATGATTTTAAAGTTCTTTTTTGAGCTAATTTTGATGTTTAGAAATGAATATCCCGCTGCAAAGAAAACGGCAGCGCAAATGAAAAACAACTCTTCCCGCTGCAGATACTGCAGCACAAGGTTAGGTTCAAAAAAAGAAAAGAATGTATACAATCCCTGGATACGTTCTTATTCATTTTGTTTTTCGAGAATCGGAGTCCGATTGATGTGATGATAAGACTTCGATAAATGTTTTATGTTTTACTTTAGGAGGAAAATAACGAATGTTGTCAAATAAATTGACATTTTCCTTAGCAAGTTTAGTTGTTTTACTAATGGTCGGACTGTGTTTGCCAGCCAGTGCACAGATCATACAAGTACCGACGAGAATAGCATTGCCCGCTCCATCTGGGGCTGATACTGATGGTGATGGTACTGTAGATGCTGGAACATACGGTGCTGGTGCTGCTGGGTTCGTTGTGTATTCGGAGACAGCTCAAGCCGCTCTACCCGGTGGTAGTGGTATAGCAGCAGCAACATTAGTTAACCAGGCACAAATTGATTTGCCAGACTTGGAAGCATTCTTCCGTTTCGGGGGAACGCTTGCCCTCGTTGGAAGTCCAGATGTGGGTGGGTCAGCCCGGGATTTCGTCATCAGTGAAATCATGTGGGCAGCTGATGTTGATAACGATGCGGCTACTGCGAATGATCGCAGGCAGTGGATTGAGATTTACAATACCCAGTCTGATGATATGGGTAGCCCTATGGCAACGGAAGCGATTGCAGCTGGCGATCTTTCGCTTGTGTTTATACCCTATAGACATGTAGAAGGGAATGCTAACATACTGGGCACTACGACAGTAGCTATAGACGGAACAACTGCAGCAGCAATACCAGCAGGTAATGTAGTTTATGACGTTATGAGTAACCTACAATTCGTCAGATGGGATCTGCCGGGTATGAGCGGTAATACCACCGTACCTAGAGCTAATAATCCACTAGATCCGCCTGTCTCGCCCCTTGTTTCCGTATATCGGAATATCAACTATGCCCGCGTTCAAGGCATCAATAACCTCAACAACGATAACACGGTAAACACTGTTGCGAATCGGAACTGGCAACTGCATCTAGGTGATAGTATACGAAATGGCTATAGTCCAGGCAGTTGGATAGCAACAAACGCACTGGGACGGCGAAACACGCTCTCTGACTTGTTCGTCGGTTCCCCGGGTGTCCAGCATGTTGAGTCGTTAGTGTATACAGGCGTTACCATGACTAACGTCGCGTCGGACAGTGTTGTTATCAACGAAGTACGTAACGACACCTCGCCAGCGAATGTTGACTGGGTCGAGTTATACAACCGTGGTACAGAGGCTGTTGGGCTTCGCGATTGGGAGTTAACGATCGTTCAGGGTGGTGATGCCTCGGCGACTGACAGAGTGCTCGTAGGTAGGGACGCAGAATATACGCCCGAGCAAGCACATGCAAGAAGTTTCCCAAGAAACGAGGACTTCAAACTTCAACCGGGTGACTATCTGTTGATCGTCAACCGGGATCCGCGGGAGACCGTACTCGCCGATGGTATAAACATTGACGGCGTGATCGCTGGCACAAATGTCAACGCGGGTGCGACGCACCAGTTTATTGTTCGTGATATGCTTAACCTGCCGGATGCAAACTTTACGCTGCTTCTCAGGAATCATGTGGAAAGGAATGCGCGTCACGCTCATCCCGATAAAGAGAGAGTCGCTGATGCGCGCGCTACGACGGCAACGGAACCCAGCCAGAATATCCAAGATTACGCCGGTAGTCATTCCATAGCCGTAACTACAAATCAGTATAACACGCAGAGATGGCCCCTTAGAGGTTGGAGTTCATCCGGTGGCGAAGCTCTCAATAGGAGTTTCGGCAGTGCTTCCGTCCGTCTACGTTATCAGGCGAACGATGGTCACCACGGAGACGCATGGGGTGTGGTCGGTGCAGTAGGTGGCATCGGGTACGATCCGGGTGCTGATCTGCGGTATGCTCCTGGGACACCGGGTTATGCCAACAATGCGCTGAAGACTCAGTTAGTTGACGACATGAACACATCTGCCACGGCTGATGATGAGGCGTTCATGGGGGCAATCAGCATCAGTGAAGTGATGGTTGATGCGGGCCCACGCTGGAACCTTGTCCAGTGGATAGAGCTCTATAACTCCTCAATGACACAGGCCATCAACCTCGAAGATTGGGAGATGGAGATCCGCAATGCCACAGATGATGTTGAGTCGTATGTGGATTCGGGTTTTGTTTTCAACAGAGCGATAATTCTGCCGAATCAGACGCTGTTGATCGTCAGTGGTTCAGGGACGAACGATGTTGCGCCGAATCGGGTCTATAACCTCTATCAACACCATCGCCGTGAGTTAGGATTGACGAACCGTCGGAGTGTGCTTTTGAGTCCGAGTGGTTTTTATCTGCAACTCACCGATAGAAATGGTGATATGGTAGATGAGGCTGGAAATGTCATGGTTGATGGTGCATCTCGCAATGTGATGTGGGAGTTACCATCTCGCGATGAAGCCATGCGTCAGTCGTTACTGCGTCAATACGGGACACGCGAACTCTATGACGGCACGCCTGATATGGCGGATGACGGCACAATGGAAGAATCGTGGAGGCAATCGGATATCGCAGGTGCGGGTATCAGTTTCTACGGACATCGCGATGATATCAGTACACCAGGTTACCGTCTGGGTGGGCCGCTACCCGTTTCGCTCTCCAGCTTCCGTCCAACACGCGACGCAGCCACGGGACACGTGGTTGTCCGTTGGATCACCGAATCTGAGTTGAACAATGCTGGATTCAACGTTCTGCGGAGTGAAACGAAGACGGGTGAATTCAAGGTCGTCAACGTGAGAGGTATTATTGCTGGCCATGGCACGACGAGTGAAAAGCATGTGTACACCTTCACGGATACAACTGCGAAACCCAACGTCATTTATTATTATCAGATTGAGGATGTGTCCTTAAACGGTCAACGCACGACACTTGCGACACAACGCCTCAAAGGACATGTATCTGCAGCTGGAAAGGTCACGACTACGTGGGGCGACCTGAAACATCAAGACTAAGTTGTAGATACAAAAAAGGTTATTTCAGGGATACAATCTATTTGAACTAACCTACCAACCAGTAAAGGCGGTGTATCCCTACACCGCCTTTATTGTTTTTATCTTCTTCAGAAAAAGATTCCCCTCCAACTCTTACCTCCTTGATAGGGGCGGGGAATGCCATAGGGGAGAAGGGTTCAAATCCAACGCTTATCCTTTGATAAGGGGATTGATAAACACGCTTAACCTAACCGCACGCTATTAAGTATATCGACAATTTTTTACAGAAAATATAAGAACTGCTTGATGGGTTGGAACCTACGTATTTCCCTAACATCCGGTGCGGTTAGAATGCATATCGCATTTGGTCGGGTACGCTGCAAAACTGCACCTACCGAGTCCGGAGAGAATCGGTTAGGGGGTTTAAATTCCCAAAAAGCAGGGAATGTCAATTGATAGATACATAAATGGAGATTTTTTCATGAAAAATTTAACAATACACAGAATCGCCCTCGGTATGCTCACGGCATTCGTGCTGGCGTTTAGCGTGCAGGGTGTTGCAGACGCGCTTACACTAACGGCAGTGTCTGATAAGGTTCAGTCGAAAAGAGTAGGCGCAGAGTTTAAAATAACATTCTCTGCTAATTTGAAGTCAGGGACTGCAACATACACCACCAGTGGGCCGCGCCGATTAGTTAATTCTGGCACACCAGCTGATGCTACTGTCACACCAGCACTTGCAGCTAATCCAGAAGGTACCGACTTTATTGATAGTCAAGGGTACGAACTTACTTATTTAGCAGACGGTAGGAGTCTGCGAGTAATTCACGGCACACCTGGGTATGTGCCGAGCACGGGTACCCGAGTCGTATTAGCAAATAACGCGCAGCCTCAGTACGCCACCCAACCTTACGTAGCGGACACTTCGACCCAACCAACGACGTACACTCCCGGGGCGGCGACCCTTAATCTACCTACCGCGGCCCCTGCCATTACTCATGTTGATGCCAGTGGCTATGCTTATACGGCTGCTGGAGTTGCCGTGTACGTTCAGAGCAATACAGGTGCCCGCGATAATCCTGGTACGCCTGCTAACGAGAATGATCCCTATACTTACCAGCGGTTGAGAGCGCTTCCACAAGACCCTCTACATATTTTTGATCGATTCGATTACAATAATGAGCAAATAACCGTCACCTCCAATACGGCTATTACCCTCGTAAACGAGAAGGATAGTCAAAATGTAATTAGTGCCAGTACAACTGGTGATATGCTGGAGACAGCCGTTTTTGCGAAACTTGAGAATAGGATTACTTTGGTTTGTACGCCTCCTGCAGGAACGTACACTATCACAATTACTGATTCAACACCTAATCAGGATTACCCGAGGGACGTTGCACCTCCAACGCGTTCTTCAATTCAGTTTACGCTTTATGTAACGACGGAAGATCCTATTACTGCTGGAACTCCTCCTTCTATCGTAATTGCTGCTACGAATACTCAGTATCAGAGGGTAGACACTGCGGAGAAAATTGAGACTGTAAGTGAACGTTTCACCATAACTAACATAGATGATAATACGAGAGTTCGTTATAGGGTTGCTAAGGGTAGTGGAACCCTATATGTCGGAACGATTGATGAAGAGTACACAACTCCTACAGCAGACTTGTCGGTACATAAAGATGCTGATGTGTATCTTAAAACGGGTGGAACGAGTAACGAGGTCTCTGTCTCTGTTGCGGGTTCTGATCGTAGAACGTTTTCAGCTACAATTGTTTATGAATATAGCGGTGGTAGCAATCCACAACCACAACAACCACAACAACCACAACAGCAAGTCTCGTTGGTTCCAACCGCGCTATCGGGGGCACCGGGGGCAAGTCAGCCGCTTACCGCTATCGTGAGTCCGGCGGCTGCGGGGGTGACCGTCACATTCTCTATCAACGGTATTCCGGTGGCGCAAGTGCCAACGAATGCTGCCGGTCAAGCCTCGACGCAGATTCTACTGCCTGCAAACAATGCGAATGTCATAGCGAATGCCCCCGGATACGGCACGGCGAATGCCAGCGTCTCTGTCACAGGTCCTGCGACGGATACAAATCAGCAAGAAACAGTATCAGACCCGTCAGCCATTGAGATTTATGGGGGCGACGATCAGGATGGTGAACCCAATCGTCGGCTGGATGAGGATTTAGCTGTGCAAGTCGTAGATGCCAACGGTCGTGGTGTCTCTTTTGAACTCGTCCGTTTCCGGGTTGTTGAAGGTAGCGGTCGACTGTCACCGGTGACTGACAGAACCGATGGAGATGGTATCGCACAGGTGAGTTTCACGCCGCGGTCGCCAGGTTCACAGGGAACGATTGAGGTCGAGGCTTACACAGGCGATCTCACACCCGTCACGTTCACGATCACCATGGGTGAACCGCCAGCCGCACTCGTTCTCGTCTCCGGGAATAACCAGAGCGGTCGACCGAGCGAACGGCTTGCCAACCCGTTTATCGTGGAAGTTGTTGATAGAAACGACGATCCCGTGTCAGGTGTGACCGTAACGTTTGCTGTCACCGCCGGTGGTGGAACGCTCTCAACGACCACAGCGACCACCAACGGCACCGGACGTGTTCAGACCTATCTGAGACTCGGCGATGAACCCGGTGATAACACCGTCGTCGCCAGCGTCTCAGGGCTTACGGATAGAGTCACCTTCACAGCCGCATCAGGCGCGGAGGTACTCGTCAGTGCAGCGCAGCGTCCACCGATGTACTGGGTCAGCAGAACAGAGGGGAAACTTCACCGTCTCGTGGATGCGGAAGTCGAGAATCTCGCACCCAATATTGATAATATCCTCAGCCTTACCGTTGATACCCAAAACCAGTTGCTCTATTGGACACGCCAAACCGCTCAGAGCAAGAGTGCGATCCAACGCGCAGGACTCAACGGCAGGGGTGTGATAACACTACAGACGTCTCTGACGCTGATGACGAGTATTGCTGTGGATAGCACGGGGACGACGCTCTACTGGGCGGATATTCTTGGAAAGATCAAGAGCCGTCCGGTTCAGGGGAACAGGGTCACCCTCTTGGCGCAGAATCTATCGTCTCCGACA
>JAJEIE010000016.1 GCA_022827625.1 Candidatus Poribacteria bacterium | reverse complement strand
CTCGAAAGAAGTGCTGCCTGCTACGGGTGAAAGTGTAGGCGCAGACAATGTAATACAAGGAATGGATTTGGTCTATTCCCAGACCAAATCCGGCATGAAAGACGCTTTTCTCACACTCAACACGGGTGAGAAGATACAATCTCCACAATTCTTGAAACAGTCCTTGACTCAACTCCGAAAACTCAATAAGGCACTGAGCCGTAAAGTCAAAGGTTCTGGTAACTGGTGGCGTGCTGTCCATGAACTTGCCCGTCTCTACAGACATATCACCAACCAACGCAAAGATTGGCATTTCAAACTTGCTACAGACCTCTGCAAGCGGTTTGACATGATTGTCACTGAGACACTGAACCTTCGCGGCATGAAACGCCTGTGGGGACGTAAAGTCTCCGACCTCGCCTTTAGGCAGTTTGTTGAGATATTGGAATACAAGTGTTTCAAACATAAGCGGCTTTTTAAACAAGTTGGACAATGGACTGCCACAACAAAGCCTTGCAGTGATTGTGGCTACGATAATGAAAATCTTTCTCTCTCTGATAGACAGTGGACATGCCCCAATTGTGGTTCACATCACGACCGAGACATCAACGCTGCGATAAACATATTGAGGGCTGCCTGTGATCCCTCTGTGGAGCAGATGTAAGACCAAAGATGGCAAACTGCTACGAAGCACAGGTTTCCCCAACCTTTAGGTTGTGGGTGCCTTGACAGAACTTACCTGTTCCTCCGACATCTTAGTATCCTTTTTCCTTATCAATTACACTCAAAAGTGGTTTGCCGACAAGGAGACGTTCCAGGTTATCACAGAAAAGTCCAACCGACCGATCTAACCGGATCGGTGAACCACCTGCGACGTGCGGTGTGATAATCACGTTCGGCATATCCCACAACGGACTGTCAAGCGGTAGTGGTTCTTCAGGCGTGACATCCAACCCCGCGCCCCCAATACTTCCTGAAGTCAGGGCGCGAATCAGTGCGGGTCCGTCTACAATCTTCCCACGTGTGACGTTAATAAGCAAAGCGTGCGATTTCATCTGTTCAAATGCTGCATCGTCAAACATACCGTGCGTCTCTGGTGTCAAGGGTGCGCAGATCGCAACGACATCGGATGCTGCGAGGAGGTCGTGGAATCGATCCATCTTCCAGACTTCGTGGACAAACGAGGGTGCCTCCACCGCTTCTGGATCGACGGCGATGACGCGCATATCGAACCCTTGCGCCCGACGCGCAACATCAATGCCGGTGCCGCCGAGTCCAACGATCCCCAGTGTTTGTTCGCTTAATTCCCACGTCGCCAGACGAATGGACATCCGGTTGTCCCATGTCCGTTCGCGGACAGAGCGTCCGATGCCTCGTAGAAGACCAAGCAGTAAAGCCCACGTCTGATCTGCCAGATGCGGTCCGACGAATCCTTTGGCACTCGTCAGAATGACATCGCTTTTGACAAATTCGGGGAACAGTAGACCATCAACGCCTGCTGAAAGTACTTGTACCCACTTCAACTGCTTCGCGTTTTCAAAAAGCGAGCGATTAAACCCACCGAAGACAATATCGGTGTCCGCAATTTCCTGCAACGCTTCTGCTGAATTTTGTGGACAGACAAGCGAAAGCGTATCGGAAACCGATGCGATCTGCTGCTGTTGTTCGGAGGTAATATCGGTGTTAATCAAAATTTTCATTTGACATCTCCAGTTTATCGTGATATTCTATATACAAAATAACGAAATTCCTACTAATAGACACATTTCTGAAAAAAGGAGAATACTATTGTGATTGATTCATTTGCGGTACGTTCACGTAACCGGCAGCCCCGGGTTCTTTCTATTCCTATTTTCGCCATAAGTCTTTTTCTTGCTGCTATCTTCATTGCAAGCTGCGGCGACGAAGGCGACATCACGGAGGATACGACAGGGACGACCGATGTACTCCAACCCACGACACCACCACCTACCACGCCGCCACCGGTGCCAGCGGAAGAAGCCGTAGCGGTAGTTGAGGAGCCTATTGTTGAAGAACCGCAGGTCTCTTTTAAAGACGATATTCAGCCAATCCTCGCTGAACGGTGTGCCGTTCCCGGATGCCACGCTGCACCGGGTGTTGCCGGGCTTAACCTCAGCCAATACGACACCTTCAAACAAGGCGGAAACGGCGGTGCTGCCTTTGATGCTGGCAACGGTGAAGATAGCCTTGTTGTGAGACGTATTGACGGCGGTGGTATGCCCCCTATCCCACCCCCGCTTGATGCCGATCAAGTCCAACTCTTCATCGACTGGATCGATGCGGGTGCCGAGAACAATTAAACTTTGGCAGTATCATAACATCTCCCTCTCCTTCTGTCAAGAATTTAAAAATGCTACGATCCTTGTTCATCTTTTAAAGGGCGCGTCCCTCACGCGCCTTTTTTTAAGAATTGCTTTTTATGCAACCTTTTAATTCTCCTCACGCGTTATTATATTATAAGACCTTTATTTTTTTCCTTTCTAAGAATGCTGTAACGGTAGGTTCCGTCCAACCTCGCCAGCGGTAACAGGGCATTTTGTGTCTACTTGTTTTTAGGGTCCCACTATAAGTGCGGAAGAATTCCGTAAAGGGAACATTTCCACTTTTCCCGCACATCCTTAGACATCCTATTTGTGTTAGTTAATGGAGGATAAAATAATGTTCAAAATATTCCAGCATTTACGATGGATTGTTGTTTGGGTGGTTATTGTTTTATTTTTGCTAACCATAGAAATTGTTACAGCGGAAAGTTGGGAAGTTATATCTAAACTGCCTACACATAGAAAGGGTTTCTCCACGGCAGTCGTCAATGGCGAAATTTATCTCATCGGTGGCACCCTCGTTGAAAATAGGCGCGGTCCCTATGGTCTGTCGATAGTAGAAGTCTATGATCCAAAAACGAACCGGTGGCGGCGAGTCGCAGATATGCCAACACCACGCACGAGTGCTGAGGCAGTAGTTGTTAACGGAATTATCTATGTCTGCGGTGGCTATAACGGGGTAGACAATCGTCTGACGAACATGAAATTTCTGGATATTGTAGAGGCGTACAACCCGCAGAATGATACCTGGGCCCGAAAGCAAGACATGTCTACGCCTCACATAGGGTTTGGTGCCGCCACCGTTGATAATAAAATATATACTATTGGTGGAGTTATTCACCCTTTGGATGGAAAGCCAGGTGCTCCGGGACGTATTGATCTTGTGGAAGTCTACGACCCTGCCACCGACACCTGGGCAAAGCGCGCAAAGATGCCAACGCAACGCGATGGGTTTGGTGTGGGCGTTGTCAACAACCGCATTTATGCCATCGGTGGGCGTGGGTGGCCACAATTTGGAAATGGGGGTCCTTTTCTGACGACCCTTGAAGAATATACCCCGAAAATCAACCGCTGGCGAAAGCGAGGCGATATGCCAAATCTCAGGATTTCATTTTCGACAGTGAGTCTTGATGGAATCATCTACCTGATTGGAGGTTTCGTTTGGCAAAGCGGGAATCTGAAGTATCTGGCGACTGTGGATGCTTATAACCCAGAGACAGAGCAATGGAGCGATATATCCCCGATATCAACACCCTTTATCCCTCACGGTGCAGCGGCAGTCGGTGGCAAAATCTACATATTCGGAGGCAGGTGGAGAGAAGGCATAGGCAAAGAACCGGTGTATGTTGCTACTGTTGAGGTATTTGATACCGGGTTTCGTGCGGTCACAGCAGTTGGGAAACTCTCTACTCGCTGGGGTGAACTTAAAATCAAACGCACGCTTCAACCTTAGTGCCAGAAATCTGAGTCAGATTGGTAAGGAGTTGTGGTTAACTTTTTGTAGTAATATTTCTCTGTGGGTCGTAAACTGTTAAAAAAGAAATCAAGAAGAACGAAGGAGAATCTATATTATGCTTAAGACAGTGTACCTGATAATCAGTCTCTTACTCATAACGAGCGTTTGGACCTACGCTGAAGATGTTCGATATATCTCCTTTTCTTCTAACCGAACAGGGAACGCCGACATCTATATCATTGATACAAACAGCGAAAATCTTCGGAACATTACTGATCGGCGGACGAATGAGGCTGATGCGACGTGGTCCCCTGACGGCCGTTTTTTAGCCTATAGCTCCGATCAAAATGGGAATTTCGATATTTATGTAATGGATATTGAAACAGGGAAAAACCGCCGGTTGATACAAGATCCTGGAGTTGATGCATGTGCTGCGTGGTCTCCAAATGGGCAGTGGATCACATTTGAGGCACGAACGCCTCGACAAAATAAAACAAGTGCTATCTACGTCATGGACGCGGTGGGCGGAGAACCTCGTCAATTGACAGATGAGTTGTCAATGAATTGGGGACCTGCTTGGGTGCCGGTGCGAAGGGCTTTATCTGTTCAGCCCAATGCCGCGTTGCTAACGACGCTCTGGGGAAAAATTAAACAGGAATAGCCTAATCAGTTTGAATTAGGAGAGAAGCATGCAATATTCGGGTTGGGGCGGATTTTTTATCAAATCTCAAGTGCCTCGCTTTCTCAGTTTCGTATTATGCTTAAGTATTTGTCAGGTACAGGCAAAAGCACCCGAAAGCCCGAAAATTGTGTTTTGGTTTCAAGCACCAGCCGCTAACTGGAATCGGGAGATCTACCTCATGAACCCAGATGGCAGCCAACACGTCAACATTACGAACCATCGCGCAGATGACCGCTATCCAACTTGGTCGCCCACAGGAGAACAGATTCTTTTTTCTTCAAATCGCTTCCGGGCTCACGACTTGTATCTGATGGATCCGGATGGGACGAACGTCAGACGCGTGTTCACAAAAGCAGCAGAGAGAGAACACCCAACGTGGGCTCCAGATGGAAAGCAGATTGCTTACCAGCGTCGCGACCTTGACGAATGGTTCATCTATACGGCTACCATAGATGGTAAAAATGAGGAGCAAATCACGAAAGGCAGCCAACCGGACTGGTCTCCGGATGGGACTGAGATTGCCTTCGTGCAAGGCAGGCTCGGACACAGCGAAATTTGGCTGCTCAATATGAAAACGCGAAAACAAAGACGGCTCCTTCCTGAAGATGCGATACCGTGGATGCGGTGGCCTGTGTGGTCTCCTATGGGCGACAAAATTGCCTTTTGTTGGCTTAATCATCTTGAGTTTGTAGGGTTCTTTGGTAGACAGACAGTCTATATCGTAAACCGTGATGGCACAGGACTTGAACAGATTGTTGATGAGGAAGGACCGAGAGCCGATGCACCGGTGTGGTCTCCGCGTGGAGACGCGCTTCTTTACGATCAGCGGGATGCAAACAATCACACGCAAATCTTCAAAATCCGTTTGGGGACTGGAGAACCGGAGCAACTGACACATATTGAAAGTTGGGGACGTGCGGGAGATTGGTTTGATCCGGCGTATGCCTTGCCGGTTTCACCACAGCCACAGTTGCTAACAACAACGTGGGGAGAAAGAAAAAAGAAACCACATAAGTAGTTTTAGGATTGGATGATTAGGTAAAACATTGGTTTTTTAATAAGATGTGCTTTTGCTACGGGTGTGTAAAGTTTTTGACACTAAATCCTCAGAGACGCCCAACCACTATCTGCAGACCACTAATACGTTTTAACTTGACATCCGTTAGCAAATATAGTATAATATACCATAAGACTTTCCAAAGAGGGGAATAATATTGTATCAAGTTACAAACAATAGTTTCCGATGGTTTCCAACACCCATAAAAAATGTCCCGCTTTCAATTATTTTTTTCACAACAGAAAATCGGAGATAAAACATCAACGAACCCTTACAGCCACTGGGTTCTCTAACGGTACACACCGCACACAAAATATTACACTGGTGTAACATTTTTAAGGGGAAATCACGAAAAATATACCGTTAAGTTAAAACTATATTCACATCACTTCCATCCTTCCACCCACCTTTCCAGAAGCAACCCACTTCACCAATGACGCTTACCCACAACTGAAAATTGAATGGCTTTGAATTTGCCATAATTTTTTATTGACAAAAATTTGCTTTTTTGCTAAATTCCTAATATCAATCTTGCAGGAAGTCGTCCTGTTTGTAAAAGTTTGCCCTTAGTAGGTGAAAATTTCTTTGAATCAGTAAAGGAGTAACAAAATGAAAAGAACTTACCTCACGATGTTCATCGCACTTTTTTCGATTGTGCTGATTAGCCATGCCGGTGCGCAGCTAATTTTCCACGCTGACTTTGAATCGAGTTCTTCTGAGGCGGTCCCGGATGCCAGTGTCAACGATCCGGCGAATTGGGTCCCCGAAAACGCTGGAACCATTTGGGTGGAAACTGCTGAGTTCCCTACCGGCAGTATGGCTTTACATCAAAGTGCTGAAGGCTGCGGTATCTCTGGTGATACCCCGCTACCTGGTGTTGACGGCTTCTCCGACGGAATCATCCAAGCGGTTTTTTCATGGCAGGACGATGACGGGGTCGGATTCCAATTCCGTCGCGTCGGTGACGATAGAGGCTATCTTGTCGCATTCGGCTATATCGAAACCCCCCAAATCATCATCGGAAGCCTCGCTGATGGATGTTGTCCCTCTGGAAACTGTCTCGACCAATGCACATGCGAAAACGGGGGCAATGAACTCCTGGGTGTCGATCACGGCTTAGGGGATGCGCTCTCAATGGACAACAGCGTTGCCTATTTTGCGCGTGTTGAAGTCTCTGGAAGCCTCATCCAAGCCTGGTATATGGAACTTGACGATGTCCCAAACCTCTTTGCAAGTTCTGATGAACTCGGTGATCCAACCGCTGAATACGATGGCGCCGATGATATGGGACCCGGGACGGTCGGGATCTGGCACGAAAGTTGGGGAAATGGCAGAGTCGATAGCGTCTCTGTTTGGGGTGCAGGCGGTATGACAGCGGTTGACCCACATTCCAAACTGTCCACGACGTGGGGCGACGTTAAAAGCAGCTATTAGTTTCCTTCCCTAATATAGATAGGACTTACGCATTTTCTCTTAAAGTCCCCCTGATAAGGGGGATTTAGGGGGTTAAAAGATGAAAAAATACCACTTTTCGCATCCAAATGTCCGATATTTGTTCATTTTGCGTAAGTCCTGATAGACTTATATTATACTCAAGTTGCTACCTAATAGTTCTATAGGTTTGCGCGCAGCGTTTTCAAGGAAAATGGGTCGCTGCATGTTCCAGAAGGGGGCTATGTCTATGGATAAATGGGGACTTGGGTTAAGGTAAAAATTAAATCTATAGGAACTCCTTTACAGCACACCACATACCTAAAGGAGTTGCCTATAGATTTAGTCCGCGAAATATTTAAATGCCTGTACCTGTTTAACTGGTAACTTAGTTATTGGAATTGTGATTGTATCAATTCCCTAAGGGCATTTCTATTTGCATCCGCTTACTTAGACAAATCTGTTCGGAAAAGGTTTATTTTTTTTTCGTGCAGTCAAATTGCTATATATTCAGCGCGGATTGGATTAGACTATTTATGGTAAAGCGAAAAAATAAGTGAAGGCAAAGTGCTTTACCACCGCTGGCGAGGTTCCCCTTCCCTTTCACTTATCTTTGTCCGGTGAGGCTTCATGTCTCACCTGATGCTACTTTATTAGTTTTATGACGAGGCACTTTAGGGGTCGTAAGTAACACCCTGAGTCTTGTTATCGTATCGTTGCTTATGAGTAAACGGCAACACAACCCTTTCAAAAAAAGAGGAGATATGTCATGAAAACACGTTTTTTTCTCTTAGTCCTCATTTTCAGCCTATTTGTTTCACTTCACGCTACCGGGCAAGTTGTGTTTTACGCCGATTTTGAGCCGGGTTCTAAGGACGCAATACCTGATGACGGTGTGAACGACATCAAAAAATATAAACCCGAGAACGCCGGAACTATCTGGGGTGACGCCGATTTCGAGGGCGGTAATATCGGTGGTAAGAAAGCGATGGCACAAACCGCTGAGGGATGCGGTATCTCCGGGAACACGGAACTCCCCGGCGTTGACAACTTCACGGACGGTATCATCCAAGTCGTCTTCTCGTTTGGTGATGATGATAGTTTCGGTGTACAATTCCGTAGGAAAGGCGACGATGTAGGTTATCTCGCTGTCTTTGGCTTTATTGAGACCTCGTCTGTCCTTTTCATGAGCCTTGAAGATGGATGCTGTCCTTCTGGGAATTGCCTCGACCAGTGCGGTTGTGAGAACGGTGGGAAAGAAATAGATAGTGTCCCACACGGCTTAGGCGGAATGGTGATGACCAACACTGTCCCCTATTTGGGACGCGTTGAAGTCAAAGGCAGCAATGTCAAGATATGGTATATGGAACTCGCAGAAGCCGGCGACGTATTTGCCCCTTCCGAGGATCTCGGTCCGCCTATTTTGGAGTCCGACGAAGCCTCTACCACCGGTGCTGGCAGCGTTGGTGTCTGGCACGAAAGTTGGGGGATGGGTAGAATTGACAGCATTCTCGTTACAAACGCCAGCGGCTTTGATATTGATGCCAAAGACAAACTCGCTACGAGTTGGGGTGAGGTTAAATCCTCTTATTAATATCGTATAGGGCGAGGTGGATGATTTCAATCAAATCCCCTCGTCCTTTTTCTTTTTCAGGCTTGCGTAGGAGCGATCTCCGAATCGCGAATTTAAACAAAATCCTTTGTACCTCGCGTCCTTCCATTGACACCTAAGGAGTCCTGCCATGAAAGTCACGAACGTTGAACGTGTACTTGTAGATGTCCCTTTTACCCCTCGCCAACAACAGATTACCACCCAAAGCGTTTCAACCGTTTACAATTGGTCGATTCTTGAGTTGTGCAAGGTTACCACCGATACCGGTCATATCGGTTGGGGTGAGACCGTGGTTCACTATACTTATTCCCGTGTCAGCGATGCGAGCGTCGAACGCGTGCTTGGACAGAGTCCTGCCGCACTCATGAATGACGATTCGCTCGGTGCCGGTTTGCAGATGGCACTTTTTGATGTCGTCGGCAAAATTCTGGAGGTGCCGATTTACCAACTTCTTGATAATCAGTGCCGTGAGGCGGTTCCGATTTCGTGGTGGTGTATCGATGCTTCGCCTGAAAACTGGGCAGCGGAAGCCGCCGATGCCGTCGAAAACGGCTATACCAGTTTCAAAAATAAGCCGCGTCCGTGGTGGGATATCGTTGCGCAGGTAGAAGCAGTCGCAGCAGTCGTCCCAGCAGATTTCAAATTGGATCTCGACCCGAATAGCTCCCTTCGGGATGCGGAGACGGCTATCCCGGTTTTACAAAAACTCGCCGGACATCCAAACGTCGCAATGTTTGAGACGCCTATCCCGCAGGGCGACGTTGAAGGCAACAAGCAGATTCGCCAAACCGTTGATTGCCAAATTGCGATGCACTTCGGTTCACCGCCCTATACGACTTGTATCCGCGAGGATGTGTGCAGTGGGTTTGTCATCGGTGGCGGCAAGTCACAGGTCATGCGTGAGGGGCAACTCAGCGCGGCAGCGGATATGCCGTTTTGGCTCCAGATTGTCGGAAACGGTTTGACAACAACTTGGGCTGGACATCTTGGCAGTGTACTCACGCACGCAACATGGCCCGCAATCACCTGTATTAACCTCTATAGCGACCACCTGCTCACGCAACCGATAGAGGTCTCCGAGGGCTGCCACAAGATTCCTGAGGCGCCGGGATTGGGTGTTGAAGTTGACGAAGATGCGGTTGAACGTTTCCGTGTGCCTGCTGAAAAGTTAGACGCTGACGGGTATACAATTCACCCAGTGCCACGTATTATCAAAACTGCTGTCTATCCCGATGGGAGCTGCATCCACATGGCGGGTGACGGTCTAAGTTATTTCAATGCCGGTAATGGCGAAGCACAAATAGAAGGCGCACGCCTGACGTTAACCTTTGACGATGGTTCTGACGAATGGACGGATCTCTTTGAGAAAGCGCAAGAAACACCTGTCCATGGGCAATGGTAAAATCTTTACCACACCAGAAAACGGTAGGCGAGGTTTCTAACCTCGCCGGTAACCAAAAGCTGAACCTCAGTGAAAGTCTCTCATAATTTGCTTGTCTCTGCTCTGTGTATCTGCTACAATCGAGGAGACATCCTATAGATTTGATAGAGGCAAGATACCATTGACTGCTCCCCCACAACAGCGTGCCTTGACTTGGCGCGTCCTATGCATCTTTGCCATTAGCGCACCCATCAACTGCTATTTTCTCATTCAGATGGAGGTGGTGCGTTATACCTTTCCGACATGGGTAGTCCCGCTATCCAATGTCATCTTCATCCTCACAGCGGTGATGCTGATTAACGGGATCGTCCGTCTCCTTGGCAGTGATTTTGCCCTCGGACAGGGGGAGCTCTTACTTCTCTATGTGACACTCAGTTTCGCCACTTCACTCGCTGGATGCGATATTTTGCAAGCAATCCTTTCTGTCCTCGGACATAGTTTCTGGTTTGCAACAGAAGAGAACGAGTGGCGCACCTTGTTTTGGCATCACCTCCCACAATGGCTCACTGTTTCGGATCGGGATGCGCTCCGGGGCTACTATCTCGGAGAGTCGAGTCTGTATCGTCCACACCACTTACAAGTTTGGATACCTGTAGTAGGTGCGTGGCTATTATTGTTTACAGTGATAGCGTTCATCTTCCTCTGTCTCAACACGATTCTCCGTCGGCAGTGGGCACAGCGTGAACGTCTCACCTTCCCGATTATTCAACTTCCCTTTGCAATGACAAATCCGGCGTCAGGTTTTTTCCGAAATAAGCGGATGTGGATCGGCTTCACAATCGCTGCGGGTATCAGTCTGTTCAACGGGTTGAGCCACCTCTACCCCGTGATTCCCCACATTCCGGTGACGCGTCGTTTCTTCACGTTTCAGGAAGCCCCTTTCAGCCTCTATGGCACTATCATCACCGCCTTTTATCCATTTGCTATTGGGCTTATGTTCTTGATGCCGTTGGATATCCTCTTTTCAACGACGCTTTTCTATTTTCTCTATCGGAACGAAGTCGCTTTAGCGAAAGCCGTCGGGTGGAGTAGCATCCCTCGTTTTCCTTATCTGAATGAACAGACCATTGGTGCTTTTGTGGGGCTCTGCTTTTTCTTTGGTTGGACGGGTAAGCGACATTATGCAGCGGTTTTAAGAAGTGTTTTGCCATCTCGTGGACGTGAGCCGCCGCTTGAACAGAACGATGAGCCGATGCCGTATCGGGTGGCGGTATGGGGTTTTGTTTTAGGGATTTTATTGTTTGCGTTTCTGCTCTACAAGGCGGGTATGACACCGTGGCTTGCGTTCACCTTTGCTGTCCTATTTCTCATAACACCGTTGGTAACAACGCGTATTCGTGCAGAATCAGGTATATTTGTCCACGCCTATCATTGGCAAGCACCGCGATACATTTTAAACACCCTCTTAGGGACACACCGTCTCGGAGCGCGGAACTTAACGGCGCTCTCTGTCTGTTTTTTCAATCGAGATTACCGTCCGCAGCAAATGCCCCACCAACTGGAAGCATTTAAAATCGCCGAACTCGCCAAAATTAACCAACGCACGATGCTTTTGACCGTTATCATTGCCACTATTTTCGGTGTAATTGTTGCTTTCTGGGTGCAACTACACCTCTACTACCAATTCGGTGCGGACTCCGGCTACTATGGACCGTGGGCACTTGGCTATGGTAGACAATACTTCAGTCGATTGACGAACTGGATTACATATCCGCTTGACACAGACTGGCTCGGTGTCCTATTCATCGGTATCGGTTTTTCTGTGATGATGGTTCTCACCTATCTACGGATAAAATTCTTTTGGCTCCCCCTGCATCCGCTCGGGTATGTCATGGCGAGCAACCAAGAGATGTCCGACCTCTGGATTCCTTTATTAATCGCCTTGACGCTAAAATGGCTCATCCTTCGACACGGGGGTATCCAGAGTTATCGGCGTGCGATCCCGTTTTTTTTAGGATTAGTCCTCGGTGATTACCTGATGGGGAGTACGTGGAGTCTCCTAAATATCCTTTTGAATACGACGATGTATCAGTTCTATCCGTAGTCGAGGCGTATCAGAGATCAAAAATCACTTGAGCGCGCCAGCTTCCATCGGGTTTTTGTAGAACTTCCAATTGATGGTACGTAGTGCTTTTAATTTCGGTATAAACCTCATGTTTATCAAAGTTTGCCGGTTCGCCGTAAACCGTTGCTAATATTTCTGTTTCGCTACACTGCTGAACCGTTGCGCGTTTAAAGAAGATCTCCTTTGTTTCGTGCTGAAAGATGAGTTCATCGAGCCATGTTATAAACAGTTCCTCCACAGATTCGGCGGTGAGTTGAATTTCGACAGATTTGGTCTCATCAATAGTGTCCACAACTGCTATTGTCTCAAAGAGGCCTTGTGCCGCGTTCTTCAAGAGTTCAGACAAGTTCTTGCCTCTCACCAACAGCCCCATGTCAGCCGTATGTTCGAGGTATTCATAAGGTTTCATATTATCTTTGCCGTTCCCGTTTTCTGTTTTTCGCTCAATATCATATCCTGCAAATTGAATCCTGTCAATTCTCAAAAATACTTTGTAAGCCCGAAAAATACTTTGTAAGCCCGATTTCTTCTGGTAAAACTTCGGCAATTTTCACTTGACTTTACATCTGTTATATGCTATTTTATTAGATATGGTGGTTCCTATATTCCAATCCTATGAAATACACCATAATGATATAGAAAAAGAGGTAAGATGATGGCTTTTGTCTACATCTTGGTGAATAAAGACATGCCGGGGTTGATAAAAATTGGGCATACGAGCGGTACTGCTAATGAACGTGCAAAAAAACTTTCCCAATCAACCAGCGTTCCAAGTCCATTTGAGGTTGTCTATGAGACACCTTGTGATCAAGCAAAGCAGCTTGAACGGACTATGCACCACCAACTTGCTCAATATCGTCGTCCACGCCGAGAGTTCTTTGAATGTTCGGTGGAATATGCCATTTCTTTGCTTGAACATTATCACCTTAATATTCTGAACAATCACCCATGGAATCGGAAAGCGCAAGAACTCTTACAGAAGACGGAGCTGGAAGGAGGATATCCGGATCACCTGTACATCCTTCAGTTGATGCAGTGGGGGCTCGACAATCTGCCAGAGTTCAAGGAGATGGAAGTCCCGATGATACAACCGCCACAGACGACATCGCGCATCGATCTGTTCAACGAACTAAATGGGCTGATACTACAGACCCCGAAGGAAGCGATGGAGTTCCTGACGGAGACCCCTTGGGACCCGGACAGCGAACCGTACCCGGAAGTGAGGAGGTTTCAGAAGGTGCAGTCACCCGAACGAGGCGCGGAGATGTTGCTAACGAACCTATACGAACGGATCAGGTGGTGGACAGCAACCCCGATGGATTAGAACTTCCAATTTACTGACGTCTGATAACTAATAACCAACAACCAGTCATGAACAAACTCTACTTCAGCGATAACCTCGAAATCCTACGCGAACTTGACCCCTAAAGCGTTCATCTCATTTGCACTAACCCTTACATTAAAGTAAAACAAATTTATGAATAACCAGTATGAATATGTTGACAAACCTCTCACGCCGGGTATAGCTAAAAAACTTATCCAAGAGTTATTTGCAGGACGAACTGTTCAAAAACAGGAAATAATGAGGATCGTAGAAGAAACGCATCAGGAACGGGGTGGATTGCCCTCACAGGCTCGATTTAACAATCCTGTCACGCTTGCACTATACAACATGAGACGCGAGGGGGAAGCAAGCAATCCTGGTAAAAGTGATAATTGGTTGATCCCTTCAAGCATTCAGGATGACGACAGCGTGGATTCTGAATCTAATAATTTAGATATTGAAAAAACTATTGGTTCGGGCAAACAGTCAGTCTATCTCTACTATTACCCGACTTACCGTCGTTTAGCAAAATTACAGGGTGAAGAAGTATGGGCGTGCAAGGTCGGGAGGGCTAAAAACGACCCGCTCATCAGAATTAGTTCGCAAACGCGCACAGCACTTCCAGAATATCCTAAGGTCGGTCTCATTATTAAAACGGACGAGTTTGTACTAATGGAGACAACGATACAGGGCATTCTGAAACTCCAAGGTAAACACAAGCCAGATGCTCCTGGAACGGAGTGGTTCATTACTTCCCCTAGTGAAGTTGAACAAATATACAAAAATAATTTTGAAAATTCGTAGTAAATCGGAGCTATATTTGTTTATAAAGGTAGATCTATTATTTTATCCATATAACTGACATGTAAGGAGAACAATGATGTATATTGTGACAGATGACTTGGAAATCATAAACTTCAATCAGTACCAAAATTTGAGCGTAGAAGGGGAAGACCCCGGTAAAGGGCGGCTCGTCTTGACAGCTCAAGATGGTTCCAAGCGTATCATAGCCGAATTTGCTGAATTTGAGGAAGCATACAATCTCTTTGCGGACATCCGAGATGCCCTTGCGGCAGGAGAAACATACTATAGTTTAGAAACATACTTGGATGATAATCCATTCAGAATACCGGCACAACAACGCGAGAAACATACTACAGTTTAGAGACATGCCAACCAACAAACGCTACTTCAGCACCAACTCTGAAATCTATGTAGGATGGACCGTGTCTGTGTCTATTCCACATCAAACAGAAACTCCAAATCCAACGGTCAACTATTGCAATCTATAAATCGGACAGCCGGTTGCTAATTGCTGGGAGCCAATAACCATGAACAAACTCTACCTGCTAACTTCCCCTTGTAGATTTTCAGAGTAAGTTTGCAAAACACCTTCTACTAAAACCGCTCAGAACCCTGCTGTCGTCAAGGTTTATAACTCTTTTAATGATCTATCACTTTTCGGATTTTACTCTGAATACTCTGAAAATATTAGTAAAATCTGAAGAGATGTAGACACCTTACAAAAATCCATCGCCTTTGGATTTACAATTGAATCGCACCTACCTAACACCTTCTCCACTGATAACCATTAAACTAACAACCTGAATCCCGCCATCCAAAACACAAATCCGTTGACAGATTGCCGTTTTTGCGGTATAATTATAGAGATTCAGGCTTGACGGGTAAGGTCTGCCTTGACTCGGAAATAGCATCTCACTGTGTTATTTGCCTTACAAAACTGAACTGATACGTGCCGCAGGTGGTATTTTATTTAACAGCAAGTTTTGGCTTGCGAGCTACGCCAAAAGGAGGGATGACAATGTCAGCAGCAAATTTGAAACAGCGTATTCATAACGGTGAACACGTTTACGGTGCTAACGTCTCTATGACAACAACCGCCGACGCACTTGTCGCTAAAGTCGAAGAGGGCGGTTATGATTTTGTCGCCGTGGACAGCCAGCACTCTCCATACAACGAAGATCGGCTTGTCGCCTTCTGTAATATGGCGAATGAGCTGGGTATTTTCGTCAACTTTCGGATTAAACATACCCGAAATACATATCTCATCGGCAACTACCTGGATTTGGGTCCCTCTGGGATTGAGGTGCCACAGGTTGAATTAGACGAGACCGTAAACGAAGCGGTCGCTGCATTTTACTATCCGCAACAAGGGATCCGAAGTTGGGGTGGTGCCCCTCGTGTGAATTCCGCTGGCAAGGAACGGCTCGAGTACGCCGACTGGTGGAATTCCAACGGTATCCTCTGGATGCAAATTGAATCCATAGAAGCTGTTACGCATGCTCGACAACTTGCGAAACCCGGCGTGGATTGTCTCTCTTTCGGTCCTGCCGATTTAACGTTCAGCATTGAGAACCACCCGAATCATGCCCTCCAAACCGTAGATGCTTGTGTGGAATACGTCGCGAAAGCCTTGGAGGGAACGACGACGGCTGTCTGCTTTAGGAATGGTAGTCCCAGCACCCGTCAAAAATATGCTGATATGGGAGTTACTGTCTTTTTAGAATAGTGGAGTCGTTTTTAATAACGCTTCGCTTTAGTTGTTAGTTATTCGCTAAGAGTCTTTTGGTTCCCAGATGTCTTTTAACTTATAACTTATAACTTATAACTGACAACTATAAACAGATGTTAAATTATGGATTGGTAAGCACAGCGATAGGCGAAGAGCGGGAGCAGCTGCTTAAGGGGATCCGGCTCCTCGCAGACATCGCACACAAGCACCAGGTTCCGGTAACATGGGCGACAGACACCAAGTCTGTCCAATTCATCGCTAAATTGCTCACGACATGGCATGCGGAGAATGGTGACTCACCCGTGCTGATGCTTGATGCCAAACCGGTCTGGGATGCGAATTGGGAGGCAGAACAGACAGCGAATCCGGGTAATAGTACGGAAGCGATGGCATCGCATCTCGTTACGATGCGGGAAAAACTACCAGCGTATATCACCAGAGAATGGGAACGGTTCAAGCGTGCGTTACCTTGGGCAGAACCGAGCGTCGCTGGAGCTGCCTTCAAGAATGATGTTTTCCTCCATGCGCTTGAACAGACTGGATTTCGAGGGCTTTGGGGGTATCACTGGAACCCAGAAGGTGTTGATGCTACAGATACACGGGCATCCAAAGCGGAACTCGACCGTGGGGGCTTTGGGTGCTTTTATCCGTTTGAGGCTTCGACCTCCATTGATACTATTGTAACGCGCGATGATACAACTGAAAACGATGCTGGGCGATTTAAGAAAATTGTTGGCATCCCATATTATACCGCTGCGCACCTCGCGGAAGATGTTCATAATCTTCGCGCCGTGCTCCTAACCGAGACAGCGAAAAAGCATTACGATATTTATGTAGAAAACACGGCGTGGAATCAATGGCTCGGTTATGTTGAACACATTGATCCTTTTAGGGTTGCACAACTCGGGCAAGATGGACTTGGACGGTTAGATGCGTATTTCGCGCACATCGTTTCCAATCAGCGTACAAAACCGGTGTTGCTTTCTGAAATCGTTGACGATTATGCAGACCGTTGCAAGCGCACTGAACCGACTGCTATTATAGAAGCGGTTCCGACAACACAGAACGAAACTGATGCGCCAAAGTCGGCGTTAAAGATGTTCTATTACGATGCCGCATGCGAATTGACCTTCGTTGAAGGGAATATGGAGCCCGTTGAAATCAAAAATTATACTGGTGAGCACGGGGCGCGGTCTGTTGCACAAAAACCGACGCTCACGGGCTTTTCGCCGACACGACACCGCACGAAATTACATATCGCTATCACGGTAGAATCAACAAGGGCGATGCCTTACGGGCTAACTGTTTGGGGCGACCATGATGGATTGCAATTAACTGAATCTAATGTTGATGATGTTAGATGGATTGGTGAACATCTACTTTTTATTCGTCTCACGTTACAGCCTGGAAAAAACGAATTTAACATTCAATTGACAATTTAAGGGAAAAAATAATGGAAAAAGTATTGGGCCTCAGATGCCGCGAATGTGATAACAAGTATCCTAAGGAACCTCTTCACGTTTGCGAATTCTGTTTTGGGCCACTGGAAGTAGATTATAACTATGAAGAGATACAGAAATCTATCTCAAGACGTTCAATAGAAAATGGACCCGAGAACTTGTGGCGTTATGCCGACCTCCTGCCAATAGATGGAGAACCCACTGATGGCGGTAACACAGGATTTACACCCCTCATCCGGGCTACCAATCTCGCAGACGCGCTCGGTGTCAAAGAACTCTATATCAAAGACGATTCCGTCTGCCACCCGACGCTCTCCTTCAAAGACCGCGTTGTAGCGATTGCTTTGAGTAAGGCGAAGGAATTCGATTTTGACACCGTTTCTTGTGCCTCTACCGGAAATCTTGCAAATGCTGTTGCTGCACACGCCGCGATCGCAAAACTGAATTGCTTCCTCTTTATTCCCGCAGATCTTGAGGTCGGCAAAGTTGTCGCGTCTCTCGTTTATGCCCCCACTGTTGTAGGCATTACTGGAACTTACGACGAGGTCAACCGGTTGTGTAGTGAAATTGGAGGCGTTTATCCGTGGGCATTCGTCAATATCAATATCCGACCCTTCTACGCGGAAGGCTCGAAAACCCTCTGCTTTGAAGTGCTCGAACAACTCGGATGGAAAGCACCCGCACATATTGTAGCACCCGCCGCTGGAGGTTCTCTCATCACAAAAATTGGCAAAGCAATCAAAGAATTTCACCTTTTGGGTTTAATAGACAAACCGAACACCAAAATCCACGTCGCCCAAGCGGAGGGGTGTGGTCCCATCGTCAATACATACAAAGAGAATGGCGATTTTGTGAAACCGGTCCGACCAAATACGATCGCTAAATCGCTTGCGATCGGTAATCCTGCAGATGGCATCTACGCTGTTGATACCGTCCGTAACTCTGGTGGGGCGGGTGAACACGCTACGGATGCTGAGATCGTGGAGGCGATCAAACTCCTCGCTGCCACAGAAGGCATCTTCACTGAGACGGCTGGTGGTGTTACCCTCGCCGCAACGAAAAAATTGATAGACAGCGGACACATCGGGCGGGATGAATCCATCGTTATCGCCATTACCGGCAATGGACTTAAAACCGTTGAGGCACTCCAAGATAAAACCGATAAACCGTATACGATCCCCCCGCAACTCAACGCTTTTCGGAAATTGATGACGGAAATTGGATAGTTTTCAAGATGTGCTTTTCTGATGTGCAGTCTCGTATTGCCGCAAAAGCACTTGCCTATTTGAATGCGGGGACCCGTCTTGTCTGGGTCCTTGAACCTGTCACTAAAACGGTGACAGTGTACCGCTCTGAAAGAGACATTAAGATGCTTACACAAGGGGACACACTCACAGGTGAAGATGTCGTACCGGGGTTTTCTTGCCCAGTCGCGCAGCTGTTTGAGTGATTTTTAATTGTTGGAATCTGGACGTTGTTCCACTGCGTTTCACAACAGTTTCCAGCAAAGTAAGAAACCTGCTTTAGGTTCGAGAAGGATTTAAACTTAGCCGAAAATCACTGCGTAATGAAATGGAGCAGTGCTCAGATTCAATCGTTAAAAGAATGGAAACGCTACAGGGCATACTTGAACGCATCGTCTATGAGAACTCTGATACCGGTTATACTGTCGGACGGCTCTCGGCGCGCGACCATGCTGAACTCATCACTGTCGTCGGCAATCTGGCATCTGTCAATCCAGGTGAAAGCATGCTCCTCCAAGGCGAGTGGGTGGACAACGCCAGATACGGCAGGCAGTTCCAAATAGAAAAGTACGAAACGATCCTACCTGCGAATGTTGTCGGGTTAAGAAAATACCTTGGGTCCGGGTTGATTAAGGGTATCGGTCCGAAAATGGCGACGCGCATCGTCCAGAAGTTCGGTATGGATACCATGGATATTATTGAGCATGACCCTGAAAAGTTAGCGCGTATCCCCGGCATCGGACGGCATCGGGTGAAAATCATCAAGGAAGCGTGGGAAACACAACGTGAGATTAAAAACGTTATGATCTTCCTCCAATCCCACGATGTCAGCACAACACACGCCACAAAAATTTATAAAACCTACGAAAACGATGCAATCGCCGTTGTCACAGAAAATCCGTATCGTCTTGCCGATGATATTTACGGCATCGGATTTGTAACAGCCGACACAATCGCGCAGAAACTCGGCATAGATAAGGACGCGCCACACAGGGTGCAAGCAGGCATCAAATACGTCCTCAGCCAAAAGGCAGACGAAGGACACGTTTTTCAACATCACAATGCGCTTATTGAGGCGTGTCAGACCATGCTTGAACAGGAACCCGAAGCGATTGAGGAAGGGGTCCGTGCGCTCATTGAAAAAGAGGAAGTGATGGTCCCAGGCTTTACGGACCCGAGGCAGGTTGACGAAGAGGTCGCTGTCGGTGAACCGTTAGGCAGCTACGATCCCAGCGGTCAGCCGTCAGCGGTCAGCGATCAGCAAGAAAACCTCTGTTCTGACGGTTTCCAACAACCAACAACTAACAACCATTCCGCTATCTATCTCGCACCTTTCTACTACGCCGAACTCGGAGTCGCAAACCAATTTTTGAGACTCCTATCTAACGAGGAACAAGACCTCAGTTACGGCGGCACAACAGCATCGTCATCTACCACTAATGCAGTCCTTACCCGATTAGAGGGAGAGATGGGGATCCGTTTCGCACCGCAGCAACGCGAGGCGATTCATACGGCGATGACGACGCGGGCGATGGTTCTCACTGGCGGCCCCGGCACCGGTAAAACGACAACGACCGTCGGCATGATTCGTCTGTTTGAATCGCAAGGCAGACACATCACCTTAACGGCACCGACCGGACGTGCCGCGAAACGGCTCAGCGAAACAACGGGTGGTGAAGCCAAAACCATCCATCGCCTTCTCGAATTCTCCCCGCAAGTTAACGGATTTAAACGGAATCGGCAGAACCCGTTGGACACAGATGTCGTCATTGTTGACGAAACATCTATGGTGGACCTTGTTTTGATGAACCGCTTGATGCAAGCCATCCGACCGAGTACGAGCATCATTCTGATTGGCGACGTCGATCAACTTCCCTCTGTCGGTGCGGGCAATGTCCTCAAGTCGCTCATTGATTCGCAGCGGATACCTGTTATCAAACTGACTGAGATATTCCGTCAGGCACAAGAGAGCCTGATCGTCATGAACGCCCATCGTATTAACAAAGGTGATTTTCCAGAGCTCACCGGCAACACAGATCGGAACTTCTTCTTCATAGAGGAGGAGGATCCAGAGGAAATTGTTGAATTGATATGCTCACTCATTGCTGATCGGTTGCCGCAGCACTACGACTACCATCCGATAGATGACATCCAACTCCTGTGTCCGATGCGTCGCGGCGTGCTGGGTACTGAAAGTCTCAACAAACGCCTTCAAGAAGTGTTGAACATAGAATATACACCCCAAGCAGCCCATCCGTTAGAAAAGGCACGCTTCGGACCTCGGACGCATGGGCAGGGACCCCGTAGGGGCGAGGTCACCTCGTCCCTATCTCGCACGGCGGGTGGTTTCCGTGTCGGTGATAAGGTGATGCAGGTCCGCAACAATTACGACTATGACGTGTTTAACGGCGATATTGGAAGGGTTGTTGCCATTGAGCATGTTGACAAAAAAGTCCACATTCAGTTTCCTGACAGACAGGTTGCTTACGATACAGCAGACCTCGGCGAACTCGTTTTGGCGTATGCTACAACTATCCATAAGGCGCAAGGCAGCGAGTATCCTGCTGTTGTTATCCCTTTGCACACGCAACACTATCTGATGTTACAACGAAATCTTCTTTACACCGGCATTACCCGTGCAAAAGAACGAGTCATAATCGTTGGCACTAAGCAGGCACTTGCTATCTGTATTCGTAACAATCAGGTGATGGAACGCAACAGCTACCTCGCCGAACGGCTTCAAGAAAACCCCAGTAGGGCGACAGATATGTAGAAATGCACACACAGCAGACACAAAGCCCCAGCGGGACGAAAGGTGTTGTAGCATAGACTGTTAGTCTGTGCTTGTGTTAGAATATTCAAATAAAGGGTATGATGCTATGCGATTCAGATGCGTACTTCTTGTGATAACTTTCTTATTAAATCTATTAATCACCAGTTTCGCACAAGAACCGATGCTGCTTGACCATGGCGGCGGTGTTCGAACTGTGGAATTTTCCCCTGTGGATGCTTCACTCGTTGCGAGTGCCGGCGAAAGCAGTATTATCAAACTCTGGAATCTGCGGAACAATACTGTGAGAACGATCGCAGGACACACGAGTCGAGTCAATTCGGTTGCCTTTTCTCCGGATGGAGAGTTGCTTGCGAGTGTGAGCGACGACGGGACTATCAAACTCTGGAACGTCCGCAATCAACAAAATGTTAGGACGCTGCAAGATGGTACTTGGTATCGCTCTGTTGTATTTTCGCCTGATGGACAGATTCTCGCTACAGGAGGCGGGAGGCATGTGAAGTTATGGGATACGCGTCGTTGGTGGGAGATAGCGACGCTTCAGCATGAACAATGGGTTCAGACGGTCGCCTTTTCACCTGACGGTCAACTCCTTGCTGCTGGAGATGGTTCAGAAGAGGGACCCGGTACTGTGAAAGTGTGGGATATTGAGAGGCGGCAAGTTGTTGTCCCCTTGGATGGGGATCCAAAGAATATCAAAACTGTCGCCTTCTCACCGGATGGTCGATACTTAGCGAGTTCTGGGTGGGATGGACAACTTAAAGTGTGGGATATTTCTAATTGGAATCTGCTGCGTACAATTCCACATACGGGTTACTATGACATCGATTTTTCTCACGATGGAAAAATGCTCGCCAGTACAAATAATGGATACGTAAACATCTGGTGGGTTGAAGACGGAGTAAGAGCTGTCCAGCTCCCAGGCCCTACTGATTGGATCCACCCTGTTGATTTCTCGCATGATGGGGCCTCTATTGCTGTTGGTGCTGAAGATGGAATAGTCCGAATCTGGCGTGTTAGTACCTCGCCTATAGATAGAGTTGAAGCGGACGCAGTCAAAATCTTACATATTGATACTTATTTGCAACAGTTACCAAAATCAAACTCCGCCAACGGAGATAATATTCCCCAACCTATTCCGCCCCCTCCTGTTGTCCGGGACTTTTTTGGGTTGGATCCGTTTTACGAGCAGTGGATCAATGTCGGAGGTTTGCCTGTGATAGCATCGGCGGAGGTCAGTCCTTATGCGCTAAAGGAGGCAGCATGGCTTATCCTGAAGATGATCGGGCACCGGCCGGATGTGCTGCGCGCTCTGATAGAAAAAAAGAGTCGCATTCCTGTAATTGGGCATACCGAGATGTTGACTGATATTCCTGAATACAGTGATATGCAACCCGACTTTTATTGGGATCGACGCGCGCGAGGTTTGGGGGGACTAATCCCGAGTGCTAATGAAGAGAACCTTCTTAATGGAGGCGATAGATACGACGTTCTGATTCACGAGTTTGCACATACAATACACGATATTGCAATGCAGACTGTTGACGGGACGTTTGATAATCAAGTCGTTGCCGCGTATGATGCGGCAATGGAAAATGGGTTGTGGCAAAGCACCTACGCGGCGACAAACAAGCACGAATACTGGGCTGAAAGCTCGCAAGCTTGGTTTCATGCTCACGGTGGTGGCAGCTTCGCTAGCTTCGGCGAGACCCGGGCAGACTTGAAAGCCTATGACCCAAATCTTGCAGCATTGCTGACTGAAGTCTATGGTGATACGGAGTGGCGGTATACACCCCTCATCGATCGGATCCACCTGCCGCATCTTCAGGGATTTGATCCACGAGATGCCCCGACTTTTCAATGGCCGGAAGCCTTAGAAAAAACGTACACACAATTAAAAGATCCCAACGTTAAGGGTAGTGATACATGGATAAACTTGAGAATGTATCAGCCACGTGAACTTTCACATCTTCTTAGGACTTCAAGAGTTAGGGGTGAGTCTACGAAAGTTCTTTTTTTCGCCCTTGCTTCATTTGACGTGTTAGTCTATAAAGTGTCTTTAAATGGCATGGAAGCCTTTATCAAACGCTTTCCTGCTGGACATCATCAACTGGAGTTGTTAGATCTCCAGGCAGGTGATATTTTTCTCGTTAAAGACACTCACGCTAAAAATCTCGCTGTGTTTCAAGCCGAGGAAAAAACAGGACGCGCAATATATGTAGGGGACAATGATTCACAACTACAGGTGCTAAAAGGAATGATACCCGATCCAAATTTAGCAGCAGCAGTGCGAAAAACGTTAGGCTTAGCTTCAAACGTGTCAATCACCAAAAAAGCGATGCGTAAATTAAAAGAACTGAAAGCACCGAATAGTAAAATAAAAGACCTTACTGGATTAGAACAGGCAACACAATTGACACGATTGGATCTCCAAGAGAATCAAATCAGCAATCTCAGCCCCCTTGTCGGCCTAAAGAAGTTATGGCGGTTAGAGCTTTGGAATAATCAGATCCGCGATATTAGTCCCCTCGCGGGTTTGACGAACTTAACAGGCTTATTTCTCAGTGGGAATCAAATCCGAGACATCACGCCAGTTGCTGGCTTGAAAAAGTTACAGGGATTAGGTCTCGGCTACAATACCCCTAAAATCCGGGATATTATGCCTCTGGCTGACTTGAAAAAGTTAGAATGGTTACGTCTTGTTGGGAATCAAATTCGAGATGTTACTCCGCTTGCGGAATTGAGAAATCTTGATACCCTCTATCTTCAAGAGAACCCAATTCAGAATATGTCGCCGCTAAAAAAGATGCTGGCACAGAATCCTGATTTGTCCCTTGATATTATAAACCTCGTCAGTCCTCTCTCCAGAATAACAGGCCCCTGGCTCTGGATGATTGCTCCAGTAAAGGGTGGAGGCGGCAAGCGTGCAATCAATATAGATTCACTTGCTAAAGCGAGTGGGGGTGCTGTGACTGAGGCGAAGATTGCGAGAAGAGGTGCCAGAGCAGGGGACAGGATTGGCAAATATGCGTGGACATTAGGTAAGATTGATATGAGCGGTAGCAATAACAGTCCCGATGGATTTGGTAATAACGTTAATGACGTTATCAATAAAATAGGCTTGGTAAACGGTGGAAATCCAGCAAGTAGAAAAGACGATATAGACATCAACAACCACTCTTCTTACGCGCTTATTACACTAAGGTCTGCCAAGGCTCAGAAAGGCATAACGATGAGAACAGGAAGTGATGATGCCATCAAAGTATGGCTTAATGGTAAAGTGGTTCATAACAATCCCACTAACCGAGGAGTTGGCGACTTTCAAGAGGCGTTTAACGTTGATTTGAAAAAAGGCAATAATCTGTTGCTGGTGAAAGTCAGTGAGCGGGATGGTTTATGGTCCATGTTTGTTGGTGTTGAGGCAGATGTGGAAACGAAAAAGCGATTCGTAGCAGCACCTATGCTGAGTGTTTCGGAGATGATTTCTCCCACAGAAACCGTTCTGTTGTTAAACTACCCGAATCCGTTCAACCCTGAGACGTGGATACCGTATCAGTTGTCAGAACCTGCTGAAGTGACGCTGACTATCTATGCAGTGAACGGGAATGTAGTGCGGAGGTTAGTGCTGGGGCATCAACCCGCAGGAATGTATCATAGCAAAAGCCGCGCGGCGTATTGGGATGGTCGCAATGAACATGGCGAACGCGTGGCAAGTGGTGTCTATTTCTATACGTTGTCTGCGGGAGATTTCATAGCGACACAGAAGATGTTAATTCGGAAATAGTTATTAGTGCGGGTTGCTACGCAACCCTTTCGGTTGTTAGTTTTTAGTTAAAGAGGTTTTTGATTTAACCAAGCCCTCTCTTAACTTATAACCGACAACTGATAACCACAAAAAAGGAGGGACAACATGAAACGAATTACATTATTTTTTCTCGGTTTCCTATTACTTTTCACCCAACCCTTTGTGCATGCCGAAGTTACTTTGCCACGCATTATCGGCAGTAACATGGTATTGCAACGCGACATGGAGGTTCCTATCTGGGGCTGGGCATCCGCAGGCGAAGAAATCGAGATAACCCTCGGTGCTGAAGACGAAGGTGCTGAACCGCTTTTCTCAACTACTGTAGTCGCTGATGCGGAAGGCAGTTGGTGGAACACGCTCCCCGCGATGTCGGCAGGTGGTCCCTACATACTCAAGGTCAGCGGTAGTAACACACTTGAACTGACAAACATCCTTTTCGGAGAAGTCTGGATCTGCTCCGGGCAATCAAACATGCAGTGGTCTGTGAGTGCCTCAAAAGACAGTGAAGCAGAGATTGCCGCGGCGGACTATCCAAATATCCGATTGTTCTCTGTGCCGAGAGTCCCGTCGGGGCTGCTGCAAAACGATGTAGAGGCGGATTGGTACGAAACCACGTCTGAGACAATCGCTGATTTTTCCGCTGTCGCTTATTATTTCGGACGGAAACTCTATAAAAATCTTGATGTCCCCATCGGATTAATCAATACCTCGTGGGGCGGCACCCGTATTGAACCGTGGACACCGCCTGCCGGTTTCGCCAGTGTTCCTGCCCTTGAATCTATATCCAAAGAGATTGAGGAGGCACACGCCACCTATCTTCAGCAGCTTCCGCAAAAAATGAAAGATATTGAAGTGTGGATAGCAGATACTCGGAAAGCATTGGAGACCGACGCGCGCTTGACGCAGATGCCCGATAATAGACATTCGCTAAGGCATCAGGCGAGACCCACAGGACTTTACAACGGTATGGTGCATCCGCTTGTTCCTTATGCTATACGCGGCGCGCTCTGGTATCAAGGCGAGTCGAATCTTCGAGAGGGTATGCTTTACCACGAAAAAATGAAAGCACTCATCAACGGATGGCGCGAAGTCTGGGGACAAGGCGATTTTCCGTTCTATTTCGTTCAACTTGCGCCGTTCAATTACGGCGGACAGAACGCCAGTCCGTTTTTCCTACCACAAATTTGGGAGGCGCAGACTGCAACGTTGGCTCTCCCAAATACCGGTATGGCTGTGACAACAGACATCGGCAATCTCAGAGACATCCATCCGCGCAACAAGCAGGATGTTGGGAGACGGCTTGCCTTATGGGCACTTGCGAAAACCTACGGCAGAGATGATGTAACCTACTCCGGTCCACTCTACAAATCGATGACAGTGGAAGGGAACGCAATTCGGCTCAGTTTCGACTATGTAGGTAGTGGATTGATGGCACGAGATGAGAAACCTCTCACATGGTTTGAAATTGCGGGCGAGGATAAACAATTCATTGCAGCGGAAGCAACGATTGATGGCAACACGATCGTCGTTTCCAGTGATACTGTTGCGAATCCTGTGGCAGTCCGATTCGGGTGGCATCAAAGTGCGGAACCGAATTTCGTAAACAAGGAAGGATTACCTGCTTCACCGTTTCGGACGCATCGATGGTAATTAGCAGTTAGCGATCGGTTAAGAGGTTTTTGGTTAAATTAAACCTCTCTTTTGTAGCATGAACTGTTAGTTTGTGTTTGACGGCTATAACCATTTAAGCGACTGCAACCTTTAAATCGAACTCACGTTAGCCAAAAGCCGACAGTCGTGAAAAAACGGAGGTAAAAAATGAAGATTACAGCGATCAAAACCTTTATGGCACGCTTTGGCAATCGTCCCCGCGGTCTCATCAAAGTCGAAACGGATGAGGGACTCTACGGCTGGGGTGAAGCCTACTCCACAGGGCCGGATCTCTCTGTTGAACCGATTGCTGATTACATCTTTGAGATGATTCAGGGCGACGATCCGAGACGGATTGAGTATATCATGATGAAACTGCATCAGCAGTTCCGTTTCCCACCGGGTGGTGCCGGGCTTGCTGTTATCTCTGCTGTTGATCATGCGCTCTGGGACATCAGTGGAAAGGCTGCAGGTTTGCCGGTCTACATGCTCCTCGGTGGGCATGCTCGGGACCGCATTCGTGTCTACCGAGGGATCGGCGGTAGGGATGGCATTGAAGCCGCTGATCAGGCACACAGACTCCATGAAGCGTGGGGGTTCACGGCGTTCAAGACCAGCCCTTATCAGTTGGATCCCGACGCAAATCGGTGGGGACGCGTCTGCGATGCTGCGGCGACCTATTTTGAGCAGCTCCGAGAGAATACACCCACGGAATGGGAGTTTGCGTTCGATCCGCACGCCAAGATCTTTGAACCAATTCGCGCTTTGCAACTTGCCAATGCCCTCGCGCCTTATGATCCGTATTTCTACGAGGAACCCCTCCGACCCGAACATATACCGGCATGGTCACGCCTCCGTGCCCAGATGCAGGTCCCGCTTGCAACGGGGGAATCCCTCTATACGCGTTTTGAGTTTCTGGACCTCATTGCCGGACAGGGTGCTGACATCATTCAGCCAGATATTTGTGTTTGTGGTGGGTTGTTGGAGATGCGCAAGATTGCTGCGATCGCTGAGGCACACTATGTGAGTATTGCGCCTCATAATCCGATGGGCCCCTTAGCAACTGCCGTCAATGTCCACTTCGCCGCGGCAACCCCGAATTTCAAAATTTTGGAGTATCTCCTGCCGACTGAAACGGAATGGAACAACTGGGTAGATGAACCGTATCTACCAAAAGACGGCTATCTGGAGTTACGGGACCGTCCCGGCTTGGGTGTAGAAGTAAACGAAGCAGCGATCACGGATAACGAATACATCCATTGGCAACGCACCTGTCCGATCCGTCCAGACGGTTCAACGGGTTATATTTAGGAATGGTTGTCAGTTATTAGTTGTCGGTTGTCAGTTAAGAGGATTCTGAAACATGTCAAACCTCTTTTTAACTGAAAGCCGATAGCCGAGAACTAACAACAGCGATGACTCTCGGCGATGTATGCTCGCAGATGTTTCAGCGCGCTTCCGTCATCCATAACAAACCTTGTACGCGCGAGTGCCTCTTCTGGTTCTGGGCAGATTCCCAACAGAGAGTCGACCATTGCTGTGTTCAGCAGAATCCTGTCGTAGATATGCCCTTTTTCACCCGATAGAGCCGCCATACCTAATGCTGCATACGCTTCTGCAGTCACGACTTCTGGACGTGGACTTCGGGCATAGTTGAATCCGTAACTTGCTGGATCAATATCGACTGCGAAGTCCTCACGCAAATCATCTACCCGTCGGAAACCTTGTGAATAGTTGACTGCCATTCTATCGTGTGTAGAAGGCTTACCGAGACGGAGCGCGTAATGGCTTGTCCCTTCCTCACCCTTCACAGCGACAGCGGCATCAAATCCGCGTTCCCATGCCAATTGAAGGAGCGGTTTCTCGTAACCGATATGGTAGTAGCCGAGTACCATATAGTTTGTTTCCCGCGCTGAGAAGAACTGCTGTGCTTTCTCCGTTGCCGCCCACGGTGGACGTTTCTTGATGTGCACCCGTAATTCTCGCAGATCATAAGCAGCTGGGCAATATTCACGTTGGCTGACATATCCAAATCCCACCGACGCGTTTGTAATTAGTGATGCTGTTTGAGCGAGCGAAAGGCGTGTGTTTGCGCCGAGTGCCTTCAAAATAGCCTCCTCTGTCACACCATTCTTCGGTGGCATTGCATCTACGCTGTGGAGGAGTGATGCTTCACCGAGTGCTGCGCGCACTGCTGCGACAAAGAGCGTCGGACGAAAGTAGCGTGTCGCGCCGTCGTAAGGCTGTCCGAAGTGGGTGAGTGAGGCGACCTCAATAGGTTGAACCGCTTCCGGTCCGAAAAACGCATCAAGATAGCCGCGGACCTCCTGATATGTTTCGCGGTTCATCCGTTGGCCTATCAACGCAGCACCTTTAAGTGCCGGATGGACTGCGTCGCTAAGGATGGCTTCGCACATCTCACGGGTTTCAATGTAACTGAGATGTTTTGCTCGTAGAATCTTTTCCAAGGCGTTCACGACAACTGCCTCTGTCGGGTTCCGTGGTGCATAACCGTCATCGGGGTTCATTAAGTATTGGATCTCCGGTGGTAGGTGTTCTGTGAGTGCTGATTGGTATTTACGAAATGCGGCTGCTTCCGCTGGACTCCATTGTGTCGATTTCGGGAAATAGGCGCGGAGCGTCATCGCTGCGAAAAACGCACCCATCTGTGCTGCTGAGGCGGTCTCTGTTTCCGGCAGTCCGTCGGATACGGATTTCAGAATCGTTTCAAGGATCAGCTCTGGTTGCGGTGAATCCGAGGGATTTATGCCTAACGGACGTGTCTGATGCGGTCCCGTGCAAACCTTCGCCTGTGCCTCAAGTAGGTCTGTATTGGGTCCTGGATATACCGGTGTGTATGTATGAGGCGCAAAATCTTCCATGATCACAAGGTCCTCCGATTTTTTAAATTATTGAATATGAGCTGCTGCGTCTGTTGTCCTTGCAGATTTTGAATCTTTAGGAAGCCTTTCGTAACCTGCAGTAGATTTTTACTAAGGAAACGCCGACCAAACATAATTGTTAAAAATTATATTTAGAGACAACTCTATTATACTGTATGGCAGCGTTTAAAACAAATTTTGACGCTTCCATTCTTCCCAGACATTTGAATTAAATCCTCGCTTATGCTATCATGCTTCAAACCGTGATTGGAGTGAAAAATGAAGATAAAAGACATCCAGACAGTCCGAATCAACGTGCCGCCGCGTGAAGGCGAACCCACACAACCCCGTCGCGCTGCGTGGAACACCCATGCTGAAGTTGCGAATCCGATGTCGCGTTATCCGCAATACAAACGCCACCGTTCCAGTTGGATGCCGAAATGGGATACCGTCTACGTTAAAGTGACCGCTGAAGACGGCACTTGGGGCATAGGCGAGACCTCCTTCGGAACGCCTGTTGCAGCGATTATTGATGAACACTTCGCGCCGATGCTGATTGGTGAAAGTTGTTTCGCTGTTGAAAAGATTTGGGATATGATGTTTCGTATGTCCAAACCTTACGGTTCACAAGGTTTAACGAGTTGCGCAATTAGCGGGATTGACATCGCCTTGTGGGACCTAAACGGTAAGATTAAGGACCAACCCGTCTATGAACTCCTCGGTGGTCCTGTACGTGAAAAACTTTTCGCCTACGCAACCGGCAACGATACCGATTGGCAGCTGGAACTCGGATTCAAAGCGGTGAAGTTGGCGTGTCCTTACGGACCCGTGGATGGTGAATGGGGCTTGAAAGAAAATGAAAAACTCGTCGCGAAAACCAGAGAAACGGTCGGGGACGATGTTGAAATCATGCTGGATTGCTACATGGCTTTTGATGTGGATTACACTATCCGCTTGGCACAACGTCTGCGTCCGTATCGTCTCAAATGGATTGAAGAGTTTCTCATTCCCGAAGACATCGAAGGTTTGGTGAAAGTTCGGGAGGCTGTTGATTGGGTGAGTTTAGCGAGTGGCGAGCATCACTACACGCGTTTTCCATTTCAACAGATTATTGAGAGAAGGTGCTTGGATATCTTGCAGCCGGACACCTTCTGGGTGGGCGGTATAACCGAATGTGTTAAGATCTGTCATCTTGCTGATGCCGCCGGTTTAACGGTTATTTTTCACGGTGGTGGGCTTCGACAATCTGGACTCCATCTTTCTGCCGCTATGCCCAATACGCCGTGGGTAGAGTACTATTTGGGTGTCCCGCCAGGGGTGCCTTTGGAAGAGATGAAACGCTTTGAAGGCGAATCTCTCCCAACGGAGAGCTATATTTCTCCAAATGACGGTCCTGGACTCGGTCTTCAGATCGAAGAAGAGTGGCTAACGCCGAGGAATCCGCGCTAATATGGTACGTTACGTTCGCTTTCTGCTTTTGTGCTGTATTGTCGGTAGTGCAAACGCGCAGGTATTAATTGATTACGTCGTTGCCGTTGTTAATGGCGATGCGGTTACGCGCAGCGAACTCGACAATGCGTTAAGCATCAGTGTTATCATAGGGACGAATGTTACCGAAGCACGAACTACTGCCGAAAGACGTGCTGCGCTTGATATTATCATTAACCGAAAGTTGGTTTTACAGGAGTCTCAACGGCTCGGTATTGTCATTACCGAACGCGACGCTCGGGTGGCGGAAAAAATCGCCGAAATTCGGGAAAAATATAATTCAGATGCAGCCTTTCAAACTGCTTTGCAGCAACGTCGATTGGAAGACGAAGCACTTAAAGCGTGGGTTTATGAGCAGCTGATTTACGACGAATTTTTCCGTCGCATATTTTTCAATGCTCTTAATAGCGCGGAGATCGCAACGTTAGCCAAATCATACTATGATGCGAACAGTGCTGAATTTATTGTGCCACCTACAGTCACCTTTAATGCGTTGTCTATCCGTATACCTAAGGGTGCTTCAGAAGGAGAAAAGCAGAAAGCCGAAAATCTGGTACAACAACTCTATGTCCGTTTGCAGCGAGGGGAAACATTTGAAACTGTACGTGAGGTTTATGAAACACAATTGACTGTTGAACTTGAGGAGTTAACCCTTGCGGTAGACACGCCGTTAGGTGTTATTGCAGCCGAGTTGCCAGATTCTGAGCGGAGTGCTCTCCTGCGTATTTCAGATGGATATCAAATTGTTGAGCGTATTCAGAACAATCCAGGGCGCCAACGGACTTATGAGGAGGTTAGTGAGGAGATTAGTGACTGGATTCAGCAGGAGAAAGCGGCGGCAGCGTTCACAGTATGGTTAGCCGAACGGAGGAAAGAGGAGAGTTGGCACATTTTGGACGATGCCCTGGCACCGGAAAATGGGGTGAAATGAGCGGATGCGGAATTATTATAATCTACCTTTCACGGAAAATAGAGAGATGGCGTTGCACATTCTAACAGAGAAATGGCAGCTCTTTTTTCTTGGAGCCTTCCTGTTTCTGTTTACTACGCTGACGTTTGGAGACCTCTTATCCGACGATATAACGGATTATCCGAAGGCATTTCAGAAACAGTTAAAAGACGCGCAGCGTGCATTCCAAGCAGAGAAGTGGCGCGAGGCACTCCAATTATATCAACGTCTTGCCGAGGAAGCACCCGAATTTCCAATTGTCCATATCGGAGTGGGGGATGCCGCTGCAAAACTGAAGGATTATCCCATTGCTATCGCTGCTTTCCAACGTGCCTTGCAACACCTCTCGACTGAGCCGCAAGGCGATATTATAAAGTCACGTCTACAGGTCATGGTACAGGCTAAACTTGCTGCTGCGTATCACCGAAACAAGCAGCTCGATGAAGCCGACACCTGGTTTCAAGAAGCCGTCAAAGGTGCTGGTAAGGACACACCTGCGGCGTGGTACGTCGCTTTGGGACAGATTGAGACGGAGCGCGGGAACTTAGAGCAGGCGCGCAGATATTATATTGTTGCTGTCCAGTTGCATCCGGACACGACCGCTGCCTATAACAATCTCGGACATGTGCTTCTCAAACTCAATCGGATTGACGAAGCCGATGCTGTTTTTAGGGAGGCACTCGTGCAAGATGAAACGCTTGCGAGTGCAGCGTTCGGGCGTGGTGAAGTCGGTTTAAGACGTGGACAACTCGCTATTGCTCGGCGTTTTTATGCGCGTGCCGTCCGCTATGCCCCGCGCGAACCGGTGTTTCACAAGTCACTCGCGAATGTTCTGCGCGATATGGGAGAGACCCAGGCAGCGACAGCTGCTGAGACGCGCTACCGTCGGACGCTTGCTGAACGCTATCTCCGTCAGGCGCATTGGTTCATTCAAGAAAAGCAGCTACGGCGTGCCTTAGCGCCCCTGCGGAAGGCTCTTGATGCGGATGACACGTTTACGCTTGCCTTGAAAGATTATGCTTATGTTCAGATGCAACTCGGCGAATTGACGAGTGCCAGGCAGTTGTATCAGCGTGTCCTTACGATAGAGCCGACCTCACGTCAGGCACTTTTACATCTCGGTACAATAGCGGCAAAGCTTGGAGATCCAACGGCGGCTGTATCCCACTATCTCACGCTCATCCAGCATGAACCTGATTTTATGAATGCCTATGTGCAGCTCGCAAACTTACATGAGAGCGTCGGAGACTTGGAGGCTGCTGGGCAAGCCTTGACAATGGGAATACAACACGAACCGATGTGGGCACCTGGGTATTTGTGGCGTGGAAAAATTTATCAGAAACAGGAAGCATCTGATCTGGCGGAGACCGATTTTCGTCGTGCAATCCAGCTTGCCCCGGATGTTCCGTTTCCAAAGGATGCCTTGGCATCCTTGCTTGCTTGGGAAAACAGGGATCTTGATGAAGCCCTTACGCTTGCTGAGACGGCTGTTAAAAGCGATGGACAACCAGCACACCGTGCTACACTGGCACTCGTTTATCACCGTCTCAACCGGAGTCCCGATGCTGGACGTGAAATTGCGGCTGCCTTTACCCAAGCCCCGAATCATCTCTATATTCTTAAAGTTCGCTCGGAAATCCTAAAAACCGATCCATAGAGGGAATCTATAGGTAACAACGCTTCTGTATTTTTGTTGCAAATTAAAATGTAATATTGTATAATTTGCCTAAATTGTATGGTATATGGGTTTGGAGAGGCACACTCGATAGGCTTTATTGCTTTAAAGCCTCAGTCAGAGATTTGTTACTTTTCCTTAACTTTTTACTTTGAATATAGAATAAGGAGCACGAACAATGTTAAGATTTCAGATTCTTTTAATTGCTGTTTTGATCAGTTGTCTTGCCTTTGTATCTTGTGATAGAGCGCAGCAGGTCATGACACCGGTTACCGATGATATGATGCAGGAAGGCACCCCATCAGAAGACATGATGGACGACGGCACCATGATGGATGACGGCACCATGATGGACGACGGTACTATGATGGATGACGGCACCATGATGGATGACGGCATGGCTGATGGCATGACTGATGGCATGGACGACGGTATGGACGACGGCATGACTGATGGTATGGACGACGGTATGGACGACGGCATGACTGATGGCATGGACGACGGTATGGACGACGGCATGACTGATGGCATGGACGATGACGATGACGATGACGATGACGATAATACCAATTAATGGTTCCATCTCATAATTCGTAACCATTAGGACTTACGCATTTTCTTTTTAAGTCCCCCTGATAAGGGGGATTTAGGGGGTTAAAACACTAAAATAATGGCTTTTTCAGTGGAAAACCCATCCTATTTGCTCAGTTTGCGTAAGTCCTACTTATTTTTATAACGCACTATAAATGCCACATTTTCACAAAACACCTGCTTGCAAGGTTTCCACCCCTACGGGCCTTAGATGATCAGGACTACACGTAACAATTTTATCAAGTTCACGTTGCGACTAACAATTTGGTTTTTTCATTATATTTAGACGTTCATAATTTTAATTTGCATTAAAAGAAAAATTGGCTTATTATAACTACAATGTTAGTTTATTAGAACTTACGCAATCTGATACGTAAAGTTTATGAAACGGGCAAACCCTTTATCAAGTCAAGCACGGATTGCTTTCTGAGTATCTCTGTCAACAACTGAAATCTCCAGCGATAAATATCGCTGCTGCGTAAGTTTTAACCATATAATTTTTAGTGAAGTTGTGTAATGTATGAATCTGAAGAGTAACACAATAAAGTGGGTAGGCTTTGTCGCTTTAAAGCCTGCGACTCTTGGTTATTTTTCACTTTGACAAATATAGAATGAGAGGTATTAGTTAATGTTAAAACTTCGTATCGCTTTAATTGCGATTTTAATTATTTGTAGTATTACCTTCGTATCCTGTGATAGGACCCAGAACGCCTTAAAACCCGCTGACATGGTGGCTGGCGACGATATGATGACCGGTGATGATATGATGGCTACCGATGACATGATGATGGATATGATGCAGATGCTGGACTCGACAATGTATATGTCGTGGGCGCATGTCGCTCTGCCTGCTCCCACTGTCTCCGTGGCTGATGCTACGAGCCCCGCTGAGACGGGTGCAGCGCATAATCCACCGCCGATAGATGGTGGTGCTCTTACCGCACGCACTGTCTACATCAACGATATCGGTGCTATGGCGAATAAGGCGGGAGCAGCAGCATATCCGGCTGGTACCGTGATCGTCAAAGAAATTATGGATAAGACTGAAACGTTTGTCGATAAAGTCGCCGTGATGATGAAAAGCGACGATATGATGTATGCTGGTCACAATGGGTGGGTCTACAAAAAATATCTTCGTCCCAGTGCAGATGCTGCGTATATGCAGATCGCAGGCTCCAACAAGGAAGATGCAGCTAACGGCTGCCACGGTTGTCACATTGGTGCTATGAACGACAGCGTCTTCGTATCGCTCCCCATGGACGACATGGGCGACGATATGATGGGCGACGACATGGAAGGTATGGAAGGTATGGAAGGTGCTGAGACCATGGGCGACGACATGGAAGGCATGAACGGCGCGGCTGATGCTGGTAATGGTGCTGGCGACGGTGCTGGTAATGGTGCCGGTAACGGCAATGGTGCCCAGTAGTCACATCCGACAACACCTATATAAGGAAGGGGACCGGTAACGACATTTCGTAGTTGCTGATCCCCTTTTCCTTTTCTCTCGCTTCTCAGGCGATAAACGCTCCACTTTGGGCAGGGAGCGAAACGTTTACAGAATTTTCTGATACTGTCACCCTGTTTTCATTGAGCAGATCTTTTGCAGGGGTTTGTAAGGAAGAAGTTGGAACATTGATTGTTCGGGAACGTTTGCTTGTATTCAATGCAATCATCACAGAACCGGCTTCTGAAGTCCAAATGTAAGCGTAAGTTCCGTTTTGAGTGTCCAAGTGAACTGCTTCTCGCTTTCCTGAAGTCATCACTGGAAACTGGCTCCGTAATTCTCCCAAACGTTGAAAATAAGCGAGTAAATCTCTGTCTGATTCATCCCTCCATGGCATTGGGAGCCTTGCCTCCTCAAAACGTCCAAGTGGATTTCGTTGTGAAATCCCTACCTCGGTTCCGTTGTAGATTACAGGCGGTGCCGAGAGTGTGAAAAGCACTAATGCGGCTAATCGGACCTTTGCTTTATCCTCCTTCGCCAAATAGAGGATACGTGTCATATCGTGATTGTCCAAGAAAGCGGGGAGAGAAAAGCCATCCGAAAAATAAACCTCGTGTGCCCCTAAAAACGCCTCGAATTCCAACAGCGTTGAAGTTTCAAGAACAAAAGTCCGACGGAGTGCGTCCGCAAGTAGAAAGTCGAGACACCCATCAAAATGCGGAACGTAAGAGGCGATTATTGCTGAATGACCGACTACCTCTCCAAATAGAAAAGCGTCAGGATTTACAGCTTTGCATGCCTTACGGAAATCTGCCCAGAATGTATGTGGCGGACCTGGGGCATAGTCAAGCCGATAGCCATCAATACCTTTGCGTAACCAATACTGGGCACACTCCAGTAAATAGTCGCTTGCGGGTTTATGCTTTAGATTCAGTTGAGGCATCCCTTTCACGCCGAAGAAACTTGTGTATGCGTCGGGCCATCGCTGCCATGTATACCATGCCCGATATTCGCTGTCTGGATCGCGTTGTGCTGCCTGAAACGTCGGATGGTGGTTCGACCAGTGATTGGCGACGAAATCGAGAATAACACGTATACCGCGCTGGTGTGCTTTTTCAATGAGTTCCATCAGTTCCGCGTTCGTGCCGAATCGGGGTTCAACAGTGTAATAATCTATTGCGTCGTAGCCGTGGTGGGTCGGGCTTGCAAAGAGCGGCGAGAGCCAGACGGCATTGCAACCGAGCGATTGGATGTAGTCAAGTTTCTGAATTGCCCCGCGGAGCGTACCACCAAAAAACCCAGAGAGGTTCGTTGGTTTCTTCCACGGCACACCGTCCCCCGGATAGAATCGATCAAGGAAGATGTGATAGATAACGGCATCACGAACCCACGTCGGTGCATCGTAATTGTCCACCGAAATCGCAAATTCTGTTGCTTCCGAAAGGATTCGCGCTTGATTATCGGCAAAAACCCAGTTATCTGCGTCCAGAACGCGTCCACCAATCTTGTAGCGCACTGTTGTCCCGCTTGGTTGTGGTGGCATCTCTCCGTGCCAGTGCCGGACATATCGCCATTCGAGTGTACTCCATACTGATTTGTTTGGGACGAGCTCGACTGTTGTTTCTTCACCATTTGCATTCATCCAACAACGAACTGCGTCGTAAGCACTGCCCCCGGATGTTGTCACATGGACTGCAATCGGTCGGTTCGGTTTCGGACGCATTGGTGATAATTGGTGCAGGTGTTTGATACCTACCAAACTGCTTTGATATTCGGCAATACGGTTCTTGAAATCTCTTTGTGTGCCAAACATAGTCACCTCTCCAGAAATGCCGCCCTTATAGGGTTTATTGCGTGCGTTGAAACGTGTGCCTGCTGCACTTTGAAACGAAAAAAGCCGTGTAACGGGTACACGGCTTTTTACGCTTCATGAAGGTTGTGCCTATTTATCGCCCCAGGCGCGTCCTCGTGGAATAATTAGCAGTTGTCCTGCACGCAGTCTTGTCCGATCGAAGATGTAGGCATCTTGGTTGGCGGTAACTAACCGTTCCCACATCTCAGCGTTATCAAAAATCTCAGGACGTGCGGCAATACGTTTCAGGGCAGCTTCACCGTTATCTTCCTGAATGTCTTCTTCCCTGACATGATATTTGTAAAGGACTTCAGGACTGGTTATGCTGAAACTAAAACTGTGTGAGTTTTCGAGGACATTACCCGCCATGTCAGCAGCACCGGAGATGGTAACGGTATACATACGTCCGGCGCGCATCGGCATATCGGATGTGAAGGTTACAGAATCGCCGCTTCCGGTAACCGTCCCTGACAGTGTTCCGTCCATGGGTTCGCTCATCGAATCTTCGGTTTTTGTGACCGCAATGTCTACAGTGACACTATTGCTGTCAATGGGTTCACTGAACGATACTGATACGCTATTCATCACGTTCAGCGAATCTTCGTATTCAGAAAAGACTGTGCCGTCTGTCGGTTCGTTCATTGTGACAGTTGGTGGCGTCGCGTCGGTATAGGTAAATTGCTGTGAGAGCGTGACGGGTACTTCAGGTTTTCCCTTGTTGGTAACAACGACAGTCACAGATTGCCCTGCCGCGCCGCCGGGGGTCACTGCCGTGATTTGTGTCTCACTGGGAACGGTCACACTTTGGGCGTTTGTACCACCGAACGTTACAGTTACACCGTTTTTCATATCAAATTTTTCGCCGGTAATCTGGACAGTTGTCCCACCAGTTTCGGGTCCCTGTGTCGGGTTCATTCCCATGGGTACCGGTTCCGGATTACAGCCAGCACAACCAGCCATCCACGCGCAGACAATCGTGAGGACAGCCAGCACGGCTATGTTTCTGGGTTTTTTCATTTTAATCGATACTCCTTATCATCAAGAAAGAAGGTTCTCATTCCGTTGCGCGCCAAATCTTCGTGTTAAAAGCGGCGTAGTTTATCAGCCAAAACGGACTATTAAAAATAGAATTTCGTGGATTAGAGAATAGCCTCTAAGTTGTCCCTTCAATTATTATACACATAAATTGATAGGATTGTCAACACTTTTTTGCGTGGGTTGTCAGCAGCGGTTTATTCGACAGAGATTCTAACCGCGCCAAGTTGTCCGTTTTAGCGGATCGTGTACGGAAACCGCCAACTCTGGACCGAAACCTTCTACAGATAATCGGACTGTGTCTCCGTCCCCGACTGCCGTAAGTGCCTCATGGTGTGTCCCTGTTGATACAACATCTCCCGGTTCGAGTGTTACCACACTGGTTACCTCTGCGAGCAGTTCTGGAATGAAGCGTGCCATGGAATTGGTAGAGAAATCGTGTTGCAAACCGTCGTTAATCCAGAGTTGCACGCCGAGTGCGTTCGCGTCCGCGACTTCGTCAGCCGTAACAAGGGCGGGTCCCATCGGTGCAAAGGTGTGCCAGCTTTTCCCTAAGAAGAACCCTCCGGGCAAGCCCCGTGCGGAGACATCAATGAACTGCGTGTAACCGAATACACAGTCTAACGCGTTTTCTTCGGTGAGGTGTTTTGCGGTTTTGCCGATAACGATTGCGAGTTCCGGTTCAAAATGGAAGACGGTTACGTCTGCCTCTGGCAGTTTGACTGTATCCGTTGTGTTAATGATGCCGGTTGGAGACTTCAGGAAGGCGTTGAATTCACCGCGAGACGGACTATCTGGTTCGATGTAATTCCCAGCGAGGCAGACGAGTTGCCCCGGTCGCGGTACCGGTGCTTTGAAGCTGACGCTGTCCGAAGTAATGGCAGTGCCATTTTCGACTGTGTCTTCTATTTTCGGGCGGAGGTTGTCAAAGTCCTCAATCACCATTCGTATGAGTTCTTGGGGCGTATGATAAGAGACACCGCTGATGGCATCGTTGATGTCAACAATCCCGTCTTCTGTTATTACGCCGAGTTGATAATCGTTAAAAAATGCGAGTTTCATTTAATTGTTTGCTCCTGTGTTAAGGTGTTTTATAAGCGGGTGGCTCCGCTCCTCTAACGGCAGTTGCACCTTCGTTCCACTGAAATGAGAAACATAGGTTGCACTCACGCACTCAAGCGACGTGAGGGCGTTATGTCCCCCGAGTTCCGGTTGATTTTCGTTAAGAATTGCGTCTCGTATGTTTTTCGCACTCCAGATGGTGTGCCGAGATCGCCACGCTTTTCCAGAGATTACGAACGCTGATGCGTCAAGTGCTATCTGCTCCCACGCCGGTGTATGCGAGGCGAAGGAGACATCAAAGGGACAGTACCACATTTCGTCTATACCCGTCTCTGGGTGCGGTTTAATCATCAATTGCCCTTCCGATCCGAGCAGATGCGGTCCCATCATCCACCCGTGTCTGGGTTCACGGCAGTAAAGTTCCATAATGCCGTAAGCGCCGTTTCCGCCGCCGATATGTACGAGCATCGTATCCCCCGCCACAGTGCCGTTATCGCGTCGATCGGTTTTACACAACTCACTACTGTGCATAATGTCCGCCTCTGTTACATCGTGTCCTTGATATGTGATATGTGCCTGAATCCAAGAGATACCGTCGAGAAAGAAATCCATCTCGTCGAAATAGTGGACTCCCATCTCCATTAACTCGAATCCCGCTTCGCGTCCTTTGCCGACTTCGCGTATTGAACGGAGTTCACCGATTTTACCGGCATTAATCAAGGATTTTGCGTGTCGAAAGAGCGGAGTGAATCGGAACTGATGACTGACTGCCAGATGCACACCTGCCTCACGACATGCTGCGAGCATCTTATCCGCTGTTTCTAAGTCGACCGACAACGGCTTTTCACATAAGACGTGGATACCTGCTTGTGCGGCGGCAATCGCGATTGGTGCGTGTAAAGGTGCGTGTGTGCATACACTCACAATATCGAGTGCTTCGCGTGCGAACATCTCCTCATAATCGGTATATCGATGTGAGACACCGTATTCATCGGCGCGATTGTTGAGTGCTTCGCGGTTTATGTCGCACATCGCGACGAGATCCACTTCCTCTAAATTTGCATGCGCACCGGCGTGACTCCGGCTAATTCCGCCACAACCGACAATCCCTGCCCGTAAACTCATGAGTCGCTCCCAAATTCAATTTGTGCGTGGTTAATGTACGATAGCACTTGAAAGTTCCGTGTTAAGATGTATTATACGCCAATAAAAAAAGAGGGCAAGCCAATTTTTTAAATTTTCCTTGCGGTTCAGTTAGGTGGGCTTGTGTTTAAACGTTCCTTTACGTATACCCGCTTTCCACTTCGTTCCAAGCTACACACCTGGGACTAATTTTAAGCGATGGTTATCTCTAATAAAGCCTGCCACTGTGCCTCGTCCACAAGAACCCCCTTTTCGAGGCTCTCTTGCCGGGTCCGTAACATGCCTTCCCCTGGGTACCTCACGGTTTCATTTTCATCTAACGGTGTTGATGTGTGGAAATCGTCAATAATTGCTGTAACTGTCTCGTCCAAGGCTGCTTGTCCCATCATACTTGTGGCGTTTATTGCGATATATACCTGAGAGACGGCGTATTCGGATCCTTGCTTTCCGATTTCGTGTGTGGCTTGTCCACCGGATATAACGGATGCCATCGTATCGAGTACCAAAGCCAGTCCAGACCCTTTCCAATAGCCGATCGGGAGTGCTCTTGCGGAATCAAGAATATCACCAGGGTCAACCGTTAATTCTCCCTGCGTGTCATATCCGCCCGGTAGTGGTAATGCTTTGCCTTGCAGTTTTAGGACTTCTAATTTCCCGTTTGAGTACTGACTCATCGCCATATCAAGCAGAATATGTCCACCTTCTCTCGGAATACCGATCGCCATTGGATTGTTCCCAATCTTTTTTTCCGCCGAACCCCACGGCGGCATGAGTCGAGTCGTATTCGTCCAACAGATTCCTATGTATCCGGCTTCTGCTGCTTGTAATGCGTAAGCACCGCCTCGCATCCAGTGATTTGTATTTGAAAGCCCGACGCACCCGATACCGTGGAGATCTGCGAGTTCCGTTGCGCGTTGCATACAGAAATGCGCGTTGACAAGTCCGACCCCCATTTTGCCGTCCCACCGTTCTAATGCCCCGAAACTCTCGATTTTCTCTGGTTTTGCTCGGAAGTTAATTTGCTTGCTCTCCAGTCCAGCGACGAATCCAGGGAATCGATTGAGTCCGTGTGAGTACACGCCATCGCGTTGGTTTTCAGCAAAGAGTCTTGCACATAACATTGCTCGCTCATCGGTAAACCCGACACTCGCGAGCACACGATAAAGTTCATCTCGTAAAGTTTGAAAAGGCACGCGTTTCATACGCTTTCTTCCTCTACCACATTTCAAGCCACTGTTTTAGCGGTGTCACGGGTTGTGTTTCGCTGCGGATGACCCATTTGAAATCGGGGTCTTTCCAATAAATTGTGCCCGGATGGTCGCCATCGCGGAGATAGCGAATATCAATTGCCCAGCGGATCGCCTCACTTGTGGTGTGTGGTAGGGATCGATGAAGCGTCAGATTGTGGAACACTAAAGCATCCCCTAATTCCATCGGACACGTGACAATACGAGAATCTTCGATAAGTTCATCCATTACCTCAAGAAACTTCCCTTCTCGTTCTTCTGTGTGATGATTAACCACGCCTAACCGATGTGAACCTGCAACCACTTGTAGACAACCGTTCGTTTCATCGACCGGCACGAGTGGTATCCATGCCGTGGGGATGAGTGAAGTTTCACTCACTGTGCCGAAGTAGCCACTGTCTTGGTGCCACGGGACAACTGTCAGTTGTTGACCGGGGAGTTTCGGACGGGCGTTGAAAACGGGGTGTCCAATGACATCTGTGCCTGTGAGGTGTCCGATTGCGTCCACGAGTGGTGCGGCGTGGTGTATCTCGAAAATTTCGGATGTCGCAACTTGGTTGCGCCAAGAACGACCGAAGCGGTTGGCGTGTTCACCAGCGACTTTCACAAACCGCGTTTCAAAAGGGAGTTCTGTCCCTTCATTTTCTATAATTCCGTCTTCTTTTAACTGGCGAATTATGCCGTCTACGACACGAGCGAAACTGTCCCGTACGCCGTTGATAGCGGAGATGGGAACAACGTTTTTCAGTAGCAAATATCCGTCGTTTTCCCATTGATCCATCTGTTCAGGCGATAGCTGGAATGTGTGTTTGTGAGTGGTGTTCATTTATTTCGTTGATTCCAAAGTGTAAGCGGTTTTGAGAATTAAGATGACAAAAAGCATAAAAGGTTGTAAAAATAATAGCATACTTAAGAAAAAGAGTCAAAGGAATAGCCTTGATAGCGTCGATATTTCATCCAGTGTATGATACCAGATACATCAAAGGAGCAAACATAATGGCGACTTTAACGCAAACCGAGAACCAGATTAGACCGCTCTACATTGACGGATACACCCATCAACTTAGTTATGCACCCGGTGACGAGATTGCGTTTCATATCTCAACGAGTGCGGAGAACTATTCGCTGGAGATTGCTCGCATCGGTGCGAGGCGCGAGGTCGTCTGGCATCAAGCGGAACTTCTGGGTGAAGCGCAACCGATTCCCGACGATGTGTCATCACAGGGGTGTGGATGGTCTCCTGTCTTTACACTTGAAGTGCCTGAAACTTGGGAGAGCGGTTATTATGAAGGCACACTCCGTGCAACCGATGGCGGTGGTGAGGATATCTATAGAAACCGTCGCACGGCTGAAAGCACGCTTTTCTTTATTGTCCGTCCTGCGAAACCGGGAACGAACACGTCTATTCTGTTTCAACTCTCTACTAACACCTACAACGCTTACAATAACTGGGGAGGCTTCAGTCTTTACGGGTATCACGGGAAGAGTAAGATACAGGGCAACCGCGTCTCGTTTGACCGACCGACGCGCGGTATCTTCAGGAACTGGGAATTGCCGTTTATTGTCTGGGCAGAGCAGAACGGGTGGACGCTTGATTACGCCGCAAATAGCGATCTGGAGTTCCGTCCTGAGATGTTGGAGCATTACAGACTCGTACTGAGTGTCGGGCATGATGAATACTGGTCTGCTCCGATGCGTGATCATCTTGAGGCGTTTATCGCGAACGGCGGGAACGCTGCCTTCTTCAGCGGGAATTCCGTCTGTTGGCAGGTCCGCTCCGAAGACGATGGTAGAGCCTTGGTCTGTTGGAAGCAGACCTACAATCAAGATCCGGTTTATAAGACCGATGATTATAGCACGCTCAGTACGCTATGGAGTCACTATCTGGTGGGTCGTCCTGAGAACGAGTTAACGGGTGTCGGTTTCCTGCAAGGCGGTTATCATTTGAGCCACGGACAGTTTATGGACGGTCCGGGAGAATATACCGTTCATCGTCCGGAGCATTGGGTGTTTGAAGGGACGAACCTTGCCAAAGATGACACCTTCGGGGGCGCGGATACCATCGTCGGCTATGAGTGTGATGGGTGTGAATGGACGCTTGAAGACGGTTTACCTGTTCCGACCTATCGCGACGGCACGCCTGAAGGGTTCACGATTCTCGCCACTGCTCCTGTCCGTTGGCATTCTGACGATTGCGAGTGGTATGAACGTTGGGAGAGAGGGAGAACGGGTGCTGCGACGATGGGTATCTATACACAAGGTGGGACGGTCTTTACGGCTGCCACGACGGATTGGTCGCACGGATTGGCGGGCAATGATGCATCGGTTGAACGGATTACGCATAACATTCTGCGACGGCTGGCGGAGTAGATGTGTTTGATGTGTTGTTAGGAGTTAGTCCGGTCTACACCGATTATTCTGTTGCCAATTCTCTGATGGCGTGCTATTCTATTTAACATGCAAATGGAAATGCTAACCTCCTCAGTGATGCACGCCCCCGGCGCAGTCCTCTTAATCTCCTGTTACGAACTCGGACACCGACCGATCGGGTTAACCCGTCCGCTCCGCGCCCTTGAGGAAGCGGGATTTACGCCTGATGTCCTTGATATTGCTGTCGAGCCGTTGGACCTTGAAAAGGTCGCGCGTGCACGTTTCATTGGGATCTCTGTGCCGATGCACACGGCGCTACGACTCGGTATTCACCTCTTGCACCGCATTCGAGAAGTTAACCCAGATGTCTCTATCTGCATGTACGGACTTTACGCCAAGCTCAATGCCGACTACCTGCTTTCACACGGCGTTGACTTTTGTATCAGTGGTGAAGCGTCAACACAACTCGTTGCGTTGGTGCAATCTCTTGTTGATGGGGAAGGGACTGAGGCACAGGAAGCCGATGTTCACATCGCGGAACTGCCGTCGCTGGAGATGTACGCGCAATTTGAAGACAACGGCGAGATCCGAACGGTCGGATACACAGAGACGACACACGGATGCAAGCATCTCTGTACGCACTGCCCGATACCACCGGTTTATGAAGGTAGGTTTTTCGCTGTACAACGCGACATCGTCCTCGCCGAGATACACGAGCAGGTGGTGGAAGGTGCTACACATATTACCTTCGGTGACCCGGATTTTCTCAACGGTCCAACGCACGGACTCCGTATCCTCGGCGCAATGCACGAAGCTTTTCCAAGTCTGACCTTCGATTTTACAACCAAAATTGAACACATTCTGAAAAATAGAGAACACTTTCAGGAATTCGCGCAGCTCGGATGCCGGTTTGTTATCTCTGCTGTAGAGTCACTCAGCGAACAGGTGCTGACGATTTTGGAGAAACAGCATACACGTGCCGATGTAGCGGAAGCACTTGACATTGTTCACGACGCAGGTATCGCTTTACGCCCCACGTGGGTGCCTTTCACGCCGTGGACTACCTTAGAAGACTATCTTGATATCCTCCAGTTTGTTGATACGCATCGCCTTGTCTATCACGTGGATCCCGTGCAGTATGCTGTTCGGTTACTGATTCCACCGGGTTCATATCTACTCAATCGTCCTGAAGTGAAAACACTTTCACTCGAACGCGATGAAGCCTCTTTCAGTTACGTGTGGGCGCACCCCGATCCACGAATGGATGAACTTCATAAAACTGTCAATACCCTCGTTGAGAACGACGGGCGCGCCGGTATTGACGCTCTGGAAACCTTTTATCGAGTATGGTCGCTCGCTGCTGATATGCATGGTAGTAGGCACGCTCCGTCGTGCCGTAATCAGCATCAACCTGCGCCACGGATCACGGAAGCGTGGTTTTGCTGAGCGGAACCCACCGAAGGGCAGTTTGCCTTGATTCACATTTAGCATTCATCTCATAAAGGAGAAACATGTCAGAACAAATCCAGCAGCTCCTTAATTTGGAAACTGCTCCCGTTGCGATAACCTTTCACGACGTACCGCCTGATAACATTCCGCAAACCGAGAAAGTTGAAGCCTCCGGCTGCACCTATTGGCGACGCGCAGCAGAGGGCAAAATTTTCTATACTGAAGCGTCTGACCACTACAACTGTCCGATAGGGTGTTATACCCACAACGTTGAACTCCCTCCGACACAAGCCGAAGAACTCCAAAATACGCTCGGATTGATGGGCGAACTCGGCTACATTTCTATGGAGGAGGTCCCGGGAATTCCGCGACGCGAGGTCCCTTTCCAGAATGCTGTCTATTCTCCGTTAGCAGATGCATCTGGGATGCCGGATGTCGTCATTATCTCTGGGACACCGAGACAAATGATGCTCTTAGCGGAAGCCGCGACTGCTGCGGGTATCGGCACTGGAAACGGGGTCATGGGCAGACCGACCTGTGCTGTGATTCCTGCTGTGGTCCAAGGCGGACGGAGTGTGAGTAGTTTGGGGTGTATCGGGAACCGCGTCTATACGGCACTGTCCGACGATGACTTCTACTTCGCTTTTCCGGGCAAACACATTGATGCACTCGTCGAAAAGTTAGAGACGATTGTGAATGCGAATCAGGCGTTGGAAGAATATCATCAGCAACGTCAAGCGGAGATTTGAACGTCATGAAAGTTTGTAAAGCAAGTTTTGGCTTGCAAGCTACGCCAAAAGTGGTCTCCGTTATTACGGGTGCAGCAAGCGGTATCGGGAGAGGTTTAGCGGAACGGTTTGCCGCGGAGGGCATGAAAGTCGTCCTCGCCGATGTTGAGGAGGCACCGTTAGCCGAACTTGCGGCAGACTTAAGTGCTAAAGGCGCGACCGTTCTCACTGTCAAAACGGATGTCTCAAATCCGGCTGATGTTGAAAACCTTGCGGTGCAGACACTGGACGCTTTTGGCGCGGTGCATATTCTCTGCAACAATGCAGGTGTCGTCTGTAGTCGTCCTATCTGGGAGCATACGCTCGCCGATTGGGAGTGGGTATTAGGTGTGAACCTATGGGGTGTGATTCACGGCATCCGATCGTTTGTGCCTCGCATGCTTGAACAAGGGGACGCGTGTCATATTGTGAATACTGCTTCCATTTTAGGTTTGGTGGGCGGCGGTGGTGAAGGTATCTATAAGGTGAGCAAACACGGGGTTGTCGTGCTTTCGGAAACACTTGCTGATGAGTTGGCGCAGAAGGGTGCGAATATTCAGGTGCATGTGCTTTGCCCTGGATGGGTCCGCACGGGGATTCTGGAATCTGATCGGAACCGACCGGATGCCCTGCGAAGTCCAACGGAACGGTCGCGTCCGCATGAACCGATTATCGGTGGCTCACGGAATACCCGTGCTGAGATGGAGGCTGGACTGTCGCCCGCAGAGGTGGCGGCGCATGTCTATAACGCAATTCAGAACGGCACCTTCTATATTCATACGCATCCTGAGCATAAGGCATGGGTCCGCGAGCGGATGGCGCGTATTCTTGAATAATTTCTGCTGAATTCTGATTTTTATTCCTGAACAACATTTTATTTTTTGTAATGGGTTTCCATAAGGAGATTATCTTTTGAAGGAGGAGAGGTTTCATGAAAACGAGAATGATGTTTTTGATAATTAGTGTCATCGCGGTGCTGTTGATAAGTTTGTGTATTCCGACCTTGACTTCGGCGCAACGGATGTCCCAGAACGCTATGATAAAAGATATTCCATCAATGCATATTGATGGAGGCGGGAAGCTGACCTTAGATGTCTCGAAGGATTTGGGGCTAACCGGGTCTGAAGCCTTGAATCTTGTGAAGGCTTTGCCTGCAAAGGAGTCTGATGGTACGGGTGTGACAATTGAAGTGCTCAAACCGGTAGATTCTACAGCGCATTCTAAGGCTCTCGTTATTCGCCATATCAAACCGAAATTCATAGCGCAGTTAGTTGAAGGGGGAGCCACAGGAATTAAGCTTAGAGAGTTGTGGTGGACAGGGAATGATAAGAGTGTATTACCAGAGGACTTGCACACGGCATCTATTGTTCGGCTTCATCATACTGTCTTGATCGAACTTTACAATACGACCAAGAGTCGCATTAATCTTCAAAATTGGCAAATTCGGTTCACTTATAATGCAATGCCAAATGATACAACAAGGGATAGGATTATTGACCGAATGAGCAATGTAGATGAGAGGGATTGGAGATCCCGGAATCCGAAGGGAGCAGAACAGGTCTTGAGCGGAAACGTCTCGATGTCTCGTCATATTAATGTCGAACGTCTCAACGACCCGACGAAAACACACGATGAACAATTATCCGCTATTTCAGATGGCACCCGTCAAACGGGTTGGGACATCACGGAAGTACCCAGTGAAGAGGACTGGGTTGAAGTTCACAAGATCAATGAAAACGGTAAGACTTGGAAGTACCTAATTGAGTTGCGAGGCGAAGATCAGCAGCCACATGTGCCTGAGACTATTATACTTCCTGAGCTTATTGTCCCTTCTCCACCAACGGACGATCGGTGAAGGTTCCTTTCCCTTGGAATGTCTTCTTTAAACATAGGGACGGTTTTTGTGTGCCTGTCCCTTTTTTTTTCATCTTAAGTCAAATTGAGTACACTCCGTGCGACTTCGCCTCTTGCTAATGCCTCGAATGCATCGTTTATTCCTTCCAACGGATACGTACGCGTGACGAGTTCGTCCAGTTTGAGTTGCCCGGCTTTGTAGAGCGAAACCAGACGTGGGAAATCTACATGCGGGCGGGCTGTTCCATACATTGAACCTATAACGGTTTTCTCAGCTATCAGCATCCGAGCATCGAATTCAACAGTGGTGTTTTCTGGAGCATGTCCGACGAAGACTGTTACGCCTCTGCTCCGCGTGCAAAGAATCGCTTGCCGGAAAGTTTCACCAATCAACCCGATTGCCTCAAAAGCATAGTGGACCCCGCGTCCGTCGGTAATCTCTTTAATCTGTGCTACGGGGTCTACTTCGGAGGCGTTGACGGTATGGGTAGCACCGAACTGTTTTCCGAGTTCGAGTTTGTTGTCTAATACATCAACGGCGATTATTGGTTCGCCGCCGGAGAGTGCTGCACCCTGTATGCAGTTGAGACCGACCCCACCACATCCAAAGACGGCTACCGAGCTGCCCGGTGCGACTTGTGCGGTGTTAATAGCGGCACCGACACCTGTCATCACGCCACACCCAATTAACGCAGCTTGTGCGAATGGCATATCTTTATCAATAGGAACCACAGCGTCTTGAGGGACGAGTGTCTCGGTGCCGAAGGTTCCTAATCCTGACATCTGGTCTATTTCACGCCCGCTTGTTTTTATTGCGGGTTTGCCAGAACTGTCAGCAGGCATCGCACAGAGATTTGGGTATCCTTTCTGACACATTTCGCAGTATCCACAGTTCCGTTTCCATGAGAGGATCACATGGTCGCCTACCTGCACTTGGGTTACATCGCTTCCGATTTCTTCTATGACCCCAGCACCTTCGTGTCCGAGGATGACGGGCAACCTGACGAAGGGCCAGTCTCCTTTGACGACATGCCAATCGGAGTGACAGACGCCACTGGCGATTAATCGCACTCGGACCTGGTTTGCACTTGGACGCGGTAAGTCGAACTCTTCAATTTTTAGATGCGTGTCGGTTTCATATAGGACTGCGGCTTTCATGAGTCTCCTCCGAAGTTATAGTCTATACACTGACGAGGTTAGGAAACCTCGTCAGCAGCGAAGTGCGAAATCTTACTTTCGTTGAAAATAGAGGTCTTCTTGAAGGAACGGGATTAAGGCAAATGTTATGGCTTGCGTATAATTTTGTAATCTGTTTACTGCTCCATTTGTCAAGAATCCGCTGGCACTCTGTTTTTCCTTTGTGTTGGACTCTTGAGCGAGTTCGTCAATGATGTATGCCAATTCAGTCCCTGCCAGAAGTTTCTCGACTATCCAGTTGGGTAATTCATACATGCCGGTCGTGCTGAAACTTTCTCGATGCTGTTGATCCAATATATAGATGACAGTGAATTGAAACCATCTATTGTGCAGTTGAAGGTGTCCTCCCTCAATACCGACGAAGAAATTAGCCTTGAGTGCCTGTTCATCGTTGATACGTTTCACATGTTCGGCTCGGTTCTTGGCACCTGTGAATGTATCTTCGTTAAAGGGTGAAGCGGAGACACCTGAATCAGCAGGTAATCCGTGAATCTCTAACGGTTTGAAAAATTTTGAAAAACTTTGCCGTGTGCTCTCAATTTTTACCCTATTTTCTGAACCGATTAAAACTTTGGTAGATTTCATGACAACCATTATATCACTTTTGGAAAAAGATTCAAGGTAGATTTTGATTGACTTCTGACACTCAGAAAGGATATAATAGATAAAACAGACTGCTATGGGAAGCCTGCAAGCTGCCCTTAAAAAGGCATAAAAGAGGAGAATAGGTGTGAATGTAAAGCTAAGACAAATTGATCTATTCCCAGATCAATTTCGCTTTACCTTGAAATTGCGGGGCATTGTGCTCGTTGGGATCTGTGTGCTTTTTACATTTTCATGTGGGAGTGGTGTGATCCAGAATTTTGAAGGGATTGAGCTTCAATCGGATCCACGCGTTGACAGGATTGATTTGAGAATTTATTTGGTGGATAGAAATGGCACGCCACTGATATGGAACCAGAGCATTCTCAGCCCGAGTGTTGGGACGAGTACGATCTCTGAAGCCGATTTTACCACGAATGCAAAAGTCTACTCCATCCGTAATGGCGAAAAGCATCGAAAGGTCTACGATGGTCGGCTGATTGATCTTCGCTGGTCACAGGAACTCCATAGACTGGATCGGCTCTTAACGGCGGAGATTCCACGCGTCTTCATTGAGGAGGATCCGGAACGCGATACCCATTTAGGTGTCATAGAGGTTGAAATCCAGACTGAGAAACAGGGGCCCTTCACGGATACCTTAGAGAGAACGGCTATTTATAAGTATTGAACAGGCTGTCAGCCGTCAGCCGTCAGCAATCAGCCACATTTTGCGGCTGTTACATTTCTCTTGACCGATAATTGATAACAACTGAAAAATATGCCTATTCACACACAGAACTACCGACATTGGGAAGGCACGCTGAAGACCCATAGTCATACACGGTGGTGGATTATTGCAAAGGCAGAACTGAAACTGCTTGCACAACGGAAAATTGTCCGGTTAATTGTTGCTATCCCGCCCTTAATGTACATCTTTGCCCACGCCATACTTATCTATATCAGTCAGATGCCGGGCGTAGAGTTAGCGTTTATTAAGATTGATAGCGAATTTTTTCAGAAGTTTCTGTTCCGAATCTACCCGTTTCCGTCGACCTTTATCGTCGCCTTGGTTGCTGTTTTCGGGGGTTCAGGATTAATCGCTACCGATCTGAAGAACAACGCCCTCTCACTGTATTTGTCTAAACCGATTTCGTGGATAGATTACTTAATGGGTAAGTTTGCTGCTATTGGTATCTTATTGGCTTGTCTGACGTTGGTTCCTGGGTTATTGTTATTTCTTGAACAGTCGCTATTAGCAGGCACGGCTTTTCTGAAAGAGTACTACTGGGTCCCTTTTTCAATCATCGCCTATTCCGTAATTATTATCCTGTCTACGAGTCTATTGATACTGGTGTTCTCATCGCTGACCACGAATCCGCGCTATGCCATCATCGGTTTCTCTGCCGTGTGGTTTGGCTCGATTGTTCTTTATGAGATCCTTAAAGAGATGGCGCGCACCAGCAAAGTGGCTTTGGTATCGATTTGGGCGAACTACGACATTCTCGGCACGACCCTGTTTGGGGGTTCGCCGGATTATAGTGTGCATTGGGTATGGGCATTCCTCGTCCAAAGCGTCCTGATAGTTTTTTATCTTTTCGTGCTACGCCGTCGGATTCGCGCCGTTGAGGTTATCAAGTAGTTGTCGGTTTTTTAGTTAGATGAGAGTGATTCGTAGTCTGTAGCCTCCGCGAACTAACAGTTTAGGGTACAAGGTTTCCATGCGTAATGGACCCTTCAGTTAAATATTGTTCCTACCAATTAGCGTAACCTCGCTCCGTTCGCATCCCACATCTCAACTTCTGAATAAGCCTGTGGTGGTTTTATGGGCGTTAGTGTCGGTGTCCAGTCTTCACGAAATTGTTGAACTAACCGGACTGCGTTCTGATAGGCAATCCGTTCTTTTGTTTCATCATCAAGGTCTGCCGACTCAATCTGCGCTTGTACCCACCGGAAATCGTAATAGGGTAGATCGCTGCCGAACATGATTCTATCGTTGCCGAGGTTGTTGATGAGATGTACCAGATCCCAACTTGTGTCTGCCCCTTCCGGTTTCTGTGCCACGTCGAACCAGATGTTCTCAGATTTTCCGCACTGCTCAATTGCATCGAGGTGGCCGGCTTTGTTCATCGAAACGTGCCCAATAATAAACGTTATTGATGGAAATCGCTTTGCGTAAGTGGCAATGTTCCGCGTGGAACCCGCCTGATGGAGCAGACAAAGTCCGTTGTACATCGCCACGATTTCAAGAAATCCGTGGAGTTCACCACCGAGTGAGTGTCCAGACAACCCTGGATGACACATGAATCCGACTAAACCATCTTCCCGCATCGCGCGTTCCAATTCGTCGGCACCGGCTTGTTCGTGTCGAACTTCAGCGATTCCGAGTCCGATCGGAAAACGTTCCGGGTATAATTTACATGCGTTGGCGATTGTTTCGTGTTGTGTGCGTGTGTCCAATACACCACGTGCTTGTGGGCTACCGGCTGTTGGACACGGAATTGCGCCGATAACGCCTGCGGATGCCATCCGCGCTAAACATTTTCCAGTGCTTTGTCCAACGATTGGGGCACGTGATACTGTCATACCGATATGGCAATGTACATCAAAATAGGGACGCATGGATTTTCCTTTCCGTTTTCTTGAGACTCTGTTTCAAGGCTTGGGGTCTTTTGGGCAGTCATATCCAAAATGACACAAACTAACAGTTTGTGGTGCAAGGGGACAGATTTTGTCCAACATTGTTATGAATTTTGTTCTTGAACCTTTAAAATTCTGGGATGGGGGTATAAGCGTTAAACCCGTCTGTCTTATCTTCGCCTTGCAGCAGGTAGATATAGTGTTTACGCCGCCACTCTGCACCGGGATAACGGACATCTGCTGGCATGTAGCGCATGGTGTAACCGCACCGACGTTTCTGTGAGGCGTTGGAACTGGAATTGTGGATTGTCCATGCGTCGTGAAAATGGCACTCGCCGACTTCCAACTCCAGATTAACCACTTTCGACGTGTCTAAGTCGGCTTCCACGACTTCGCTACCGAAGAGATTATTTGTGCGATCCACGTCTTCATAGCGGCGATCCCGCAGTCTATGGCTGCCGGGTATGACGCGCATGCATCCGTTTTCGACTGTCGATTCATCAACGGCTAACCACATTGTGATAACGTGCATCGGCTCAAGAGACTTACCCCAATAAACGCCGTCTTGATGCCACGGCACTGCCATACCGTCGTGTTCCCGTTTGCTGATAAAGTGGCTTGACCAGAGGACGATATCTGGTCCGATAAACCGTTCGATGACCTTTAGCACGCGTGGGTGCGTCAGGTATTTAAACAGAAATGGATGCTCAAAATGCGGCACGTCCATCTGTTCTGGACGTCTCCCTTCTGGCAAATTCTCGATCATCTCGTCCACATAATCTCGGAGTGTATCGAGTTCTGCTTTTGTGAAGATGCGTCCATAAGTGAGATAACCGTTGTCTTTGTAAAATGTAACCTGTTCGTCAGAGACGGTTGTTTCCAGTTGCCAGTCCATGTGTCACCTATTTTTCTGTTTTAATCCATCGCTGAAGCGCAAATTCCGTTAGCAATGGTATAATTTGTAATGCGATCCCAAGATAGAAGTTTACTTCGTCTTTGCAGATCTCCATAGTGCTTTAAATTTTGACATGAATTTGCCTTGGGTGTCAAGCAATTTTTCAGTAGGAACTTGACAAGTTGTGAGGCTTGTGATAAATTGTTCGTCATGAAAATTGTAGTTGCACCTGATTCATTTAAAGGGAGTGTCAGTGCGCTTGAAGCTGCGCGTGCGATTGAGCAAGGAATCCGTCGCGTGTTTCCAGAGGCTGTCATAGAAAAAGTGCCGATGGCGGATGGCGGCGAGGGGACTGTGCAATCCCTCGTTGATGCAACGGGGGGTCATATTCAAACGCGTCGTGTGCTTGCGCCACTCGGAAACGAGGTTGAGGCGAAATTTGGTATCCTTGCTGACGGGGAGACGGCTGTTATTGAGATGGCATCTGCTTCGGGTCTCACACTTGTTGCGCCAGATCAACGGAACCCACTTCTTACCACGACTTATGGGACTGGGCAGCTGATCCATGCTGCTTTGGAGGCAGGGTGCAGACGCTTGATTATCGGTATTGGCGGCAGCGCGACGAACGATGGCGGGGTCGGAATGGGGGAGGCACTTGGTGTTCGGTCACTGGACGCGGATGGGAAACAGATTCTACGCGGTGGTGGGAACCTTGGACACTTGCGGTCAATAGATATAACGGGTTTACATTCGGCTATCGCTGAAACCGAGACGGTCGTTGCCTGTGATGTGAACAATCCATTGACGGGTCCAGAGGGTGCTTCACACGTCTATGGACCCCAGAAAGGTGCTACCCCTGAAATGATTGAAACCTTAGATGAATGTCTCGGACATTTTGACGAGGTTTTAACTGAGACGCTTGGGAGATCCTTCAATGACATCCCCGGTGCGGGTGCTGCCGGTGGATTGGGTGCGGGTCTCATGGCGTTTCTTAACGCGGAATTGAAACTTGGCGTTGATATTATGATTGATGCCGTTGGACTCGAAGAACGGGTGAAAGGTGCCTCCCTTGTCTTTACGGGTGAGGGGCAATTGGACTTTCAGACGGCGTTTGGCAAAACGCCTGTTGGTGTCGCAAAGGTAGCGAAAGCACACAATATCCCTGTCATTGCAATTGCTGGCGGCATTGCTGAAGGTGCTGAAGCGGTTTACGAAGCCGGTATTGACGCGATGTTGGGTATCGTCCAAGAGCCGATGTCTCTTGAGGTCGCTGTTGCAGATGCGACCCGGTTAATCGCTGACACAGCGGAGCAGGCGGCACGATTGATTGTGATTGGGCGTGGTAGATAGAAATTATTAGCGTGTTCAGTCTAAATTTATGGTGATGGGCAGGGAGACCGTCCCTACGAAATTGTTTATCATCGTTTGGTGTGTTGTATATGGTGATGGGCGGGGAGACCCCGCCCCTACGAATTCGGTTACCTATAATTTAAAAGCGGGCGGTCCACTATTCCAACAACACCGGTATATCCTTCATGAAATCGTCCTTCTCGGTTTGCCACATTTTCATATCTGCAGCGAGTGAGCGAATACGGTCGGCGTGTTCGGGCAAATCTGCGAGGTTGGTCGTCTCCCACGGATCTTGCTCCAGGTCGAACAGTTGGATACAATCCGTGCCAGCACCTGTCTCCTCAGATACATAGTAACGGATGAGTTTCCAGCGTCCGTCACTGATGGTGCGGTGGATGTCTTTATACGCCGCGAAGACTGTCGCCCGTACCCGTTCGACACAACCTTCCATCAGCGGGACCAAACTCTTGCCTTCGGTCGTATTTGGGCACTCGACACTGGTAAGGTCGCAAACCGTCGGAAAAACATCGTACAGATAGGTTAAGGCATCCACTGTTACGCCTTCGGAGACTCCGGGTCCAGCGAATATTGATGGAACGCGGATGCTGTGGTTATAGAGATTCTGTTTGCCTAACAGTCCGTGTTGCCCGACAGCAAGTCCGTGATCGGCAGTATAGATGACAATGGTGTTGTCGAGTTGTCCAATGGCTTCGAGGGTTCTTAGCACGCGCCCCATTTCAGCGTCCATGTGTGTAATCATCCGGTAATAGTCGGCGATGTGTTGTTGGACGATTTCGGGGGTGCGCGGGAAGGGTGCTAACACTTCATCTCGGATACGCATTTCTCCGTTATCGAACGGGTGTTCTGGAACGAAGTTTTCTGGGACAGGTATATCCTCTGGTGAATACATCGTAGCGTATTCTCCGGGTGCTGTCCTCGGATCGTGCGGTGAAGTGAAGGAGAGGTAAAGGAAGAAAGGATCCGTTTGATCGTAGTTTTCTATAAATTGCACGGCGGAATCTGTAAACAGTTCTGTAGAAAACTTTTCCCCGATGTATTTGGCATCGTTGGGATATTTTCCTGTGGGATCGAAATCGAAGACGGGTACTTTATATTGATCGCTCATGCCGCCGAAGAATATTTTTGCACCGTCATCAAAACTGTTCGTGAACGTTTGTCGATCGTTATGCCACTTGCCAGAAAAGAATGTATGATACCCCGCCTGACGCATCACTTCTGGCCAGACTGCTAAATCTCGGTTAATTTGGTTGCCACCGCTACGGAACAGATTCGCGCTGGTGAGAACGGCGGCACGGCTCGGTACGCAGACGGCGCCGACGAGGGATCCCATGATATGTGTTTGACGGAAGGTCGTTCCGCGCGCCATGAGGGAATCGAGTGTCGGTGTTTTCACGGTTGGGTCGCCCATGCCGCCGATAGCGTCCCATCGGTGGTCATCGGCAATCATAAAGAGGATATTGGGTTGTGCGGACATATTTTTTCCTTTCTTGCTGGTAGGTTATTCTTATACGATTTCTAAAAATCCATGTTGCCTTATAGATTTTATGCAACAGAACACAGGACAGCACAGACTAACAGTCTATGCTACAGCAGACAGATATATTCGTGTTCGGACATGGTATTACAACTACTTTAACCCAAATTTGGTTGGAATTCACAGGAAACCACCGCGAAATGTAATGGAGCGGTGCCCAGGAGTACATAGTTAAAAAGATGAAGATTGCTAAGATTGAACAATTCTACCCGCGTCGCCGGATGCGACTTGTGAAAATCACGACGGATACCGGCATCGTCGGATGGGGTGAAACCACACTTGAAGGTAAACCTAAAAGTACATGTGCGGCTGTTGAGGAACTTGCTGATTATTTTATCGGTAAAGATCCGCTACGGATTGAGCATCATTGGCAGCACGTCTATCGTTCTGCTTTCTTCCGAGGCGGAAACATCCTAATGTCTGCTTTGTCCGGTGTTGATCAGGCGTTGTGGGACATTGCTGGTAAATACTACGATGTGCCTGCGTATCAATTGTTGGGCGGTGCGGTGCGTGACCGCATCCGCGTTTATGCACATTGGGGCATTGGGAGTTTAACAGACGAAGGCAAAGCTGCTGCGAAAGAACGTCTTGAGTTTTTACAACGAAAAGGTGGCTATACGGCATTTAAAACTGGTCCCGGTGGCAAGTGGCGTGGACACGAGCCGCCGGCGGTTATTGACGCATTTGTGGAACGTGCGTATCTCATGCGCGAGTGGGTGGGCCCCGATGTCGAGCTTGCGTTTGATTTTCACGGTAAGATGACCCCTGCGCTCGCTATTGAAATTTGTCATGAACTTAAAGGTATGCGTCCGATGTTCGTTGAGGAACCGATTCCGCAAGAGAATGTGGATGCCCTCAAACTCGTTTCTGACCATGTGCCGTTCCCGATTGCGACGGGTGAACGGTTGCTGACGCGTTGGGGATTCCGCGAGGTATTTGAGAAACAGGCGGTGGCTTATCTCCAACCGGATACTTCTCACGCCGGTGGCATTACTGAACTGAAGAAGATTGCGAACATGGCGGAGGTTTACTATATGCACATCGCGCCGCATTGTGCTATTGGACCGGTCGCTTTTTCTGCCTCCCTTCATGTTGATGCGGTTGTGCCGAATTTCCTGATTCAAGAACAGATTGATGCCGGTTTAGGGGACGGTTTATTCACTGAGGCGTGGCAAGTCATAGATGGCCACATCGAATTGCCGACAAAACCGGGGCTTGGGTTTGAGATTGATGAAACAGAAGCGGAGCAGACGCTTGATACCTACCCTGAAGAACTCGGCGGCGAATTCTATTATGATACCGATGGCAGTGTTGCGGATTGGTAGCGCGATGTATCTGCAATTTGTCTTATCGTTGCCTTGAATAGTCTTCTATACGCTCGCGTATGAGAAAGGGATATACCTTTTATCGGTAGGAATGATTTCCGGCGCATCGCGAGCTTAATCTCTATTCTCTCCCTGGGGCGAATGCGAACGTGCTTTTAGTGCGGCTAACTCACTCCGTAGATGGTCGACCTCTTTCTGGAGTTCAGCAACTATCGCTTCCGCTTGCTCGCGTGCCCGTTGTTCTTGCTCGCGTTTTCGTTTTTCTCGCAAATACATAAGATGCTCCCATGCCAAACACGGTGCAATTATCGCTATCCCCAAACCGATACCGAAATGATATAGGTGTGACTCAATGTTATTCATCACGGTTATGATCTTTTCTAACCATGTCGTTTCTGGAAGGATAGCAACAGCAATTTCAGATGAGACAGCGATGATCATATAGAGGCAAAAAATGTATCCAAAGGCTGCCCTTGCACACCGTTGCCAGGACTCTGGAATTTCTCCCAGAAAATTGGTGTGCTTCTCTACACGGTGTTCAGCGTTATTTTCAAGATTTTCCTGACTATTTTTCATACAATTAGAGGTGATATGCTAGCATATAAGGATTATACCTTATATATTTTCATAAATCAAATTTTTCGGCACACCGGGCGTGTAACTATTTTGTCGGAATGAATGATATACTGCCATCGGAAATTTGGGCCACTGTCTAAACCAAGATTGTGATATAATGACGGTCTAAATGAAAGGATATCCGATTTATCCTACAAGTGTATCACCAGAAACGCCCGCATTCGGCGTTAGACTATTTGATGCCTGTCGAATTTCAACGAAAAAATTTGTCTTAACTTTACTGATTTTTGGTCTAAATTAACGTTGGCAGTTCAGTGTGATGTCAATCATTTGATTCCTTTTTCAAATATGTTCACGATACATCTGTCACCCCGCCGAGACTTGGTCTTTGGGATAATAGGTTTTCTATACACCTATCGCCCCGCTGGGGCTAATGTTATTCAGAAATTTTCAATTAGCGTTATAGTGCCAACTATTAGTTTGCGCCGGACACAAGAAACACAAACTAACAGTTTGTGCTACAAAATGGAAAACTGAATGACCTTGATGTTCAGTTAGACTTTGGCTTTTTCTCGACTTGTTCTACAAGCAATGAAACACCAAGTAGATTAGCGATCTTTTCAAGTTCTGCTTTTCTATCACCTGTGCTGAATCCGTTTGTTCCTCTTACCCAAAACCTCCCGCGCTTAGTCCCCTTAGTGGCGAGGGAAAACTGTTCTGTTGATACGATGTTAGGGCGAACACGCATTACTTTTTCCAGTCCTAACTTTTCAAGGACCTCAATATAAGTTTCTTTCCCATTATGATGATGTATGATATGCCCATCAGACATAGTAACTTTGAGGTTGGTAAACTTCGCGAGGCGTTCATTACTCCGGTTCGTTTTTTTCTCCCTCTGTTCGTCGAGAAACTCATTAAATGCACGCTTGACAACAGCTGTGAAATCCTGTATCTCCATCTGTAGTTTTATAGCATTGTAGAAAAATTCAACAAAATCCTTGGTAGGTGTTTTCAGTTGTTCTATCAGGATTTGCTTTATCTTTAGAACTCCTGCAGCGGAATAAATGTTGTCTAAATCAAAGTTATCCTTGGTAAAGTTTTTGAGCACATTGACCAGTGATGGCTGAACTTCAGACATGTCGAATTCAAAAAAAGGGTCTTCATCCATCCTATTCGGTGCTTTTAAATCTGCGTAAAATTTATACTGAATACCGTTGGTTAGGACACCGATTCGAGCTTCCTGAACGGCTATGAAGTAACGGAAAAGTTGTGAAAAGTTTTCTCTGGAAAAATCTGAACTCCAATCTTTGCACTCAATAAGCATGGCGACTTTATCATCTTTGAGAATAGCAAGATCAACCTTTTCGCCTTGTTTTGTGCCAATATCAGCAGTAAATTGAGGCACAACTTCTGTTGGATTAGTATCGTCATATCCCAAAGCACGTATAAAGGGCTTGACAAAGGCATCTATCGTAGCTTGTTCGCCTTTTACCTTATCTTTGTAATCGGCAATACGGTTAGATAGGTTATCAAGTTCTTCAATAAAGTCCATAATCAACTCTTTTGTTGAATAGTAAATGGGTGAAAATGAAATCAAGGTCTTTTGCTGGTATCTTGCGCATGATTTATAGATTGTCGCCGACGCTGGCGAGATTGAGAAATCTTGCCAGCGAATAGGCATAGCATGGTCTCCGTCCAACCTGACAAACCACCATTTAGACAACCGGTTTTCGGTTTGCGACGTAAGGCGGTTCGAGCATCAGTTTCTGGTCCTCGTCTGCCATGAGATTGCGGAGTTCATCGTCGTATCTGCCTTGTCCCCATGAGGCGTGCCCGGGTGAGTACTTAAACAGAATCGAGCGTCTTTCGTGCGAAGCAGTCCAGGGAAGGGTACCGTGCGTCAGTGCCTCCGTGAAGATGACGACATCTCCTGCCTTCTGATGCACGGGTGCCATACAGATTTGATTCTCCTCGACGGGTCGGAAATGGTCAGGACACCGATAGTTGCTCTTGTGGCTGCCGGGGATACAGCAGAAACCGCCGTGTCCTGGCAGCATATCGGTCAATGCCCATGAGACAACGGTTAAACCGTTATACATCCGGTCGTTTCGGAAGACGTAGTACTGGGCTGGGTCATAGGGCGTTCCGCCGCCGTGAAGCCTTCCGCCTGGATTTCCCTCTATCATCAGGATACCGTAGACGTGATCGAGCCGGAATTTTGGACCGACGATCTCTGCCAAGAACGGCATGATGCGCGGGTGACTGAGGAGTTTTCGGAATGCGTCGTTCTCCCAACTCAAGAATCCCCCGAATCTCTGTGAATGAACATCGTCGTCAACGGGATCGGGGTACGCTTGTGCGTCGATAAGGGCATTCAGTTCAGCGAGTTCGTCTGTTCCCAAGACATTTTCGATGTTGATATAGCCCCAAAGGTCGAACAGATATTTTTCTTCAGGTCCCATCAAACCACCTCCGTTTTGGATGCGAAGTTTCTTATTGATGTGCTGAGCGAGAAGTGGGTTCGAGCCGTGTGACAAGGATCTGTTCTCTATCGATGAGTTCACCGACGCGGGGTGAGATTTCATTTACCCACCTGTCATCCTCATAGACGGCTGCGTAGAGTTGTTCGCGCTGTTCTTCACTCTCGAATCGCCGAATCCAGACGTAAAGATCGTCCTCTTCTTCGCCGATGAAACTGCCAATCACAACCATTCCTTTAGAAATTTGAAATGGTAAGACGGTTTCTTCCATATATTTCACCCAATTCTCGCGTTGACCGGGTTGCGTTCTATATTGCCGTAGTTCAAAAAAAGCCATAAAATTCTCCTTATATGCGGTTATAGCCGTAGCCTTCACCTGTAATTTCAAAGAGTGCGACTGCCGCTTGGAAGTGGATTTCTGCGTCTTGATCTTGGAGGATCAATTCTAAGAGCGGGGCTGCCTTCGCGTTCTTAGCGTCTGCGAGTGCCTTGATGGCATCCAGACGGAGGCCTCTTGTAATTTGGGCTTCATGGAGTGCTCTGAGTTTTTCCACCAAGGCATCTACCGCTTTGTCGGTTCCGATTTTGCCCAATGCCCTTGAGGCATCGCGTCGAATTTCGACGTGGTTGTCATCGTTGTTCAGGACTTGGATAAGGATGTCGACTGTTGTTTCATCTGCGATTTCACCGAGTCCTTGTGTGGCAGCGCGCCGGACATCCTTGTTGACTTCGGTTTCACCTGTCATTATTTGGATGAGGTCTGGCATGAGTTCCCGGATTCCAGCTTGACCAATGGCGAGTGCTGCGGCTTTTCGGATATCGACAACCGGATCGGCTAAGCGTTCTTTAAACTTGGAAGTATCCGTAAAAGTACCAGACTTACCCAAGGCAACCATTGCGGCGTTCCTGACCTGATGATTTTCCCATGTGTCCGCTGTACGCGCAGCCATTTTAGTGGCAACGAATTCCGGTAAGTCGAGTTTTTTGGCAGCGTTGACAAAAACTTCCCAGCTCCAGTTGCGTTTTAGGTCATCTGCACCGATAGCTTTCCTGTTTGCTGCGTCCTCAAGTGCGACGATATATTCGGTATCGTCAATGAGGCGTTTGCCGAGGGCTTCAGCGGCGCGGGGTCCGCCAATTTCGCCGAGGGCTATTGCTGCTTTCGTCCGGGCAGAAGCGTTCGCTAATGCATTTGTACTGGCATCGAGTGGGATCCGTTTATCCTCAAGGATAGCGATAAGTTTCGGGATAGCTGCTTCGCTTTCGAGTTTACCGAGCGCAATCATCGCGTTTTTCGAGATATTTCCGATGCGGATGTCTAAGGCGCGAATCAGAACGGGTTCGGCTGTTTTATCGGCGATGTTACCGAGTGCTGTTGCAGCGGCGGCACGGATGTCATCCGGTTCTAACGGATTCTCAAGAATTTCGATGAGTTTCGCGACGGCTTTTGCATCCTTAAGGTTGCCTAAACCTGTGACGGCTCGTAATCGGATTTCAGCATTTTCATCGGTGAGTGCGTTCAGGAGTGCTGTTGCGGCGCGTTCGTCTTTGAGTCCAGCGAGCGCATTGGCGGCACCTGCGCGTATGGATTTCATCTCACCGGTGTTTTCGAGAACAGCGATTAATGAATCGACGACACTCCGTTCTTTGAAACCGCCGAGCGTTTCTGTCGCCCGTTTACGGACAACGAAGCTGGGATGATTCAGTTCTGCGACCATTGCATCAAGTGCGGGTTTTTTACTCAGTGTGCCGATAACATGTACAAGTGCCCATCGCGTCCACTCATCATCGGCAGACCTTAATGCCTCGACTGCGAATTCGGAAGTCGCCAGGTTTCCGTCTTTGATTAATGCGCCGATGACTTCGTCTTGTACAGATTGGACTTCATATCCGTCATCAAAATTTCCTAACCCCTTTTTGACGACATCAACGAGTCCTTTATCCCCGGCTTGGATTTCTCGGAGTGCCTTTGCGGCTTGAAAGCGTGTCGTTTCATACTTATCATTTTTCAGCGCATCGACAAGCGGATCGACAACTTTTTGTCCTTTGATTTTTCCAAGTGCGATGGCTGCTTCTTGCCGGACGACGCCCTGCTTGTCCTTTTTGAGTGCGGTAACAAGCGGTTCTATTGTCGGGTCACCTTTGACTTCCCCGAGTGCCCATGCTGCGCTCTGTCGCACCGTGGCGCGTCCGTCGTCTTCAAGTGCGCGAACTAAGGGTTCTATGACGGTTTCTCCTTTGATAACACCGAGTGCACGGGCGACTTCACTACGCACCAGGCTGGGAATCGGTTTAAGTTCACCCCATGTACGGTAGTTCGTTTGTGGGTAGTCGGCGGTCCACTGGATCTGGAAAGTATCGACTTGGGTTCGGAGTGCGTCAAGCGTTTTATACTCGCGTTTCATGTGCCTCTGGAAATCGGAAATTTCATCGAATCGTGTAGAGAGCATCCATATCAAGACAGGCACGGTTTCGGGTGCTTTTATACGACTCAAAACTTTGACGGCACTGGCACGGAGGACAGGACTGGTTTCATCGCTGAACGTGATAAGGAGCATTGACTGAACTGCTTTTTCCGGTTTGAGTCGCCAAAGTGCGGTAAGTGCTGCGGAACGCAAGGTTTCACGCATCTGTTTATCGAGCGCAATGATAATCAGTTTTTGAACGGTGTCTTCTGTAACGACGCTAATTTTTCCGAGTGCCTCTGCTGCGTTAGTGGCAGTGGTATCGTCGTAGGAGAGTGCGTTGGTGAGTGCGGTGACTGCGGTGTTATTTTCCCCGCGCGCATACATATTGCCGAGTCCTATTGCTGCGAATGCTTTCACTTCTTTATGTGGGTCTGTATTCAGTGTTTCAATAAGCGGGACTATTGCGCGCCGGTCCCCGATTTGTCCGAGCGCGTCTGCGACCTGTACGCGAATTTCATCGGAGGCATTTTTGAGGGCATCAATCAGGAGGGGGACAGCAACATTGCGCATTGCGACGAGTGCTGCTAAGGCGTCTGCTTTTAATTCTTCATTCGCTAACTCATTGATGAGTGGCTGGACGCAGGCTTCTGTTTGCAGCAGTCCGAGTGCTTTGATTGCAGCGGATTGTGTGCCGATTCGGTATTTTTTCATCCATAAGGCGTCGATGTAAGCACTGGCGATGTATTGGTATTCTCTGGTGAAACCGATGTCTTCATCGGGGATGAGGTTGTGTGCTTTTGTATTGAGGACCTCGATGAGTGGCGCAATCGCGGGTTCGCCTATACGGTTAAGGGCATCTATGGCTGTATCTTTGACATAAGTATTCGGATCTGCGAGAAGCCTGATAAGGTCAGGCACAGCGGTTTGGGCTTGGATGGTGCCGATGAGTTTTGCGGCGTGCATCCGAACTTGGGCGCTGTTATTCTTCAGTGCGAGTTGTAGTCCGGTCGCAATAGCTATACTATCGGGGAGTACCCTTTTCAGTTGTTCAAGAGCGACGATCGCTCTATACGCGACCTCTGGTGAACTATCGGTTTTGGCAAGAGCGTCTTCAAAGACCGGTATAAAGTCAGGTTTACGCATAGCACCGAGATGGCGGATTGCTTCTTTTTGTATGGCTGTGTCTGAATGGTGTGTTGCTTGTTGAAGTAATTCAGCAGCGCGTTCTCCATCTCCAAGTTTGGTGATCAGTTGTCTGGCAGCTGCACGGGCATTAGGTTGATAACACTTTTCCGCGGCTAACAGTGCTATGACGACCCCGGTGTCTGCGGGGACGATAAGTTCGGCTAACAGTTCTGCGCGTTGTTTGACCGCCTCAGCGAGTGACAGGGCAAAAAGTCCAGAGATAGCGTTTTGTGATCGGGTGAGTCTTTCTTGTCGATCGAGTTCGTCGGAGTCAGGATCTTCCTGTAATGAGATCGCGCGGATGTCGGCGGTCAATGTTTCCAGATACGCGTTTGATGCTGTGATGGCTTGCTGCCACCTGTTTGTGTCGGCGTGTGTCCGATTTTGCAAGAAGGCGCGTAAGTGTGTCGCTTCTTGGTTTCCGGCATCTGTCCTTTCAACGGCGGCTTGTGCGGCGGTGTAATCCCCGCGAACAATGGCGGCTCGCGCTTCGATAATGTCTCTATTTTCCTTCTCACCGCATCCTATCAGAAAGGCAGTCGCAGCGATACATAAGAGAATGAGGCGTGTCTGCCACGGTAGATGTTCAAAGCGTCGTTTCATGTTTTTCCTCTCGTTTCATGGTTATCAGCTATTTTTTAGTTCCCAGCGATGACGAGTTTTGTGAGATCTGCGATAGCATAAATGTTTCGTCCGATTCGGTTCAACAACGCCAATCGGTTTGCCCGCAGTGCTGGTTCTTTCGCCATGACCAGTACTTCATCAAAGAATGTGTCGATTGCTGGTTGTAAAACGGCGAGTTGCGTCAGGAGTTTGGCGTAGTTGCGTTCCGTGATACTTTGCTTGAAGTTAGGTTCTGCCGCAGTGATGCAGTTGAACAATTGCTTCTCGGCATTGTTGTGCAATAGGGTAGTATCTACGGTTTCGGCGGCATCCTCCGGTAAAATCCTCAGCACTCGATTGAGTGCATTATATACTTCCTCAAAATTTGGTGTCAAGCGAAATTCGGCAAGTGCGCTGGCGCGATTGAGAATATCGACGATATCAACATCACCCACTGCCAAGACGGCATCGGCGAGATCGGGGGCGTATTGCTGTGTTTGTTGCAATATGACGCGGAGGCGTTCTTTAATGAAGTTAAGGACACTTATCTGTGTGTCATCGGCTAACGCTACGTTATACAGATCGAGTGCCTTTTGGACGACGGTATCTAAGGAAAGGGTAAGTTTCCTGTCTTGGAGGATCCGGATGGTGCCGAGGGCGTGTCGCCTTAACGAGTACGGGTCTTGTGAACCTGTGGGTCGTTCTTCTATCCCGAAATATCCGACGATAGTGTCAATTTTATCGGCAATAGCGACGATTGCACCGGCTTCGGTTTCCGGTAGTGGCGTGTCTGCCCCAAGGGGCTGATAGTGTTCTGCGATAGCGGTGGCGACGGGCGCAGCTTCACGAGAGTTTTGGGCGTAATATTTTCCTGTGATGCCTTGCAGGGATGGGAATTCGATGACCATTTGGGTCGTCAAATCTGCCTTAGAGAGCCAAGCGGCGCGTTCTATATGGCGGACGGTCGTTTCTCCAAGCTGCAGCTGTGTACTGGGTTTTTCTATAGCAAGTTTTTGGCTTGCAAGCTGCGCCAAAAAGGCAGCGAGTGCTTTAAGCCGTTCTGCTTTCTCCAGGAGTGAACCGAGTTTGGCGTGAAAAACAACTGCGCCTAAACGTTCGACCTTATCGGCAAGACTGGTCTTCTGATCTTCTCTGTAGAAGAACTCGGCATCGTTGAGTCTGGCGTGAAGCACGCGTTCGTTTCCGTGTCGAACGCCGTCAATGTTGCCATCTGTCCCGTTAGAAATGGTGATAAATTTTGCGGCGAGTGCGGTGTCGTCTTTCCACATTGGGAAATAGCGTTGATGCGTCTTCATAGCGGTAATTAGCACCTCAGACGGTATTTCCAGATGCGACTCACTGAAGTTGCCGACGATGGGTTGTGGGTTCTCTACGAGATAGTTTACTGTGTCGAGGAGTGCATCGTCGAGTTTTGGTAGGCAACCCTCTGTTTTTAAAATGGTTGTTACCTGTTTTTTGATTGTTTCGCGTCGCTCATTCGGACAGACGATCACTCCGGCAGCACGGAGTTTCTCGCTATAAGTGTCTAAGTTTGCAGATGCCAAGTTTATCGGTTCAGGATGCAAGGTTCTGTGTCCATAGGTGACGCGTCCTGCGTCCAGACCGCCATAGGCGCAATTGACGACTTCGTCTCCGAGTAGTGCGATGAGCCATCGGATAGGACGTGCGAAACGTGCGAACGCCTGCTGTCCTTCAGACTGTGTTTCCCATCGCATGGTTTTCGGGAAACGGAGTGCCTCAATCCATTCGGGTAGGAGTCTTTGCAATACCTCTTGTGTCGGTTCACCTGTTTCGTGCTTGGAGGCGGCGACGTATTCTCCACGTTCGGTTTCAACGATGCGGAGTGCTGAGAGTTCCACGCCTTGCGTCTTTGCGAAACCGATGGCGGCTTTTGTCGGTTCGCCGTTTTCATCGTAGGCGACGCGTTTTGGGGGACCTACCACTTCTGTTTCTTGGCTTTCTTGAAGCGTCTTTAGGTCCTTGACACTGAGTGTGATACGCCTTGGTGTACCGAGGACTTCAATTTCGCCGAATGGGATTCTGTGGTTCGTCAGGGAGTCGGTTGCGGTTTTACGAAGCTGCTCAAGAACGGGCGGGACATAACTCGCGGGTATCTCTTCGGTGCCGATTTCGAAGAGGAAATCGGTAGTTTTTTGTGTAGTGGGGTCGGGATTGGAAATCCCTCCTACAGAGGATGTGTTGGGATTGGAAATCCCTCCTACAGATTTCCATTTTTCGAGTAGGGGATGTTCCATCTCTTCACGCTGCGTGCAGTATGCGCGTGCGATCCGTTGTGCGAGTCGTCGCACGCGTTCGATGTAGCTTACCCGTTCTGTGACGCTAATAACGCCGCGGGCATCGAGCATATTGAAGGTGTGGGAGCATTTCAGGACATGATCGGTCGCGGGTAGCACTAACCCGGCATCTAAGCAGGCGTGGGTCTCCTTCTCGTAGGTGCTGAACAGGTCGAAAAGCATCTCTACATTGGCATGCTCGAAGTTGTAAGTCGAATATTCGACTTCGCTTTGTCGATGGACATCGCCGTAATTAACGTGTTCGTTCCAGCGGATGTCGAAGAAGTCGTCCACGTCCTGTAAGTAGAGTGCAATGCGTTCAAGCCCGTAGGTAATCTCGGCACATATCGGGTCGAGATCGATACTTCCCATCTGTTGGAAGTAGGTGAATTGTGTGACTTCCGCACCGTTCCACCAGACTTCCCAACCGAGTCCGGAAGCACCGAGGGTCGGGGACTCCCAGTCGTCTTCGACGAATCGGATATCGTTCTTGCGGGGGGAGATACCGAGGCTATAAAGGCTCTCAAGGTAGAGCGGTAGTACGTTCTCGGGTGCGGGCTTGAGGATTACCTGATATTGATAATATGCCCCAACGCGGAATGGGTTTTCGGCGTATCTGCCATCGGTTGGACGGCGGACGGGTTCTACATAAGCGACTTTCCACGGCTCTGGTCCGAGGCATCGTAGGAAGGTGGCGGGGTTAAATGTGCCTGCGCCGACTTCTATATCACAGGGTTGTTGGATGATGCAGCCTTGGTCTGCCCAAAATTTCTCTAACGCTAAAATTATTTCTTGAAGTGTCATATCTGTTTTTACTTGGCACGCTCCATTTGGTATTGATTGATGCACATTTATTGTAGCATAATAGATTTCTTTAAGCAAGGATTTTCAAATGGCTATTGGCTATCGGCGGTCAGCAGATATTTGTCAGAATCGGGGTTTGCGGGATTGCGGAGGGCGAGGGCGGCGTTTATGGGTTTCTGTAAATAGTCCTGAAGTTAGACATCTCCGTATTTCTCATAAAAGTTTACCCCAATGCATTGAATTTGCTCAACCATAACAGGGTTGTCAATCTGATGAAGAGACTCACTTAACAATCCCAAGTCTTTAGGTGAATCAGAATCAACGGTATCAAGCCTATAAAGGCTTGCCCGGGTATGAATGCCTTATGGCATTCCCCGGGGTCCAACCCGCGTATCTCGTGCGTTTGTAGCAAAAAAACATTTGACAAAAAGGTGTAATTTGTGGTACAATTATAATATCGCGTGGGCGAGGACTTATCACCTGCACTTCCCAGTGCAGTCTCCTCGCCGACCGACTGTGATAAGCGGTTAAAGCGCGACATGCGATACCACAAATGGCACACAGCACACATAAAATAGCGTTGCGTCCGAATAGCGTTCAGGAGCGTTGGTTTCAGAGTCAATGCGGATATGCGAGGTTCGCCTATAACAACGCCTTATCCGATTTCAAAGCAGGGCTGGAAATAGACGACTTTCGTTCCGAGATTGATCTCAACAATCGTTGGAATAAACGGAAGCACTCTTATGGCGATTGGGTTTGTAAGCAAGACCAACGTGTAGGTTTATACGCTATCAAAGGACTTGCGAATGGCATAAAGCGTTGGAAGGATAAAATCAGCAACTTCCCGAAGTATAAGAAACGCGGGCATAAGTTAAGTTACACCACAGACGAACAGGCAGTAAGAGTAGACGGAAACAGCAAGACGTTGGTTTGTATCTATTACCGTTGAGACAGGAACACCTCATACTCCCCGTGATACACGCGGACTCCCTGTGATTGGCATAGATGTGGGCATCAACTCACTGGCAACCCTTGATAATGGTAAGCAATACCCGAATCCAAGACCGCTAAAGCGATATGAGCGGAAACTTGCCAGAGAGCAGCGTAAGTTAAGTCGAAAGGTTTTTCTCTCTAACAACTGGTATAAGCAAAAAGAGAGAGTGGCAAAGATACACTACAAGATTGCTTGTATCCGAAACGATGCACACCACCAAGCAACCACAGAGATTGTAAAAGGTGGTAGTGCTATCGGTATTGAGACGCTTAAGGTTACCAATATGCTCAAGAATCGGAAACTGGCAAAAGCCTTATCTGATTCTGCTTTAGGTGGCTTTCTCGCCAAACTCAAATCCAAAGCAGAAGTGCTTGAGATACCTATTATAGAAGCCCCACAATTCTTTGCTTCAAGCAAGACGTGTAGCAGTTGTGGATATGTCAAAGACGAACTATCGTTATCGGAGCGAATCTATCACTGTGAGTGGTGCGACACCGAAATAGACAGAGATCAGAACGCTGCAATAAATCTTAGGAACCTCGCCGTGGGCTACACGGAGAGTTAAAACGCTTGTGGAGTTTGTGTAAGTCCTCCACAAGTAGGAGGCTACGAATGAAGAAGCAAGAATCCCGCGACTTTAGACGTGGGAGTATCAAAAATGGATAAGTCAATTGTATAGGGTAGGAGCAGATCATCGAGTTCAGTATCGATTCGGGAGAGTATGCTATGCGTTAAGGCATCACCATAAAGCGTAAGGTCGATATCAGAACCATTTCGGTAGGTTCCTGTAGCGCGGGACCCGTACAAAATAGCTCTTTCAACTTGGGGATAATGGCTTAAAACGCTCTGGATCTTTTGAAGGGTGCGATTTGATAATCCGTATTTCATGGCGATTGTTCCTGTTTGAGATGTTCTATTTTCGCTAGCAATGTTTCAAATTCAGAGAAATATGTATTGAGAAGCGCGGAAACAACCTCCTCAGCAATGCTCTCGTTGTAGGTATGCATTGTTAAATTGCGGTGGCGAATCATTTCCATCCATGCTTCTCCATTTTCAATTAATTCCTCTTTAAAAGCGGCTCGGGTTGTATCTCTTGAACCGTACAATTTAAAATCTTGCGTTTGAAGGAAATCCTTTAGCGTATTCCATGCCAATTCATGGGTATATTCAAAACCCTGTATCAGTCCTTGTGCTTCCAGGTCTGACAGTTGGCGTTGTCGTGCTAAATCCACCCCTTGTTTCAATCGCGAAAATGCTCTACGAAAACTATCGGCTCTTTGTATCCAACGGCTTTCTTGATAGTTCATTATATGTTCCTGCGGCATTTGTGTTCTTCCTTGATGAGGGGGTCCGTATCGCGGGGTCTGCTGAAGTTATGGTAAAATCCGATGGTCGGCAGAGTTGAGAAACTTTGCCGACCGCTTGTGGATTGAGTGTGCTATCGCAACTTTATAAGTTCGCATTATGGCAACAAGTGTCATGCTTCATCTGAGATATAGTTTTGCAAATATTCCCCGATTTCTTCGCTGCTTTGGATGATGTCGGTGAAATGTGTTTGGCAAACATCGTTGAAACGTAAAAATACATCTCGGGTAGTTGTATTCGGTTTTTCAAAGATACCCAGAGGTTGATAATCAATACCCCATGCTTTGAATTGGTGTAATGTGAGTGCTGCTGCTTGCGTTTTCGTATCACTATTTAGGGCAAACACAAATAGTGGAGGAACTTTTCCATTTATTTTGCAGTCTACTTTATAAATTCCATCGGGATCATTTGTTGGATGTTGCCAGTTGAATGTCATGCGATTTGATTTTACCTTTTGGTACAAAAAGGCTCGGAAATCATCGAGAAATGTTGACTTAACCGTTTCTCGAGACAAGTATGTAACGTCGATTATTTTCAGTAGGGCTTGGACAAAGTCATAAAGGGCTTCCCCATAACATCCATCGGATACATCAATAATTAATTCCCCATCATAGTCTTTAACTTGAAACATAGATAAGGCTTTTAGAATTAACTTCTGGCGATTTCCTTCATGGAGTCTTTGTTCATCCATATAGTATGAAAGATGCATATAGGTGTGTGCCTCGTCTGAGAGTACCCACCTATCCCCCATCTTTTTCAGTACAATAACCAATTGATCCCCGTCATTGAAATGAAAGGGGGTTGAGACGAGGAAACGATCTCTGCCATCTGCTGAAAGTTGTATCTCTGCGGAGACTTTGTTAATAAAGTCTTTTTCTATTGTTTTGACTGACATTGATCTCACCTCCTACAGAAGTTCTAATTCTAGCTGTGCTGGCAATTCAAAATTCGCATCTTGTATAAGACACTGTAATGCGCCTTCAAGGTTATTATAACGGTCCGTCTCTTCTGCGTAAGTGTCCTCGTCATAACCTCTCTCCTGATATCGCTCTGTAGCAAAATGAATGTGGTAACCGTAAATTTTTTGTTTCTCAATTTTGTTGTTGTGAGGACGCTTAGGCATACCATTATAACGGAGAATCCGAAAAGCTACACCTGTTTGCTGTCCACTACAATTTTCTACTGCGACAGATTCACCGGTATAGATGACCGAGTGTGCCTCTCACTGAGGTTTAAGTCACAGAATAAAGTATATCACATTATACCAAAGTTGCCAATGTTTTTACGCGAGTTGCAGAACTATTTAGTTTTCGGTTTTCATTTTCATTCTCGTTTACAGATGTTAACATTTCTTTTCACTGTCGCGAGCACAGCTCGCTCCTACAGAAAAAAAATATATACATAATATAAATGTGTTAATACACGCGTGCTATAGACATGTTGAAGAAATATCCAAGGAAATAAACCCTACGGAACTAAAGAAATGAGGTGTTTTTTTCGACCCGGTGCGGTTAGGAATGCACGTCGCATGAATCAGAATCAACGGTATGAATGCCTTAGGGCATGAACCGGGGCGAGTACGCCGCAAAACCGCACCTACCATTTACGGAATTAAGAGGGGTTGGGAAATCTCTCCAGCGGCGAACGGGCAATGAATTGCCCTACTACGAACTGAAAACTTGGTCTGGCGTTGGGGCGTGAATATACTATCTTTTTAGCAGGGACCAGTCGGGTTCATCTTCTGGGTTGCCGAGGGGGCCGTGGGCGTTGCGGACGATGCGGCGTTGTACGTCATACCAATCTGTGTAACTCGTGGCGGGTTGGAGTGTGTCGTTGCGAGTGTCCATCAGGTTTGAGAGGGTGGTTTCCATCTCGTCTGCCAACGGTTTTGCGTCGGAGTTGTCGATGAGATTGTTCATTTGCAAAGGGTCTGCTTCTACATCGTATAGCATCCGTTTGCCATCGAGCCACCGTGCGTAACTGTGCGTTTTTGTGCGGACACCGCGCCACTCGTTACCGTCAACAAGATAGTCGTAGGTTGAACCAAAGTTCATCGTTAGAACGGCTCCCTGTTCAAAGGTATCGGTTTCACCGCGCCAAGATGCCGACAAATCGTAGCCTTCGACGGTTCGGGGAGGTTGGATGCCACATAAACCGCAGAGCGATGGAAACAGATCGACGGGGGAGGTGAGCGTGTCACAGGTACGGTTGCCCTCAAAAATGCCGGGGAGCCGCATAATGAGCGGGACTTTAATGGATTCTTCGTAAGGTTCCCGTTTCGCCCAGAAATTGATGCCTTGTGCGCCGCCTTGTGTGCCGTGGTCGGATCCGAAGACGAGGAGCGTGTTTTCAACGCGCCCGGTTCTTTCGAGGTACGCCATCAATTCACCGAGCATGTCGTCTACGGTTAGCGTCATGGCGAGATAGTGTCGATAGATTCTTAGCGATTCTGCTTTAACCGAGTCAGGGACGTTCTCTGGTAATTGGAGTTCGGTGGGCAGCCTGTCGTAGTATTCCTGTGGGGCAAACTCGTAAGGTGTGGAGTGTGCTTGATGTGGAGAGATAAACAGACAGAACGGATTATCGTCATCTACCGCATCCATGAACTGAAAGGCGTATCGGTTGAGGGCATCGGTTTCGTAGCCGTCCCAAGTTTCGTTTCGCCAGTCTTCTTCAAGGTTCACAGTTCCGTTGAAATAGTCGGTGTGGAAGTTATAGCCGCGCCAGTGTTGGAAACCGAGGCGGTCGCGCCCTTCAGGGACATAATCGCGTCCACCGATTTCTGGGAATGAACCCGTGTGGAGATGCCATTTACCGACCCACGCTGTCCGGTAGCCGTTCCTGCTGAAAACGTCGCCGAGTCCGATTTCGTCATGCCGGGTTCTGACGAAGTTTATGAGGTGTCCTGTCGTCTGTGGATGCCTTCCGGTGAGTAACATGGAGCGGTACGGAGTGCAGACGGGTGCGGTGGCAATTGCGTTTGAGAAGACGGTGCCTTCTTGTGCGAGGCGGTCGATGTTCGGTGTTTCGATCTGTGTATCGCCGTATATGGGCAATGAACACGCGCGTATCTGATCTGAAAGAAGATAAACGATGTTGGGTTTGTTTGTCATATTTGATACCCTTTCGGAACCAGATTAGCGTGGATGAAGTTCAATAGTTCCGGTTGAGAATGAGATATTGACATCAAAATGCCTGAGAAAATTTAAGCCTAATAGTCCTTCTATTATTGAACCTTCCGGTAAATCGTGACACACAACATCAATATTCTCAACCGTTTCGCCAATTGCTGTCAATTTACGAACAGCGATACGATTTGCCAAGACGATTCCGTTGGCGGTCATCATCTGTTCATTTGGGTTTGAGAGGTCATATCCTAAGTCCACAGCCACTTCTGTAGGAATTGTGGTGGTTGAGGCACCTGTATCCAGTGCTACAAGTATATCGCGAGTCGTATCGGCGTTGATGCTACCGACTTTAAGGCGAAGATAGATTGATTTAGCTGCAGGGTTAAAGGAGATATGTCCCATTACAATAGGTAACCCATACCTTGAGGTAATTTGCTTGTACAGTGTATTGCTGCGCTACCTTTGTATTGTGATGAGGCTTTGTAAATATCAGCACGAGAAGGACTATGGACAAGGACACACCCCGACAGCAGTTCAGTATTCTCGCTATATTCGCAGTCAACGATGAATAGCCATTCATCGGGATATTTCTGTTCCATCTCTTCAAGGGTGAGCCGTTCGTTTGTCATTTTTAGGGACTCCTTTTGAGCGCATCTTAATGAGTTGATTTATATCTATTATAGCATAATGACTTCTGTTTTAGCAAATTCGAGTCTCCTGTTTTTGTAGATACATTTATCATCGCGCTCTAAAACTGTAGTCCCATACTCACGCGGTGTGTCTGTTGTAGGCGGCCGAAGTCGGCGTAGGCATAATCGAGGGAAAGCACTCTTTTGCCGAGGTTTAGGTGGATGCCTAAGCCGAGTGTGAGTCCTTCTTCATCGTCTGTACGGTCTTCTCCCAATCGGAACTTATAACCGCCACGAATTGCTGCCATTTTCCTGTACCAGTACTCCATGCCGATGTTCAACCGCTCGCTGTTGTCGTTGGGATGGTTGCCATCGAGTGCAAGCGTGAGCAGATTGTCACCGGTATCAATAATATCGTAGGCGATACCGAGCCTGAAGTTGGACGGCAGTGGAAACTCGTTCGTCTCTAATGCCGCTTTTCGCGCCGGATTTGTTGTGTCCGGAAACGGACGGTAGTCCGCAATCCGTGGGTCGCCTGCGACTTCGGCACCGCTCTGTAGATCGGGACCGCTGAAGCGCATCTCCGGTCCAAAGTTCGAGAAACACATTCCGATACGTAGACTCCGCCAGCCGGTGTGGTATAGCGTGCCAACATCAATGGCGACTCCTCTGGCACTTTCCCGATGGATCTGTTGGTGGATGTATTTGGCGTTGATACCGACAGAGAGTTTGGCCCCGGATTCTGTTGCGTAGAGTTGTCGAGCGAACGCCAGTGAAACGGCGGTGTCATAAGCGGCGTACCAGAGACCCGTACCATCGGGTTTTGCCAGCGTCGTGATTTCCGTTTCAGGAACATTGAGGAATGTAACGCTTGCGCCCAAGGTGCCGATATTTTTTATCGGTGTGGCGAAGGCGAGATAGTTGTAGCGGAGGTCGGCGAGCCAGATCGTATGCGTGTCTGAGAAGCTGATTTTGTCGAGTTGGCTGATGCCGGCTGGGTTCCAGTAGATGCTGGTTACGTCGTCAGCAAGTCCACCGAATGCGCCACCGAGACTGTCTACCCGTGCGCCGGGACCGATTTTTAGAAACTGTGCCCCGGCTGTGCCGACATTGGTTGTGGCATCGCTGGGGACAACCCATAGGAAAAGAAGTGTGAATAAGAGCGTATAAATTATGTATCGCATTGCGTTCTCCGTTTATCGAATGATAGCAAATCTGCCGATTTTGTTACCGACGACCGTGTCAGTTTCGTCTCGGGCTTCAACATGGTAAATATAAACACCGCTTGCGAGTGCTTGATTGTAGCGATTGAGGAGTTCAAAGGATGCTGTTCCGCCTTTGTCTCCTTGTGCCAAGCGTTCATCTGGATTAAAGGGGGCAATGCTTTCATGCTCAATCTCTCGTACCAATTCGCCTACCAATGTGTAGATCCGAATCGTACACCGCGGTGGCAGGTGTGTAAAGAAAATCTTGTCCGTTCCTTCCGAGAGGACCGCCCTGTTCGTGACGAAATACGGGTTTGGGACGACCCGAATTTTACCGAGATCCGCCTCAATGTCTTCAGGCGAGAGCGTTTCCCCTTTTGTGTTTAGCAGAGATTGGTCGCCGTCTCGTGGTGCGCTGACCCCGCCCATTTCAACAGTGAATACATCTCCTTCGGAAATTTCGGCATTCGGATCTTTAATGTAGACGTATCCGCCCCGAATGTAAATTCGGAAAAATCCTGGGGTTTCAGCTGGGACGTATTCATCACGCCAACCTGTTCCGGTTAGGATGGCATATCCTTCGGCACGCTCTCCGTTGAATTGAATCTCTTCACCGGTGTCTTCGTCCACTACCGTGACGTGTGTGTCGTCAACAAATGTAATTGAATATGTATGTGGACGGTAATAGGTCGCCCAATATATGTTGGGCCAGGTATTTTCACCAAAGCCGGGAGATTGGATGTTGACTTCCCACCCTGTTACTGTGCCTGCCGTTAGTTTGACATCGTTAATCGGATTTTCCATTGGGGTTCCGTAGAATACGTTAACCCCTGTTATCTTCAAAACGACCCCGTCAAACATCGGAGAGAGTTCTTCGATAGCCTCCCCATGATCGGGATCAAACCAATCAAAGAATTGTTTCTCGACGACAGTCTGATCTGTTGTCGTGTTGATAATCTCATAAGAAGGTGGTTGATAACCGGGGCCTGTGATGTATGCCGCGGGACCTATCTGTTTAGCACCCTCCCAAACAATCTTGTATTGATGCCCAGTTATTTTGTTTGGTGCGAGGACCATCGGTTCAACGGTAACACTCCCTTGCCCTTGCTGTTCTATATCAGCCGTCGGTTCTCGGTAGCCAGCAGGTTGGGCGCGCGGCACAACATGGACCATCGTCTCAATCTGGCTGCTCTCCATCGCGATGAGTCCGGATTTAGGGTTACCTGTGTCGTAAGACGTGACGGCGTAGGTGTATTCGAGTCCGTTCGTTAAGCCTGCGTCGGTGTAGAAGTTTTTTATGCCTGCGTCCTCACCGAGTGCTTGTGAGGGTGTGGAAACGACGCGAAAGATGTCGCCAGCGACGGGTGGTCCTGAGGGTCCGTCAGTGATTGTTACGTAAAGCCCGCCAAAATACATCAAGGCACCCGACTGATACGTTCCATCTGGATACGGTGCAAACGTGCTTGGATCTTGGATAATGGTATACCCGCCGCCGTTTCCTGGGAAGGCTGGATTGTACGCCATAACTTCCCAAAGCGTCGTGTTGATGATTTCAAAACTGGTGCTGGAGTTGAATTTGATCATGTAAACCGCACTTTTGAAGAAATCGGCGAAGAAGGGTTCATCGCCCATATTTTCGATAGTGGCATCGGATTGCTTACCGACGTGTGAGACTGTGAAGAAATTACCGGTTGCGCTCGGTTTATCAAACTCCATCAACATCGTCCAATCTTCGACGGGGTTCCCCGTGGCTTCATCGTAAGAGACGTCCCGCCTATAGACGCGGTACCCTTCAAAAATTTTATCGGGGTCGGTTACGTCAACATATTCTTCAATCCTTTTGCCGACACCTTGGTCGACCCAGCGTCCTTCGCTGTCCCAGACGAGGGTTACCTGTCCATCGGCGGGATAAGCGCTGACCAGTGGTGAAGGGGGCGGTGCGGGTGCGACGTAGCCGTCATCATAGAGTTTTTGTGCCCAGTCGGCAGAGGCTTGCAAACCGGTGAGTCCTTCGCCGATCGCTACGGCAATGATAATGTTGAAGGAGTCCCCGGGGGCAAACGATTCAACGGGTCCATAGGATTGGATGAAGCGTTGATCGTCGTAGTTCGCAGGGAGCGGTTCAACACCGGCCACACTAATAAGGGCGTACTTCTCAGCATCGGTGGTTGGGTCTGTGGAGATGGTAATCCGTTTGTGTGCGGCAAAAGGGATTTTTATCCCGGGATCCTTTGGATGCTCTCCCACATAAGCGTCCAAAACACGCAAGCCGATGTAGCCGGGTGCGGAGGCGTTGGAAAATCCATAAGAGAGATAACGGTTGGGATGGTCTACTGGATTCAGAGCGTCTGGGGTTTGGTCCAAGGCGACAAAGTCATCAGCGGAGTAGCTTGCTGTCCCTGTTTCGTTACTGGAGATGTCCACGTCGTATCGGAACGCCATGAATAGGTCTTCGAGGGTGTCGCTACCGACGTTTGTGACCTTATACTCAAGGATAAAAAAGTCGTAGAGGGGTGCATAACTCCATTGGAACCCGTTGACTTCAAGTTCTAATCCGAGAATCGTGCCTTTATTTGCATCGGGATTCGTGTCAGAGCATTTGAAAAAAATAGATTGACTTGTTGGTGTCCCTTTTGTTGTCATCCCGGGCTTGTCTGAAATGACTTCCGAAGCATCATCGGTGGGCCAAAGTTCGCTTTGTCTGCCATCTGCTTCAGAAACGGCGACTTCCCCACCTTTCTTCGCACCGATCCAGATATCGCCTTCAAAGATGTAGGAATCGTTTGTTCCTGCGGGCCACCACCCTGAAGGGTTTGCTGTTGGGTTGCTCGGATACCCAACGACCCCGGTGTTAAAGATAGCAGACGATAGGTTGCCTACATCGAGTGCTTTCCAATCCACTTGTGCACTTGCTGATAATGTGGCGAGCGCGAGAATTGTGGAGAGGAGTAGTTTGTATCGCAATAATTTCATAATTTAGATTCACCTCGTAATATATGCCAATCTTGATAGTAAGTAAATTGCTATCAAAGAAAGATAGCGTCAAAAAATGATTCCGATGAAACCATAAATGGACATAAAAACCGCTTACGATTTTTCAGAGGCCCTTTCTGGCGGCGGAATGGGATAATGTTTTTCTTCATAAGCCTCCACCATGGTAACAAGCACATCAAGTTTATGGCCCTCTGGCGAGCCGTAACTTGATCCCCAAAGTTGTTCTATCTCTTTTAGTGCAGCTTCATAGTCTGCTTCAGTTTTGATTGGTTTAATTTTCATAATCATTGACTTTCTGTAATTTCAAAAACCCGATACCGTTGCATTTTTCCGTTCCCGATGTCCACTTCGCCTTCGATGAACAGCGGATAGTCATACATTATACCTTTGACGGAGAAGAGGTATGGGATCGCGCCGGCTTCACGCGCTTTCTTGGCTTGGTTCTTGAAATCGCGAGGCTTTTTCATGTGTTTATTATAAATCTGATACGTTGACCGGTCGGCGTAATACATTAAGTCGAAATGCGCCCCGACGCGTTCATCGTCAAGAAAGAAGCAGGCATTTTCTGGCATCTCACGTTGGAGGCGTTGACCACTTGTTTCATATAAAGAGGTCTTGTAATTCCGTTCTGTGACTTTGTATGCGGCATGCACGTAATGACCGGCATAGAATAAAGCGATTACGAGTGCGATTGTGCGAAGCCCAAGCCATATCCATCTTTGTAAATTCCGCTGTCGAACCAGCATGTACACACCTGCGAAAATCGCCAGCAGTACACCGAACCCGATGAGCTGCTCGACAATCCAGAAGTTCGTCTGGATGAAAGGGGCAATCTTTTTGAGTCCATCGAACTGGTCTCGACTCTTGACGAGGGTGCGTCCACCAGAGATGATGGTAATCGCAAACATCCCCGCTGCCCAGATTGCCGTATACACCCAATCCCTTCGTTGCCATGCTCGGCTAATAACTGCTGCCAGACAGATCAGCAGGGGTGGCACGGCAATCATCGTTGCCGAGGGTGTTTTCGTTTCTGCAAGCGTGTGCGGGATGATTACACCGATGCTCCACGCTAATACAAATAGTTCTGCTAAACGCCAGCGTCTGAACATAACGACTAATAGACATAGAACTGCAGCGACGAGTGCGGCGTAAAACAGCGGGTAGAACAGGGGCATATAGTCAAACAGCGGTCGATCCCAGCTGGCTCCCCAACTTTCGACGTCGGTGTTCAGGTGATCGAGGACGCGTTTATGTTCCCATAAAAATTCTTTGCGGTAGTAGATTAAGCAATAGATAACCCACGGTGCGACTGTCGCAATTGCCGCCAAGAGTTGTAATCCAATATCACTGAGGTGGATCTTTGCTTCAGTTGTTTCGTTTTGTCCGGTATCATCCGATGGGTATCTTTTACGATAGATTTGTTTCCCTCTTGCAATACACCAGACGACAAGGGCGATGCCGAAAGTGATTAGGGCAAGATAGCTTTTAGATAAGTAGGCGATCCCCATCGTAACGCCTGATAAAATATAATTCCTCGGTTTTCCGGTGCGAATGGCTCGAAGCAGAAACCAGCACGAAACCTGGACCCAAAGGAGCAGTGCGATATCAATGTGATCCGAATAGCGATAGCCGTGAATGGACTCAAAGAGAAACGGGTTGAAACCGATAAGGAACGCGGCAATGAGTCCCGTCCGTTTATCAAAGAGATCCGCAGCGATTCGGAATGTTAGCCATGTTGTTATAACTAAACTGAATGCAGACGGTAACCGAAGCGCGAATGTGTTGATACCGAAAAAGAGGTGCGAGAGCCAGATCGTCCACATGGCGACAGGCGGTTTATGTAGCCAGATGTGGTTCTCACCCCACCCTTTGTAGTCGTAAGGGAGCCACGGTTGGTCGTAGAGCGTGAATTTGAGCGGATGTTTCGTCAAATTCCGCGCCACGACGGCGTGAAACCCTTCGTCCCAATAGGTAATCCCGCTGTGTCCGACGTTTCGTAGCACTAAAGCACCGGAAGCGATTAGGATACAGAATAGGATAATTTTTATACGTGTGGATTCGCTTTTTAAACTGACTCCGGCGAAATTCATTTGTTATGTCTTGAAATTAATTGTTAATCCGCATGTCGGGATAGATGCTTCGCATCGTCCATTACCTTTAGAACGAATCGTAAAGCTTCATTAACGGCTTCTTCAGTTGGAAAAGCGGCAGCAACATCTGGTGCGAGGCGAACAATGTTTGTGCCGACAGCATATTGCTTGGCGTATTTTCCGCGAATGCCATTTTTTAGCAGCGTTTCGTCGTATTCGGGGCGCAATTCATCATTGAGTTCAGTTCTGTCAGCCATTTTGGTATATTCTCCTTTCTTGACGAGTGACTTTACGGGCACTGATAATTCGGATTCGTTGCCCGATATCCGTATGAGAGATAATAAGCAGCTGTCTTTGTATTGACTCGCCGAGCGTGATGTATCGTGTTTCATCACGTGAATGATCTGGATCGGGGAATGTGAGTGCCAATGGATCTCCAAACACAGTTGATGCCTCGTGAAAAGATACATTATGTTTAACAAGATTACTTGATGCTTTATTAGGATCCCATTCAAATTCCATTGTATCAACTTAGGAAACTCTCTATCAATTGTTTTGAAGCATTAAAACACATCACCGCGTTTGTAATTTGGCTTTTTCCTCATCATAGTTGTCATAGACATTCATCTCTGGGCTTTCCCAATCTTCGGCAAAGGATGTAAGGCGTGCGCGCATTTCTGCTGCTTGTGCTTCGTCAATGCCATGTTCCCGTAAATTTACAGAACCCGGTGTAAGGAAAGTGACAACGACGTGTGTGCCTTCGCACACATCACGCGGTGTTTCTGAGAGTTCTATTTTCCCGTTGCGATATATGCCTTCAATTGTTTTGGACATGGTTATCGCTCCTTATCCCTCTCCTCCAATATGGAACGTAAAGCTTCATTAACGGCTTCTTTGTTCGGGAAAGCAGCTGCGACATCTGGAGCAAGTTGGACAGTGTTTGGTTTATCAGCATTTTGTTCTCCTCGCGCGCCTCTGTTCCAAATGTAACTGTCAACTGCACGGACAGAGAGGCCCTCGCGTTCAGAGGCTGCTTCCAAGAGAGCATGGGCTTCTAAGTCTGATACATCTCGGTTTAAGATCTCAGATACAAATCTGATGATATAAATGTCCGGTTTCGTGGTATCTGCACCGAACAACATGCAGAGGTACTGAAAACCAGCAGGCCCAAAACCTCTGATGTTTAATCTGTGAGTCTGAGGCTGTGTTTGCACTACCCACTGTCTGAGAGCGTTCTCCTCAGGAATCGTTGGTGTTTGCTGAACAATTGTGCAAAGGAACACAACTACCTCATGCAGAACCCTTGCTCGATCCTCGTGATTATAATTGAGTTCTTGTTGCACGAACGCATGCGGTGTGGGATAACTTGTCATGAGTTCAGCCAACTCGGTGATCTGTTGTATATCGGGATGATTGCTCATAAAAATTTTCAGCCGGGGCACCACGAACGTATCGTATGGTCTGTTGAGTGAAAGGACACAATCAATAACTCGAACAGCAGGCGGATGAGGATTGATTAAATCTTCCGGGTTTGGAAGATCCGATGCAAACTTTGCTATCTCAATTGCTACAGCAGCTATATCTGCCTCTGTAATGTTGATTTTTCTCATTCAGAATTTTCCTATCTAATATGAGTTCAGTAAGAGGCGCGGTTAGGAAACCGCGCCTACCGGGTTGGTAGTTTTTCCACCTACTCACGTTGTCTAAAAATCAAGACTCACGCCCATCATAATCAATCGCGGGGAGCTCCATGACAACGGATGTGAATGCTTTTGACTGTCGAGTGGGATGCCGTAGCGATCGTAGGTCACCGCATCGAGGAGATCGTCGAGATTTTTTGTGTTGAAGATGTTGCGGATGTCGGCGAAGAAGGTGTAGGTCAACCCGCCAAGCCGACTCCGTTTGCTAAAGAGGGCATCAACGTTATAGGTGGGCGGATAACGCTTTGAGTTGATGTCGGGTTTGACCGGTGCTCTCGGATTCGGTGTGTAGGGCAAGCCGCTGGCGTACCGACCTACAAAGTTGACGGCAGCCTCAAAAGGCAGTTGGATGTTCAGCATTCCAGAAAAGATGTGACGCTGATCCCATGCCAACGGATGACTTTCGGTTACATCAGGCTGCTGTCGGTAGTAGGTGAGGTAGCCGAGGTTTCGACTCGAACCTTTCCCCTTCGCGACAGAATAGGTATAACTCAAGATCCCAGAAACCCGATTCCGTTCCGTGTGCCACTTGCGGATCGTGAGTTCAAAGCCTTGGACCCGACCGTAGATACCGTGGAGCCTGCCGTCGAATTCGCCGTTAAGGAAGTAGCTGTAATCGTTGGTAATATCAACGTGCACACTGTTGACGAGTCTGTCAATATCCTTGGTGAATCCGGTAATATCTACCGTTAGATCGTCAGTAAATTGTCGGACTATTCCGACTTCGTAAGCGATGGTCTTTTCTGGATTTAAGTCGGGATTGCCTCGTCTTCGGATTGCGCCGCGCATGTCAAAACTGAGGTTTTCGTAGAGATCGTCTCCGCGTGGAATCTGGTAGTAATGTCCGTACGTGAAGTGCAACTTCGACCGCTCAGTAACTGGGAAGGAGATGCCGAGACGTGGTGCGATCATGTGTTTAGGAGAAGCCTCAACTGGATTTTTGATAATCGGTAGCCCGACTTTATAGGTGCTTTTGTCGAGTTTGATTGTGCCGTCGTCATTCAGTTCAAGCGGGTCCAAGGGATCCGCCGGTGAGATACCATCTGGGCTGTAGAGGTCGTATCGCAATCCGGCGTTGACAATCATGCCTTCATACTCCATTTTGTCTTGGACATACATACTCAGGGATTGCGGTTGGACATCGTAAAACTCCATGTAGAGGTTGGTACTTCCGTAATTTGTCGCGCCAAGATTGTAGAGTTCATATCCTAAGAATTCAACGCCTGTCTGGATCAGATGGTTCGCCGTAACCTGACTGGCAAAATCCGCTCTTAATATTGAGGTTGTCGCGCTACTGGAACCCCAAGAGTTGTTATCTCCTGCCACGAAATAGGTTGTATCGTTGTATGCTTGTTGGGGTGGGTTTCTGATTCTGCCTTCTTCCTGATTCTGCTCAAAGGATTTTTCAGGATCCCACGCGTTTTCATCAAACGTCTTGTCTAACGGGTCCCACACTTTTCCGGGTTGATTCGCCTCAGAGGTGCGATGGAATTGCCCAAGTGTCAGCGTATAAAAAGTCCCGGAGTTGATATTGTGTGAAAGACGGACGGATATATTCCGGGCATCCGATTTTGACTCTGGAACAGCACTGGGCCAGAAACGTAGTGAACCCCCATAGGACTGACTTTCTCTCCGGTTGAAAAGCCCACCTGCGGTGAGTTTAATACTCGGCGTTACTTCAAATTTCAGTTTACCTTGGAAGATATATCCCGTTCCGGTACTATTGGGTAGAAAGCTACTATTCCGGTTTATTTGGCTCGAGGCGGAGAACGTCAATCGGTTTCCCCATATCGGTCCACTGAGTGCGAATTCACCGATATGACTCGGAGACAGGTCGTAGTTTTTCGTATCGTTGAACAATCCTCTATATTGTTCCAAATCTACAACATAGCCGTCTAAGAGTGTGACCTGTTTCTTTTCGTAGTCAATAACAGTGCCATCAGCGTCTTTGTAAGGTTGACGCGTCATGATTGCTTCACCCGTATCTGGATTAACCTGTGGTTCATCTGTTTCGGGGTCTATAACGGGTTGCAGGGGGTTTTCCGTCCTATCAGCATATACACCCGGGAAAATCTCTGTAAAGACGACTTGGTCATCGCCTTCGCGTTCCGCTAACTCCGCAACTGTATCTGCCTGTCCGCGATACGGCGTTTGGTAATCATAGGGTTGGCCGATGAAGATGCCTCTGAAGGGTGAAAGTGCTATCGGACGGAATCCGTTGTCTGGATCGAGCCAGGGACCGTATAGGGGGTCGCCGTGGTGCGTTCCCCACTGTCCAACTCGATAGCGGATTCTACCGGAGAATTTGCTTGTTCCAACTTTCGTGATGAGGTTAACGATACCGGATTGTGCGTCGCCGTGTTCGGCGTTGAATCCTCCGGTGATAACTTCCATTTGTTCAAGGGAATTCGTGCCGATACTCAATCCCAAACTTCTGCCGATCGGATCGTTAATGGGGATGCCGTCAATAAGATATCTGATCTCCGTTGACCTGCCGCCGCGAACATGGGTTGAGCCAGTGGAGTTTAGCACTGCCACTCCCGGTAGGGTTTGTAGGATACCGTTGACCGTATCGCGAGGCATCGCCTCAATGTCTTCTGATTCAATAATTCGTGTCGTCTGCGTAACGTCCCGCTTGATTAGCGGTTTGACGGCTGTTACCGTTATCCCTTCCAGTGTAACGACCTCAGAAGTTTTCAAGGCGAAGTTTAGGGTCGTGGTGAGTCCGGCGAGGACTTTCGCGCCCTGCACAGTCTCGGGCCCGTAGCCTGTCAGTGCAGCTTTTACGTCATAATCGCCGGGTGAGATGTTGGTCATCACGTAATAGCCAGCGTCATTTGTTGTTGCGGTGCTGCTTGTTCCGACGATTGTTATCGTAACATTCGCCAGCGGTTCGTTTGTTGCTTCAGTGGTGATTACCCCGGCAATCTTTCCAGTGATCGCAGCATGTACATTGAGGGTAACGGCTGTAATAACGTAGATGGCAGCGATTAAAAGCGGAACAATTTTAATAAACTTTATAGTTTTCTGTGATTTGTCTCTGTGGGTTTGCAACGGGTTATATTTTTTCAATTTTATAACTCCTTATGAATCATAATAAGTTCTGAATGTTTTGACGAATGTGATTTAAATGCCTACAAAACACTCTCAATAAATTTGAGACTTTTCAAAGTCCGTTCGGTATGGTATTCGATGAAACGACTCAGTACACGTTTCAGTTCTTGATGGTTCTGGGTGGAGGCGCGAATTCGGTTGAACCGTTCCCACTCAGATTTCCGAAGCATCTTTAGCAGTTCAAGACTACCCGGTGTGATTGTAAAGGCGGCACCGTCTCGGTTTTCACAACCGTCGCAAAGCACACCCCCGTAACGGATGCTGAATGCTATGCCGAACTGAGTTGTTGCGTGGCTTTTTCCATGAACAGAGATGCCTTTTACAGCTGAGCCGCAATGGACGCACCGCGCGAGTTCAGGTCCATAGCCTGTGCAGTCCAGAAACTTGATTTCAAAACCTCTTGCGAGTAAAGGGATGTCATCGGCGTGGACCAGAAATTGATATGTCGTTCGGAGGAGATCAAAGATTTCAGGATTAGCGACACCTTCAGAGGCGCTGCTGTCTACGAGTTCGGCGAAATAGCATCCGTAGGTGATGCGTGTGAAGTCGGAGCGGATTGCGTCAAACCCGTTGAGGAGATTGAAGTCAGTGAGGTTCTGTAATTCCCGATTTTCGCGGTGTTGGAAGATGAGCGTCCCATAGTTGAGGAGTTCTAAACTCCCACCGAGACGGCTTTTCGGACTTTTTATTCCGTAGGCAACCGCTTTGACCTTCCCGAAGTCGGGGGTGTAGAAGGTGATGATTTTATGGAATTCCTGAAGGGGTAAGGTGCGAATGACAATCGCTTCTGTCTTTTGGGCTGCCATGGTAATGTAAAGCAAAGACAAATTTTACCTGTAAATCATAATCAAAATCAACGGTATTCATGCTGTATAGCATGAACCGGGTAAAATTTGGTATAAGTGCGTTGTCTATGAAGGGATAGAATCGGGGCGAGAGGATTTGAACCTCCGACCTCCTGCTCCCGAAGCAGGCGCGCTAGCCGGGCTGCGCTACGCCCCGTTCTTATGTTTAATTATACCTTTTCTATTGAAGGTTGTCAAATTAATTTCGATTTTGATGTTTAAAAGCCATCACTGTTGTTATCTGGCACTTGGATATGAATTCTTTGGATGCGTCGTTCATCTGCCTCAAGTATGGTAAAGCGGATCCCTCGGTATGTGAATTGCGTGTCCTGTTCTGGGACGCGTCCGAGATAATCTACAACGAACCCACCGATTGTATCAATATTTTCTGCTTCAAGTTCTGTGCCGAGCCTTTCGTTTAGCTCGATAAGATTCAGCCGGGCATCAACCGAATAGGTGTTGGTATCCATCTGGACGTAGGCATCTTCTTCGTCGATTTCGTCTTCATCGTGGATTTCGCCGACAATTTCTTCGATGATATTTTCTAAGGTCACAATCCCAGCGGTTCCACCGTATTCGTCTACAACGATTGCTATGTGCTGTTTATGTGCGCGGAGTTCTCGGAAGAGTTCGGAAATATTCTTGCTTTCTGGTGTGAAGAAAGGCGTTCGGTCGACAATAAGTTCTCTGAGATTGATAGGTTTACCTTCTTCCCAGCAATCGAGCATATCTTTAACGTGCAGAATTCCGATAATTAGGTCAATGGTTTCTTCGTAAATAGGAATACGGGTATGTCGGCAGGTGATGGTTGTTTGTAGGACCTCATCACCCGGGGTCGTGACTTCAAGACAGACCATGTCGGTGCGCGCAACCATAATCTCTCGTGCGACTTTGTCGGGTAGGTCTAAAATTCGGGCAATCATTTCCCGATCGTCGGGTTCTAATATTTCTTGACTGTCGGCGACGTTGTCAAGTGTTTCTAAGACTTCTGGGGACACAAGGCTGTCCTGTGCCGAGGTGACTTTACCGCCGAAAACGCGAACGAGAAGATTGGCGACGAAATTCAGGGGAATTAGCACCAGAAATCCGCCCCAATAGACGGCGCGAAGAACGCTGAGTGCTTGGATTGTTGCGTCTCCTGTACTACTCTGCACATAATTTTTCGGGAACAGTTCAGTAAAGATGACCAAGCAGACGACAGCAAGTGCGGCGTTCACTGCTGGGTATTTCCAGAACGTCATAAACACCATGACGCTCACCACTATCAGAATCGTTTTTGCGGTGATGATAGTGAGCGAGTAGCGCCGTGGGTTATGCAGTAGTGAGGTGAGGACTTCGTAGCGTTTTCCACCTTCCTCAGCGAATTTGAGGATATCACCCCGCGTTAACCGAGCGAGCAACGCCTCGGCGGCTGAAAACAGCGCATTGAGAATTAGAAGTGTACTTAAGCTAACGAGTTTGATGACAAGGTGTAGGTCGTCCAAACGTAAGATCACACCCCCTGTAGACGTGCCGATTTTGCAGATCTCAAGAGCCTACGGACAGTAGTGCTTGGGTTTCTCCAGTAGAGAGAAAATAGTTTTCTGTTTCTCAAACATAACTGTAGCATCTTTTGGCGTTTGATGGTCATATCCGAGCAGATGTAGCATGCCGTGTACTGCGAGAAGTGCTGCTTCAGTTTCAAGGTTGCCGCCGGTTTGACTGAGAGCGTCGTTTGTTGTGGCTTGCCGCGCTGCGGTTTCAAGGGATATAACGAGGTCTCCGAGTAGATGTGGATTCACATGCCCCTCTTCGCCCTCGCGCATTGCGAACGCCAGAACGTCCGTTGGTGCGTCAATACCGCGGTAATCCCGGTTGAGTTGTCTTATATCGGCATCATCAGTCAGGAGTACACTCACTTCGCAGGCTTCTGCGCCGTGTGCTTTGAGTGTTATACTGACTGCTCTGTGAACGACTTGCACATCAAAGTTGGTATTGCGACTCGTGTTTGTGATGCCAATCAAAGCAGGCTATCCTTCTCTGTCGGACATAGGTGGCGGCTTTGCGCCGTTCGGTCTTATATTTTGTGGTGATGCCTGTTCATAAGCCTCGACGATGCGTTGGACCAATTCATGCCGTACAACGTCAACTTTTGAGAAATAGATGAACTCGATGCCTTTAATTCCGGAGAGGACTTCTTGCGCATCTGCGAGTCCTGAGACCTTGTGTGTTGGCAGGTCTGTCTGTGTAATGTCGCCGGTGACCACGGCTTTTGAATCAAAGCCGAGGCGTGTCAGGAACATTTTCATCTGTTCAATAGTTGCGTTTTGTGCTTCATCTAAAACAACAAAGGAGTTGTTGAGGGTCCTGCCTCGCATAAAAGCGATAGGGGCAACCTCAATAACATTCCGCTCGATATATTTGTCGAGCGTCTCTGGCGGCATCATATCGTAAAGTGCATCGTATAAGGGACGCAGGTATGGATGTACCTTTTCGGCGATATCGCCGGGTAAAAATCCGAGTTTCTCACCGGCTTCAACGGCGGGTCGCGTTAAGATGATACGACTCACCTGTCCGCTTTTGAGTGCGGAGACAGCCATTGCCATCGCGAGATAGGTTTTTCCTGTTCCCGCGGGTCCGATACCGAAAACAAGGTCGTTGTGTTTGATCGCTTCAACGTACCTTTGCTGACCGGCGGTTTTGGGACGAATGACCCCGCGTTTTGAGAATACCGGAATCGACTCGGCTCCGGTTTCACCTAAGTCGCCTTGTTCACCAACACCCGATGCGCGGATAACATAATTTACATCGGTTGCCTGAATGCGTTCTCCTTTCCGGATGCGGTGAAGTAGTGATTCGAGAACCGTCGTCACACGGTTAACCTCAGTGACGTTTTCACCAATGACAGCGATGCTGTCACTTTTCAAAACAACGCGTACATCAAAGTCATCTTCAATGATTTTTAGGAAGGCATCGCTCTGTCCGAAGAGGGCTTGCACTTCAGCGTTGCTCTGTATGGGAACACCCTTCAATGCTTGTTTTTGCAATCGGATTCTAATCCTCCGGGTTTTTGATATGGGAAACCGATAGGTTTACCCTAAATGGATACTACGTTTAACTTACCACAAGTTCGTAGAAAAAGTCAAATTTCAGAAGTTACACCAATTGGATCTCACTGCTGTGCTACTTTTTAACGACGCGTTGTGTTAATTAAAGTGCCTGCAGGAGTTATTTTGCGTAAGCTGCTAAATTATTTCTATTGTATAACGTTTTGGAATAAAAGTCAAGTGATTTTTATTCTCGTCCGTTTTCCCTTCTTTGCCAGATGCGGATTCTATGATGACTGTTTTCCATAGAGTTTGACTTCACGAATTGACGCTCCTTTCAAGGGAATATCAATCTCTTGATGTTCAAACCGTTTGGGTTATAGCGTCTCACGGACGTAAAATTTGACTTCACGGATTGAAGCCCCTATGAGCGGGATCTCGATACTTGAATTTTCGCCTTGTACGGAATTCTGTCTGTCTTCAATGCCGTCTGCGCTCATGCGTAGATAAAGCACTTCTCGTCCGATCTGAAAGCGCACCGGATTTAATCCCTCTATGTCCTGATGCTGTTTGTCGGACACACGTTCAAAGGCGACATCGAAGCGTGGGGGATCGTCGGTTGTTGTCATCATCGCGAAATTCTGAATCCGCCGCGATGCCGGATAGACTTCCACATAGGAAACATAGGTCGGCGCATCGAGTTTAATAATCGCTTCTGTCCGGCGTTGCCCTTCAACGACTGTTAGATAGCGGCGTTGTGCGTAGGCGAGTCGCCGCCCCTCGCCTTCATGCAGGTGGTAGGCTTTTCGTACGAATCCATTTACTGCGAATGTGCTCTCCGTCTCCAGGTTACCGTCTACAAATTCCGGGTTGGACTCACAGGTGAGGCGTGACGCTGCCATCTCGTTGATGGGCTGGTTCAGTGCAGCACACCCCATAATGCCGATAAGCAAAGCAAACAAACTGTAGATTCGCATTTTTTATCTCCTATTGGTTGTTGGCAGTTGGTTGTTGGTACGGAAATCGACGGGCAATGAATTGCCCTACTACAAACGGGTAGGTTCGTAGTAGTCTGATTTATTATTGCACGTTTGAAAATTACCGAATTAATAAATGAATCTTCATACAGTCTATGCTCTAATATGCACAACCTCGGTGAAGTCCATATGGACTTCATATCGTTGATTAGGTTATGCTACAAAGGTAGCAACTTAGGTTATATTAGAGACTGGGGATCGCGATGTTGAAACGTTCAGCGGCTTCAACGAGACGGTTCCAAGTGGGTTCCTCAATCGGTATGCCCTCGCGCAAACGTTTCTCACGACTCCGTTCTTCAAATTCTCCAGGGACATAGATCTCATCAATACCCGGTAGTCGAGCAGATGATTTTACCCACTCTACGAGGTGCGCAATTTCCTGTTCATAATCCGCTAAGTCGATGAAGTCCTCAATTTTGATTGCGAACATGACGATGCCACTTGCCCCACGTGTCGGGTTTTCACGGCTACATCCTGCCCAAGAGAGACCACCGGCGATCGCGTCTATCATCACGCCGAGTCCGAACCCTTTATGTCCGAATTGAAAGCCGCCGAGTGGCATAACGGCTGTATCCTGTGGGCGTTCGCGGAAGGCGTTTGGATCTGTGAGCGGTTTACCTTCAGCATCTATCATCCACCCTTCCGGTATGGATTCACCGCGTGCGGTCTGAACGAGCAGTTTCCCACCTGCGACGACGCTGAGCGTCATATCGAGGAGGAGCGGTTCGCCGCCCTGACGAGGCACTGAGATCGCGATCGGGTTGGGTGGCAGTCTCCGGGAAGTGCCACCGTGGGGGTGCATGAAGCGTCCGCCACCGTTGAGTAAGACGATGCCAATCATCCCGGCACGTGCTGCGATCGGTGGGTATTCACCCATCCGTCCGGCGTGTCCACATTGGTGTAGACCGACTGCGCCGATGGTACACGTTTGTGCTTTTTCGACAGCCATTTCCATGGCTTTGCGTGCGGCGACCATGCCGAGGGCGCGGTTCGCGTTGATGACGGTCGCTGCGCCGCTTTCTCTGACGATTTCCATTTTGTCTGCGGCGGGACCGCCTTCCATGCCGCTGATGTAGTTGGGCGCGTTGATGACACCGTGTGAATCGTGTCCGGCGAGGTTAGAATCGACGACGTGGTCACTGACGATACGGGCGTCTTCCTCTGTACCGCCGGCACCGCGATAGATATCGTATACAAACTTTCTCAAGACATCGTGAGATACAACTGGCATAAATGCCTCCTTGAAATTTAAAGCAGTCAGCAATCGGCTGTCAGCAGTCAGTATTCCGTTTTCAAAATTTTTTTTAATATAGGGTAGACTATTCAACAACGTCTGCTGTAGGTTTCCAATACACAAATCTCCATAATTCAGAGTTCTATATCCTTGCTACACCTGGCGAAATCCGATATCCGTGCGGTGCCAATTCTGCCCGTGGTCTGGATCGCGGAAGGGTATATTCCTGCCCAGCAACTGTTTTAGCGTGTCGCTTTCACCTGCCAATTCCGCATCGGTCAGTTGACGGGGCATATCTTCTTGTGGGTAGATGACCGATCTGTTATACATACCGAGCAACCCAACGCGTGGTGCCTCCGTTAGGTTTGGGCGGGACTGATGCCAGATTGCTCCGTTTGTGAACATGATAGAGCCTTTCGGTGCCGTAGCGACAGCCATTTCAAGCCCCTCTGCCTCTCCTAATTCGGGACGACGGAGCGTTTTGTGTGAACCGGGGATACAGGCTGTTGCGCCGTTTTCTACGGTGAAATCGTCTAACATCCAGACGGTTTGTCCCGTTAGTGACCCTGATGGGAACGGGGCTTGCATCGCCCAATATGGGTAGTCGATATGCCAACCGCCTGCGGGTGCGCCGGGTCCAACGATATTTGCTGTGAATGTAGAGGCGATGACATCTTCACCGAGCATCCGTTTCCAGACTGCTACGACGGTCGGGTGCTGGATGAACCGCCGGAAGATCGGTGCTTTCCCGACGATTGCCCAGACGCGTCGGATTTTGCCGTCTCCGTAACTGTGGTCGTGTCCGTTAGCGATGTCTTCTTCGACTAATTTCCAGACTGCTTGGCGCGCTTCGTCTGCTTCTTCGGTGGTAATTACGTTCTCGATGATATGGAATCCATCTTCGCGTAGGTCGTGTTCGACGCGATCAAGCATTTCTGAATCTAACGCTGATCTGATTTTTAGCATGTTCTCACCTCTGGACTATGGGATGCGCGGTAGATTGCGGACTGCCGCAATAATCTGATCTTCCAAATCGTTGGCATCACTATTTGGGACGCGATTGTGTTTATCCATCCATGCAATGTTTTCTGCGACACTTTCTGTAACCGGAATTTGTGGACTGAATTCAGGTAATACTGCTGCGAGTTTCTCATGGCTGAAGATTTGGGTGTGCCCGAAGTTGCCGCGTAAGCCGCTGAACCGTTCGGGTGCCATTGCGATGAGGGTCTCCTGTGAGACATGCACAATCTCTATATCAACGCCGAGTGCGTCTGCTGCGGCACGGTGCCACTCGTCCCATGTACGTGCTTGTGGATGGACGATGTTGTATATTTCGCCGAAGCAATCGGATTTACCCAATATATCTGTAAACGCAATTCCTGCGTCGCGAGATGACAGGAACTGAAAATAGTTGAGTCCATCGCCTGCAGAGAGGATCGGTTTTCCTTTGCGTAATCTATCAATCCAACTCCCGTCTCCGCCGACTTGTCGATGGAGGGGTATACCGGGTCCGTGTGTATATGAGGGTTTGAAAATGGTTACGGGAAATCCATGGCGCGCGTGTGCCTCTAAAAGTAGATTATCGGCTGCAATTTTGCCGAGTCCATAACCTGATGTGCCTTGCAAGGGTGCTGTCTCTGGGAGATTGATACCGCTGAATGGGGGTCCGTAGGTCATTACTGTTGAGCAGTGGACGAAGTGTCCGACGCGTCCTTGACATGCACGGAGTGCGGAGGCGGCATCGTCTGCGTTGAAGCTAATCATATCAATGACGGCATCCCAGTTTTCGGCACTGACCTTTGCCTCGAAATCCTCGCGGTTTTGCCGGTCGCCTTGGATGACGCGAACATCGGAGGGTGGTGGATCGACATGTTGTCCACGATTGAACAGGACGACTTCGTGGTTTCGATTTTGTAATGCGGCGACGATGCCGCGGCTGATGTTGCCTGTTCCACCGATGACTAAAGTTTTCATAGGTTATGTCCTTTCTCTATTAGTGCAATTTCTGTGGACGTTAGGTCGTATAGGTCATATACTAACATGTTTATTTCTTCCTCCAGGTCGGGAACCATAGGACTATCGGGATCATCAAGTATTTGCTGAACTAAAAGGGCGAGGTTGTCTCGCCTGTCTTCTACTGTCAGGCTGTGCGATAAAAGGCACAATCTGACGGATTATGTTCTCCGTGAGGGCGGTTCTTGCACGACAGGGATGACGTAGTTTCGGATGGTGAAGCCTTCGACAACCTCTGTCTCTGTTCGAGGTATTGGGTTCTTACGATGATCGAACACAATATAGTACCCCTCCGCTGCACCCTCTAACCGCATATATGCTGCCAGTTGCTGCTTTCCTGCTGCATAGGAACGTTCCCCTTCCCAAATCTTGGTTTCGACGATGTATTTTCGTGTGTTGTGCAGAATGAGCAGATCTGTCCTTCCGCGTCCGGTTGGTACTTCAAGGTACATTCGCCCACGTACCAACCGCACAAACTGCTCAAGATATGCGAAAAGGAGGTACTGCCCAACAAATTCTTTCGGGGTTTCCGGCACTTGCAGAATTCGATATCCGGCGCGTGCGATAAAATCCTGAAAATTATCAAGCAGAGACTGGAGGCGAATCTGTCCATCGGCTGCGAGATAATCTAAAAAATCGGTTTCTATATCTTCAGGAAAATATTCACGTTCCAGCCCATTTATCAAAGGTTGGAATGCCCGCATGATGCAATACTGATAAATCGGGTTGACAATTTCACACATCCCGTCAGCACCTTCCGAAATAACCCCGTAAGTCACAAGTTCGTCAATATATTCGTTGTGCAGGTTGAATTCGACACCTCTATCGTAGGAGACAATTTCCATGAGGATAGTTTCAAAGCGGGGATTCTTTCGGATATTGGTTAGGAGATGCTGGGTGTTAGTGTTCTGTTCCCGCAGCAGCCGCGTGTGTGCTTCCGAAAAGTGAGTCATGTCAATTCGCTCAGTTTTTGGAAGATCCAGTTCTTCAGTAAGGATCTGTGCGAGCCGATTTACAAGGAAGGGTTGACCTGCTGTCTGTTTGTGAAGTGTTGTGATGACTTCAGCGGCAAAGGGTTGACCAACTGCATCGGTATATTGTCCCAGGAGTTCTTGCACCTGTTCGAGCGTAAAGTTGGGCAAGGCGAACTCGTCGTGAATATTGAAGGGCGAGATAGAGCGGTCATAGTTCAGTTGTGTTATGCTCTTAACGCCGACGAGGCCGAGGCTAAAGGGACACCGTGATGCGATATCGGAGAGATAGATGCGTCGGAGCGAATGGAGGAAATTGCTTACGACAGTTTGCGGAACGCCATCAAATTCGTCAATGATAATAACAACCCGCTGGGTCAAAGGTGTCATTTGCGAGTCCACGTTGCCAATCAGCAAATTCGCAAGATCTTCAAAAAACTCTCTCATTGAAACGTGATTGGTAATCTTTGCATTTTCCAGAAATTGCCTTAAATTATCAGAAATTTCTTCACCGCGTTTTTCAAAAACGTTTTTAATTTCTTTGCGAATATCTTTGCAGAGGTAGTCATAAAAATCGGAAGGCGAAAAGGTTCTATACTCCTCAAAATCCAGTTGGATTGGAAAATAGGGTATCTCTTCGTTTGCGAGAGCGTCCAGTGCCCATCGGAAAAAGGTGGTTTTGCCTGTTTGCCGCGGCGCAAAGATGACGATGTATCGCCCTTGTTTGACGCGTTTAATAAAATCCGCAAGTTCCGCGGTACGTCGGACGACATAGTTACGCTCACGATACACGGGCCCTCGCGTCTCAAAAGTTTTCATCAAAATATTCGGTGTAGAGACCCTCTTGCTTTAGCAGGGGGAGGAAACACCGCTCCTGTAGTTAAAGTTTAGTCGTGTTAGCACTCTAAAATCTTGTGGTTTTGCGTTTTGACAGAGGCGTTTTCCCTCTAAGGAGTAGAGAGAAATACCTTGTTTGCCGAACCCGCTAATACGGGCTAATCCATATTTAGCGTGTTTAACGAGGATATTCTTTACCAGTCCGTTCCAAGTCGTGCCACCGTAGCGGGGTCTTTTCCCACCTTTTTGTGGATTCTGCCTATGGAGTTCACGTCTACGTATCGGTATAGGTGCTATACAGAGAATATCTGTGTTATCAAGGATATTCTGTCCTCCGATAGCGTGATACGCTAAACACCAAGAATCTACACAATGTGCTGAAAAAATATCAGCAAGTTTCTTTGACGACTTCTTGAGACCTAATCTATCGCGTATTTCTTTCGTTTCGTATCCTTGAAGTGTTAGCAGTTCCCACCTTTTTTCTATTTCTGTGTAGAACCACTGCTTACCGACTTCCAAAGGACTAAAGGACTGATTCCATTTCTTCGCACGTTCTATGGTGCGTGCCTTTTCACAAGTCCCCATGCTTGAGCGGGGGGTTATTGACTGCCTATTCCTTAAATCTTAGGGTAAATGTGCCGTAGGGGCGAGGTTGTCTCGCCCGTCTTCTACCGCACCTTAATCCCGCAAATCCGATAATCCTACTTCGGACGATAAAATTGCAGACAGCATTCAGCAGTATGTAACGTAGACTGCCAGTCTTCGCTATAACAGGTACAACCTATTCAGAATTACTGCTCTCCTGTACGACAACCTTCTTACGTTTCTTTCGTGAAAAAGAGATGCCGCCGAAACCGCTGATAACGGCGATGTAAAATCCGAAGTCGTACCACCAGCCAGTGTTGTTTGGTTCGTAGAGACGGATATCTGAGTCAAATAGGTGCCAAATCAGCGATATTGGCGCGATCCAGCCGTGCCAGATGCCCCAAAAAAAGCCTGCGGGTTTTTCTGCGGTGTGTTTGCCATCGCCGGGTATGCATCCCGCAAACGTGATGAGTGCTGTCAGTAGAAGTAGGCAGATTAATTTTTGGCTGTTCATATTCTATTTGGTTTTCGTTGCAAGTTGTAGTTGCTGTGTGTCAACAATTGCTCGCGTCAGAGCCCAATCTAATCGGCGGCGGTAATGTCCATCGCGGCGTAAGCCTTTGAAAGCCGTTAAAAAAACATCGTGGGTTTTCTCTCGGATTGTTGTCAAGTAAGTATTGAGCAGGTCTATATCCACGTGCCATGGCACGCCAATTTTTGTAATGGAACGACAGTGAACACGGATCGGGTAGTCTTTCAGTTCTTCTGGTGGACAGAAACGGATGGAAGCGGAAACGGTATTGTCTATGGCGATGAGTCCGAGATTTCCGTTTGGGTCGTTGAACACAATGCTGCGATTACGAGAAGGTTGGGGAAGGTGTGTTCGTAGTTTGCCGAGGCCACCAAGAGGTTGATTGTTACGCCAGACCCTAACATCGGGTGTTGCGTCCGGTGTGAATAAGGCGAGTCCCACAGGGTGTTCGGTATCCTCAAACATATAGGAAGTGTCTCTTTTCCCATTTTCTTCCGTAGTCTTGTGTTGTGTTTGAGGGACTAAGGAGATGAAGTCGCGTAGCCGTTGTAGGAACAGACCGCTCCGAATGAATGCTTCTGGGATAATTGCTGCGACCCATCCGCAATGCGTCAGACACTGCTCAAGTGCGTATTTGTAGAGATCGTCATATTGGGTTGCTTCTGGGAACGGTAAGCCACGACGGGTTGCGGAGTTGCGCGCTAACCACGGGGGATTGGTGATGCAAACATTGAAGCCGGTCGGGAAGTCGGCGAGCGTGTCTCGTGGCACAATCCCTTTTGCCCCTGGTTCAATGTCAAAAAATGCCCAGTCTTGACACCGAAGCTGTGCTGCGTCAATCAGTTGTGGGATGTCTTTAGCACCGGCAAAGGGTTCTAAAGCTGTCTGTTGTTCTAAGTTGATCTCTTTTGCCCACGTCTGGAACGGTTTTAGTTGAAACGGGTTCCCACGGGTGTAGTAGCGTCCACTGGCTCGTTTTTCGTCCATTTTTTTAGTGTTTTCTGATAGATAGGTAAGGTCTACAGTATGTGAATTTGTTAAATTAACGCAACCTATAGGTTCTTCTACTGCTAATCCTCTGGGATTTCAAACACTACACCATCCTTCCTTTTTTCATAAAAAATCATCTTCACTTCTATGGATTCTGATAAATATGGCATTGCCTCGTAGCTGCTTGGCTTGATGGAATATGCCTCTTCACCTACGAATCCATCTATACCTTGTGATTCCTCATGAGGTTCTGCCAAACGGTAGTCGCAGTCCTTTATTTCTGCCAACTTTCTTAGGATTGCCTCCTGAAATTTAAGTCCTGTATAGGTTTTGACAAGGATCAGATCCTCTACCCATGCTTTAACCATAGCTCGGTCAATTTTGGGTAGTGCCAGGTCAAGATTTTCTATCATTGCAGTGATTTTTTCTGTCGCATTGTCAATTGCTCCAGGATATTGTTCTTGATACCATTGCACCCATTCTTCAAAAGACTTTCCTGGAAAATCCTGAATCAGTTCAGTCATTTGTCCAACGTGTCTTGGGCGCGTAGCCTGCGAATTTTGGTTTGCGAGATTTATTAATTGGGTCGTATACTTCGGAAATTCACAAGCAGGGGCATCTACATATTCCTGAATTTCAGTATTTGTTAATTTGATTTGCATATATTTTTTTTGTCCGATATGAAGTTCCTACACGTCCAACATACTCGGTTGAATAGGTCTATTGTAAGACTTCACTTTCTTCCCTGCTATAGATGCTGAGGGTTGCTGAAAATTCAAATCTTGCGGCTCTGCTGTATACATGACTTCAAAAATATTATCGCCACAGTCTCGAACCTCTTTTAAGCCGTTCAACAAAATGAACTGTTCCTGACTCGTCACCACTGGGAAGCCGTAATGCTTGTTTCTGTATTTTAACGGGCCCGATTTTTCAGTTCGGGTTTTTGCAAACGCTACGTGTCTGAGTAACCTGTCGTGCAAATAATCGTTTGAAAAATCGATGATGCCGTGTGCGATTGGACATAAAATATGTTGAAAGCTTTTATCAATTTCGACACCGATACTATTGCGTCCCGATGTCATCGCAGCAGCAACCGTGGTTCCTGTCCCTAAAAACGGGTCAAGTATTGTATCACTTTTCACAGCGTACATATTTATCAGTCGATAAGCCAAATCGAAGGGAAATGCTGCACTCCTCGATCGGGATATTGCATTGGAAAGTTTCTGTTCTGTTCCCTTAATATCTGTCCAAACATCCGAATACCAGATATTCCGTTCTTCCCAAAATAACGCACTTTCGCGTCTATTCTGTTTTTCTTTTTCTGTTTTAAATTCTCTTTTTGAACCTTTTCGGACTATTAAAATGTATTCATGTTCTAGCGTTACGTAGGCACCTGCAGGTAGCATGCCTGATCCCATAAATTTATTGGGCGTGTTGGCCTGTTTTCGCCAGAGGATATCAGGTAGTGCTGAAAACCCGATATTTAAGAGATAGGTCAAAACTCTCGCGTGATTTGAATATAAACAAAAATCGTTTCTAACCTTCCTTGTTGCATCGCCTATATTGATACATGCAAATCTATCGTTTTTTAAGACCCTAAATACTTCATCCCATACAGAATCAAGGATCTCGTGCATCAACGCATGCGCCGATTTTCCATCACCGCCCGCTAACGCATCCTGAATTCTTGGATTCTGGTTGCTAAACATTTCATCCCACATTTCAATCATCGGATATGGTGGAGAGGTGACGACCAGGTCAACGCTTTCTGAAGCAATTTCTTTTAACTCTCGGGCATCTTGGAAAAGGATCTTATGGGTAGTTTTCATAAATCGGATCGTATGATGTAGAATTATAGTGAAGTTTAGGATTACTGATACAGTCAAACGCAGCACGGAATGTCTGTTTATTTTTTAGTTTCACTATAATGGAAACTTCCGAACGACACTGTGCCACCGCTGTCACAGTCTATTTTGGAAATAATAGCATATTTGGTAAGAGCTGTCAAGAAAAACTGGTCTGATTATCAGAGCTATTCAATTATCAGATTTTTGAGCATTGTCGCAAAGGTATCGCGAGTTGAAAGGGTGACCTTACAGGAATATGTCGGGAATCGGAGTTCCCTCCTACAGAAGGACTGAATGGCTCTGTTTGGGAAGCAAAACAAATTGACAAGCGGGTTCAAATTTGGTATCATACCCACAATACAAACTTCTAACCTACCTAAAAAAAGAGGACGCGCCGATGCCCATTACAGACGCAATGCCGGAACTGAATCGAAGACTACAGTTTTTTCCGGTTGAAAATGAGAATCCAACGACCTTAACGTCTGCCCAAATTGCACACTTCAATGAAAGAGGATTCATTTCACCCTTGGATGTCTTTTCTGAAGCAGAGATCGCCGAGCACCGCGCCTATTTCAATCAACTCATGGAGAAAGCGTTGGGGGCGGGGATGAATAGTTACTCCATTAACGGGTGGCATACCAGCTGCCCAGGTATCCACGATCTGGTTACGGAGGATAGGGTTCTGGATTATGTGCAGGATCTGCTCGGTGAAGTGCTTATCTGTTGGGGAACACACTACTTCTGCAAGATGCCGGGTGATGTTAAGCAGGTGAGTTGGCATCAAGATGCCTCGTATTGGCCCCTGTCTCCAAGCAAAACCGTCACGGTGTGGTTGGCGATTGACGATGCTTCTGTCGAGAACGGTGCGATGACGGTTATTCCAAAGTCGCATGTGCACGGACAGATCGCATTTGAACGAAGTACTGCTGAGGAAAAGAATGTTCTCGGTCAGACGGTACACGGTGCTACGGAATATGGGGACGCGCCTTTTCCCTTTGAGATGAGAGCCGGACAGATGTCTTTACATTCCGACCTGCTGTTGCACGGTTCTGAACCGAACGCTTCAGACCGACGGCGTTGTGGATTGACGATGCGGTTTGTGCCGCCGGATGTCCACGCCGCGAACGATTGGAACCAGCGCGCGATTGTTGCCAGAGGCAGCGATCCGAGTGGACATTGGGTACACAATCCTCGTCCAACTGAGGATAGCATTCCAGAGCGATAGAGAGATTTTTGAGGGGCAATCTAACATAATGTTTCCACGACGACTTATTTACGCTGCTATTTCAATTAGTGCGGCTGCCAGTTTTGTGTTATTCGGTTATGAGTTTATTCGTTCCGTATCGTCCTCTCTATTCATTGATGCGTACGGTGCAGAAAATCTGCCGCGTGGTATGGTAGCGGTTCCACCGAGTATGCTCGTGATGCTGTACTGTTATGGTCGCCTGCTTTCGTGGCAGGGGGCGACGCGTGCGTTGGCAATAACTTCCCTTTTTTCCGGTATTTTAATCCTGGGATGCTACGCTGCGCTTGTCCGTGGTATGCATTTCGCCGCGGTGATCATCTATGTGTTCCGTGAAGCGTATATCGTGATAGTTATTGAGCAATTCTGGTCGTTTGTGAACAGTGTGCTGACGACTGAACAGGCGAAGCGAATTAACGGTCCCTTTTGCGCTGTTGCGTCGATGGGTTCGTTTTTCGGTGGGAGGTCTGTGAGTCTGTTGGCGACTGAGTTGGGTTCTGAACCGTTATTGCTGTTCACAGCGGCATCTCTTGTACCGACGGCGGTTCTCGGTGTCCTTGCTTACAAGTTTGGTGGTGAACCTGAACCGAGTGAAGAAGAAGCGGGTGGCAGGCTTGGGCACATCGGTGTAAAAGTGCTTTTTCGTTCTCGGTATTTAATTTTTATCGGGGCGTTGATCCTCAGCACACAGGTGGTCTCTACTGTCCTGGATCTCCGTTTTAATGGCTTAGCGGAATCGGAAATACCTGATAAAGATATGCGAACGGCGTTTTTCGGTGGTGTCTATGGGAATCTCGGATTAGCAGCGGGCATTTTACAATTGGTGGTTGTGCCGCTTGCGCTCAGGTTTGTTGCGCTCCGTTATATTCATCTCGGTATTCCGGTAGTCCATTTCGTCAGCAGCTACATTCTGACGGTATCCCCTTCACTACGGAATGGAACGGCGGCGTATACGATTTTTAAAGCCTTGGATTACTCGCTTTTTCGGGCGGCGAAAGAGTTGTTCTATATGCCGCTCTCTTACGACTCGCGGTATCGCGCGAAACAGATTATTGATTCGTTTGGGTACCGATTCTCAAAGGGTGGGAGTGCTGGCGTGATTGAGCTCGTTCGATTCGGCGTGGGGACGATTGCGGGTGCCGCTTTCTCAATCACGGCTATGGTGGCGGCGCTGGTGTGGACACCCATCGCTTTCGGTTTGACGCGGATGTATCAGCGGTTGGTTGGAGAAACCGGAACAGAGGATCAGGGTTAGCAACCTCTCTTACAGATGGTTATCAATGGCGATAAGGATTTGGAAAGTGAAGTCCGGTGCGGTTGCAAACCGCACCTACCAATTTTAGGGAACTGGGCGTTTTGTTTAGATTTCGTAACGAACGAGTTTTCGTGCTGCATCGACGATTTGATCAGCGTTGGGGATAACAAAGTTTTCCATCACGGGCGCGAAGGGGACAGGGACGGGTACAGCTGCGACGCGTTCAATCGGTGCATCCAGATAGTCAAACGCTTCCCGCACGACGAGCGCGGCGATCTCGGCACCGAAACCGGCTCTGCCGACTGCCTCATGGGCGATGAGCAACCGATTCGTTTTCCGAACGGAGTTGAGGATGCTGTCTTTATCAAGCGGCATCAGCGTTCTTGGATCGATGATTTCAGCGGATATGCCTTCATCGGCGAGCACGTCTGCGGCGATGAGTGCGTTCAAGACCATCCGTGAAGTTGCGAGAATCGTTATATCTTCACCTTCGCGTTTTACGTCGGCGATGCCCAAGGGAATTGTGTATTCTTCCTCGGGAATCTCTCCCTCTTCTGTATAGAGGAGTTTGTGCTCAATAAACATGATCGGATTGTCGTCTCGGATGGCTGTTTTCAGGAGTCCTTTTGCGTCGTAAGGTGTAGAAGGCATCACGACGAGCAGTCCGGGGATATGCACGAACCAGGCTTCAAGACTCTGTGCGTGCTGCGCCGCAGAGGATCGACCCGCACCGCCTTGCGTCCGAATCACGAGTGGCACATCTAACTGTCCACCGACCATATAGCGGATTTTCGCGACTTGGTTCACGATCTGGTCCATACCGACCGCTGTAAAGTCGATGTACATTAGCTCGGCAACGGGACGCATGCCTGTAACCGCTGCGCCGAGGGCAGTGCCGATGATGGCGGCTTCCGAGATTGGCGTGTTTCGGATACGGTCTTTCCCGAATTCTTGATGGAGTCCGTCTGTCACTTTGTAGGCACCGCCGTATTCGGCGATATCCTCACCCATCAGAAAGACGGCATCGTCGCGTTCCATTTCTTCTGCTAACGCTTCTTTAAGGGCGTCGCGATACGTAATTGTCTTCATTTTTTTAATTTACCTTGTGGTTCGGTGAGGTGAATTGAATGACCAACGAGCCTCTCCGTAGATCTAAAGGAAACACCCAAGCAAAAACCCCTCCATTTCATTACGGGCTAAGGTTGATGTGTCGGGATTTGGAAATCCCTCCTACAATGCTTTTTCTGCCTTCAGCCACTCAAGTGTTTGCGCAAATGCTGCGACTGTCTAAGGTTGATGTGTCGGGATTTGGAAATCCCTCCTACAATGCTTTTTCTGCTTTCAACCACTCAAGTGTCTGCGCAAATGCTGCGACTGTTTTTGTAATATCTTCCTCGGTATGCGCTGCGGTTGTCATTCCGCCGTTACTGGCGAGATCGATGCCGTTTAGCAACAGACCGCACCGGAGACGTTCCTGCATATCTGGGTCACTGTTGCCTTTCAGTTTCCGATAATCCCATGTATAGGGATCGAAATCGGAGGCACGTACATCTTTTTCGCCGTGTCCTATGAGCAGTCTAATCCCCGAAAATTCGCCGTAAACGACCCAGTCGAGTTTGTAATCGTCAATAATGCTGTTCAATTCTGTGCGGAGTCGTTCTGCAGTCCGATGTGCCTGTTTCTGCGGTTCGCCTGTTTTGACGATGTTGAGCATCGCGATGCCTGCAGCGGCGGAGAGGGGATTGGCGTTGAAAGTACCCGGATGTGGCATTTTCAAACCCTCGGCTTCCGATTTCATGGAAATCAGTTCGAGAATTTCTTTTTTCCCCGCAAGCGCGCCGCCGGGGAGTCCGCCTGCTAAGATTTTCGCCAATGTTGTCATATCGGGTGTAACGTTGTAGTGTGCTTGCGCGCCACCCGGTGCAACGCGAAACCCTGTGATGACTTCGTCGAAAATCAGGACGACACCGTGTGCTTCTGTCAACTCGCGGAGCTGCTTTAAAAATGTGCCGTTGGTCGGGACGATACCGAAGGAGGCACCTGTCGGTTCGAGGATAATACACGCAATATCTTTGTCCGTTTTCAGTTGCGTTTCAACGGTGTCGATGTCGTTCGGTGGGCATAGGAGCGTTGTATCGCGGACCTCTTGTGGAATGCCGGGGACACTCATATCGAAAGGCGGGTATGCGCCTAAGATGACACTGTCGTGCCAACCGTGAAAATGTCCTCTGAATTTCAACACCTTGTTCTTACCCGTATAGGTGCGCGCGAGACGGATTGCCATCAGGGTCGCTTCTGTGCCGGAGCTGACGAAACGGACGCGCTCTGCTGATGGAATCAACTGCGTCACGAGCGATCCCCATTCGAGTTCGAGGGGATGGCAGGCACCGTAGTGTGTGCCTCGATGCATCTGCGTCGTCACGGCATCTACGACTTCTGGGGGGTTATGACCGAGGAGGAGTGCGCCGTGCCCTGCCCAGTAGTCGATGAACGCTTTGTCGTCGAGTCCCCATTTTTTTGAGCCTTGTGCATGGGTGATATAGATCGGGAAAGGGGACATATATCGTCCATCGTGTGTTACGCCGTCGGGGAACAGTTGATTTGCGACATCTGACATCTCTCTGTCTTTTGCAAAGGTTTTGTGGTAACGCTCTAAAATGGTGTGCATCTTTTCCCCCTTTGAGTGCCGAAAAATGGAATAGTATCTGAGTTGAAAATAATTATATCATATTTTTCTTTTATTTACGAAGTGATTTTTTAAAGTTATTGGCTGTCGGCTATCGGCGGTCAGCGGTCAGCAAGGGTTACTGACGAAGTTTGTATCGGAGAGTGGAAGGATGGAAGAATAGGAAGCAGAAAGTCAGGATTTGGAAATCCCTCCTACAGGAAAGATGGCAAAATAGCAGTGGGTAGTGGAAATTTGACAAAAAATCGGAAGCCCTATACAATAGTCGAAAAATGAATATGGGAGACAAAATGAAACTCGCAATATGCAATGAGATGTTTGAAGATTGGAAAATAGAGGATGTTTTCACCTATACCGCCGAATTGGGCTACGAGGCTGTTGAAATCGCCCCGTTTACACTGGCGGATTCGGTGTTAGACATCAGTGAGGCTGAACGGTCGCGTATCCGCAAGGCTGCAGATGCTGCGAAAATAGAGATCGCTGGGCTGCATTGGCTGCTTGTTTCGCCACCGGGACTCTATATTAACCACCCCGATGCTGAAATCCGTGAAGAAACGCGCGATTATTTTCTTGCACTCATTAATTTATGCGCCGATTTAGGTGGAAAGGTGATGGTGATTGGTTCACCACAACAACGGAATGTAATTGACCCGCTCTCTTTTGAAGAGGCATGGGCGTATGCGCGCGGGACGTTTACGGAAGGCGCGGCACTCGCCGGTGAAAGGGATGTAATGTTGTGTATGGAACCGTTGTCGAGCGACCAGACGAATTTTATCACGAATCCCGACAAAGCCGTTGAGATGGTGAATGCCGTGAATCATCCTAATTTTCAGATGATTCTTGATGTCTGTAGCACTGCGAAGGAAGGGTTGGATATGCCGACGCAGATTCGTAACTGTGCGCCACACGTCGCACACTTTCACTCTAATGACGATAACGGGTATCTGCCGGGGTCTGGCAATGTGGACTATCCACCTATCATTGAAGCCTTGAAAGAGATTGATTATAGCGGTTATGTTTCGACGGAAGTTTTCGACTTTGAACCGGATCCGCAGACGATTGCGAAACAGAGTATCGAATTTCTCAAGTCGTTGTTGTAGGAGAAGCACATGAATACCCCTATCCACGAATGTTATGATGCCTATAGCAGGCTCAAAGCCGAGATGAGCCGTTGGCTCAGACAGAGCATGTTGCTGGATCCACCGGGTCCCAACGATGGTGGTGAGGACGAGGCGAACTATGCGCTTGCGTGGTTTCCGCACTATTTAATCACCGGTGATGCCACTGTCCTTCGGCACTTCGATATGTTGAAGGCGGCTCTACAAGGGTGGGTGAAGCGTGATTGCGTCCACGGTTACGAACCGAAAGCCGAAGCACATCACGGACCGGAACCGTTTCTGCTTTTTCTGCCGCGTTACATTGGGGTAAAACCTGAAGATACGGATGCTGTTCACCTCTTGACAGATGCTGCTGAACATATCGGGAACTGGGTGCCGGAAATCCCACCGTGGTATGATTATACGCGGGATACCTTTATCGGCTACAACATCGGCACGCAATTCGTGACGAACGAAGAAAAACATACTTATGAACTGGCGGAACATTTTCGATTTATCCATATCGCCATTGCGGCGTATCGTGTGACGGGTGAAGAACGCTATCTGACATGGGCGTTGCGGTATGGTAAAAAACGGGCTGAACAACTCATCGCTGCGCCAGACCCGATGCCGCTGCTCTGGACGCATGACGGAGAAGGTCTTGACGAAGCTGCGGTTGACGCGAAGAATTTACACGGTCTTGTCGCAAGTACACACCACGTTCCGGGGGACCCGCTCGCTGGGATTGAGGTGTTGTTGGCTTCTGGTGCGATCTATGCCTTGGGCGATCTCTATCTGTTGTCTGGCGAGGAAGTCTTCAAAACCGCAGCGAAGCGGATTGCCGAACCGTTAGTGGGGTCGTTGTCTGATCCGTATAACGATCCTGCAGCGGCTGCACTGAGTTACTATCGGTGGACGTTCGAGGATACCGGGTTTGACGATGGAATCCGCTCTGGATTGGTAGACCTTCCTGATGAACCCCCGGCGTTGTTGGCGTTGATCTTCCCGCAAGAGATACGCCGTCGGGAATTCGGGGTCGGCAAACGGGCGGATATGGCGTATTGGGGTGAATGGTCGGATGATGGATCCGTAAATCCGATTCGGGAACCGTCAACGGCTACTATGACGTTGGCATATCAGGTGACAGGAGAGATTACCTACGCGATGCGTGCGTTGCGAGGTGCTGCGACACGGCTACAGATAGCGAGACGTGTGTTGCGCGGTGGGCGAGAACACGCTGATATGGGTGGCGCGGTCTGCTCGGTTGCAGCGGGACATGGGCGGAATTGGGGACAAGGTGCTGTCACTGCTTGCTACGGTCCCCTGCTTTTAGGAACGCGTGAGGTTCAGAGCGAAGTTACACAACTTCTGGAGGTCCGACAAGGTGACAAACGGAGCCATCCATCGTCGCTTCTTTCTTTGGTGCGTCCTATACTCGGTAGAGAAAAAAGCGCGGAAGTAACTTTCTACAACGGTGGCAATTCGCCGCTCACGGTTTCGTGGCGATTGAAAACCGATGAGACGACGACATGGCGTACAACACCACTTGGTGCAGGCGAAATGCAACGACACTTGATTTAATTGGGTGTCGTTTTGGGTTTTATCTTCGTTTGACGGCTGCCCACCTTGTTGTGAGTGAGGAGGCTTGGGGTTCGACGGGTAAAGGTTTCACTTCAGACCAATCCGCGCCAAAATTAATTGCACCGTGTGTAAGCTGCTTGGATCTACGATTACTGAGAGCGAATTTGAAGAGTTGGTTCCCTTTTCCATAGATGAGTTCGTCCCCTTCTGGAGACCAAACGGGACGGCTGGCATCGCGGACGAGAAGTTTTAAACCCCTGCCACTTTTTCTTATCGTGTAGATACCCTTTTTATACCAGTGAAACGCTATAAGGGTGCCATCTGGGGACCAAGCCGGATTCCAAATAGTTTTCGGTTCGTCATTTGGAAGCAACACTTTCACCTTGCGGGTTTGTAGGTTGACAGCCTTCAGGAGATACCCCGCTGGGGGATCTGTGTCCACAAAGACAATCTCTGAACCGTCAGGAGACCAAGCCGGATAGCCACCGACGATGTTTGTTGGCGCGACCCGTTCCTCTTGTTCACCATCTATTGTTCCGACGTGGATGCTCCGGTCTTCGCCGTGCAAATAAGCCAGTTTTTTCCCGTCTGGGGACCATGCTGGGTACTCCCTATATGCTGAGTTTCGGAACACCTTCCGTACGTTTCTTCCATTTGCTTCCATCAAGTAGATGTCACGAATTCCGTCTCGGTTTGAGTTGAAAGCGATGTGTTGCCCTGTTGGAGACCATGCGGGGGCAAGATCTCTCGCCGAATGCCAAGTTAAATTCTGTTGCTGACTTCCGTCTGGATTCATTATATAGATTTCTGAATTGCCGTCACGCGTGGAGGTAAATGCAATTTTTTCCGTCGCAGGGCTGGCAAAGACGGTGCAGACTTGTGTGACGTTCAGTCCGAATGTCAAGACGCATAAAACCATGCAAAATTGGCGTTTCATAGGTGCCTCCTTTAATTTTTAAAATTCTGTGCGACGAGTATCAAATCCAGAATGTTGACAGTGCCGTCTCCGTTTACATCAGCCTCAGTATCTGTGCTTCCGAAGCGAACACCGACGAAGGTGAGGTCTAAGATATTCACAACGCCGTCGGTGTTCACGTCGTAGAGGCGCGTGGCTGGGATTAAATTGGATTTGACGAGTTCAAAGACGATGTCCTGATTGGTTTGAAATTTAACGGGTCCAATATTCGGGGCAAGCCATTGGTAAGAGGTGGATCGGGTTGCGCCTAACGCGGCGGTCGTTCTTGTATGCATTTGAATTTTTACGCAGTTTTTGAACGTTCTTGTCGCTATTTTTACATCCTCAATGGCGACGACTTCGCTTACACTGGAGAGTGTAACGTTGCCTACGAGAGAGACTTCTGTTTCGCCACGAAACTCCCATGTTTTTGTGAGTTCAAGTTCTGCTGGAAAAAAGGTGGCGGGCGGTGAGAATTCCATACGCGCCTCGCCGAAAACATCGCCAAATGCTGTAACGATCCGATGAATTTTGATGCCTTCTTCATCCACCTGCATGAGAAATGTACTCGTATTCGCTGCGGTTGTCCCTAAGACTGCAGTGGTGACGCTAAGAATTCGTCCCTGTTTTCCGTTGAAACGTTCGTCGGTTTTTCCGATTGCATAGGTAATTCGTTCCGTGCCATCCTCGCTCTCGAGAATCCAGACGTTCCCGATGTCAGCAGGATAATAGTCTTGTGCGTTTGTTGTGTTGATGAAAGTGCAGAACAGAAGGGTGAGCAGAATTATATTTCTAATCATTTTGTTTTTTTTGCTTAGCGAAAACGTTTTTACATGGCGTTTAAAAAAACGCCTTGATGAGGACACCAAGGCGTTTGCGTGAATCGTGTTGCCGCGTTTCCTATTTGAGGATAACCATGCGTCGGGTTGCGGCAAAGTCTGATGTCTGCAATGTGTAGAAGTAGATACCACTCGCGACACGTTCGCCAACAGCATTACGACCATCCCAATACGCAGCACTCGACGGCGTCATATATGAACCTACCGGCTGCCAACCCAGATCCAAACTCCGAACCAAACGACCTGAGACATCA